>NZ_JBIUZX010000011.1:0-225647 GCF_044745265.1 Collimonas sp. NPDC087041
GAAAACTTATCCACAGAAATAATATGAATTACGCATTAACAGGGTGGGGCAGATTTCGATGAAAACAGTGGGGCAATTTTAAGCAATCTTCAACACTTCCAACCGAAGAACGAGTAAAAATCGTTCATTCCGGGCACGAGCGCGCCCGACTGCAGCATGGCAATCAAGGCTGGAGCTTTGCTATCCGGGCTGCTCTGCTCGAATGGCGACTGCCAATTCAGCGTCGCTTCCATATTGCCGCCGGCGGTCACCGGTGCGTGTACCTCTATCTGCTCTTGCCCCGCGCGCAGTCCCTTGTTATCAACTGGATAAATCTTGGCGATCAGATGCTGGGAGAGCCCTAACCATTGGGAACCGAGGATCTGCTGGTCTGCCGTCGTGCCCTGCCCAGGTGCTGCCATATTTCCGCCTTACATAAAATTGCGGGCAGCCGATTCACCTGGCTGCCCGCTGTGTTGAAGTGTTAATTCAAGTTGAGAACGATTACTTGCTCAGACCCATCTTCCGATTCAGCCGCATCGACTTCATGCGGCGCATGGTGGCGCTGGCCGTGTGCGCCTTCATCTGCGCCTTGCGAATGCTGACTTTCTGCTTGGCAGTCAGACGGATCCGGCCCGAAATGCGCTTATTGATTCGCACTTTCTTGCCCTTGCGGATCACCATGCGCTTCTTGTAGGTGGCGTCCAGCACCGCATCGCTGCCCTCGTCGCCAAACACAAAATTGTCGATATCGGCGCTCGACGCATCATCGCCATCCGGCAAGCTAGCGGCCAGAAGATCCCGGATCCGGTCTGCGGCCGCTTCGTCCCAATCGTTCAGGAGCTTGCTGCAATCCTCATCCGAGACGCCCTTCTCAGCCAGATAGTCCCAGGCGAATTCCAATGCGGTCTCCAGCACGTCGGCTTCGTCGTCGCTCAGCTCGCCGTCCTTGTTCGCGTCCACCAGACCGACCATATTCGCCAGGAGGCGATCAGCCAAGGTTTCGTCTTCATCCAGATCATCGGTTTCAATCCATTCCTGGATGGTTGATGCCACGCCTAGCGCGATATGTGTCGCGGCGTAGTCCGCCGCGGCATTGCCGCCTTCGTCATCGGATGCCGAATCCAGTACCGTCTGCCAGCTTTTGTGCGCAACATCCTTGCCAAACAAGGTATTGCGGATCGCTGTTGCAGCTAAATGACTCATTTTCTTCCTTTCATTTTGTAAAGCCCGATTAGCGGGAAAGTGTTTGGGTAACGAACGTTTGGCGATTGGTGCCGTCGTATTTCAAGGAATAGGACACGTCCATGCGATCCGCCGGCCGTAGCGCATTAGGCTGCACCACGTACTGAAACGCTTCCCCGTCCATCTCGGTGCTGGGCACAATCCATTTCGCCGTTTTGGCATCCTTGAACAGCTTTTTGAGGAAGGCATCCGTCTTTTTGACGGACACTTCCATGGGGAGCTGCAACGCCTCTTTCGCAAAGCGCGTGACCCAATCATCGATCGAGCTGGACATATCAGCCACCGAGATCAGCTTTTTCATGGAGACCGCCGTTTTAGCGCAGGTCAGCGAATCACTGAACACGTACTTGCCGCCACCGTTGTATTTGACGTAGATCACGGGATTGATCTTGGCATCCGCCAGATCGCTCAAGTCGTCGTCCGGCGTATGGATCTGAACAATCCCCGTTCTATCCAGCGGCCAGTTTTTACCGGCAATCGGATAGTTTTTAGGCGCAAAGCCGTTAGCATCCGTCTGGGCATTGCGCAAACAACGCCGTGCCACGTTGTACGCCGAGGTGCCGAGTACCACTTTGCCGTTCAAGCCCAGTGGATCGTCAGACTTCAGCGGCGCCCAGTACGCCTGGCAGTAGTGCGAATCAAAGTTCAGTTGCGCAATGAAGGCAATGGCCGCTTCCGGCGTCAGCGTGCCAGGGACATCCCAGGCAAACTGCCGGTTGGTGTCATAGGCCAACTGGGCCAAGGCAGACAGCAGCGCCGGCGCATGCGAACCACCGCTGACGATATAGGCGTAATCGTGCTCCGTCTTCTGCAGCAGATCCCGCGCGCGCGCAAAATCCGGTACACCATAGGCGGTGCTGCCCTCGGTAAAATAGGTCATCACCGGAGAAATGGCGAACTTGGGCCGGCCATTGGCGTCCCGTCCATACGCATTCCATGTCGGCGCGATCTGGCCGCCATTGCCCACCAGCACCTCAACGTTGTCGGTCGTGCGCTCCACCACGTCCGGCAAGTAGGCACTCTGCTGGTAGTCATCTAGAGCGTCCGGATTAAGCGATCCGACAAATTCGTAGAGGGTATTGCGATCCTTATCACGCAATCGCAGCGTCACCAGGCGATTAGCGACGGACGCGCCATTCTCCATCACCGGGTCGGCGTGCAGTTCTACCACCACGCCGTCGTTGTAGCACTCAAGATGTTTTACCGACAACAAAAATGGCTTGTCGATTGGCACATCAGCAGCAACCGTAAATTGCAGGTCCGTCGCAGGGGCTTCCGGCTGGGTCACAATGATGGTCGACAGCACGGCGGTACTGGTCGTCAGACGCTGCACCACCGCCGAGGCCGCACCCTTTTGCAGAGCTTCATAGACGTGGATATGCGCCTCATTGAGCGCCGATGCGCGCAACGATTCGCCGCGGCCGAGCTTCTTTTGGAAATTGCCGCGATTGACGCGAAACGGTTTATCGATGCGCCCGCGCGTGGCGCGCATGACGATGCCAAACACCTGATCGGAATTATCCGGCGCGTAACCATCGGTCATATCCCGCAAAGGATTCAATTGCACGCCCGATTGAGAGCCAAGTTGCCGGTTAAAAGCAGTAGACATATTGGTTCCTTATTTTTTGTCGGTATTGGCCGCGTCGTCCGCTGCAGTGTCTGCCGGCGATTTCGGTTCAGTCGCAGCCTTTTTCTGGCCTTTGCCGCCGGCAGGAGCCTTGGCGGCCACCTCGTCAGGCTGGCCGTCGTCCAACGCATCCAGTGCCATCGCTTCCGCCCATTGGTTCAGTTCAGACAAAGAGTCCACGTCCGACGCAAAACGTGTCAGCTGGGCGTGATCCTTGAACGTGACATCGATCTGGTTGTCTGGCGTGCTGAAATTCGGCTTCAGCTCGGCCCGGATATCTGGAAACACCAGGTAGCGCGGTGTGTTATTCGTAAGTCGCAAGGCAAGAGGAAACTCGAATGTCCCGAATGCCTCTTCGACTAATGCATTGACGCTCTTCCCCGTCAGGGAAGAAGCGCCCAAATGTAATGTGCTTGCCATTTGTGCCGCTCCTTCGGTGTGGGTGGACTAGTCGAGATTGATGACTTCGATGACGGCACATCCCATCGCGGACGGAAGATGCGGATTGACCGCCGTAAAGTTACGCGCATAGAAGCCCTGCTTGTAGCGCTGGTCTTCATCGGCATTCATGTTGATCAGCATTGGTGCCACCGCGTCGCCAAGAACGAACGGATTACGCGCCACCTGGGTCGAGCGACCGATACAGATAATCCGAGTCGTTTTGTGATCCACATCCACGATGCGCGGCGAGTAATACACCTCGTACATGCCGAATAGACGACCAACGCGATAGATGCCAGGACGGGCAGTCACACCTGACGGGACAAACAAGGTGCTCGGCAAGCCCTGGATCATCGCCGCCATCTTCTTGGAGACGTACAAATGCGTGATGCCATGATCCATGGTGTCTTCGGCCATTTGCTGGCTAGCCGCACCGAGAATGCAGGAACCGTCCTGCCAGATCTGCGCGCGGGTCTTTTCCAGACCTTGGGTATCCCACTTGAAATCCCAGACCATGGCGTTGTTGGCGCCAATCCGGGCGGCCTTCTCCAGCACCTGGTAATGGCGCTCATTGGCAAACTGATTGCGAATGGCCAGCATCGATTCGCCCATCGGATTCAACCCGATTTCATTGGCCATCTGCGTTTGACTATCCGTTGAGACAAAGGCGTTGGCTTTCCAGGGCGAGGCGCGCAGAATAAAGCGCGTCGCAATGGTATTAACGATCGGGATAATGCCCTTGTTGTTCTCGAAGTCGATCACAGCTTCGGCGATCACTGGGGTGTTCGCTGGCAACGCCGGCACAGTCGTCACTTTCACGGCGCCGGTATCCGAGTTCATCGAACCGGACACGGTAAAGAGCGTGCTGCCCAGGCGGACATAGCCGCTAATCGGCGAGGCCGAAGCCGGCGCGTCGGCGCTGGTCTCTTTCGCCACCGGCAAGCCATTGATATAGATGATGGTACGGCCCTTGAGCAGCTTGGCCGACGGTGCATCCTGGTCGCAGGTATCGGCAGTCAGTTGAATCGGTGTCACCTTGCCGCCAAAGTCATCACCGGTACGTTTCAGAAGATGAGTGCGCTGTGCTGAGGTATAGGCACGGCCGCTCAATACACCGTCCATCAAATCGCCGGCGCCATAATGGCCGAAAGTGCTACCGGCTTCGTGCGAGACGATCACCAACGGTGCTTCATTGGAACCAATATCGGCGGGCAGATAGTTCGCAACCGGAATGGCTTCCGCCATGGCGGCCGTAATCGAGATCACGGCGCGATTTTGTTGCAAGGACATGGGATCGTGCGCCAGATTGGAGGCCGAGTCGAGCTTGTATCTGGAACGCGCATTTTCCGATGTTCCGTAGGCTTGGTGAATGGCCCATTCCAGCACATCAGCAGTCGGCTCGACGCCGTGCTCTGCTTCGTAAAAGGTCGCACCGTCCAGAATGGCGCCCGCGATGCTGGTGCGACCGTCACCTGATTCATCGAAGAGAATCTGCAAGTTCTCTGGAATCTCAATACCGGTGATCGATGCCGACAGACTCTGCGCGTCTGCAATAAATGCGCCGGCACTGGCGGAATCAAACACACCATTGCTGCTGACCGCCGTTTCTTTTAACTTCGTGTAAAACGTACTGACTTTTTCTGTTCTTGCGTTGTTATATTCCGCATGTTGCTTTGGCATAGATCACCCTTGTCGTAATTAAGATTTGCCCCAATGTCGGCGCAGGTGAAGTACCTACGCGGTATGTGCAATTCCATTATTACGCGGTGACGCACTACTACTTTTGGCGGTTTTCCATGTCAGAAGTTTGTCCAGGCTATTTTCTTTAGCGATCAAATCGCCGAACCTGCCGACAACAATCAACCATGGACAGTCGCCGAATGCCTCTGTAAATATGCTTTTAAGCTATTTATATCAACTTAGCCAAATCACTGAAACAGAAACGCAATCTGTAGAGCAAATGTGATATCTATGAGCTTTGAGATATGAAGGGTCTTACGAGCACGTTGCCGCGCCCGCCCAACCTTAAACTGACAATCAATTCTATATGATTAAAGTTACAAACAAATGGGCATTCATTTACTATTGAATTTTTCCAGCGCCGGCAACAATTCGGCAAGAACTCGCTGCACGCTCTTGCGCTGCATCAAGCGATTGAAGTAGGCACTAATGTTTGGAAGATGAGCAAATGAATGTAATTTTTGGGCATAGAACAATGGTGCGAAAGCAGCACAATCCGCCATACTGAATTCGTTGCCGCTGGCAAAATTATTGTTCTTGAGGTCTTGCTCCATAAAACCGTAGACCACGTCAATGGTTTGGTGTGCCTTAGCTACGGCTTCTGGATTTTGCTTTTCGATTGGTTTTAATGAATCAAAAAAAATCGTCGCAATCGGATTATTCAAATATAAATCAAAGACGCGGTCTTTAAAACGCACCCGACGAGCCACAGTCTTATCTTCGGGAATCAACTTCGTGCCCGAAACGGGAAATTCATTTTCAAGGTATTCGATGATAATCGTCGATTCTGGGATGAAAATATCGTCACCTGTCAGCAATGGAATTTTGCCAAGGGGGTAGGTTTTTTTGTACTCTGCGCTTGCTACGGGATCCAATACGCTGACTTGCACCGGAGTGAAATCAACGCCTTTTTCGTAAAACGCCAAAAGTGCTTTTTGCGAATATGTAGATTGAATGGAATAATGAAGTTTCATGGGGTGGCTCAATATGAAGAATGTCAAAAAAGCGAGCCATGCTAGTTCATTATTACAACAACCAGGTTGGAAATGACTAGTCTGGCGCACTGGCTAGTAGAAATAACCCTATCAAAAATGGTGCGCGCCTACTCTAGCATTGACCCTACGTTATTGAAACAAGCCTTCTCGCTCAAATTTGCAAACGATTGTAAATCCACGATGAGCAGCAATAACCAATAGCAAGACAAATTAATCTCTCTGTATCGAAATTTCGTCCTCTATCACAGCGATGGCGACATCTAATGCAGCCAGTTTTTCCTGTAGCGCGATCTCCATTTTTGGCGCTGCCGTCCGTATGCTATCTGGTAACTGGATACGCGCCTTTGCCATGGCTGCCTGGAACTTGGAGCGGCCTGCATCCATCATGCCGACCATCTCACCAATGGCCGCTGCCTGATCGTCCTGGTGTTTGAGCGGCACGATCTTCCCGTTCAGCCTGACCTGAAATATATCCCCTGATTGCTTAATCAAAAACGTCACTACCTGACTATCGGCGAACGTTAATATCATTTCACGGTAGGACACGCCGGATGAGCGCTTGATATTGGGCGACACGTCGCCCTGAACGATATGGGAGCCTGCGCGAGCGAAGTGGCGCACCACTGCGCGGGTTGCCGCATCTTTCTTGCTGCCCATGTCGTCAAAACTGAAAATGAGATTCTTTGCCATATCGTTCCTTGCCATTGTAAATTATGCTTTTGCCCGGCCAGTCGGCGGGCCATCGTGTTCTTCGTGATGGTGCGATTCCACCCCAATACCGTTGCTGACAATCTCACCGCCGGTATTCTCGATACCGCCTTGTATCTTGGCCGACGCCCCGCCGCTGCCGCCGGATCCGGCCAAGCCGCCTTGATACGTAAGTAGGCCGGCTGACGTGACTTTTTCTGAAAACGTCGCCTGTGGCGTCTTCACGTCAACCATTTCAGTGGCATTGATCTCGTAGCGCGCGCAATTGACACGAAATATCCCGTCCGCGGTCAGTTCGATATTTGCGTGATGCCAGCGCCGCCAATCAATCGCGTTGCCAGCCCTAGGATTCCGAAAACCGGTGATGATCGGATAGCGTGGATCGCCACCCTCGAATGCCAGCCAGACAAGATCGCCTGGCAGAATCTCGATCTCGGTAGCATGGCTGTCCGCACGACTCTTGTCACCAATGGGATACTCAATTTCCGCCAACGGCAGCACATCAGCACCATCCGTCAGGCCGGGGATTTCGACACGACACTCACGCGAAACCGCCAGATAGGACCGGACGATGCCGGGAATACGGGAAGGCAGCATGCGCTATTTCTCCAGCGTGCCAAGCCAGAATTTGGAGTACAGGCGGCTATCGCCGCCGTCCGATCCACTCTCAAAGGCATGCGCAGCAGTGATGATGGCGTAGTTGATGCGCTCTATCTGAATGACCTTGCCGGCATTAACAGTCGGGAGATAGTCGGATTTCAAGATTTTTTTCTGAATCAAGGCGCGCGTCATGTTCCACAGCATGCGGATATCGGTTCTTGGCTGATAGCCAATAGCACGCACTTTGGAGCGGTTGCCATAGACAAATGCGCCGGATGCATCAATCGAAAAGAAAGACGGCACCTCGTGGCGCTCCATGAAGCCGCTATCGATATTCTCAGTCGTATCCTGCTCCAGGCGCAATATCGGCTCTTGCTTGAAAATATCCTGCAGGCGAATGAACGTGACTTCCCGGCCATCGGTATAAATGGCACCGCCCTCTTCTTGCAACACCTTGGCGACTTCGTAGCTCGGCACGCCGCCGGCATAACAGGCAAAGCGCGCAATCGGGTAATCCGCATTAATCTTGACGCGCGCACCGCACGCGCCGTAAATACTACCTAGCGTGGCGCCCTCTTTGATTACCGCTGTCTTGCGGCGAAATGCGATCTGATGACAAGGCTCAAATAGCGCCACAATGTGCAAAGCAGCCATCTGGTCGCTACCCTGGACGTTGGCCGACACCTTGCTGCGCTGAACCTGAACGATGCGAAATATATAGCCCTCACTGGCTAGGCTGATGGTTTCACCTTGCTTGAGCCCCGCGACCGTTGTATCGGTCGCCCTGACGACCGCTTCCAGCGTCATCGGCACCGGCGCCAGATCAGAATGCAGACAGGCGCTCAGCAGCAGATCGCCGCGCAGCACCGTGCCGGATGACAAAATCAGTTGCATACCCTAGACCGTCACGATAGGCATACAGAACATCAAGCGCTGCACGTCCGCCTCCCTTTGAACGATGTCTTGGGCAATCTCGGACGCAGAGCGTCCGTAGACATCGACGCCAAGGGAGCGAGACGCTTCTAGGTAGACGGCGTTTTCTCGCTCGACGTAAAGAATAAACAACGGACGCAAAATCGCCCATTCGCTCTGCGTCAGCGGCGTGTCGATCTCAACAAAGTCGCTGGTCGGATACAGGTTGTCCGGAACAGGAAAACGTGGGTACGACGATAAAGACTCCCAGGGATCACGTGCTTCCGTCGACATCTCTGCAAAAGCCATCGCGGGCAGCAACGCATCAAATGCGCCATAGCCACCGCAATATCTGGCGGCGGCCAGCGCCTGGGCAAGCACCGTTTCTTCCTCCAGCACGATACCCACCGGCCTTTCCTGTGCCAGAAAGAGCAAGGCCAGCTCCTTCAGCGCTTTAGAAAACTCCGCCATGACGCTTAAATATTGCCCGGAATTTCTTCATTGAAATAATGGAAAAACAGCGTGCCCGAGATATTCAACACTTGGGAGCGGTTTTCCCAATCACGATCCGGGTTATCCAGCTGGATGAAGCAATCATAAATCGGCTTCGCAACCGAGAACTGGGACGGTGTGCCCTCATAAACCTTGGCATTGAATTTGCCGCCGGTACGAATCAGGTTCAGCATCATTTTGGAGACGTGGCCGGCCTTGGTCTCCATCAAGGTAATTTGACCTTGCTGGTTGACTTTGACCTGCTGTGCCTCCCATTTCGCCGCACCGAGTGGCATGGGAATTTCAATTTCGCCGGCGCTGGAGAGCTCAGGCCACGGAAACTGCTTGGTCAGCAGCCACATCTGCTCAAAGCCCTCAATTTCGAAAGCGGCATCGCTGGAGATGGCTTTGTCGCCCATCGCCCGAGTGGTGTTGTACAGGCTCTGCAAGTAAGCGGGATTGGATACGGTCACGGTGCCCTCATGCGGGTAAGTTAGATAGTGGGCCTAACTTTACCGGCTCATGACGGCCTTAAATGATGGTGTTTTCCATATCAGATCCCGAGCCGTTGCACATCAATCTCTGTTCGACATCCAATCAGGCTCAATTTCGCCAGCCTCAATAAACACCTGACCCACGAAAACGTTGAGCGAGCCGTCTTCGAAATCACGGCTTTTAATAGGCAGATTAAAATTCACAGACATTTCAAATTTACCGGGAACTGCAACATTGCCTTTTCCCATACGAACATATTCCTTATCGATACTGTCCCATTTTCTAAATCTAAACTCAACTGTGAATAATGCCTCAACCTGAAACTCGCAATTGATCGAGAAAGAATCGTCATCAACATCTGTCAATCTAATCCCGTCTTCACCCTCTAATAGAACAACATCCACAATTTCTTTGATGAATACGCCCTCTTCTTCAAATTCGAATTGAGAATCTGCCTCAATCACTGCGGTTTCCCAAACATCATAATCTTTGATGTATTGCCGGAGTATCCGTGACATATCAGATTCTTTGTTCTCCAAATCTGCTCGAATGCGCTCCAGTCTGGATCTAATAAACTGGTCCGGTTTCTGAAACAGTTCTAAGGCTGCAGCAAAATCCCTTACCAGATATAGGTTCTCAGATTTATCACAATAACTTTTCCAATCTCCATCTCTTGAAACAACCACTATTTTCCGCTTTTCTGCATTGGCCCATCCGTCCAAACTCGCTAGAGCAATGGCATCTGGAAATTCTTTCTTCTTCGGATTTTCGTTATGGAATGGAGGCAATTTTTCGAAATATAATTTCAGCAGATCTCCCACCTGAATATATTTTTCGGCAACGATAATTTCGGCTTTTGATTGTTCAATAAAAGTTTCAATTTGCTCCTCACACAATTTCTCTGGCAGCGGCATTTTAGATAATTTTTCTTTGAGCGCAGACACCTCAGCGATCTCTCCACCCACGAACTCACATGCATCAGCCATATCTCGACTGAATCTTCCCTTCGCCTTTTGAAGATGTTCAATAAGATGAAGCTGAATTTCTTTTAACACGACTTCTGAAATAATGAGATCTGACGGATGACGAGAAAACTGCTGTAACTGCGCGAAAAGACCTTTATCCAACCGCATCCCATTATCGTCAAAGACTGTCGTGTCTATGGAAATAGCATCGATCTCTCCAGCCTCGATCAATCCTTTAATCTTCGAAAGATTTTCCCCGTCATCTGCTCCATTATTTTTCTGTGCGGCCATTAGATCCCCTAGTTTTATTGCCAATTCGGAACATTTACTTTACATCAAATCTTTATAACTGGCCCCAGTCTTTCTTAATAGTCAGAGAATATTCCATCAAAAACCGTCGCAAAAAAAACTCTAACTTCGTCTCTAACCATTCGCCGACATTCCCCCCGTCACCACATGGGCAATTTTGCGGTCGCGCAAGTCTTGCCCCACATCAGACTTAGGTACCACGACCGTCACCGACGTGCCCGACGGCCTGGCATTGAGCTGCGTCGCCGGCGATATTGACGCAATCTCGGGGATATCCGGCATCTTCGCTATAGCAGGCACGGTCGGTATATTCGGCACGGCAGAGATATTCGGCACCGCCGGCACTTGCGGCGTCACCGCTAGCGAGGGCATAACACTCTTTGCCTGCATTGCTCTCGCATCCTGCGCGAAGAATTCGCCCATACGCATTTTGTTGCCCATATTTTGATAAGCGGCGCCAGCAGAGATCGTCCCGTCACCATACAAGCTTTTATTGTTTTTGATGACGGCCTCAATCCGCAAGCGCTCGCTGTCACTGACCTCACGACCACCCACCAGCGCATCCCGCACCGACGTTTCTGGATTATTTTTGACCGCTTTCAGGATGCGGCCGGCATCACCATCGCCGAGATTGTGATAGGCGTAGACGTTCGCTGCGTCGTCCGTACCACCGAGCTTCCTCCCCTTTGCAATATTCTCCCGAGTAAACTCAGCCAGCATGCCAGCCTGAATTTTAGGATCGCTCCGGTACTTCTCTGCATCTTGCTTCGACAATTTCCCAGCGCCATCAACGCCATACTTGCCGCCATATTTATTGATCATGTCGGTCCAAGTCCCGTCGATAAACTGGCCGTAACCATGAGCGCTCGACAGTTTTTTACCGTTTTTCTGGATCGGAGCGGCGTCCTTATTGAAACCACTCTCGAAATGCGCGATTTGCGCCACTACACCAGGGTCAACGCCGGCAGAACTCGCGCCGCCGACCAAATAGTCCTTTGCAGTCTGCCAGCGCTCATTGACCATACGGCCAATCGGTGTCGCCATCTTGGCAACACGTTGCTGCCCGTAATTGGCAGCCGCGCCAGCGACCGCCGTCACCGGCTTAACGACATACTGGTCGACGGTATCCGCGGCAGCAACAGCCGTATTCTTCATAATCGTAGCCGCATTACTTACCTTTGCCTTGACGTCAATCCCAGTTTTTCCCTTGACGACCTCGTTAGCCGCGTTTCCCGCCTGAACGGCGAGATCCTTCACCACATTGGCGGCATTCCTGGCAATCTCAAATTTATCCTTAAAAAAGCCCGTAATCGCATCCCATCCATCACTAAATTTCTGAACGCCGTCGTCCCAGGTTGCCGTGATCTTGTTGCCAATTTCCTTCCAGTCGAAGGTGGATAGCCATTCGCCGGTGACTTCACCCAGCTTGTCGCCGATGAACCCGCCGATCATCGCACCAATCGGACCGCCAAAAGCCAGCCCTATGCCGCCACCGATTAATGCACCCACACCGCTGCCGGCCCCGGCAAAGCGGCCTTTCCGATTTCCTGCCGGCGTTTTGTCAGGATCGTCGCTACCAAACATGCTGGCCAACGCAGAACCGCCCGCCAGCATTGCGCCCAGCAGCGGTAGGCGCCGGAACAAGCCCTTGCCGAGCCCGAATAGTCCCTTACCACCCTTGCCAAGCAAATTCCCCAGCATCCCGAGTCCGGGGATTTTGGGCGCCAAACGGCTCAGCAATCCCCCTGAACTGCTGCCGGCGGCGGGCTTCTTCTCAATCGCGGCCAGCTTACGCAGTTGCGCCTTGCTGAATTCCGTCTCATCCCGCCGTAATCCCCGTAACTCGGTCCAGAGTCGCTTGAACCAAATAACCTTCTTCTTTTCTTCCCCGTCACGGCCAAGCATCTTGCCGAAACCACGTCCGATCGGCGTCACAATCGCACTGAGTTCCTTTGCGGCGGTGATGGCAGGATCCACATCCGGCGCGCGGTCGATCGCATTCGATGCCATGGTTCCCACCGCGCCGATTCTTCCGGAAACAGCCGAGCGGCCATCAGTGCTTTCGCCCTTTCCATTGCGTTCACTCGGCTGATCTTGCCCGGCGCGCAGCGCATTTAGCATAATCGCCCGATCTGTCCGCACAAACCTGCCATTGGCATCGCGGCGCACAGTTTCAGGAAAGGCCGCCCGCAGCACATCCTTACTGACAACAGCCGTCTTCAGCAACGACGTAGGCTGCACAACCGTCCTGGAGGCGATCTGTACCACCTTCGCAGCCGCGGCGCTTTGACGGCGTGGTAATGCAAGAACTGGGGCCGTGCTGCTCTGGGTGGCCCGTTTAGCGGCAGCAGCGCTTGAGGTGAGCGCCTGGCGGATGCCACGCACGTCATCCTGAATAGCGGCCCATAATTTAAGTGCCTCGCCCCAATCAGCAGGATCGCCTACCAGGAAGCCAAAGCTATCGGATTGAATGGTCATGTCAAGCTATCGGAAAGAATGAATCGAACTGCGAGAACGTCATTTGAATTTCCTGCACCGTGTCGTCTCGTCGCGACAGATCAAATTCAACGCTGGCCGGACGCATATATAGAACGCTCTCGTAGCCGCCGCGATTGCTCGCATCGGTAATAAAGGAATGCAAGATACGGATCTTGACCAGGTATTCGATGGGTACGCCGACGCAGCCGTCCCGCTTGGTCGCGGCCGCCGCCTTCGATTCAAACCATTTTTTGAGCGTGCCCACCGAATCGTCCATGGTCGTGAGTCGCAGGTCGACAGATTCCAAACTATGCACCGAATCTATCGACGCGGATCCGACCCGCATCTTGTCCCCAGTAATCGTCCAGGGCGAATAATTCACCTCGGTCGCAAACAGGTTGAACATGCTGGCGCCGTCGCCGGCCATCAGCTTCGACACCAACGAATCCATACTGGACGGCATCAGATCCGTGACTTCGACCAGAAACAGGTTTTTCTTGGCATACCGGGTTGCCGAGCACTCATCAAAAATCGCCTTGGCTTCCGCCGGCGTAATACCACCCAAGAGCGGTGTCGGCGTGGCCCAATACGCCGCCAATGCGGCCAGGCCGTCCACTCGCGGGAAATAATTGGCGAGTAGACCTGAATCCAGGACCGAGAGTGCAGCGCCACCGAGATCGCCGCTCAGCAGCTTATTACCAACACCCAAGCCCACATTGACCAGCGCTCCCAAGCGCGGCGGTAGATACTTCTTGGCTTGTCCAATGGCAGCAATGGCGCCGGCGCTCTTCGGCAAGGCAATGCTATTGGCAACGTTATCAAACAGCCCCAATATCGCTCTCCTCGACAGCTTTGGCGGCCATGGCCTTGGCATAGGCGGCCGCCTCATCTTCATCTAACAGCATTTGCTTCGCCAGGAACATGGCAGTCGTCTTTTCGTCCAGACCCATCTCTTTAATCTGAGACATGACCTGCGCCAGCATAGCGGCGGAGTTCGCTGACTCCAGGCGGGTCCGCTGCTTCTCGGCCTCCATGGCGGAAATGGAACCGTAGAAATTGATGTTCCAGGGGCGCTCTTCTTCCGAAAACACGATCCCGTAGCGGTGCATCGTGTGCAGATCAATGACGGAATTGAAGAAATCGGACAGCGCGCCACGGATAATGCGCGACTTTTCCGCCACCTGGGCGCTAACGCGGAAGAAGCCGCCGTCGCCCAATCCGCCGGATAGCTGATCGGCGAAACCCAGCATCGACAGATCCACCCCCAGCGCGCCACCCAGCAAGCGCGCGTGCATCATCACATCCTCGATCGACGGTTCGCCATTGCGGCCCGAGTCGCCAACCAACTGTGACAGGTTCGTGAGCTGCTTGTCGCCGTGATATGGCAACACCGTGGTGAACTTCTCCAGAATCGGCTGACCATGTTCAATCGCCCACTGCGCACGCTGTTTCGCTTGCTTCAGCATGGTCATGACACCCTCACCAAATTTCTTCTTCTGGTCTCCCGTCATGCCATCGCCATTGAATCCCAGCACGCGCTCATCAATCGAATCGGCGAAACGCTGGCCGATCAAGCCAAGCAATGAGGCGTAGAGATGATCGTAGGCTTCTTCGGCCTGGTGCAAGAAGGAGCCGCCGACCATCGACGGCAGAATCGGCAGTTCATCCAGGTCATTTTCGGACAGGGCCATTTTGATCACCTTGTCCTGCACCGCGAACTGCGGCACCCAGACCAGCCTCGGCATTTTTAGGCGCAGAAGCTGCGTTGTATCTAGCCGCTCAATCGCCTTGGCGCCGGAATAGACCATATACCCCACTGTGCGATTGCCCTTCTCGTAGGCTTGCACCATAGGTGGCCGGACAATCTCGCCAAAATACAATTCACGGATACCGCTGCTATCAACATAGGGCCGCGCATAGCTGTCCCCAAAGGTTGCCCCGTTATAGGCCATGCAATGCGCCATTTGATTGAGCTTGGGCGTCAAGGCAGCGTCGATCTCATCGACCATCTTGGCGAGTTTGATATTTTTGATCGTCTCGGCCTTCTTTTCGATGAAGACCGTATTGCCCGTCGTCTCATGGCCGCCTAGCGCGGACGTGACGATCAGCGACAGTGCGCCGGACACAATCGGGTCGCCTTCCATAAACGACCATTTCTGATAAATCTGCGCGCGCATGCGGGCGGCGCGACGGCCTGTGCCCAGGAGAGACTGTGACGCCGCGCCAAAGTCAAAGGCGTAGGGGTCATCCTTGCCCAGATCGTCCACTTTCTCGACGTTCCCGGAAAACCATTTTTTTGCCGACGTGCCCATTTTGCCGAAGAGGCTGGGCACATTCTTCTCAGTGTCTTTTGCCATGATCGCTCTGAATCGTCTGTATTCAGCATTGTCGAGCAAAAGATCTACGCGACTATTCTGCGGTTTCCATCTCGGCCAACATACCAAGAACCAATTACATCATCAATTGATGCTATAATTGGTTCAATTATTTACATGGAGCACCCTATGCGTACCACAGTCAATTTAGATGACGCCCTTCTTGCCCGCGCGCAAACATTGTGCGGCTTGGACGAACGCAATGCGCTGTTGAAGGAAGCGCTGAACGCATTAATTCAGCGTGAAAGTGCGCGTCGCCTGGCGCGTTTAGGCGGCAGCGAACCACAACTGCAGGAGATTGCACGTCGCAAGGGCGAGACGCAATGATTTTGGTCGATACATCCATCTGGATTGACCATTTGCGCGCCGGTAGCCCAGCACTAGCCGGGCTATTAGAAATGGGAAGGGGTTATTGTCACCCCTTCGTCGTCGGTGAACTCGCTTGCGGCAGCTTGGGCAACCGGAGCGAAATCTTAAATTTATTGCAATCGCTACCGCAATTACCCACCGCCACCAACGAGGAAACGTTGTTCTTCATCGAACAGCACAAGCTCATGGGGCGTGGCATTGGGTATATTGATACGCACTTGCTGGCCAGCACAGCAATCCATGCTGCCCGCCTGTGGACCCGAGACAAGCGGCTCAAGGTCATCGCCGAAGAAATGGATTTAGCCTTTGAACCGGTGACACACTAATTACAAGCGCGTCATCTCAACGCTCTCATCCATCAACACGTAAAACTCGCCATTGCCGAATAGATCAAATTGCCGCACGCCTTGAAATTGGGTAGCGTCGTACATCTCAGCAAACTCGAAGGCGGCAACGATCGTGACATCAGCATCAAACTCCCATTGCTCGTTCTGGCCACTATATGTGCTCGCCAGCAGCGGCTCAAGCTCCCCAGAGTATGCATAGCCGCGAGCGATCAGCGCCAGCTTCAACGCCCACCAATACGGGCCGAATCGCAGATAGTTCTGCGGTGCGGCGCGCACGATCTTGTTGGCAAGTCGAGCCATGAATTCACTATGCGATTGGCCCGGATTGTTTTTTTCAAACTCCACCCGGTGGTCCGCTAGTTTGTCAGCCAAGTAGTCCTGATCGGGTAAATAATTAACGAATTGCATGTAGCTTCCTGTTAAGCAATAGAGATGTTGTAGCTGCGAACCTGATCCGCATACTCCCGCAAGATGGTTTCATAGACCTCGCGCGGCACCACCCACGAATTGACCGGCGCGCTCTGTAGCTGCCTGGACGGCCACTTGCCTCGGAACATCGCTTTAAAGCCCATCGTCAGCGCAACCGATTTAATCGTATCCTTGAATGCCATCGTATTGCCGATGATCGCCACGTATTTTTCTAGTGACGGCATAACATCAGCGACCGTCGCGGCCGGCACCTCGGCCGCCGGCGTCGATGCTGGCTGCGTGAGCGTCAGGGATTTACGACGATAGGCGGCATTCACCATGACCGAAAACGTCTCAGCATAATGCGCGTTGATCGCCGCGTCGTCCCAATCCAGCGCCGCATAATAGGATATATAGGCCTGCTTGCACAACCACACCAACTCCTCCGACGTGGTGGCGGCCTCGATGGCCGCGGCCATCGTAGTGTAGTCAATCGTGCCGATCACGCCGTTGACCGCTCTCACCAGTGCCTCAACCAAGTCCGCATTATCTTCGTCATGGAAAACCTTTAGCGCTGCCGCACTCACCTTCATGCCTTGTGTAATGCCGTACCGTAGCAGCATTTTTGCGGTTTTCTCTAACGACGGCTTGCTGTAACGCTCAACGGTGGCATCGTCCGGCACCAGCACGCGGATGGCGCCATTCTGATCTGTGACGTATTCCACCTTCCCCTCCTGTTCGGAGACGATACGCTTGATCAGCGGCAAAGACTGGTCCGCCCCTTGTTTCAGCACGAGTGGAAACATCGGCTCTGGTAAAGTGACTTCATCGGGAAGCGCGCTAATGCGTGGCGCTGCCTTGAGCGCAGCTTTCACATCCGCATTCAACGTCGAATACAAAAGCCCGATCGCGGCAGCATTCATGCCGCCTTGACCGCGCGCAATCAGCCCGTCATCAACAGCCGCGGCCCGCAACACCGTCGCACGATAGACAGCATTATCTGGATGCTCCTGAGTGATGATATTCCCGCTAAACACAATACTTTCATCCGCGCGCTGGAGCTTCGCCGCTTCGGCATCGATCGACCGCACGCTACTTGTCTTGCCATCTTCCACAATCCACAGGCGATCCTTGCGATCAATCACGAAGTCCCCTGTACCGACGATCTGATTGCGAATGATCTTGGCCTCACCGGTTTTAGCTTGTTCAATCCGGCCCAGCGACACGCCAGCGTCGGCGCAGAGGCTCAGCGCCTTTGCTTCAGATTCGTCAGCAAGCACGCGTGCCGTCGTGGTTTCGGTATCCCAGTTTTGTGCAATCGGTGACTCGTCGATGACGGAGAATCGAAACGATGTATAAGAATTGCCGCCGGCGGAACTGGCAACGCTGCTCATAATCCCGTTGCGATTGATCCCTTTGACTACCTGCGATCCGCGCGCGGTCTCGACCCAGCTCGTTTGACCAAATGCCTCTTCTAACGTCTTGAGACGGCTATCTGGGGCAATGGCAATACTTGCCTTGATCGGATTGGCGATCCGGTCATACACCGCCTGGGCCTTTGACAGCAACTCAGCCGCGCGCGCGGTCTGCGCAGGATCTTTGGCATCGGCATAGCGCGCGTAACGGCCTTTCACCGCCGTCAGCTTGAAATAGGCTTCTGCAGCATCGGCTACCTGCTCGCCCAGGTAGATACCGACCGTCGGGTAGCGCGCCACCACTTCCCGCTGCGCCATCATGGTCGATAGATTGGCCGTCAATGCGTCTTTGGCGCTACGTTGCCGCTCCACCGCCTCGCGGCTGGCGATTTTTTCCCGTACAGCACGCATGCCCTCTGCGCTGCCGGCAGCCTCGGCCAGCATTTCCACATCCTGATTGGAGATGCCGCCGGCGATCTTGACGGAGTTACCCTTGCCGGACATCAGCTCGCCGATCCAGTCAGCCTTCTTGCTAACGATACCGCGCTTGTATTCATCGAAGGTACCGTCGGCGTCGTAGTGATAAATCGTCACGCTTTGCAGTCGATTACCCTGGCGCACGCCGCGCCCGTTACGCTGATGCAAGCTATCCGGTGTCCAGCCAACAGTTAGATGGTGAATGGCCTGCGTACCCTTTTGCAGGTTGATGCCGACTTCGGCCTTCTTGTTGGCGATCACGACCGTAAAGCGGTTTTGTTCGCCTTCCGCATTGAAGCCGTCCTGCACATCCTGCATCTGGCCGGCGTCCTTGATCGCCTCAGGATTGACGATGGCAATTGCGCCGGATGGAATGCCGCAGCGCTTGCCCAACATGATGCGGATTTTGTTATGCAGCGCCAGCATGTCACAAAACACCAGCTGCTTCGCCTTGCCGCCCGCCTTGGGTGCGGCCTGCTCCTGTTGGAAGTTGCCCAGGAACGCAGCCAGCTTGGGCGGAATGGTGACATCCAAGTCCAATTTAAGAGCGGTCGCAATCTTGAGGAACACATTCTGGGTCGACTGCGACTCAGTATCGATCACGATCTTGTCACCATCGATCGCGGCCACGACGCGGACCGTCAGCACCTCAACATCAGCGCCGTCGCCGTCAGCGCCTCCCTTCTTGATCGTCCGTTTTACTACGCTCTCATCACGTTGCAGCAAGGTAGGACGATTTCGCTCTTCCGTCACCTTCCTGGCATTGAACTGATCGACAGCCTGCTGGGCAATCTCTGCTTGCGAGGCTGGGAACAGGTAGACCGAGGTTTGGCGCGCGGTCTCTGGATCCGCAATCAGCTTGCTGACCTTGTTAATAAAATTGAATGGGTGCGCGACCAACTCCGGCGTTTCGCGGCTCTGCTTCAGGTACGCGAACAATTCGTCCTGTTCATGCGGTGAAACAGGTTTTTCGCGGACGAGGCGCGATGCCGTGCTGTACAGCCGCTGCATACGCTTCAGCTCCTCCGTCATCGCTTCCGGCAGCTCGACCGCCGTGGACAGCTCCTGCGCCTCTGGAATCGACAAATCGACCTCTTTGGCCGTCTTGATGTTGGCGATCTGCCCCAACACGTCGCGCAGCAGCGCCGTATTTTGCAAACCACGGAAAACACGGGACAGCCGCTCCGTCCCCGACAGCGAGGTAGTTTCTTCTTCAGTGATATCGCAGAACGCTTCCATGAAGGCATCTGCCCCGCGCACGCCACCCATGCGCCGGTTGACTTCCTGTTCACCCACCGCCAGGGTCAACATGGCATAGATCTCCAGCGGGCTGTTCGTGATCGGCGTGGCGGTGAGCACCAGCACGCCGTCGCCCAGCTTGCTTTTACCACGCACATACCAGGTTTTAATTTGCGCATCGAGGCCGCGGTCGGAGGTCACTGGTGCCGACAGGAACTTAGCGCCCTTGAAATCCACCGTGGTCTTGCTGTTCTTCATGGTGTGCCCCTCATCGAAGACCAACGAATCCACGCCCATGTCTTCGAAGAACGGCACGGCCGCCGAACCCTTGCCGCCGGACTTCGTGACACCGGCCAGCTTGCCTTCCTTGATGATTGAGGCGGCCTTGCTCTTGGTTTCATCGCCGTCATAGGAGGCGTCGTGCTGCTTCAAATGGCTTTCGTATTCTTCCAACGTGGCCGTACGCATCGGGATCATGGCAAACGCCTCCAGCGTCATAAAGATCTTGCGATGACGGTTTTCCAGGACGATATTGAGGTCACGGGCGTAGTTACCGGAATTCAACTGGGCAGCACCGTCGGCGACCGTCTCTAGGCCGACGAACAGGCAATCCTCAGTCGAGGCATAGCAGCTCTTGGTTTCCTTCTGCCAGTTGGTCAAGGTCGAGTTAGGGACCACAAAGAAGGTTTTCTTCTTCACGCCGATACTTTGGATGTGCTGCACGGTTGTCAATGAGGTAAACGTTTTACCCAGGCCCACGTCGAAGCCCAATATCCCGCCCATCCGCTTGGCATACCGGCGAATCGTGGCGTTCTGGTAGCCATGCGGCTGAAATGCGGGGTTCAAGCCCGGAATTTCCAACGGCGTCGTATCGTCCACCTCGCGGAAGAACAGGTTATCAGGACGTTCAAACTGCGACTTCAGGCTGGCCTGGATGCTGGTATTGGCTTTCGTCCAGGCGTCAAATTTCTGATTGGTCTGGGTAATGAGCTGTTTTAGGCGCTCGATGCGCACCGGCTCCAGGGTCGAATCGATGGCCTTGTCTTCCTGCTTGGTACGGGTGCTCAGCCCCCCGCTCTTGATGTATTCGGCGTAGCGTTTAAGATTGCGGAAATCCTCATCCGCCATCTTGCCCTTGGTCCCCTCGAAGCCGATCACCGGCCCGTCCGCACTGGACACCACCGCGAATCCCGGATGCAGATACTTGCGCAAGAACTCGGCCTTGCGCTCGATCTCGACAAATGGCGTCGCCAGGTTCATCGTCAGCGCCGACACATCCGGTTTCACCAGGCGATCGTCGGCAGCTTGTCGCTGGCGCACCAGCTTGTCGCGGATGGCAGGATCCGTCACCGCCTCAATTTCCGCCGCATTACGCTTCAAGAAGTCGGCATAGTTGCCGGCGTAATAATCTTCGGCGGACATGGCGCTCTGACCATCCGGTGAAATACACCAGGCGTCGCCGCCCATCGGGTCGAAGTCGCTGCCCAGTGCCTCTTTCAGGTGCGCCAGCGCGATAAAGCCGGCGTCGTCCGCGTGCTCATACTTGGCCCGCTCGTATTTCTGGGTCGGTGCCAGCTCGGCGACCGCCACTTCGGCCAAGGATGTGCCCATCCAGCGATTGCTGAAAGCGCGAGTCTTGACGTTGTACCAAATGCCCAGGAGTGCCGCAGCATCGCGCAACGCTTTCGGCACGCCGGACGGTATGGCCTTGACGCCCTTGACCTGGCCTTTGATCGCCTCCCCAAGTTGCAGATAGACCTCGGCATAACTAAACGGCTCTTCCGGCGCATGCTGATTGACGACATCCCGTAGCGCCAGCGCCGTTTTAAGGACATCGAACACGGCCGCCTGCTCGCTCAGATTGACCGCATTGTCAATGCCGACGACGCAATCCTTCACCCATGCTGGCATCCCTTGATAATCGGCCTTCTCGATCATGTAGGCGTACAGACGGCTCGCATCGCTCCATGTGGCGGCCTGGTTGACCGCGCGCAGCGGCGAATACAAGCGATCGGCAATATCAACCATCTTGGCGTCCGCCGGCGACTGTTTCACAGGTGCAAACACGCCGTTCTGATAGACCATCGTGCGCCCTGCGACCGCAATGGCGTCACCGTCGCTATAGCTAATCGGCAGCGTCGGCGCGGCATTCAGGCTGCCCCAATCGATGCGCGACTCACCAAAGCGCCGCAGCAGCTTCGAGATGTTACCGATACTGTCGTCGCTTACAACCTTTTCCACCTCGCCGAAGCGGCCCTTGTCCATGGTGGTTTCGCCCAGCATGAAGCGCCGGCCAGTGCCCTTAAAATAGCCACCGGACAGAAATTCATCCCATAGAACGCCCGCCACATGCAACTTGTCGGGATCCTGCTGCTGCAATTCCTCGATCTTCTCGGCGGCCTCGCTGCTGTACTTGCGAAACACAATTACGTCCGTGGTCACATCGGCGCCCGTCGCATCGAACATCTTGTTCGGCAAGCGATACGCGCCCATGAATTCGGCCTTCAGGGACGCCTTATAGCGCAGCTTCTGCTCTCCCGCACTGCTGACGAAAGCTTTGCTGGTGATAAAGCAGGCCAGGCCACGCGGACGCAGCTTCTCCAGGGAGCGCAAGATAAAATATGCTTCCAGCGATTCGCTTTGATAGCGTGGATCCTTGAGTTTTTCTTTACCACGCGCGGCGTTGTCGCCAAACGGCACATTGGTGACCACGGCATCGTAGATCTCGTCCGGCGTATTGGCCGCCACGGCTTCGAAAGCGCTGATCGTGACGTGATTGCGCGCGCTGCCATTGACCAGCTGATTGACGCGGCCCGAGGTGGTGTCCAGCTCCACCGCGTCGATCACGGCATGTTGCGGCGAAGTTGCCCCGAAAATGCCAGTGCCGGCGGCAGGATCGAGCACCTTGCCGCCCGTAAAACCCATGTCAGCCATCAAGGACCAGATGCCCTCGGCCAGCGGCTTCGGAGTGTAATACTCGTATTGGCTGCCGGTCTTGCCATCGGCCCCCGTCATGCCGCCGCCATTGCCAGAATATCCGGCCAAGATGGCTTTCTGTTCGGCACTCAATGCCTCGGCATCGATCTGGCCAGCATCAATCTGTTTGAGCAGCGCCATGGCTGCCTTGTTCTTCTTCTGGCGCGCAGACGGCTTGATGTGCTCGTCGAATTCAAAATAGGACGATGTGTCAATATTCGCCACGGCGTCGGACAACTGCGCCCGGCCTAGCAGAGCCATAATCTCGCTCACGCGTGCGGCCAGCTTCAGCATCGCGAGTTGATCCGCTACCTGATAGCTGCCCTTGAGCTTGCTGTATTGCACCACCAGGCCGCCCAGCTCGGCGGTCAGGCGTAAGGTGGCCAGCGAGCCGGCGTCGTCCAGTAACGCCCCCGCAACTACGCTCAGATCGGTCAGTCCCTGGAGATATTCTGGCACGTCGACCGCGCGTACCTCGATGGTCGACAACTCGACGCCAGACGCGTCTTGGATCGTAACGAATCCACTGCCGTCGCGAAACACATAGCTCGCCTGTTCGTAAGGAGCGTCTGCTGCATGCGCATTGCGGTACTGAATCTGCCGGCCGGAGATGAATTGGGTAACGAATTCGGCGTCCACAGGAACAACGCTACGCTGTCCCTCCCAGGCTTGCTGAAACGCCGTGTCGAGAACCACTGGCGCTGGGATACTTTCGCTTGTTTCTACTGCGCATATCTCTAATACTTGGTTCATGGTGTTCAATTGCTCAGTGTTTGGGAAGCCGCGGCCATCATGGCGGCGGTGTAGGTGGAAACGGCACGCTGCCATTTCGCAAGGATTTCGGCGTCGTCGGGATTGCGCGTCAGGATGGCTTCGATATTGGCCGACAGCGCCGGATCAAAGATGTCGACCTGGCCGTCAATCACAGACTGCAGGAATACCCCGTCTGCTGTTATTTCGGCTGGCGGCTCAGGAATAACGGGCTCGGATTGTTCAACCGGCGTCGGCTCACTCGCCACAGTAGGTTCAGCAACAACCTCTTGGGTAGCTTCCACCGGCGCAAGAATGACTTCAGCTTCGGTAACGATTGGCGACTCGGCCACCGGCTGCGATTCGACAACCGACGTTGGTTCTTCTACAGCCGCTTCCGGTGCCACAGGTGCGACAACAGCCGGATCGGCTTCAGTAACTGGATTAACTGTCACAACCGCAGGGATAACGGGAGCAGGGTCAGCGACCGCCGGCGGCAATACTTCTTCGGAAATTGGATTGCTCCCCTCCGGCGCTTCAACGGCCGGTGGCGCCACGATCTCTTCCGGTGGAATGTCGCCCGTCTCGACGGAAACAGTATCCGCGACAGATTCGGGCGGTGTCGCAACCGCGACAATTGGTTCAGGGGCTGATTCCGGAGCAGGCTCAGCGACAGGATCAGCGATAGATGCCGCCGGCGCGGTGCTGATACTATCCGGAACATCCGGAACACTGGGCGTAGACTCCTTCTCGACGCGCCTAACTTCCAGCTCGCGCTGCAGCCGCGCCAAGGTAGCTTCTTTTTCCGTGATCGCTGTCTTCAATGCGTCAATCGCCTGCATGCGCGCCGAGCGCTTCGCGTTGGCGCGCTGGAACGTGGCCGAATTCCGTTCGGCTAAGCGCATCAGGCGATTTGCCACCTCGCGCACATTGAGATCAACGCCACGCTCAGGGGCAGCAACAATTGTCACGTCCTTCTTGTTGAGCATCCACTTCCAGGAAATGAGATCGTCCGTTGGCGTAATCTTTTGCGGCATCACATCCGAATTGTGAAAGAAGATACTGAGCGTCTGCCCATCCGACAGTTCGTAGACCACCGCCACATTAGCTGTTCCCCGCTGCTTGAACGGTTCCGTGATTTGCATCGCAACCGGCTTGACAGTGCCGCTGGTTCGCTCCATGACGTTTTGCATGATCTGCATCTTGCGTTCGAGCTTCGAAAATGGCGTCACCAGCGCATCAAAGACATAGACACCTTCCGCATCATCCAGAATATCCGCTACGCTCAACGGGTCGTACATCAACCCGTCCTCGTCGTGGCGACGAATATCGTACAGCAACCCGTCATAGGTCTTGCCAATGGGAGACTCACCGTCCCACATTACTTTTTTCATATTGTCGTACCCTAAATTTGGAAGAGACGCCGCGTTGATCGGCTTGGTGTGGTTGCCATGCTTAGCCCACCATTTGAGTTGAGGAATTGAAATCGGAACCATGCTGCCGAGCCCTTGCCAGCCTCGGTGATAGCTTTCCAGATAAGCGCGGGATGCCGCTTGCGCATCCGGAAAGCCGAGCATAATTTTGTGCTCGTCAAACGCACCGGTCTGCGGATCGACTTGATTAATCACAAAGGCAGCTCGCGATTCTGGGAAATAGCCGATGAACACATCCAACTCGTCGCCATCATTGCCGGTCGTACCAATGAGATAGCCGTAATGCGCTGACATTCTGTTCTGCCATGGGCGGCCGGCGGCATTAACGCCAGAACGGAATGATCCGCGCGGCTGCTCGATGGCGATGGCCATGCCGTGAAGGGACGTTCTGCCTACTTTGTAGTTACCTGCCAGTTTCTGCGCCTGAATAGGCTCCGCCAGGTTGTTATGCCCCATTGCGGCACGATGGGCATCGGCTTCGATGCGCGTAAATTCGTCCATGTATCCCCTTCATTGAAGCAAATGATAGGGGTAACGAGAGAGCGATTTGAGGGGTGTTTTCCTATAGGGACCGCACTGAAAAATGCGGAATCCTATTGATTAATTTGACGGCTGTTGCTTTTAGTTCCGAACGAGCTAAAACATTCTTAATATTTCTGTTTTGCACTAAGATAGCAGTACAACGTATCTGGGATGATGCATGCTAAAACACCTCAAGAGCCTATTAAGTAATACGATGGTTAGACCTCGCCAGTCCAGTATCAAAATATTATCAAACGTAGCAATTCGCCAGGCGCGACACGACGATCTGGACTGGATACAAGCCTTATTTGAGGAAGGCATGCGTGATGCCATTACATGATCCAGCCATTGAAGAACATACGCGGCATGTTGGTGCAAATCATTGACCGTGGCATCATCTTGCGCCACGCCGCCGTGACACCTTCGCGTCCGGAAGGAGTCGAAGGCATTGCCGCTTGGTTGGATGTCATCGAAAAGGAAGAGAAACCCGCCGGCTTTCTGGTCAGCGCCCAGCGATGCGAAGGCAGTGATGAAATTGAAATTTACCAACTGTCCATCGTTCGCGAATACAGACGACAAGGCTTAGCAAGCCTGCTTGTGGACTATGTGATAAAACAGCACGAACTAGGAGCGGCCTTCTATGCTCGCTGCTATCCAAAATCAAACGAGGCATTTTCGCTATTACTTGCACAGGGGTTCAAGCAGGTCGACACGCAGCCACTGGGGACACGCGAATTGTATCGTTATGCAGCGTAGATTACTAAAAGGAGCAATCGTATGAGAATTGCCATTCTTGATGACGACCCCTCTCAACTCGATTTTGTTTGTCAAATATTGACAAGCAAAGGGTATATTTGCCATCCATTTCAAAGCGGGAAAAAAATATTGAAAGAGCTGCACCGTGAAAGCTACGACATGCTCATCTTGGATTGGCAAGTGCCGGATTTGAGCGGTCTTGAGGTATTACTCTGGGTACGCGAAAAACTATCTAAGACTCTTCCGATATTGTTCATGACCGCTCGCAACAGCGAAGAAGACATCGTCGAAGGCCTCACGGCCGGTGCCGACGACTATATGACAAAGCCAATTCGTAATGGCGAATTAATTGCGCGTACCGAAGCCTTGCTACGACGTGCATACCCGGTCGACAAATCGAGCGAACAAATTCAATTCAATGACTATTTGTTCGAAACCATTTACAGTCGTATCAGCTTGGCAGGCAAGCCTATTGAAGTGCGCAAAAAGGAATTTGACATCGCATTGCTACTATTTTGCAATCTAGGTCGTCCGCTTTCCCGCGCATATATAGTTGAAAAAATATGGTCTCGTGATATAGATATTCCTTCAAGGACCATGGACACTCACATCTCGCGCATAAGAACTAAATTACATTTACGCCCAGAAAATGGCTATCGGCTAACTCCAGTTTATAGTTATGGGTATCGCTTGGAGAAGCTAAAACCCAACGATGCGACATAGTCATTAGCAATAATATATACCCTATCGGGTCTACAAAGAAACCAGACCTGCTCGAACAAATCCATCGCAAGTTGCAGCAGGCCTGCTTTTGAATTTAGCCTTCCATTACGACATTTACGGCCGGAATTTTCTCAACAGTATTTTTCTCATTCTCCGGCAATAAATCACCTTCCCATTTCGCAACTACAGCAGTAGCGACAGAATTACCAACAGCATTAGTCGCAGAACGGCCCATATCAAGGAATTGATCTATACCCATGATCAACAACAATCCAGCTTCTGGGATGTTGAACTGATTCAAGGTTGCAGCGATCACTACAAGAGAAGCCCGCGGAACTCCTGCCATGCCCTTAGAAGTAAGCATCAGTAGTAACAGCATAGTTATCTGAGTACTGATTGGCAGGTGAATACCATAAGCCTGGGCAATAAATAATACTGCAAAGGTGCAATACATCATCGAGCCATCCAGATTAAATGAATAGCCCATCGGCAGCACAAAGCTGGAAATTTTGCGCTTGACACCAAATTTATCCAAGGCTTCCAACAACTTAGGGTATGCGGCCTCAGAGCTGGCTGTCGAAAACGCCAATAGAAATGGTTCGCGGATCAATCCGACCAATCTGAACACGCGTGGTCCTATGAACACAAATCCAGCAGCAATAAGTAATCCCCATAGACACATTAGACCGAAATAGAAACCACCCATAAATTTTGCAAAGGTCAGCAACACGCTCAAGCCTTGAGTGGTAACAACCGAAGCGATGGCCGCAAAAACCGCCAGTGGCGCCATATACATGATGGCACCGGTAATACGTAACATAACTTGTGCCAGCTCATCGATAATATTTGCGAGCTTCTTGCCTGCGTCCCCCAAGCCGGCCAATGCAGTGCCGAAAAAAATCGAGAACACGACTACTTGCAGGATTTCATTATTAGCTAATGCCTCTATCGGCGAACTAGGGATAAGATGTTTGACGAAATCTTTCAATGTGAAACCGGACATCTTAAGATTGGTAGCCGCCCCAATATCCGGCAACGGCATGTTGAGATTCGCCCCCAATTGCATAAAGTTAGAGAGTACGAGTCCCAGAGTGAGCGATACCAATGAGGCGGTAACAAACCAGAGCATGGCCTTTGCCCCAATTCGTCCCACACTTTTAGCATCTCCCATATGTGCAATGCCCACAGTCAAAGTGGAGAACACAAGAAGCGCAATAATCATCTTAATCAAACGCAAAAATACATCCGTGACTATAGAGATATACCCCGCAACATCTATGGCAGTTTTCTGATCAGGAAAAGCCTGGTGACAGGCATAACCCACCAACACACCGAGAATCATTGCAAAGAGAATGTATAAGGTTAGTGGGCGCTTTTTCTTCATTTTATATCTCCTGTTGAAGTGCCAAAATGGCTGATGACTCAATCGCGTTACCGTAATTTTTATTCCCACCTGAAAAGTATTTAAGAAGCACTCTCCTAATGGCGCTTCCTGTCAAAATCGCACAATCATTGCCTTCGATAAAAATATCTTGTAGAAGAAATTTTAAGGTAATTTTTGTTAGTGGATGACAGATGGAATTGCCGCCAACTCTCGACGCTGTGATCGCCAAGATCGGCTTATTTATTTGCAGCGATGGCGATGCACGACGCTTTCATGAAGCATCTACGCAAAGCAATGAATTGCATGTGGTCATGCAAATTGACGTGAAATGAAATCTAAAATCGCGGGACTTCCGCATCATTTAGTTATGCTGATTGTACAATCAGATAAAAATTTAACCAGCATTAGTCGAAACATCGAATCAAATTTTGCAATGTTTTACACTTCGGTGGCAAGTTCGGGCGACTGCTATCAAGTTTGTATTGATGCTTCAATACTCAAGCAAAAACTGACAAATAGCAGGCATATTTAACAGTGACTCTTAACAGATAAATTCCTAATTTTTAGTTTCGCTACACGGTTCACTGAGTATCAAAGTATTTATAGGTGTCGCGAAATCCGTTTATATATGTCAGATCATCGCGTTTGTGTAATATGTATTTTCTACTATACGGCGCCATATTGATGTCGCCATCGATCGCCACAACTTCGTAGGCGATCTTTACGTCCGCATGCAGGAGCATGTACAGCACGTCCTTGGTCTTCGCGGTAAAGTGCGCATGATCTTCTGCCGGCCTCAATGCCTCGATCAACGCGACGATTTGCGGCTCAGCGTTATCCAACGCATCACCGCGGTCAACCACCGTCGATGACTGGAAATTCTCTACGATCAACAGCTTTGCGTCGCCAAGCAACTCCCACTCGACATCCGGCTCATCCGACGAATCCAGAACACCAAGCCCGCCCAGCGTCGGCACTCCACCCATACCGCCGCCTGCCTGACGCAATACTCGTTGCCGGAAAGCGTGGCATGGAATTCCATTCGGATGGCGCAGCGTGACGCTACGTGCTGCCTTGTTGATTTGCGTTGGTACACTATGTAGCATAATTAGCCCTTCAATTTCATCGTGATCACGTCAAAGTCTGCTTGGGAGATCTGGCCGGCATCTTTGAGCTTTTGCAAAGTCTTTTGTGCCTCAATGACCACCATCCCTGTCGCTTTATCCGCCTTCCTTGCCGTAGCTATCACGGCACTCTTCAGACTTGCGACAGATTTGCTCGGCTGCTTGACGTGGATAGCGCGATTTTTGCGCGCTTGAGCTGCGGCGATCTCGCGCGCCTTGGTCTGCGCAATCACCGCAGACTGTTTGATAGCCCCCTTTTGTCCGCGCTCTACCATGCCAGCTACGATCCAGCGCACGGCCAAGCTGCTGCTAAATTCCTTCATCACGCGCAATGCATGTTTGCAAGCCACACCGCTCAACCTGGGATTGCGCAACTTGGGATACGCGGCTTCCTGCCGGCCTTTGACGAATCCGCCCACCGTGGCGATATAGCGATACCAGTAAGTAAAACGGCCGCAATCACATTCAAATTTCAGGGGACTGTCCTTAACCAGCCATTTAGCCAGTGCCTTAGGACCCGTCGGCGACGCCACCGCTGCATCAAAATTCATGATTTCCACCGAAACGTAGTGCCGGCTCACATCCGAGTCAGCCGACGCATCCGTCACGAAGCGAATATCACCCCGGTTCGTTCCCGCCGGCACTGCCATTCGGATTTGCTCATTGGCCCGCTCCCGATCTTCGGGCAACGACAGGTTGATAATTTGCTGCGCGGTCAGCCCAGGCTTAAGCTTACTGCCCAAGGTCTTGGCATTTTTCCTGAACACCACCAAGTCATCATTGGTAATCAGGCGAACCTGGCCACCTAAGGAGGTCAGCAGAAGACGCTCAGCGCTGTACTCGCCTTTGACTTCGTGCGGACGCAGTAAATTAACCGCCTTGGCACGACGTTCCGCATCAGCCTTCCTGAGCTGGTCCGCTGCCTTTGCAGCACCTCGAATGCCCAGCACTGCTGCCAATTTCGCGCTATTGATGTTTGCCATTAGCCAAAACTCCCAAAACGTGCGCTGGCCTTGAGTGTCAGCAGTTGAGACTCAGTCGGCAGCACCAGCAATTGCTCCGGTAATTCCTGCTCGACCGAATCCAAGCCGGCAGCCGCCATCACCACCAGAAACTCTTCCGGGCGCCCATAAACGCGCCGCGAAATCAACGTCATATCAAAGCGTTCATCGGGCATGGTCTGGTAACGTATAGCCCTTCCCCATACCGGCATTTTTTCCACGAAGTCCCGCACCTGTCGATAAAATATCGCGGTGGACGCCGTATTCTTATTTCCGCTCATGTTCAAGCAATCGCTGTAGTGACGTGATCAGCTGGCGCCACAGGCCAGACGATAGGATGTGGGAAATGCATTTGCTCCGGGACCCGATTCAAATTCACTCGGTATTTTTTCCATGCTTTGACTAGCGTGATGTCTTCATCGCTGGCCTCTCCCACATCGACACGATCCTGATACTTGGTAACTTCGCCGTTGGCGCGCCTTAACTCATGCGCTATTCGCGACTGTGCCGCATCCAAGAATTCCTCATGTGTCGGCAAATAATCGGGCGTACTTCCCCATCGTCCCTGGGCACATTCCTGATGGATCGTCCGACCGTGCAACTCAATATCATCGGAACAAGCAAAAAATGTTAAATAGCCATCCTGATTGACAAACTTGACCGAACACAAGAAACCTCCAGGCAAACGAACCACATCCCTAACATCGTTATAGGCAAATGGATCAGGTGGCTCAGGCTCAAATTGTGATTCCAATGACGGGATCTGTGGAATGGGCTGTACCGTCGATGCTTGGTTGGACTCGACGCGCTTCAGCAGTACTGGATCTGTTGTTTGCATAGGAAAGTCTTTCGTTGCAGGTTGTTTCTTTAACGCTCCTGTTGCCATGGCCGTCACGCCACACGTTGCCACAAGGCAATGCGCGTGCCAATACCGCCATCGGTACCGGAACCGTATTCATAGGCTGAGCCACGCAACTGCCAGGCGCCGGCACGTTCAGGGGTCGTATGGTTTTTATTAAGCCAGTAGGAACCGACGCCGCCGTCCTGCAAGCCCTGACCGGTCAATTGCGAGGCATAGACGGCGGACACAGCGGAGCTGACGGCCAGGTTATTGCGGGGAAATAGCGTAAATTCATTGACGCGTCCATCGCCGACATACGTCCCCCAGACGTAATACGGTTGCGCTGCGCCGTTGTCGGCAAAGCGCACTGGTACTCCCGATAGCGCATTGGCATTACCGGCGGTACTCGCATAATTGGCGCTATTGGCGTAATTGACATTGAAATTGGCTGGATTGTAGACATTGACGTTTTCAGCGGCATTGCCGCCAAATACCCAGGTCGGCTGCCCGCCATTACCGGCCCAATTCAATCGAATGTTGGATGATCCGCTGACCTTGTCGGCAGGATTGAAATTGCCGGCATACCACACGGCCTGACCTGCCACCGTCAACGCTTTAGCGGCGTTAATCGTTCCGCTCTGAAAGCTGCCGTGTGCCGTGCCGCTGCCGTCGACCAGTTCCAACATCCCTTTGTCGGTCATGCGCAATTGCACAGCGGTATAGGAATCCCAGTTAAACACCAGCTTCGGGGCGTAACTGATGTCGTTGCCCTTGGTATTGGTCACACGCCCCGCCTCACGCACCTCTACACTTGAGCCGGCATAGGAGATATTCGGCTTGTCGGCGGCGCTTGATAGTGGCCCCATGCTGTCGCCCGCGCGCTTGACGAAATCACCGGGTGACACATGGCTACTGTCCCATATCTGTTTCCAGATACGATCCTTAAAGGGATGATCCTGTCCGACAATGCCGGTGCGCTCCCAGGTGCGCGGAGTGATGCCACCTTCGGTGTAGCGCTGCACAATGAAGGTGCCGCCATTGAATGTGATCAGCGTACCGAAACCGTCTCCTCCCATCGGCAAATGGGTCGCCGCAAGAATCCCGCGATCGTTGGCCACTATCACATCACGCACACCAGATTGAATCAGCGTGTCGCAATCGGTCTCGCTACTCGCAAAATCGGTTAGCTTATGGAAATACTCGGCATCCGCTCGCAACTTGGTTAAGTACTGTGGATGCGGATCACCTGCAGTCTCGTGGGCACCAATCAACTGGATTGCCGTATTGACGTTTGGGTCTACCAATACAGTGACCGTCCCTGCAGGAAGAGCTGATAGACCCAACGTGTACGACACAGTCGTGACACTATCGTCGGCAAAGTACAGAATCGGCTGATCAAATTTGCTATACACGGCAAACATCACCGCACCGGCGTAAAAACCAATTTCACCGCACCAGAATGGAGATCCTGCCGGCGCTATAGCTTCCGCATGGACTTGAATCTGGGTCGGGGAGACTTTGCCGCCGCCGGCGATCGCCACCCGCATCATTTCATGCTGCAAGCCTGTTTCGGTGCCATTTGTCTTATATTTACCCGTACCGAAAGCGATATGGGTGACAGCCACCTCGACCCCAGTTTTTGGAACATTGATCGCGGCCATCACGCCGGCCGCGGTGAGGGTCGGGCTGATCGTTCTTGGTTGCGTCTTGATTTGAGTGCTCATCGAATGGAGAGCGGTCACGCTGGCCGCTGTAGCTGAATATATAAATACTATTTTCTGCTACGGCATCCCCTACAATTGGAGATGTTTTCCATTCAGATCGTAACGAACCCGCCCTGACCGACATCAAGAAACCAATCCTGTATTTCCATCGCGCTGCCAATGCCCAATGCCTTCTTGACGTATAGCGCTGTCGCCAGTACCGCCACCTGCCCACAAGTGATGTCCGGCGATACACGATACAGTCGTTTGCCAAAGTCACTCATACCATCCGGCTCTAGCTTCTGGCGCGGATCACAGCGCGCGGCCTTATCATCAATCATCAAGGTTTTACCGTTGGAGCGAATGAAAAACTCTTCAATCGCATCCATGAAGTCGAGATCAGTAAACAGACTGTCACGCTCGGCCAAGCCGACGCCACCGATTAAAATCGCGTCGCTGAAGCGGTCGGCGCGAAAAGCTGTCTCTTTACTGACCAGCAAGATGTCGGATTCCGCCTCGTAGAAGGAATACACGGTGGCGGGCGCCATGCCATAGCCTGAGATCGATGCCTGAATCTTCATAGATCCGGCGCCCCATGATGCAAGGACAAATCTGGCGCGCCATCAACGACATGACTATGGACGTTCTGCACCAGATTGTGCGAGATTACTTCCGCCGCTGCCAGATAACCATGCGGATTATTCGCGCTGCCATCGCCTTTCCCGTCGTTCTGCTCCTCCGCCTTCGGTCCTGAGAATAACGGAATGGTCTCTTTCAGCGTCAGATCGATCGCCAAGATCGTCAGGTTCTTTTGTCCAGAATCGATATTCATGGCCGGCACATCGGTTGCCTCCAGCATCACCGGCCAATGGTGATCGGTGCCGGCAAAGCGATATGTCGCATCAAACCGGCGATTGGCGACCGCCGCAATAAACAAGGTGAATTGCGCGGCCATGCTACGTGCCGTCTCATCCTCGGCGGCGCAAATGACAATCTGAGCGCGGCGTTCGCCCTGCATCTGCCTCAGCTGAAAAATTCGGTTCTGCGGATCGCCAGGCAGCGTCACCCATTCCGGCTCGGGTACCTGGCGAGAAAAATCCCCCAGCACTGGTGAATAGTCCTTGCCAGTCGCCACAATCATCACCGGCAGATAGGCGCTACTGCCCGGCCCGCCGTCGTTATCGTTCTTGCGCCAGGCGGCCAGCATGTCCTGCACCTGGTCAATCATCCGATCCGGCGCCCAGACGATGCTTTTACTGATTCCCCGCTCAGCAAATGACTTCATCGCCCTGGTGGTTGGCGTGAGCGAGGCGTAATAGCGTCCCATGTAGCGGCCAAAGGCTTCCTTCAATTCAAGCATTGGATCCTTAGCGGCGCAGCAGGCGATTGACCAGGTTGTCGACACCGCGACCCTCTGGCTGATCCGGCACAACGATACCAGGCAAGATCGCGCGTTTGAATTCAGCGGCATCCGCACGCATCGCATTCAATCCGGCCTTGCTGACCATCATAGGGAGCGCTCCCGCCGAATCTAGCGCAACCTGCCGGCCGGCCAGCATGGCCAGGTATTGTTCGTTTTCTTCCTCCAGCCGGGCAATCACCGTCAGGGCACGCTCATGGTCTGCCCGCGCATCCCCTAAACTGGCCTGTGCGCTATCCAGCAGCGCCAGCATGCCATGCAAATTCTGGTTGTAGTCGACAATGACAGCATCATCCAGAATCGCCCCGCCGTCGTCTGCAGCGGCATCCAACACATAGCCACGGTTGTCATCGAAGTTGGGCTCATTGACATAATCGAAGCCAAAGAATCGCCCTTCGACCTCGCTCAGCGCCGAGGAGAAACCGCCCTTCTTACTCTCGAACATTTTTTGCGCGGTACGGCCGGCATCGGTCTCCAGGAACTCTTCCTCATGCTCGATGGTGCCGTCTGGAAAGGCTTTTAAATGGATAGTTGAAATCGCCGGCTCCAGCTTGACCAGCTTGCCCTGGTAAATTCCACCCTCCGGCGGCATCATGCCGAATTTGACGCGCGGCCAGTGGCCGTAATAGCCGAACATATCGCGCTTTTGAATACGTTCCTGTGTCCTGGCGCCATTGATAAATGCGGCGACCTTGCCGATATTGAATTGCCGCGGCTTTCCTGTCAGTTCGCGACCGCGATCATTGAGGTTGTACTGAATTACACCTGTTCTCATCCCACTCTCTCCCGTCTAGTGCGGTGAAGGCAGTATTGCTTCGCCTTCAGCCCGATAAAATTGCTGCGCCATGGCGCCGTTAAAAAGACCGATCTCATTCTCAAAGCGCTTGAGCAGCGATAACTGCAGCACATACTTGGCGGCGATCACAGCGCGCAACGCGGGCGCTACCATTGGAATGTTCATTCCCATTTCCCCTTCATCATCGATCGACACCCGGATCCGGCTGGTCAGATAATGGGTAGCGCTGGGATCTGCGTTGCCAATGCTGCTGGCGCTGCTCAAGGCCATCGGATAGGGCTTGCTCTTATCCTGCCAAAGCTGCTCGACTATCCAGCCGTTCGGCCATAGAAGCTGCAAATACATCCGCAGGAAATGCAATCCCCGCTTGGGATTGCGCGCACGCCAGGCTTTATAGAGATAGCGCATGGCTGGCTCTTCAGTGCGGATCAGCGCCAACCCTTCCCGTTTGACGTGCCGCTCGATCAAGGGCAAGGCCCCCAGGTGCGGCACGCCATAGACGTTCAGCTCGCGCTCAGCGTCCCGCAAATGGGTCTCGAACAGGAACAGCACCAGCTGCTTCAGTTCCGCTTCCAGCGCGTTGGCGTCGTGACTGTGCTGGAGTGGCGCAAGCGAGGGGATTCTGCTGTCGACAGCCATTACTGCCCCCAGGAACCAAGGTTGTAATTCGCCAGCGTCACCGAGACATTCAGGCTTTCTGGGGTCATGTAGCGGAAATGTTCAGGCAGCTGCTTACCCTGCATCGGTGTGATCGTCACTGAAAAGTCGCTCCCCGAATCCTGCAGCGCCTGGACATTGTTCTTCAGCAGCGCATAGATCGCCTTGTATTTCACCACCAGCATGCCGGCGCGGATTGGCACCGCCTTCTCTCCGTACTCCTGGAGCAAGACATCTAGAATTTGCTTTTTGACGGCTGCCGCGTCGTGAATGCGCGCCACCTCGGCGACGATGGTCATGTCAATAGCGAGAATGGCCGGCGTGATGAACACGATGCGATAGGAGTCGTCGGCGGCTTTGATCACGCGCACAATCTCTTGCTCGATCGATTCGCGCGTCGCGCCATCGGGCGGCATAAAGGAGACGAACAGCCGGTTGATATTGTCCAGGCTCGGCTCGCGCACCAGCTCTTCAATCGTTTCATTCCAGATCGAGAGAAATTTTAGCCCGCCGATATTGCGGCGAACCAGAAAATCAAACTCCCCCAGGTACACCGCTGTCTGGTCATAGGCGGAAGGATATTTGCAAAGCTCTCGTAGCGTCGCGATATCGATAGGCGCCGCCCCTGGGATCAGCAGCGAGTCCATCGTAATCTTAATGAGGCCGTCTTGCGGCGCTATCGCATAATCCAGGGCAAAGGGACTGCCGGCGTCTGGCCGTACATCCCCGGTCGTCTCATACACGGTCAGGGTCAGCACTTCGCCGACGTTAGGCTGATAACCCACATAACCGGCATAGCCAAACACGACGAACAAGCGCCGGTATTCGTCGCATTCCACATGGAATACCTTGTCGCCATTGGCAACATTCGTAAATTCCACACTATAGGTATACGGTGTGCCGGCTGCATCGGTGACTGAGATGCCGCTGATAAAGCGCCCGTCGCTGGGCTGCGGCACCTCAATCTTATAGAACGGCCGGGAGACGGTCACAGTGTGCTCAATGGCGCGAACCTGCTTTTGCACCAACTCAGCATGCCCCACGCCGCCGGCGGGCACCGTTACAGGCGAATCTGCAACGTACATACGGCCGCTCGAATCCAGCAGGCCGCGACCGGCGCCAATGGCAAACGCAGCATTGGTAGGATTCTCAACTTTCACCTTCACGCGCGCCGGCGTTGCCATCGGCATTAGGCCCTTCAGCGACGCATCGGCCAGCACCGTCGAATCCCTCACCTTGTCGAAGGGTTCCATCGCGCCAAGCTCGATCTGCTGCGACATCATTGCCATCATCTGCGCAATAGCGGACTGCGCCTGCAGCAGTCGCGGATCGCCCACCTGGTACAACGCCGCCAGCTCAGGAAACTGCGAGACCGAATTGACGATCACCCGATCAAAGTCTTCTTTAGAATAGGCCATGTCAGCTCACGCGTTCCTGCCAGCCGGCGACGTCAACAATCAATTCGCGGCGATCCGGCAGCGCATCCACGTAGAAGACATTCACGGCGCCAGCCGGCATCGCTTCCAGCGCCGGCACGTCCTCGCGCATCTTGCCGATGAAAGTATCACCGATGCCGGCGGCCATGGGATTTTGCAGCAGCGACTGGGGATCAGCGCCGTAATCCGAACCGAGATAGCCGTTCGGCGGTGTACTCAGCCAGTGGCTGACCATGGCTTGAATGTCTTGGGCGGTGATAGTCGGTTTCATGGCGATGATGATAGAGCCATCGCTAGAGAGGGAATACGGGGGTTTTCCTGCGCCTCAATCCGAACATGAAAATATTTCCATATGAATATTTTTTATTAATCTTCAAAACTCATCCGATTAAAAAAACGACATCGAGTGCAAAATCGTTAAGCCACTTTGAATTTTCTGAAAAAAAATAATATTTCGGGAATAAATCGTAGAAGATCGGAGTTCTGTATTTGGTTGCTATGTACGACCTCGCCATCAAGGAGAAACCATGCGTAAAAACTTATATTTGTTGCTCACCTGCCTCGGCCTAACTCTGCCGGCCCTGGCCGAAACACCCAAGACCTTCAATGGAAAATTGGTTGATGAAGATAGCCTAACACTTTATGTTTTGATGAAGATACTATCGTCGGCAAGAGTACCTGCAATGAAGGATGCACTGCGACCTGGCCGCCGTCATGGATCGCAAAACCGGTGACACGGTAATCCCCCCGAAGCAGAAATTGGCCCTTGCGGCTTAGCCTCTACTTTTAACTTTGCTTAAAAATGGGGGGATTACCGGATGATGCCGATCAGTGGAATGCGCAGGATGTCCTGGACATCGGTATACGAGAGCATCTCGCCGGCTTCGACGCGCTTCGGTGAATAACGGGTGATCAGTAGATGTTCCTTGACCGGCTCGCCGCCATTTTGTGCGCGGCGCGACTTGGCCTGAATGATGCCAAGGATGCGGTCGGAATCGCGTACCGATGAGACTTCCGGGTTGGTCACCACGATCGCCTCATCGGCAAAGGTCAGCGCCATCACCGCACCGCGCTCGATGCCGGCCGGCGAATCGCAGATGATGAATTCGAAATCCATCTTGATGAGGTCGTTGAGGACGGTCTCGACGCCTTCTTCCGTCAATGCATCCTTGTCGCGGGTTTGCGAAGCAGGCAGGATGAACAGGTTGTCGCAATGCTTGTCCTTGATCAGGGCCTGGGTCAGCGTGGCTTCCTTGTTGACGACATTGATCAGATCGTACACGACGCGGCGTTCGCAGCCCATGATCAGATCCAGGTTACGCAGGCCGACATCGAAATCGAGTACCGCAGTCTTGTGGCCGCGCATGGCCAGACCCGATGCAAAACTGGCGCTGGAGGTGGTCTTGCCAACTCCGCCTTTGCCGGACGTAACAACGATGATTTTTGCCAAGATATCCCTACTTCATATGCAACATAAGACAAGAAAATTATTCAAGGCGATAGAGTATCCAGCTCAATAGAACTGATAAAAGATCGAACTAAATCCTTGAGAAAACATCAGCCAGAAAGAGCCTGAAATTTCATTCAGGCACCATAGAGTCCAGTCATATTTACTTCCATGTAAAAAAGGACACGGCTTCTCCCTCACCATTTCCCAGAAACATAGAAAAAACTCTTTTCTGAAATTCAGAAAATTAGGCCGCAATAAATTATATGAACAATATTGACTGCTAAGTAGGGTCTTGCGAGAATTGTTCAGAAATCCATCAAATATTCGACGACAGCGCGAGAAAAATACATCTTGAAATATCTCATTTCAATCTCGCATGTTCGAATCTCATTTCGTCGGATCACATGCCAAGCAGATCAGCGCGGCGTTGCCTCATATTTTCCAGCGCGTCTTCTATTTTCCGACGGCACTCAACTTTTTTTCGCTCTCTAGCAGCGTAATTTTCGGCCTCCAGAGAAAATTCCAATGTGTGCTCATCAAGATTAATAGCATCACCTTCGCCATTTTTCTGGAATCCAACAATCATAATTTCCTCCGATCAATCAACTTCATTACAGAGACAATCGACAATCCAGTTATAGCCACATATCCAAAGCTACACATACGATGTCACGACCAGACTCGGCGTAGATCGACCATATTTATGCTACGCGAAAATGTGTCTCGACAAGTCATAAGAGTCCTCAAGGCAAGATGAATTTATCAATCGTTCACATGTATGTTGCCTCGACACCTTCGTTTAGAAAAAAATTGGCGATCACCGCCGCTTTAACATTCATAAACAATCGGCTCTGAGATAGCATCGCCGTTTTTGATACTCCCCCATTTAAAAAACTCAGGGCGATTGATCTAAATCAGCAGCTGTTGAAATCAACAGAGAAGCACCAAGCTCAGTTTTCATTTTTTCACATTCTTTAGTCAGCAAATATCAATCGATCTTCGTTATTGATCACATGCGGGAAACGCTTACTGTGTTCAAAAGAAAGATTCATCATGAAGAAATTTATCGTTGCCGCCACTGCTTCCACCTTCTCAATTGGCATTACGCACGCTCAAACTCAAGCGTCAATCAAGTCGAGCGCAATGGTATATGGCGCAATCGACTCCTCTAAATCTTCTCCGACCAAGAAAACCAAAGCTACCGCGCTTGCTACAGAAAACAATTTCGAATCCAAAATCGATAAAAAAACCGTTCAAGACGCGACTAGAGCAACCTTCAGTGTTCCATCAACTTCAGCTGAAAAAAAACGAAAGTCAAATCTCATCGGAAATTTTTGAATTGAAGAAAAATCCCCACTCGTTCCAGAAAGATGAAAATGAATCTTAATAAAATGAATGTAGCAATCGTCGCTTTACTCAGTACATAGTCGAATGCAACGAACGCAGCAAAGCTGAGTTGATCAAATACCTGGAGTCGAACCGTCGCGTGGAAGTCGAGCAAATCACGATTGAGAAACAGGTACGCTAACCATCACTCAAGAGAAAATTCGATCGTCATATTTTCCAACGACATATCCACGACAGAAAATATGGCGATATTTCTTGACACGATTATTGGGCTGGAGGACAAAAAATGCTTAAGAAATTGCTTTGTATAAGTGCCCTGTTGGCGCTGGCTGGGTGCGTTGTTGCTCCTCCATATGCCAGCAGCAATCCATATTATGGCTATGGCGACAACTACTATGCTCCAGCACTTTCCTATATCGCCGCACCAACCATTGACATTGGCTTTGGATACTGGGGTGGTCGCGGGTGGGGTGGGAGAAATTGGCATGGCAGATAGTCGTTGAGAATTCCAGCCGACCTTTTACAAGTCAATTCATATTTAGAATGAGAGTATCGGTTGCAGGGATCTTTAGCGCGATGTCATCTCTGTGTGTTAAATCGTCTTCGAAATCGATTAGAAGGCAATTTTCTTTCACTTATAAGGCGCATAAAGTTATTCGGATAAAAATTGCATTAAGAACGCCAAAAATTATACACAAAAACTTATGCACAGCGCCTTGCTTGAATTAGTCACCCCGGTGCAGCATTCTGTTTTATATCAACCACATGATTTTTAACCCCAAGGAAATGAGTATTTCATGCTTTCCACGGATGTAACGCGCTATTTTTTCTCCTTGTCTTTCGGTCTGACCATGCTTCGCAGATTTGAAAATATAATCTTGTTATGCTGTCTCAGCACTCTGATTATGTTAATTGGATGCACAGCCGCCATGGGTATGTCCCCTCCACCGGCACCCATAGCGAAGGGAAAATATTCAGTAGTAATAAGCTTCGCCGATGCGATCATAACGGCGCCCACAACTATCAAAGCGACATTAGTGTTAACTAATTCTGACAGCACGACGTCTGCTAACGTGCAATTTGGTGTGGCTTTACCTCTTGGATTTACTGCCACTGATCTTGTGCAAGGTTGCGGAGGATTACTCTCTAGCAAAGGCAATCTGATCACGATGACCGCAGCGACTGTGCAAGTAGGGGAATCCTGTATCGCTTCGTTTTCGCTGGTCGTGCCTAGCCTTGCATTAGCCACAGATTTCGCCCCGCATTTTTCTATAATCCCGGCTAGCGGTTCTAATCATGCAGTCCTAGCTGATCAATCTATACCGAGCTTATACGTCTCCAGGAATACGCCAACAAAAACGCCCGCTAAGCTGGGAACTACGCCCGCATTGTTTTCTTGGAGCAATATTCCGGCGCCAACTAAAGCGATGTCTGAACTTGATTTCACTATTACTCCCATGAATGATCCAGGCCCCAATTCAGATGTGTTTTGGAGTAATCAAATCCAGTCAATTGGTGGTTATACTGGCTTGCAAAGCACCGTCTCGAAGGGGCAGCATGGTGGAAGGCTTTTTTTATTTTCACTCTGGGGTGCGGTGGCAGCGGTCGCAGGCTCTTACGGCAGTAGTTGCAGCGTAAATGCGACTGCCACCGACGGCAATCAAGGTGCGCAATGCAGAATTTATTACGACTGGAAGGTAGGTCATACCTATAAATTCCAAGTGACACCAACTAATGCAATTGGCGTGACTGGCGATGGTTGGTTTACTTCGAGTGTGAGCGACATTACAACTGGTGTCGCTAACCCTGATAGTTTTGTAATCGGTAGCATAAAAATTAACCTAGCTACAAAACCTGCTGCAGCCAGCAGTTTTCCTAAACAGTCGGGTGACGTAGTCCAGTGGGTGGAATATTTTGATTGGAACAGTCACCGTACCACCTGTTTATCTGTACCATATTCTGAAGCGATCATGACAATGTCGGCGGTTGATGCAGTTAGTGGTAAGACGGTGATATTTACGACTGACTCAGTCTCAACTGGTAAGGAACCTTGTGTTGCGGCAATAAATACTAGAGCTGGAAACTCCTCTAAGTTCGTAGCCGGTATTGGCCAGAGCGCACAAGGTCTAATTAAATCGGGTGATAGTGGGAGTTGCTTAAGTTCTGTTTTGGGCGCTGCAGACGGGACGTTGCAAGCCAGTAATTTTGCGATTTTGTCGACTTGCCCTACAGCCGCCAAGGTTGGTGAAGATGGTGGTAGCAGTGCTGCAAACTCCTTGTGGGTGATTGCGGTCGATCACAGTATTCAATTGCACAACAATTACTGCCTGACGGCGTCGGACGCGCTAGGCGCAACTGGCGCAGTAGTTGTGGTTGCGTCATGTATTCCTGGTGCAATTAATCAGCAATGGAATATAACGATTGATCCGAAAACTAAATATCAGTCAATAAGCTCTGCGTTGTCGGGTTTGTGTTTAAGTAACTTCGATACTGACCTGACGCCCCAGCATAACGCCAGAATCAATTTGGCACCATGTCGCACCGCTGTAAGTATTTGGTCTGTCCCTGGGAAAAACTTTTCTTACTAGGGCCCTTACGGGCTGCATCGGTAATCCCCCCCATTTTTAAGCAAAGTTAAAAGTAGAGGCTAAGCCGCAAGGGCCAATTTCTGCTTAGGGGTGATGCCGCAGAGCGCTATGTTCGGGCGTTCGTGATTGTAGGTCCAGAGCCATTTCGTGGCAAATTCCTGGACCTCGCTGATTGATTCAAACAGAGATAGTGGGCGAGCCAGTCATAGCGAACCGTTCTGTTGTAGCGCTCGATATAAGCATTCTGTTGCGGCTGTCCTGGTTGAATAAAACTGATCAGGATGCCACGCTTTTCTGCCCACGCGGCCAGTGTCGAACTGATGTATTAAGTGCCGTTGTCACAGCGGATCATCGTCGGCTTTCCCCAGCATTCGATAATTTGCTCAAGCGACCGAACGACGCGCGCTGCAGGCAAGGAGAAATCGACGTCAATGCCTAGGCCTTCCCGATTAAAGTCATCAATCACGTTGAACAGGCGGATGCTGCGCCCGTCCGACAGCTGGTCGTGCATGAAATCCATGGACCAGACGTCGTTGATTGATGCTGGCACCGACAACGGCTCGGGCTTTGCCCTGGTTAGCCGCTTTTTTGGTTTGATCCGCAAATTCAACTCCAGCTCGCGATATATCCGATAGACGCGCTTGTGGTTCCTGCCGAATCCTTTGACATTGCGCAGATACAGGGAGCAAAGGCCAAAGCCCCAGTTGCGTTGGTTCGCGGTCAGCCGGATTAACCAGTCCGCGACACGCTCGTTATCTTCCGATAGCTTTGCCTTGTAGCGATAGCAGGTCTGGCTGATCGCGAAAGTCGCGCATGCGCTGCTGACGCTGATTCCATGCGCTCGCACTGCCGTTTGTGCGTAACCGGTCATTCCCGTCCAATATTACCCCGCCGATCCACGTTATGCAAATCCGACCCGAGCGGATTATCGGCAAACATCTGCTTCCAAACGCGCGGCGTAAGTTGATTCACCAGCGACGCCGGATGCTGGCTGATGCGCTGCAAGACATCGACAAAGTAATCGTAAGGATTGATGTCATGCATGCGACATGTCGCAATCAGACTTTGCACAATACCCACGTGCTTGGCGCCGAGTTCCGTCCAACAAAAAAGCCAATTGCGGCGACCCATAGGAATAACGCGTAAGGCGCGTTCCAAGTGGTTCGTATCGATGGCGACGTCGGCATCATCCAGATACACCGACAAGCCAACCCGGCGCTCACGAATGTAGGCCAGCGCGCCCAGAAAGGGACTGCTGGGCAGGAACCCATGTTTGTCGAACTGCTGGTCGATCCAGTTGAAGAAGCGGTTCAACACTGGCTTGGCGTGTTGCTGCCGATAGTCGCGCTTGGCGTCGCCCGTTAATTCCTTTTCGCGAATCTGTGCCTCCACGGCATACAGTGCGCCAATGTAGTCCAGTACCAGGCCGGCATGAGTCGGTTCGACATCCCGGCAATCAAAAACCTTACGCCGGCTGTGCGCCCAGCACTGCGCGTGAGTAATCCCCGTCACCCTGGCATAGTGCTCATAGGCACCATAGCCATCGGTTTGCAAGACGGCATCGCCAGGTGGCGACAGGCCAAGTGCGTCTTGAACGTGTTTGGCCGATCGGCTGGGGTAGTACAGGAAGCAGATTTCATCCTGTTCACCATAGACCGGCCAGAAATAGGCCGGTTTCATCTTGCCAGGGCCGGCGCGCCCGGCCTTGATCGGGGTTTCGTCCATGGCTTTGACGCGGGAAGCGCGAATTGAGGCCAATTGGGCGTCGAAGATGGGCTCTAACAGGGCAGCGACGCGCGACATCAATCTGGTAAGCCAGGGTCGACTGACATTAATGACGGGATCGCCCAACTTGATGTGCTGACGGTACAGCGGCTGGTGATAGGAGAACTTGTCGACCATCATGCCGGCTACGAAACTGACATCGGCGCGGCAGCCATCAAGCACACCGGCTGGTGCCGGCGGGCAGGAAATAACTTGCGTATCACGCCGCTTGATGACGGGCCTGACGTATTTCAGGATTACGTAACTGCCAGGACGTTGTGCCAGGCGATGGCTGACCTTCTCGCCGATGATCTCGTAGTCTTCGGGGTCGAGTCCCTCGACTTCCGGATTGGGAACCTGGACCACCTCGACCGGGACCTTGGATTCGTCGAAGAACTGTTCGGTATCGTCGCCAAGCTCGGTCGGGTTCTTCACCTTCTGCTCGCGCTTGTGCGCAGCGACCTTGCTCTTCTTGGGCGGCAGCGTGTCGTCGGGTACCACGTCGAAGCTCTCGCCCAAGGTGCCTTGCAGCCCTTCCGGCTCCGGCAATCTTCGTTCGCTCTTCTGGCCGAATATCTGGCGTTCAAACCAGGCGATTCTGCGGCGCAGATGAACGATTTCGCGCTCTTGACTGTGGAGAAGTTTGGCCATTTCCACCGGCGTCAATGCGGCCACGTTGTGACCTGTTTCGCTGGTGGATGGGGGCGTACTCTGCATGTCAATATTATATAGATTGCGTCGCATGAATTGAAGCGTTTCCGCTACGAGAATGCGGTTTTTTATAGCGCAGCCGCATACGCTTTGGCTCGATGCCTTCGAGCAGCAGTTTCAGTCCTGTCCAGTCCATTTCATGCATGGATACATTTGCCCAGTTACTGATCAGTCTGCCCTGTTCAAGGCGCTTGCTCCACACGCATAACCCGGTGCGGTCGAAATACAGCATCTTGATCTGTGTGGCGCGGCGGTTGACGAAGGCAAACAGGCTGCCAGACAAGGGGTCAAGTCCCATGTGATGCTTGACGATGGCGTAGAGTCCGTCGAACGACAGGCGCATGCTGGTGGGCTCGCCGTACAGGAATACGCGCACCTGGCCTTCGGGGAAGAACATCAGCGTCGCGTGATCGTGAGGATGATGCCATGGCCCAGGTCGATGCGCACGTCGATCTCTGGCGTGGCCGACAGCGCCGCTGCGCGTTGTGCCTTGTCGTTGAGAGTCTTGGTCTTGACGGGGCCTAGGTCGATGAAGGAATTTGTTGGTGTGGGCGCGGAAGCCTGCACGGCTGCGCTGGTGGCTTTATCTTGACGCAGTCGTGCGCGCCAAGCGTAGAAATTGCCCTCAGAAATGGCTTCGTCTCGGCAAAACGCAGCGATACTCTTGCCGCTTGTTGCGTAACGTGCCAAGTGGTTACGCCAAATGGCTTCCTTGGATACTGCCGATGTCTGCTTGCCCATACTTACTACTCGTGTTGATTGTGAGGGGATTGTGCCGGGAGTGTCGGCTGTTGACTATAACGCCGCTGGCGCACCGGTTACGAATGAGAAACGTTAGTTCTGCCCCGTCAGCAATAAAAATACGTCTCCCGAAACTATCGAAGCTCAACACACTCGGTGACCGTTTGATATTTGACTATTGATTGTCGTCGCTACTACTTCGTCGCATAACTGTGAGAACTTCCGTCGGCTCCCCAATTTGAGCCTATGCGATTAATGCCGAAGTAAGGCGCAAAAAACTTTAAATATGCAAATCACTAAGAAACTCGGCACAGCCCGGAACCAAGAAGGAACGTGGAGTCAAGCGACGCTAAAAGCCAAACATGATGCGCTGATAAACGCTGGCAGTATTACACCCACGCGATATCTGGCGAGTAAATATGGCGTTTCTGTGATGACAATAAAGGAAATTTTAGCGGGAAACGCATCGGCAAATGCACGTAACATTTCCTCGATCTTGCATAATCAAACATGTTTTCAATGTTGAGAACACATCACCTGCCCTCTCTTCGAAACAAATTTATCGCCATCTTTGGAAGATAATGAAGGCAATTTCTATCTTTCGTCGGAGGGTGGCAAATACATGGTGTTGACTATCAGTGGTAATTGTTTAGAGCAATTTACGATTTCAAAGGGCACGATGTCGTCCCGTGCTTGCACAAAATCTCTATGCTTCAGCAAATGCGTTCTCAGCAGCCAGTCGTGCCGCGTCCAATCCGCAATAACGAGAGTCGCAATCGGCTGACACGATGTAATGTGCGCTCTCCAGAAATGCCATGCATACGGTGTCCCAAAGGTCGGGGGATGGGATACCCTCCTCCTTCATTTTGTCCTTAGGTTCGATGTGATACCGGGCCTTCTCATCGAAAAAGTAGGGAATCTTGGACGCCTGGTCGAGCAGATCTTGGACATGCTGATTGGAAAATGTGATCCGGTCGTCCTTCACGGCTTCAGCAGCCAGCACGGAGCACTGGGCCCGCAAGTTGAAGAAACGATCCTTATTTTTCTTCTTAAAGCATGGATTGCCCCAGTTAATCTTGACGACGTTCGGGCAACCGAGGTTTTCTAGCATCTTGGCGAATTGGATACCTTGGCCGCCGACATCGACCAAGATAGTGCAGTTGGAGAGACGCTGCGTATAGTGGAACACCTCGCCGGCGATGTGCTGCCAGTCCAGGGCATTCGAGAAAATAGGCACGTCCATGATGTCCACTCGGCGCGGGTCGGCATCAATACGGTCGCCGTTGCCGATCACCCGCGCGTAGGTGCCGACGGTCTTGTCGCGGAACACGCCTGCGGCCACGTCGATAATGAACAGGTTGCCGTAGGGCTCGCCGGCGCTGATGGTGCGTTCGGCGCCAACCAGCTTCTCTACCTGGCTACGCCCCAGCAGGAAGCGCTCAGACTGCTCAGGGAACAGGCCCAACACGCGGATCTGGTACTCGACCGAATCCCGGCCGCCGCTCTCCTTCTCGCGCTCCTTGAGCCATTTGGTGGTCGCGAACGGCGAGCGCTCGGAATTGAAGCGCAACGAGTGCCAGGAACCGCCATTGCGCGCCGATAGCTTGTGATGCGAGGCGTGGTGCCGGCCACTGCTGCGGACACCCTGGGAGGCGATCAGCGTGCGGTTGCATGGCTGCGTCTGCGTGCCGTCGATCACGTCGAAGTGGTCGTCGCTCACGCCAGCGGCCTCATCGACAATAATCAGTTGCGCCCAGCGGTGCTTGCCGGCGATGCCGACCGACTGCCCTTTGGCGAGCGCGACACGGCCAACGAACCACTGCTCCTCGAAGCCTGTCACGTACACCCGCGTCTTCGTGATGACGAAATAGTCGCACAGCCAGGTATGCGGGCCATTAGCCATAGCAATCTTCGAGTCCTGCATCTCCTTCCACACGCCGTCCGCGACCTGCTGCAGGTTCGGCGCACCGATGTAGGTGTTGGAGCCGATCTCAAGTTTGCCGTCATAGACTGCATAGGGATAGCACAGCAGGTGCCACAGCGCGATGCGGCCGAACGAGTTCGTCTTCCCCGTAGACGTGCCGGAGACCACACTGACCTTGGCGTCCATCGGTTCCATGGCCTGGTATAGGTCGATCTGGTCCGCACTGGGCGAGACACCGCACACCTCAACGGCGAAGCGCAGTGGGTCAAACTGATACCGCTCAACGAATTCCGGGTACCGCGGATCATCCAGCAACCGCTTCTTAGCCATTCACGACCGTTCCGCGCTCTTCATCCACCTGGCGTTGACGCTCCTGGGCGCGTTGCATAGCGCCGGCGAACCGTTCTTCCAGGGCTTCTCGGGTATAGCTCTTCTCCACGGCATCGGCCAGCTTGTCTTTGTACAGACCAAAGTGGCGGGCTAGCTTATCCAGGGCATCGGTCTGGTTGTGCATCTGAATCTCCAGTCCGTCCTTGGTTTGCTTCACCCCGGCATACAGCGGCAGGCTCTCACGGCCAAGCTTGCGGGTATCAGTAAAGAACGGGCGCCCAACACCCTCGCCCCAGCATTCCGGGCAGTCTGGATGCGGATCACGGTTGCCGACGAAGCCCAGGCCGCCCTTATCGTCCCATACCAGCTCGGGGAGCTCGTCCAGCGCGCGCTTGGTGTTGGTATCAGCAAGGGCCTGCATGGCATCTTCCATCTCTGCCGGCGTGAACTGGTAGCGATGCCCCTCGCCCCAGCAGTAGCGGCAATTCACCCGGCGATACTGTGTCAAGCTGTTCGGATTGGCCTGAGATATCTCCACCCAACGGGAGATAACCATGTCGCCGTCGAAGATGCCTTGCTCGATGCGATCGTTCATTACCGCATCGATGGACTGCTTGATACTAAGTTTTGCTAACTGCTGTGCAGCTTGCTCATTAGCCGTCTTTGCCGAATATCCAGCACGAATAGCTGCCTGCGTGCCATTCATATCCTTTGTGTACTCGACTACGAACAGCTTTGCCTTGGGAGGCAGATCAAAGCCGTTAACAATCTCCTGCGCACGGCGGAGACGCCTTTGCTCAACACTCTCGTCTGTCGGTAACTGACCACTAGTCTCTGACTTATGCACCTCAGCCGACACGGGCTTGGCACCAGACACAATATCTTGCGCCGGCACCTTGCCCGCCCTCTTGACTGTCTTCCGTACAGGCTTCTCCTGCTTCCCTACTTTAGTCACTGCCATCTCCAAATAACGGATAGCTGTCGTCCATTGTCGCAGCCTTCGCGCGGAAGTCAGCAATCATTGATCGGCGCTCAACAAACTGCTTAGCCCTACACGCGGCATCGCCGGCGGCGTCAACCGCTGTTTCCAGAATCGAGCCAGCTAGGACATCGTTCTGGAATGCCTCGTTCTTGCGACATACCTTGTCATATGCTTCCTGCAACTGCGCAATGCGGAACGCCAGACTCTCCAGGTGCGAACGTAATGGCGCCACCTCTCCTGCGTTCTTCAGCAAGACCGTGACCATCGCCGCAACGTTCTGCTCGACCGTCCCTTGCACCGACCGCAACACTGCCACCTGCTCAGCGGTACGCGGATCCCGCTCTGGCTCATTGGACAACCCCAGCAGGTAATCGGCACTCACTCCATAGGCGATTGCCGCACGCACGATGAACTCTCTCGATACACTGGCGTGGCCGGCTTCAATCTTGGATAGCTGCGATGAATTGCTATAACCTAAAGTCTTCGCCGCTTCGCGTTGATCGAGGTGGTTGAGCTTCCTGGCCAGAATGAGGCGACGACAGATCTCTTCACTTCTATCGTTGATCTGGGCGGCCGCTCCGGCACGCCTGTCCGCTGACCCCGAAAACGCCGCAATGTCATTAACGTATCCCATCATGTCCTCCACCTTGATTTTGCTTTTCCAATTCAGTCATACGCCCAGCTCCACGCACTGCGCAGTCACCACGGCGACAGCAGCACTAAATACGTTAATCGGAATGTGGCTGAGCATTTCATCCAACCCGCAGGCGGCACCACGCAGCGATGCAGCCTCATCAGTAGACAAGCCAACCTTGCCGACCCTATCGAAGCGATCGCAGATAGCCAACATGGTGTTGTTCGCCCTCTCCAAAAATACGCCACGCGCACCGGCATTTCCCATGGCAAGCAGCATCTTTGATAACTGGTTGTAGGCATCCGGACTTGGCGCGGCAATCAGGAGCTCAATCGCCAACCTCAGTTCCAGCGCCAGGTCGTTGCGGGTGCATCGCATCATCGGCACGAATGCGCCCCTCGGTTTGTATGCCTTGCGCGGCTTCTTGGTCCCAGCCATTACAGACTCCCTTCCACTGGCTTGACATCAACCGCGGCGAACGGACGCGCAGCATAGTGCTTACTGGCGACGATGCGGACTACCTGGGAATCATCGCCCCAGACAATATTGTTGCAGGCGTCCTTGATGCCCTTCACCACGTTATCCAGATCCGGCTTGGTCGTTGGCCGCAATGTGTCCGCCATGGCCTGCGCCCGCTTGGCTTTGGAGAAACTGGCGGGAATCTGCATGTACAGAGACACACTCAACTCAAGCGGACCAGACATCGGCGCCGTGCCCCGCATCGCCACCTTCGCCGCCCAGCTCACCTGCCGCTCGTAAGTCGCCGTCTTGGCCGGCGTGTATGCCTTGACGCCCTTCCCTACGCGAGCAAAGCGCGGGCGGCCTTTCGCCACCGGCTGGCCGTCCACGACGAAATTGATTACAGCCGCCGGAGAGCTCGACGCCCCCAATTTCACTTCCGTACGCTCAAGGCCAGTCATCCAACATTCCTTTCGATTTAATCAACGCTTTCAAATTCAGCCCCTCCGGCTTCTTGCCCCGTACCTCCTCGGCGCGGTCAGACCTGGTTATTCTGCTGCGCGGCGGCGGTGGCGCTTGCCCGCCGTTGTCGATGGCAGCCTGCACCCGTCCCTTGAACGCCGGCATCGACTCGCCGGCAATGGGCATCAGACCGAGCTCTGCCCCTTTGGCAATGGTGGACGCGTCAGTTGCCCACCATGCACCCTGCCCGCCGGTCTTCCCGGCGATCAGCGGCTTCTCGTTGCGGCACCAATTACGCCAGGTCGCTTGCCAATCGGTTTTGCATCCGCGCTGCCCGGGCTGCGAGATCCAGTGATCTCGAAACTTGTCGGCCACCAAGCGGACATGCTCCGGCGTCCAGGTCGGATGCATCTCCAGCGCCCAGTCTCCCCACGACTTCGTAAGCGTCCAGTCTTCGAGCAAGCGGGAACCGCGTGCCCTCTGACGTTTACTTGATGGTTCTATTGATGGTTCCTTGATGGTTCTGGGTGCGAGATCTGCGGGGGTAGGGTGCGAAATCTGCGGGGGTACGGGTGCAGATTCTGCGGGGGTGGGTGCAGATATCGCGGGGTGCCGAATCTGCGGGGGTGCGAATTCTGCGGGGGTGCTAAAACTGCGGGGGTCTATTTTGTACACGGTACTGCGCCCGTTACGCAGGCCACGCCTCACAATGCCGGCAGCTTCCATATCCGTGATGTGCTGCTGCACTGTGCGCTCGCCCATGCTGCACTTCTGTGCAATGGCGCCGACCGATGGGTAGCATTCCCCCTGGTCGTTCGCGTTGTCGCACAGCGCAAGCAGCACCATTTTTCGACCAGACGGCAAATCAGTCTTCCATGCAAGAGACATTAAATTAATACTCATTAGTCATCCATCAACAAACCTAGATGCCGCAACTGCGCGCGCGTCAGGGCCACCGCTTCTTTAAATAGGGAAATCATTGAGTCATAGGAGAAGCCCTCCGGACGCCGCGCGCGACCATCCAGGACGTCATGACAGCGGCAGCATCCGTAGGCCCCCTTCTCATCTGGTGCCTTGATGCCGTAGCCCTTGCCGTCCTCAAGCAAATTGGAATGGCAAAGAACTGTCGTGTCGGTGCGATAGTTGCAAACACCCGGGAATCGCAGCGTACATTCCTGGTCGCGCGCGGAGGCGCGTATTTTGGTCAAAGGCTTATGGCGGGTCTTGATTCGCTTCGGCTGCTTCGACCGTCGAAAGGATGAGGAGGAAAGAACACCGGTCAGGCCATGGGACATTGCCGTTCGGCGCATTGGCTTCGCCGAACGCTTCATGGGACTTCGCTTCATGCACGCAACCTGCACGTCCTGCACAAATCGTCCCCGCGCGCGAACTGCCCGATACTCTTCCTCTTGCGGCATGCCCCTCTACAGACTCGCTGGGCATGATTGAAAACAACCATCTTCGCCGTGCGTTCGGCATAGCGATCAGCCGCATGCCGTGGATCACCTACAGACACAGGAATCATGCAACCGCCATTTCACGGAGTTCCTTCTGGCGCGCGTGATACGCAACGTGCCAACGCTCAGCAGCCTCGGAATGAAACGGATAGCGACACGCTGATGCCGGCCTGCCCTGCTCCGCCGCTTCATGCGCATGCTGGATGATGCCGGCGATAGATACAATCGGTTCGCTCACGCTGCCACCTTTCCTTCCTCGCCGCGACAGTAGATGCGGAAGGTCAGCGCCAGCAGCTCTTGGGTATGCCGATGGATTTCATCGCCAATCGCGGCTAGGTCAGCACGCTCGCGCTTGTCGATCTCGCCGTCCTCCGTTGCCTCGTTGAAGCGACGGGACAACAAGCCGATCTGACTGTGCAGCTTATTGAACTTGCTCAGCAGCGCTTCGTTATCGACTTCGCTCGACGCCGGCAGCGTCACGAATACACCGCCGCTTGCAGTCGCGACCGCTTCTGCGAACAGTGTCGTTCCCGACAATGACTGCATCTGCAATGCAGTCTCAACCCATAGCGACTGCCCCTTCTTTTCGTATATACGATTTTCCAACGCATCCCGCGAGTACCCGAGGGCGCCACACATCGCGTCCCATCCCCCTGAGAATGCCTTGATCATGCCTAAATACGATTGACGTAAATTCATCCCTACTTTCCTTCTTTATGGTGGTTTTTGTTGCACTGTGAGTTCTGTACTATTTGTTCATCGAAGAGATGAAAGAACGCTCACAGAGCTGTTTTCTGGTGGACCAAAGGCTCCTTCGTTTAACTCGTAGCGAGTCACAGCACCGAAGAGCTTTTCTTCGATTTCTCGGCAACGACGAGGTGGCACAACCCCCATCCCCACCCATTTTTGAACTGCTTGAGGACTCACGCCCAATAGCTTGCCAAGCGCCGTTTGACTACCGGCGACTCGCACGGCTTTATTGATTCCAATTTCCATAATTGCGCCCATACATTTTTACAACCATAGGTTACAGAAGCAAGCACGTAATTACAACTTATATTTGCAGTGCGCATTACAACGTTTGCTTGTAATCTCGCGGAATGAACAAAATGGCCAACAGAATTGCAGACGCGCTTGAGAGGAAGAACGGCGGGAATCAGTCCGAGATGGCTCGGTACGTCGGTGTTAGCCCTCAGGCGGTACAGAAATGGGTTGCGGGAGAATCCGAGCCCAGAGGGAAGAATCTTGAGTTGGCCGCACAATTTTTAGGGATGTCCCCTGCGTCCCTAAAATTCGGCGAAACAGTGGCACAGGCACTACCAAAAAATTACAAAGACGTAGTCGCGTTCGATCCAGACAACCAAGACCACGTCGAGATAAGGAAAGTAAAGTTGAAATTATCTGCAGGGATAACTGGCTTCACCGCTGAGTTGGCCGAAGATTTCGGCCGCCCAATAAGTTTTCGCCGTGAGTGGCTAATTAAGAAGGGCTACTCCCCAGACAAATTAATCGCTATCGACGTCAAAGGCGACAGCATGGAGCCCACGATGTCTGACGGCGACACCGTAGTTATTAATACTGCTGATATAACACCCAAAAATGGCGAAACTTTTGCGGTCAATTATGAAGGCGAAGGTGTAATAAAACGTATGGCACGTGATTTTGGACGATGGTTTTTATCCTCGGACAATCCTGACCAACGTCGCTATTCCCGACAAGAATGTAATACTGGCACCTGCATAATTCTTGGAAAAGTTGTTCTTTTGCAAAGAGAGAATATTTAGCCTGTACTAGCTTCGCCTGCTCTGGCACACCCTATCGGGTCTCGCAGAATAAGGACACTTTAATGGCAGATTTAGTCGCGAATTGCCCTCGATGTGCATCACAGCACATTACCTTTGACGTAACAGCTCCAAGGTAATTCGAATCGATTACGGCTGGCAAAACTGGTATGAGGCATTCGGAATTTGCAGAAACTGCGGTCGCACCGCGATTTTTGTGTTGAGTGATAGAGCCGAGAGCGACTATCAGCACGCGCACAAGGTCGGGTTGCTAAAAGTTGAAGAATCCCTGAACAACTTTGTTGACATCAAGGGACACGTCAGCTTGAAAGATAGCGCGTCTGTATTCCCTCCAGAGTTTTTGCCAAAAAACATCGAGGCTGTATTTCAAGAGGGCGCGACCTGTTTGGCAGTTGGTTGCTACAACGCGGCTGGAACTATATTCCGCTTATGCGTCGACCTGGCAACGCGCTCAATGTTACCCAATGAGGATGTAGCAGGCCTAAACGCAAGAACCCGTAGGGATCTTGGGTTACGTTTGCCATGGTTGTTCGAATCGGGCCGACTTCCTGACTCACTCAAAGAACTGTCCTCTTGTATAAAAGAAGATGGGAACGATGGCGCGCATACGGGAAATTTAACTGAAGAGGATGCCAGCGATTTGGTTGACTTTACTTCAGTCCTGCTAGAGCGTATTTACACTGAACCGGAGCGGCTTCGCCTAGCGAAAGAGCGCCGTGACGCAAGACGTACTAAGCCAACTTAGTGATATACCAACACATCTACAGCTAACTGGACGGCCCAACAGCTGTGCTGTGGGGTTCTCTCCGGCCGGCGAGTTCCTGCGGCGGATTATCTCAATTTTCTGCTGTTGGTTCCGAATTAGTCTGTTTTTCAGATCGTAGCTCGGCCCAAACTTCATCTGCTAATTTTGCGTTCTCGTTAATCTGTTCATAGGCCGCAAGATCTTTTTCGATTTCGCTTGCGGTGCTACATTTGGACAATAAAATTGTAACGTCAGCGATACCATGGCTACAAATTACGGAACTATATCCTATCGTTTTCTTGACCATTTCCCGAATCTTTTCATTCCGGTTTGTTTTAAGAGCTTCAGCCACTACCTTTGCTCTTTGTAATGCTTCTGAAATTTGTGAGATCCGTAGCACAACCACATGGTCAGGTAGTTCGAAAATAGGAATTGAACCCAATAATTTCTTGGCTTCTAGCAGGCGCTCAGCTTGCAATGGCCACACGATATTTTCTTTATGAACCATGCTTGCACAATCGTCAACGATTTCACATATCGTGGTAAATATTGCCATAAGTGCATTTAGTCGCCCCCGGCGCTCCAAACGTTTCGCTTCAGCTGCCAAGCGGGCCTGCTGTATGTGCTGAAATTGAACTACTCCAACTGCAGCGAGAATTGCGCCAATAGATCCTATTGCTTGCACCCAAGCTGCCCAATCGGACTTACTTAAGTTGTATCTAATCCCAAGATTTATTAAAACTGCAAATAAAGCAATCACAAAAAAACCAATTGCAAATAATCGTCTATTCATAGAGTGCTGTATGAATCGAAATGTTGTTTGACGTAATGAGAGATATTGGATGCAAAATGCGGGGAAAAATCAGCATAATCCAACAGCTGGGCTCCAAAATTTCCGATAATTTCTGACTATCCCTCCTTGTCGACCACTGCTATTTTCTTTGATCTGAAAGTCCTAATGAGATACCAGAGAAATGAAAAGGCAATGGGACCAACGCCTACCCAAAATCCTATCTGGGCACCGTATCTGACAATAAATGCGGGGTCTCCGTCAGTCGCAGAAAATCCTGCAAGCAATTGATCAAAAGGTACGATCCGCGTCACAACATATATGCCAATTGTGGCAAAAGGTGGCAGCAAAAAAATGTTCCGCCGTGTATAGAACCAATGGAAACTAAAGCCTACTCCCACCCATAACAATATTGTATATAGTGAAAATCCAAGAAGGGATTTAATCGCCGCTCCGCCAATAGGGGTTGAAAGAGCAGTTAAATCTTGACCGAGAGCAGCCGCCAACGCATCCACCTGGTCAGGCGATTGCCCTTGAACTGACAACGTTCTATCGTAATCTGCAAGATCAAGCGAAACGCTGGAGATAGGCGCATCGCCCTTAGCCACGTAACTATAAGAAAAGAAATCGATGTATTTGGGGATTTTTGCGCCAGATGGATCAAGCTTGTGACCATCAATATGAACCCGAAGATTATTGGCTCCCAAAACTACTTCTTCACGCAAAGTCGAAATTGAGCCATTTGCAGAGTTCAATAATACGTTGCTCTTCTCCAACATTGCCTGCAAATCGGAAAACGAGATCCGAAGAGGGGGCAGCGATACCGTTTTAGTATAGAGCGTTTGCGCATCAATTTGAGAGGACCAAAGTCCTAAAATAACGAAAATTGAGCAGAAAACATGACGAATACGCATTTAATTCCCTTGAAATTTAATCATACGACAACTTCCATCCTCGTTTAATGCCCATAAGCATTATGCTGCTGTACTGAACATATTGACAAGGAATGTCTATATGGAAGTGAAATGTTCATACCAAAATCTCGATTTGGGCGGGTAAAGTCCCTCCTATCTTCCTCCGCACTCAGCATCAAAATGCCTTTCGGGAAACTGAAATTTCTTTCCTGCATCAAACTCAAATTTCCTTTTTTTAAAAATAATTACAACTTTTAGTTGAATCTCTTAAGACAAACATGTAACCTTTGGTTGTAATTTGTTTAAACAACTATTGAAAATATATGGAGCCGCCACATGAAGGATGGGACAACAAATGAAATTCGAATCTCTGGGCATGGCATCAAGAATTTTCTACAAGACATTCTCGGCGCATTTGCCTTCATCACTATGCTCGGCCTTGCAAACAGCATGGCAAGCAATGCCGGCAACTACGCAGCTCCCACTCAAGAAGAGATCGACGCGGATATAGAGGCGCAGCGGGTCGACCTTTGCGATGCCGATGGCTGGCCGGATGATGAGAACAGCAGATTGGCGTTTCGCCGCGCGTGCCATACCGAACTACAGCGCAGCTATTAATCGCGCCATTCGCTCCACGACGCCCTGGCGTCACAAATTCACACATTGAGGGTAATCATATGGAAGTCCAAGACATCATGACGATCGAAAGCGGCACGATTGCGCTGCTGAACAAGTCTGAAATCGAACAGCAGGTCACGACCGCACACAAGTTTCCTCGCTCTATTAAGAAATTTCGCGACGAAGCCATGCAAATGGTGACGTTGACTGAAAAGGTGGCCGGAGAATGCATCTATTCCCTGCCCCGCGCAGGAAAAACCATCGAAGGCCCGAGCGCTCGCTTTGCCGAAGTGATCGCGTCGGCCTGGGGCAATAGCCGCGCCGGCGCCCGCGTCGTTAGTGACCAAGGCGAGTTTGTGACGACACAGGGTGTTTTCCATGATTTGGAAAAGAACGTTGCTATCACCTACGAGGTGCAGCGGCGTATTACAGACAGCCGCGGGAAGCGCTACAACGCTGACATGATCGGCGTCACGGCGAACGCGGCCTGCTCTATCGCGCTCCGCAATGCCATTCTGAAAGGCGTCCCGAAGGCATTCTGGGCTGATATGTACGACGCGGCGCGTGCCACGGTCATGGGCGACTTCAAGACCCTGGCGAATCGGCGCGCCGATGCCATCAAGGCGTTTCAGTCCTACGGAGTGACGCAAGAACAGATCTGCTCAACCTTGGGCGTGTCCGGCACTGATGACATTGGCCTTGAAAAGCTCGTGACCTTACGCGGCATCCTGACGGCTATTAAAGAAGGCGACACGACACCGGAACAAGCTTTCGCAAACGCCGACCTTCCGGTTGCACCTCCCAAGATGCCGCAATCCAAGTCGGCAAAAGCGGTAGAACCGGCCATAGCGGCTGAAAGCGTCGAACCGCCCAAAAGAGACGAGCTGCCGCTGCAAGAGCCGAAGAACGAGTCGCCGCTTTCCGAAGCGCAGTTCGACTACCTCAAGATGAAACTGGAAACAGCCGCTCTGAGCTCGAACGACATCCAAAGGCAGTTTGGCTTTGCCATAGCCGATATCACGAATGGCAATTTCAATGACGTTCTGGCCTGGATCAAGAACCCGGCGGCCTGATGCTTACTTTCGACGAACCAAGCCACGTATATCGCTGGCACGGCGAGGTTGTTCCGAGCGTGACGCAGATTCTTAGCCCCCTGGTGAATTACGCAATGGTGCCGCCGGAAGCATTGGAGCGCGCCCGACTGCTCGGTCAGGCAGTCCACCGCATGACCGAGTTGCACGACTTAGACGATCTGGACGAGGACAGCCTGGCGCCGGAAATGCTGCCTTACTTGGCTGGCTGGAAGAAGTTTCGCACCGATACCGGCTTTGTTCCGGACACCATCGAGAAGCGCATGTATCACCCGCTCCACGGCTACTGCGGTACGTCCGACAGGACCGGCGTAGTACGCGGCCGGCGTGCTGTCCTCGACATCAAGAAGATGATGACGTTGGGACCAGTGATAGGTCCCCAGCTCGCCGCCTACCAGGCCACCCATAACTTGGAAGGCGCGGCAATCGTGGACCGCTACGCCCTGGGATTGCGGCCCGACGGGACGTACCGGCTGGTTCCCTATACGGACCCAACAGATTTTGCAGTATTTATATCGCTTTTAACTTTACGGAAATGGAAAGATAAGCATGGAATTAGTTGAGGAAATTCGCCCCACCACCCTACCCGCTCTGCCTCAGAAGGCAGCATTGGAAAAAGTCGCCGATAGCGTGAACGCCGTCGCGAATTCAATCACGATCAATTCGCCGGCCATGTATGAGATTGCAGTCGAGGAGCTGACGGACCTGCAGCGCAAGGTTGACGACTTGACCGAGCAGCGCTTCAAGATCACTCGCCCGATGGATGCATCGAAGAAGGAAGTCATGGACCTGTTCCGTGGCCCAATCGAACGCTGCGAAGCCGGCATCGCGTTTCTGAAGAAGCTCATGCTCGATTATGTGACGGCAGAGAAGAAAAGAGCTGCCGAAGCCCAGCGCATCGCCGACGAACAGGCCCGCCAAGAGCGCTTGCGCCTAGAGAACGAAGCGCGCGACCAACAAGCGGCAGCAGACCAGAAGGTTCGTGAAGCTCAGGCCGCAGCAGAGAAAGCGGCAGCCGCGACAAAGATCGCCGAGGAAGCAACCGCAGCCGGCGACACTGAGGCAGCAAACAAAGCCAGCGCTGAAGCGCATGCCGCCAATCAGGTACAAGCAACTGCTCAGGCAGATGCCGAAGTAGCCCACGCACGCGTCACGCTCAATCAAACCATCGCCAGCGTCATGACCGCGCCGGTCGTCGCCAGCGCGGCGCCAAAGATTGCCGGCGTGTCGACTTCAGAGCGCTGGACCGCCGAAGTCACCGACCTGCTGACCCTGGTCAAGTTTGTGGCGGCCAATCCTCAATACATCACGTTCTTGCAAGCGAACATGACACCGATCAAGCAGATGGCGACCTCGCTGAAAGCGAACATGAAGATTGATGGCGTTCGCGCCTTCCCGCAGGCCGGCATCACTGCCCGCCGCAAGTAATCCCGCTTTAACAGGAAAAAATCATGACAGACACAAGGATTGACCACTTCAGCGACGAAGCCGCTCAGAAAGCTCTCGACTTCCTGCGCTTTCAGGCCGGGGAAGCCGCGATCTCCCGCGCCAACCGCATCTACATGGAGGAGTTTCGGAAAACTATCAAGGCCAACTGCATGGCCGCCAGTTCCGAGAAGACCCTCACAGCGCAGGAGCGCGACGCCTACTCCAGTCCCGAATACATAGCGCACCTGGAGGCCATGCGCGCGGCAATTGAACTGGATGAAGTGCACCGCTGGAAGATGGTCGCCGCACAGGCGACGATTGAAGCATGGCGAACGCACCAGGCGAACCGCCGCGGCGAACAGAAGATGCAGTAACCGAACCGACACCCCAAATTCAATAAATCTACTTATAAGGACCGCTATGAACACCAACGAATCAACGAACTCCGTCGCTCACATGCTCGATACCGTACTGGAGCTGCTGCAGCTAAAGAATGATGCGGCTCTTTCCCGCGCAATCGAAGTCGCGCCGCCAGTCATCAGCAAAGTGCGCAATGAGGTGCAACCGCTTGGCTCCACGTTGCTGGTGAAGCTGCACGAGGCGACCGGCATGTCCACCAAGGAAATCAAGACGCTGGCAGGCATCGAGGTCTAATTTCGCTTTCCGACACTAGCTTACCAATTCAGCCCAGGCGCGACGCGATCAATTAATTGCTTAGCTACGGTATGTGCTGCCGCAAAAGCCTCTTTGCTCGTGCTAAATCCATCGCATAAATCGGGAAATTCTTCTTCAATTATTTTTTCTCCATCGACAGGTAATGGCTGCGCAATTCTAATCATTGCGTGCCATTCCCCTTCCAAAAATACCGCTGAGGGGAAGTAAATGTATCCGTTGTATTTATATGCTGGCATCTAAATCTCACTATTTGCAAATTGGCAATCCTAACATGGCCCAAGCCCGCCGAAACTGCAAACAATGAGCATTATTCGATTCTAAAAAGAATTGAAATTCACGACCAAGAATAAGGACAACTAAAAATGAATGAAAACGTATTAGGCGCCGTATCACTCAAAGTGCTTGCGGAACGCAAAGCCGACGGCGTACAGAAAACAACTAGATTCCAGGTTGATCCACGGATCATCGAAATTGAACCTGGATTCAACGGTCGCCCTATCGATCAAGAGCATGTCGATTCGATCAAGGCATCCATCAAGGCCGGCGCTGAGCTGGACGCGTTAGTTGTTCGTGTTGAAGACGGCCGCATCATCCTGGTCGACGGCCACCATCGCCTCACAGCAATCCTGCAGCTGATTGCCGAGGGCTTTGAAATCTTGCGGATCGATGCGCGTCAGTTCCGCGGCAATGACGCCGAGCGCATCGCCCACATGCTCACAAGTGCGCAGGGTAAGCCGCTTACGCCTCTAGAACAAGGCTTGCAGTATCGCAAATTGATCGGGTTCGGCTGGACAAATCAAGAAGTAGCGTCAAAGGTTGGCAAATCCGCGAATTACGTTTCGCAAATGCTGACATTGGCTGAGTCCAACAGCGACGTACAAGGCATGGTTGCGCGCAAAGAGGTTGCAGCTCATGTGGCCCTTGAAGTCGTAAAGAAGCACGGCGGCGGCGCTGGGAAAGTACTCGCTGGACACTTAGAGACGGCAAGGTCTGCTGGCAAAACCAAGGTCACCAAAAAGACGGTAACGCCTATCAAGCAACCTGGGGCTCGCCCCATTTACGGTGATCTGCTGGATACACAGCGACTTGACTATCTGATCGATCAGAAAGCCGTTGTCCTTCATGGTGGGAAAACGGTGTCTGGCGAGGCCAAAAGAGGTTTCTGGCTACATTGGCCGAATATTGATGAAACGCAGCCTGGTGTTTTCGACACTCCCAGGGCAGCTATTGATATCGCCATGCAGCCTTCTATAGCGGGGAAAAAATCATGAGTACTGTTGCGGCAAATATCCGCTACACGCTAATTCCCGTATTTTGCTCCATCACTGGCTACACCGACAAGGCAGTGCGGCGGAAAATCGAAGACGGTATTTGGATTGAAGGCAAGCACTACCGGCGTGCGCCGGATGGGCACATAACAATGAATGTTGAGGAATATTACAAATGGGTAGAGCAAGGGGCGTAGAGCTTCGAGAAAAGAGCATCCGCGTCGTTTTCATCTGGCAAGGGAAGCAGCGTCGCGAGAAACTGGATTTACTACCAACGCCAGCGAATATTAAGTACGCTGAGCGCCTGGTCGCAGAAATAAAATCAAAAATTTCAGTTGGGACGTTCGACTACACCGCCACTTTTCCAAACTCACCACATGCGACAGAGAGCGCGACCGACACGCCTACTTTCGCTGACGCTTGTGAATTGTATCTAGAAACCAAAGGAAGACTGGCGGATGCAACTCTCTCGCAGTACAAAAACGCACTGGAGTTCTGGAAGGGAAAGTTTGGCGCCAACACGCGAATCAACCTTATTACGCACGGAAAAATCGCCGCTGCTGTCGGTGGTCATCCATGGCCATCGGCGAAACTGTGCAATAACTACTTGATTCCGCTGCGTGGTACCTTCAATCTCGCTGGTCGTGATATGCGGAACGTGGTCAATCCGATTGAGGGCATTGAGAATTCAAAGCATCAGAAAACGCCGCCCGATCCACTAACCATTGTGGAGATGGAGCGCATTCTTGCCGATATGACTGAGCGATTCGATCTACAAGTTGCTCATTATTTCATTTTCGCTTTCCTGACTGGAATGCGTCCGGAAGAAATAATTGCGCTGCGCTGGGACGATATCGACTGGAACAATCGGACCATTTGCGTTTCGCGAGCAAAGACGTTCAAGGGCGGCCTCAAGGATTTGAAAACAAGTGAGGTCCGCGACGTCGACCTGGTTGATCGGGCCATGAATATGCTTCAAGCCCAAAAACGGTTTACTTATATGAAACGAGCGGAGATCTTTGAAAACCCTGTCACAGGCAGGCCATGGCACGACGAGCGGTCACAACGGGACCATTACTGGAAGCCATGTCTAAAAAAATTGGGGATACGAGCCAGGCGGGCCTATCAGACCCGGCACACCTATGCGACGACCGCGCTAATGGCCGGCGTAAATCCGGCTTACATTGCTAGACAGCTTGGCCATGCGAATGCCAAAATGCTATTTACAGTCTATGCCAAGTGGATTGATGCCGCAGATCGCGGAAGAGAAAAAGCAAAAATGGAAGCCGTACTGCGCTTCCATTCATGATTTGCTAACGACGTTTTCACAACAATTTCTTTTGGAAAAAACCCAAAAAAAACCCAGAACCCCCGCAAACGTCGAGAATACTGGTAGGCACGATTGGACTCGAACCAAATAGATGGGGGAATCAGGAGGTATCGGGGGATAGTTTCCTCTATGGCGCTACGCTAATCGTTCCCTTGGAATCCCCAAATTCTTCCCCCGGTTCTTCCCTGGACTCAACCACTTGAGTGCGACGGTGTCCGAGTAGCGCATCTCGATTGGCTTGCTCATATGATACGATTGCAAATAAACAATCTTTCCAACCGCCAATCGAAATTTATGCGCCTATATCACTACACCGCAGCAGCTCTAGCTGACTACATCTTGATCTCAAATCTTTCCGTTGGACATATGAGCACGCCGCAAGGCCCTATACGTCCGGTGGTTTGGCTTACCACTGACCCAAACCCTGAGGGACACGGCCTCTTGACTGGAGCCGAAGTGATGACCGAGAGCAATAGAAATCACGTAGAAAAAATGCAAGGCCAGAAGATTAAAAATAACAAAACACAGGACAAAACGAAAGTTCGTTTGACGTTCGACATACCTGACAAAGAAATGTATCTACTTCAGCCATTTACAGATTACTGCGCCCGGTTTGCCAATAAACAGTTCGCGAAATGGACTGGCGTCAGCTGTTACATCGATGCCGCGAACACCGACACAAAACGGGTCATTGAATTGATGAAAACTCTTCCCACTAAAGAGAAGACTTGGTGGATTTCGTTCATGCCAATATCGGCCAGTTTCATCACAGCAGTGGAATTCCGAGGCAACGACGGCGCATATTATCCGGTTGACTTCGAAAAAAATGCCAGACGGGCATTCGAGGATCTAGGATTCTTCTCCCCTTCCAGCGAAGCCTTGAGTGAACTGTTGATGATTGTAAAACCACATCACCCGCTAGGCTACACGAAGGCACTTGTCTTTTGTCACGGGCCAGACGAAACGCCAACGGCGACTATCAGCGGCGGCGCTACCCACCTGGAGTATGAAATTGAAACAGGCAGGAGCCTGACGGACACGACACCTTACGAACCACATTTGTCCGCTTGGGTGACCAAGCATCGCACAGAACTGATGGTCGCGTGGGAGCAAGCCAAAGAGTCCTACTATTCTTTCTATCCTACACATCGACCTTAACGAGGCAATATCGCACTGCAGATGGCGCAAATGTGCGCCAATCAGTGACTCGGGAAACCAAGATATTGCGCAATTGATTCGCCTATGACACGTTGCCAATGATCCCCTGAAGTTGCACACGTCGGGCCGGACGGCCCATTAATATGAGGATACAGCGACTGCGCTCCCGACTATCCCGCGAACTTGTGCAACCCGACCCTTGCCGAAGCAATGACCACATGGTTGGTCATCCGCTTGCATTCGTTGCAATTCGACATCAACCCGCTGTTCAAATCCACACCACAAATTACAGTCTTCAATTTATTCACCGAGAATATCGGAGAAACCTTGCGGATATTCGAACCGCTGTAATTTTTTGTCAATACTTTACGGCAATACTCCCAAACAGACGCAGAAACTCACGAACATTGTCTATTGCGTGCGGCTCTTGCCTGATTTCGCAAACTGCATATACTGTACATTCATACAGCCAAAGGCGGACATATGTGCGTCAACTACCGACCACCAGAAATCCAATTTTTCGACTCGATGCACGTCCCCCGTGCAATCGATCTGACCTGGCCCGAAGAAACATGGCAGGACTACGACGCCCCGATCATCCGCCGCAGCGAATCCGGCCGGGAAATGATACTAGCCAGCTACGGCATGGTGCCGAAGCGCCACCTCCCTCCCGGCGGGCCACGAATCACGACATTGAACGCCCGTGCCGAGACCATCGGTGAGCGTCGCGCCTATGCGAAGCCGTGGCGCCAGGCGCAACTCTGCCTCGTCCCGATGGAAGCTTTCTACGAACCGCGATGGGAAGATGGCAAGCACGAACGTTGGCGCATCGGCATGGCTGACGACTCGACGTTTGCTGTTGCAGGGCTCTGGCGTTCATGGGATGAGCCGGATGGCAGCACCTCGCACTCGTTCACACAAATCACAATCAATGCGGATGCACACCCTTTGATGAAAAGCTTCCACAAACCGGAAGACGAAAAGCGGTCACTGGTGATCGTGCCAGAATCCGAATACGACGACTGGCTGGAAAGCACCGACCCCGAGCGTGCTCGCTCATACCTGCAGCTGTACCCCGCTGAGCTCATGGCGGCGCGGCCGGCACCGAGGCCGCCCAAAACTCGCCAGACCGATCAGCCCTCACTTATTTGAGGAAGAAATCATGGGCCCAGAAAAGGATTGGAGAGTGGTGGCGACGATGCGATGTGTCACGCCTCTCGATACGCAAACGCGCCACAACCTCATCATGGCTTTGATGCGTGAAGAGTCGGTGATCATCAACGACACGCTGTTGTACGCGTATGACGCCCCTCCAGGACACCGATACATTTTTGGTCAAAATCCAACGGAGACCAAGTACGGACATGCCGCAGGAAAGACGTTCGATTTGTTTGGTTGCGCGGAAGCCGTCGTCTGGGCCGAACGTCAACAAAAAAATAGAAAGAAGTAAGCATGTGCGTCAGAATCGTCCAACACAGCACGCGAATGGAGTTTGTCACGGCACTGAAAGTCCCGATCGTTTTTCAAGAGTGGCAAGGCGGCGACACACTCCCACAGTTTAATATCGCACCTGGTCGTGGCATCAGGATGTTCCACCGACTGTACCAAGGAAAATTAAAGTGCGATCCCATACGTTGGGGCTACAGATCACCTAGAGCGGTGGAACGGCGCGAACCGATTGAGCCATGTGTTTTAATTGAACGGGCCGTACTGGGCCTCTACTACCGCCACATGTGGATGTCCGGCCGCGTGCTCATCCCGATAAACGGTTGGTACGAATGGACAGGCGACAACACCAATCGATTGCCTTGGTATATCCGCTTGAAGGATGATCAGCCAATGTTTTTGGCCGCTGTCACCAACTATGTCCCAGAAAAGGCGCAAACAGTTGAAAGAGGCTGCGCAATCATTGCTGATGCCGGCGCCGCCGGCCTGCTTGACCCGGGTGATCTACGCCCGGTTGTGTTCACCCCGGAGCACGCCATGCGATGGTTGGAACCATGGCTCGAACGCGACGAGGCGATATACCTAGCCAGCAAGTATTCGCGGCCGGCCACCGATTTTGAGTGGTACAGGGTCGGCACAGCCGTAAATAACGTTGATGTGGCCGGGAAGCTAGACTGGGAAGCAACGAAGGCATTGAACAAACCGATCTGACCTCCGTTGCATCCAACTGAGAACAGCTACTCCTCTCTAAAACAACCCAGCAGGTTCGGCGTCGCGATCCCAGCTATAAATGATCAGCTCCGTTCGCGGAGCCGCCTTGCCGCCGCCGCCGACCGTGTAATCGATCCGCACTTCCTCCAACTGGAACCCTCCGAACACTTCCCGAATGTCCGGATGGTCGTTGATGCTGAGAATCGCCTTTCCCTTCATCGTCCGCATCAAGTCGGCCATACGCTTGTATTGTTCCAGCCCAAAATCCACGCCGTAACCAGCGGTTTGCCAGTAGGGCGGATCCATGTAGAAAAACGTGTGTGGCCGGTCGTATCTGGTAATACAGTCCGCCCAATCGATGTTTTCGATATACGTGCTGGATAATCGCATGTGCGCGGCCGACAGATTTTCCTCGATGCGCAGCAGGTTCACCGGTGGTGCTGTCGTCGCAGTCCCCCAGGTCTGCCCGTCAACCTTGGCGCCGAAACATTGCTGCTGTAGGTAGAAAAAGCGTGCCGCGCGCTGGATGTCAGTCAGCGTTTTCGGTGGCGTGTCCTGCAGCCACTTGAACACATCGCGGCTCGACAAAGCATATTTGAACTGCCGCACGAACTCTTCGAGGTGATTCTGCACGACCCTATACAAGTTGACCAGCTCTCCGTTCACATCGTTGATCACATCAACGTCGGCCGGAGGCCGCAGAAAATACAACGCGGCGCCGCCGGCAAAGACCTCGACGTAGCAGCTATGGGAAGGGAAGCGTTTTAACAGAATATCGGCCAGGCGGCGTTTTCCGCCCAACCAAGGAATAATTGGAGTTGCCATTTAGAACTTTCTTTGTGCTAAGATTCCCCCGCCTCGCGAGGTGGCAGAGCCTTAGCTTAGTTCACTGGCCCTTTCAGTGGATCGAGGCTCGATTGGTTGTTAGCGCAGCCAACCGGGCGCTCTGTCTTTTTACTGCTTGGTTTGATTCGTGACAGATTGCAGGCGCAGATAATTTTCGCGCAGCCCTGTCGCTATGTCTCGCCAGGCGCGGCAAGCCGTAGCGTTGAAGACGTCGGTTTCAGCGACCTGAGCAAGCGAAATGCCGGCGGGTTCTCGGTCAGAATCGGCGGCAGGTCCGGGATCGTCGCCGGTCCAGGCGGCGTCGTAGACCCGCACGAAGCCAGCGTTAACAGCAAACCGAGCAGTGTCAGCCTGCGTGATATAGATCGGAATCTGTTTTTCAATTTCATCTCCTTTTACATAAATGGTCTTGATGCGATCGACGTATTCGATCTGCGTTTTCGTGACGACGACCTGCTGGGCCTTGGCAATCGCAACGGATCGCTCGGCTTGTGCCGTCACGTAGTCGATGTGCTTTTCTCCGGCAATGCGCTCGCCGCGAAGTTGGCCAAACGTGAACACAAGCAAAAGCGCCAGAGTCAACGCAAGCCAACGCGCCCACCACGGCAGGATTTCATTCAGCAGATTCATACAACCCCCAACGCTTTTTTGCATGCCTTCCAGCGCGTGCGCCGAGCCTCCAAACTGTCCGCCGAAATACCTTTGCCATTGATCCGAGTCGACAGCCCGTCGAAGTCGCCGCGAGCCACGTAAGAGTTTCCAGCGATCGAGAGCCAGAACCAGCCAGCCGAGCGGGCGGCCAGCATCTTGTCGGTGATCAGAAGCTGCGGCGCCACCAGAAGATTGACGCCCAGCGCCGCCGAACACGCAGCATAGTTGTCGTGGAAGGTGATTTGCTTCAAGCCGCCGCCGCGATAACGCCAGCCGTCACCGGACGCAGCATCACCGTTTCCATACCTGCCGGCGTAGACAATGTTCGCGATGCGCGCCTGACGATCGAGCGGTACCGCCTTTTCACCCGGCTGCCGCCCGAGGACGGCAGCATTCGCGCCGATGCGCATACCGAACTGCGCCGTAAGCCCCTGGATCGAATAGTCGAACGACTCGGACGTGCGGGACAGAGCAACGCTCTCGTGCCCGATCTGAGCAATGAACGCAGCTTGTTGTGCCGGAGTCGTGATCCCGAATTCGACCATTGCCGCGTTGATGGCATCGATCCAGCCGGTCGCACGTTCCAACGGGATCAGTAGCGCCGTAGAGAGTTGGATAGGTGATAGTTTCATTCTTTGTCCTTGCAATTGCATTTGCGCCACCGCAGCCAAAACCAGACGGCCAGGATGGCGACCGCGACATTTGACAGCACCTCGGATTGCTCTGCCCAGAACCCGAACGCATCCGGGCGCATGATGTTCACAAACGACGTGATAGCCACAAGTGACAATGCCGCGGTGCCGAAGACCTGCGTATCAAGGCGCTTGTTCAGCACCGCCCAGAGGCAAAAGACCACCAGCACCAGATTTGCTGCCGTGTTAATTAGCTGGATCATTTTTCTCTCCCAGGTAGCGCCGCTTGAGCGCGCCGATAATGTCGGCTTCGTTGATTTCCTTAAATAGCTCCCGCGCCGTTGCCAGCGCAAAAAGCCCTACCAAAAATTCGATACCGGAATGGGTGCGGCTGCCTGTGATCGCAAACCACTCGATCAAGACCGGTGCGATGTAGATTGCACAGGCAAGGCCGGCCGCAAAGCTTGACAGCTTCTGCCACCAGCTCAGCCCCTCTCCAAGAAACTTGAGAGCGACCGCCGACCCCACCGCACCAGGCAAAAGCGGTAACAGAAACTTCGTCACTGCCAACCACGTTCCAGCGGCGAAACTTGTTGGTTCTGGCATGTCATTCCTTCAAAAAAGAAAAGCCACCCGAAGGTGGCTTGTTTACTGCGATGAAAAGAGTTAAATCAGTTGCGCCCGGAGCGCGGTGATTTGGTTCTCAATCTCCTGGAGCCTTGTCTTATCGCCGTTCAAAAAATACTCGCGCGTCGCTCGTGGCTGAAGCGTTTGCTCAATTTCGGAAATCTTGGCGAGGATTATCGTATTGGAGGCAACAATAGGCACGTCGGCCGGCTCCGGTGTATTGCCCTCGGAAAGCCACTCGAGATATTGAGCGTACTCCGCGTTTCCGTCTGCAAAAGGAATGGTTTGATTAGAGTCTACTTTCGTTACGTAACCATCCAAAAGTGATAATTTGTACGTCATACCAATCCTTTCTAATAGAGTTCTGCTTGAGCGTCGATATACATATTTGGCCCCAGACTCAGCTGATTGGGGACAGCGCTGAAACCCGGTGAGTACCAAGTTAAGAATTGAGCAATATCAACACCGCCAGCCGTACTTACTTGTCCCGAGCCTCCGTTGGTGATGTATTGAACACCGCCGGCCACCATTGACCACTGGTTCGCACCAGGTGCCGAGGACGCATAATTTCCGGGTGACATGTTGGTGCTCATTGTTGCTGCAACCCGGAACGGAACGGACACGGGCAAAATAGCTGCAATAGATTGAGATCCACCGCAGCAATTGTAAGTTGTCTCTCGCCATCGACGGTAGTATCTATAACAGAGCTGCTGCTCTGTCTGAATATGCCGAAATTCAGGTGCGCTCAAAATAGTTCCCGGCTCCAAAGAAACTTCCCCGATTTTCCAAGTCCCCGATGTCTGATTAGTTACAGTAAATGCCAACTGAAGTCCGGTGGAAGCGGCTTGAGGAATCAGTGCTGATGCCGAAAATCTCGTCACTGCAGGAGTTAAAGTAAATGTTCCTGATGCGATAGGAATCACCGTAGTGAAATTGTCTACAGCAGTCGGATACCCCAATGCCCAAGTGACTGTCGTCAACAAGCTATTGGCCATATCCACACCAAAAACCACATTACTTCCGCAAAGCTTGAATACATTCTGTGATTCGATGCGTTGGGAATATTGGACAGCTGTATTACCTGCCGCCCCTGTGATCTGATAAGCATACCGATTCGGAGAAACTGAAGTATCAAAAATTTGCTGGCCAGTCACCGCTGCACCAGTCGCATACGCCCAGAATCGATCTAAAGTGTATGTGACTGCATTGACAGGAATCGTCTGTGCATTTCCCCTGTTTCGTTGGTCAATACGCATGTCACCATTGATGATTTTATTTCTGAATCCTGCAAGTGGAGCAATTGTTGCTGCGGCACGAGTATCCGTGACTGAGTTAATTGCTGTAGCGCCGGTTGATACTCTCGCAATTGGAAAGGTGCCAGACGCGTAGGCGGCCAAATTCCTGACCACCTTCCCATCTGCTTGCACCGAGACGTACCATACTGCCGATGCAGTCAGTGCAATCGTGCCATCGGGGACGGCAACAACATTATTGTCCTGGCGGACATTACCGCCAAAATAGCCAAAAATTAGCGCTGCCGTTGTTGCGACATTCTGGCCAAAGCCGATCGCGGCAGCGGCGCCTGTTGCTGCCGCTGCAGAGCTCGCCGCATTCGATGCCGACTGTACAGCGCTCGTAGCTTGTTGGCTTGCTGTAGCGGCGCTTTGCGCCGACGAGTTCTTCGAGTCAAGTGCCGAAGCAGCTGAGCTTCCTGCAGCAATCTCCGATGCCCCTGCACGGTCAGCGCTCACCAACGCGGCATTCTGCGCGGCGACTGCTTGCTGGACATACAAAATCATATCCGGTAACGCCGTTCTGAGCGGCCCAAATGTAACGATCAGGTCAGCGACCTGCGCAGAAAGCGCGGCGAGAATACCCTGCGTTTGAAAAATTCCGTAGTCAGAATTCGCAACCGTCGCTCCACGATATGCAACGGCCAGAGTTGCCGAAGTTGCGCTTGTGACGGCGTCAATTTCGTACACTGAAAGATCTGGCCCGAGAAATGCAAATCCAGATTTGACGTTGTTGACAAAATCAGTGCCGGTACCGGTAATTTCCCTTTTGCCGTTAGTCACGGCGATCTTCCCAGCTTTGTACCAACTCATATGAATCCTTTGGACGTAAAAAAAGCCACCTCAAGGTGGCATCAAAAGTGGCTAAAAATTCACGGCAGCTATGCGATTCCCGTCAGATCAACCAACAGCAAATCGCACTGCCCGTTATAGACAGCCGAGGTTCCAGACGCGTAGGTGAACGAGGTCGCAAAAACAAACAACTCGGTCGCCGTTACGCGCGCTGCCATCTGAGACAAAATCGGCTTGGCACCTGGCGTTCCCGTTACTCTCGGCCTGGTCAGAATCGTCCCCCAATTCCCCGCTGGAAGATCGGCAATCTTCCCTCCCGTAGTTCCCGAACCCACGCTGACATCGGATAGCAGGCTATAAATCTTGAGCGCCCGTGTTCCGGAATCGAACGTAAGTTGCCCTGCCGAGTTATAAACTCGAAGACCATAGCCATTTGATGGCGTCGGCACCGACGAATCGAACAAATACCAGTACACGGTTGTCGCTGTAGCTGCTGCGATCCGGTATGTGTAGGTGTTGCCACTGCGCGTTGTTGCAATAATCGTCGCCACCGCATCGGGACTCTTTAGGACAATCAGCGGGTTGATTGCGGAAACCGAAAACTCCACGTAGCTGTTTGCGACATTTGAGGTCGTCACCCAGCCGGATTGTTTAAACTGCAGATTGAAATAATTCTGGTCAACTTGAATTACGCCGTGACTCCCAACCACTTGCAAACCATAATCTGCCATCTAAAAGACCCCGTAATGAATGATGCAATCAGCGGGAACAACGGATTGGTATCGCCAAGTTAGCGTGTTACCACTCACTGTGACCGACGTCGGCAAATTCGCCGCAGAACCAATGTTGCCGAGGGCAGTGACGACAAAAAACGGCATCCCTTGCAGGAAGCCGTTGTTTGATACCGATCCATCGACTCCACCGGTTGTGAGGACGCCTAAAATTCGTCCCAGCCGGTCGCTAATATCTACCATCAAGTTGCCCGCCGCATCCCAGCATCGCAATCCGTTGATTGCCATTAGACGCTCAGATTTCCGAGTTGAACCCGTTTGACGTTGTTGTCATCAAACACCCGTATTGCCTGTGAGTCCATAGTTAGTCTCCCCCAAGAGCCACTGCCGTTCATTTGAAATGTTCCCCCTTTGTCAAGCAGCCACACCGGCTGCCCAGTCGCGCTGTTCACTGCCGTCGATTGAATCGTGCTGCCGATCATCGCGTTCGTGATCCATCCAGTGCCAATCAGCGCCTGAGAGATGAATACTTGCCCGCCCTGAACCACGAACGGCGCCAACTTCACGGTGCCGTTCACGTCCAGCACGGCGAAGCGATCAGCCGCCACCACAAACTGGGACTGGAAGGAGCCGCTGCTGTTGTCGATCCCAAGCCCAAAGCCTGCGGCATACGTGGCGCCGGTCGGCGAATGTACCTGTAACTTCATGCTGTACATGGCCGATAGCTTCCCGTCCGTACTGGCAATGGCCGAGAGAGACTGCTGAGCAGCTGCTTGTGCCTGCCCGGCTGTAGCCTCGACCGTGGTGATGTGCGTTGCCATCGCACCCAACGCATCCGCAGTGGTGGTTGCCACCTCCTGAATCTTTGCTTCGTTTTCAGCCACCTTCGCACCAAGCACCGTTCTCACGATCGATGTAGCACTGTCAGCACCGATCGCTGCGATGATCTGCGTTGCCGCAATCGCATCCAGATTTTCGGCGGCGTTCTGCTGCGACACAATCGCGTTCCACACTTCGGCGCCATCGGGGTAGTTGTTCAACTCGTCGCGCAGATCTCCGATCATCTCGATCTTGCTCTGTAATTCCTGGCCGAGAGCGCTCTCATTGATCTGCCCGAGAAAATATTTTTCGTATTCAGTCGGATCGTTGCTCGACTGCCCGTTGACGCCGGCACCGGCTGGGTAGAACTGCCCCTCGTTGCCTGAGCGGTCGACCAGTTTTGCCCAGAAGTAGAACGATGTGCCGGCGGCCAAGCCCATCAACGTAGTGGAATTTTGCGGGTAGGCATAATCCGAAAGCTTGATGGCGTCTGCACGATCGGGTGTGCGGCTGTACCAGATCTCGGTACGCTGCGTATCTGACGCCCCCTGCATGGGGAATCCCCAGCTCAGGCCAATACCAAACACAAGGGCGGTGGCAATCAGCGAAGTCACTACCGGCGGTGGCGTAGTCTTACCAGTAAGCAGCGTCTCCACCGAATACGCGGGTATCGATTTCACCTCCAGCGGATTGACCGCCCGCACTCTTGCGGTGTATCGACCGGCATAGATCCCCTGCACCTCCACAGCGCTTTGGCCTGTGCGCGGTATTGCGATCCAGTTGCCATCATCCTTCCGCCATTCAGGAAGATAGGCCACAGCGTGCGCGGCGGCATCCCAGGCGATTGTCATCACCGTTGAGGACAGCCCTTGATTTACGACCTCATGCGTTGAAAGCAGGACATTTTCTGGCGGTGGCTGCACCGATGGCGGAATTACTGTTTCCGGACGAGTCTCAATACGTGTGCCATTATCGATATAGGCAAATTTCCCGGGCTCGTGCTGAACTGCGGTGATCTCATAGATGAGGCCATCTTTTTCCGTTACCGACAAGATTCTGTACGTTGGTGCAACTAGGTCGATATTGTCGACCGACCACACTGATTGTGCTTGCGGCAACACAGACCACGGAGCTGTTACGGTGACATTATCCCCGGCCACCGACTGGACGATTCGTGTTTCGGACACTGCCGTCGGTAGCATCACGGTCAGCTTGTCGCCGACAGAAACCACCGGTGCTTTATCCAGAGTCACGACGCGGCCGACGGCGGCACGAATCCGGCCGCCATTGCGGCGCCCCATTCGATGCGGATCCGCAACGCGAACAATTTGACCCGGTGCAGCAACTGCGCCATCAAGACCAACGCTGAATGAAATCGTGCCAGTTTCGAGGCGCGAAGTCAGCAGCGCCCAGTTACCAGCGCGCTGGGCCTGCCCCTGCGAGGTACACCCCATCAGCGTCAGTTCAGTTTGCTGAACTCCATATCGGGCGATACCTTCCCGATCCTCGACATATTCGACCTTCGCTCGATAAAAATCAGCAGGATCGTTCCAGCTGACCAAGGCCACAGTAAAACGCGACTTCTTGCTGCTGCCGACACGTACAAACTTCCCATCGATGACATTCGCCGCTGTGTACACGTACACGGGGTCGGTCGGCATGTCTGCCACGGTCATGATGCTACCGCCGGCCCAGTAAGAGGCCGCGCGGAATATCGAAGCCAAATCTTGCAGCAATTTGTATGCGGCGGCCTGCGTTTGAATCAGCACGTTGCAGGTAAATCGCGGCTCCATACCGCCCTTACCGTCAGACACCATCACGTCGCAATATTGGGCGATTTGGTAAAGCATCCACTTGTTCACCTGGGACGGACTCACAAGATGCCCCAGGCCGTAGCGGTCGCTCAGCACCATATCGTAAAAGACCCATGCCGGATTATTGGTCCAAGCAGGTTTGAAGGTTCCGTCCCAAATACCTTCGTATGTCCGAGAAATTTGATTGTAGTTGCTTGGCACTTTGACGATGCTGAGATACATGTCATATGCGCGCGTCGGCACATTCTGAAACTGTGACGCATCCACTTGCACGCCGACCAACGCGGTCATTGGGTATCGAAGCTTTGCGTCGATGATCTCGGTAATTGACGTAACACTCGTGGCATCAGCAACCGCTGTGCTGTTTGCATTGGGCGTGATCCGCCGGACACGAACATTCCACCCAATCGACGCCGGCGGTAATGCTACGCGATGACTGCGTTCGTATTTGGAAGTGGTCTTGCCGTTGAACGAGGTCGATAATACCTGCTGAAACGCTCCATTATCGGTGGAAACGTCAATGGCATAGTCGATACGATAGCCATTGATATTGCCGTTGCTCGTATCGGTTTTACTCAAAGCCGAAACTGCGAGCCGGATCCGGACGGCGGATAACTGTAGGTTATTGACTGCACGTACCCACGGCTGCGTCGACTTCAGATCGACGCCAATGCCGATCTCGTTCTCGACACTTGGGAAACCCGCAATGTGATCTTGAAACTGCGTCCCTGGGCGAAAATCGATCGTCACGCCGCTGAAATTCATGGAGCCATTGGGATTCTGCAACGGTGTTTCATTAAAGAACACCGACTGGAGTCCATTTGCGGGCCCAAGCACTTCCCCGTCGTTGATAATATCGAGCACCCTAGCGTATGCCGTGCTGTGCAGACTATCCGGCGATTCTGTCGGCGCGCTTCCGCCGCCACCGCCCTTGCCGCCCCCGCCAAACCCGCGAATTTCATTTGATACCATCAAAGTTGATCCTGTGCGTAGATTCCTGCAGATGCCACAGCGGACCCGACAATTAGTCGACCGTAGCCTTTTGGAACTGGATTTCCCTGGGCGCTTGTGTTGACGGGCCCGTTGAAGTTGTATGACGCCCCGTTGTTCGGATTGTCTTTTGCGCTCACACCCTTTTGTTGTGGCGAAAGCATTTGAATGACACCACCAGCCATCATCGCCATGCCTGCTTGCATGATTGGTGCGCCGGCACCACCACCGTAGAAGCTGATCACGGCACCCACCACAATTAGCACGGCACCGACAATTGTCTGTAAAACGCCACCGCGCTTTGATCCTGCCATGACGGGAGCAACACGAATATCGCAGCCCCCAGTGGGATCGCCCAGCTGATCTTGATTGATGTTTTTCTTGCCGACAAAGATCGCATATACAACCCCACGATCCCTGCTCGTCATCATCTCGCGTTCGAATCCTGGTAGCAAAACGCGCAATGCCTGGATCGCCTCTTGCGTACTTTCCACAGCCAATCTGTGGACGCGTCCGAATTGGGCTCCAAGTTTTCCGTACAGCCGGATTGTTCGAAGTTGTTCGCTCATTGATAGCCCAATAAAAAAGGCCAGCGATTTCGCTGGCCTTCTTGTTTCCAAAAATTGTTTGTACTGCGTATTGCGCAGCTTAGTCGGAGCGCTGTATGTCCGTTTTGCCGTTTTGATCAATCGTCATCCGGAACGACTTTGATTCACCTGGTCGCAAGATCGTTTCGCGTTGGGTCCAATCGTCTTTACCCGCACCGCATAGCCCTCGGCCAGACGGATCTCGTCCAGCCCGCAGGACCAACTCACCCGGTTCAACGTAAAAACTAGCGGTCTCCGCAGTTCCTAACCGGGCGGAAAGCACATTGTTGATGGAAAGAGCATAAAAGCACCCGCTTCCGAGATACCCGGTATCACGCGTAACAACGATCTTCGCCGATGCGCTCTCCGACTTGCTCTGGAACGCAAGCACTCGATCTGGCGCAGCAACTTTGACCTCTGAAAGTTGAGGCGGCGTTGTCGCGCATCCCGACATAAACGCCACAACCCCAATTACCCCCATAAATTTCCGCATTATTCCCCCAAAAATATTAATTCGAGGAATCATACAACAATGTCATCTTTGTAACGCAAAATCGCCCTGGTAACTTCCTGAAAATAGCCGCCATACACGTCACGTGATGACAGCCTGCCGTGGAGATGGTGCAGCATCAAACCGTCGCCAATGTATATGCCCGCATGATTTGGCACTCCGTTACTGCTGCGAATCTGCATCAGGATCACGTCACCAACCTGTGGCTTGTCTCCGTCCTTGATCGCCACGAATCCGGCCTGTGGAAATCCTTCGGTATAGAGGTCGCTCGATCCATCATTCCACCAGTCATCGGCCCGATGGAACTGTTTCAGCGAAATGTCGCGCTCTTGCTTGTACCAGTCGACGATAAGCTGATAGCAATCCAGCACGCCGTGCGAAAACTCCCGGCCAACCAGCGGGGCGAGGTAGCCGCTGGGCGAAATTGTCACCACCTCGCCGGCGGCCGGCGCGCCATCCACGCTATCCACACCAACAATGTGCCACGCCAGGCCGGAAGCCTCGCAGGCCACGCGGTCTGCCTGGGTGGGCGCGGCCGGCATGTCGGGGTGAGAGTGAACGACGGCCACAATCTCGCCTTTTTCCTCGGCCTCCGCGTAATCCTCACCAGGCAGGATGAAATGTTCCGTCCCCGCGGCGGCATTGCGGCATGCGATGTACTTCTCGCGGCCTTTTGCCACAATGACCAGCCCGCAGCACTCGCGTGGGTATTCGGCGACAGCATGCGCCTTGATGGCTTGCAAAGTAGATGTCTTCATGATCGGATCAAATCAGCAGCAGGGAAACTTCCAATATTGAGGACTTCGAATTCCCCAAAGCGCTTCTTGCAATCCGACAGGCGCCCGCCACATCGATCTAGGGCGGGGTCGGAAACCGGGTTGCCATCTTTGTCGAACATCGCAGCGCCTGTGTAACCACAGTACGGGCCACGGTAGCCGCCGCAGCCAAGCCACCAACACACGTTCGCTACTATCTGGCGCCGGGGAAGTTTCACCCCGTTGAAATCAAGCGCGCTCGAAAGCTCGAACTCGACAACCTCGCTCGTTTCACTAGTTTTCTGTTCAATGAACCAGATTTCTGGTGGGAACTCCTCATTCGGATCGGCATCCGGGTTCCCACCGGGGAAGTTCGCGGCATCCAGATACTTGCCTAGCGTCGTTTTGCGAATGAGGCGCGCGCCGGCCAGGTCATCAAGATAGATGCACAGCGCCGAAATCGAACCATCCACGTTTCCGACAGATAAAGTCGGCGCCGGCTGCTGTCCTGAACTGATTTTGGCAAAGCCCTCCGTCTTGATCGGCCAAGGCGCGTACTGCTGGCCCTGCCACCAGATCGGACCCGCTTGCGTGTACTCATGAAAATAGAGCGCATCGCCGCCGATCTCGCTGGCGTCCAGAACGAAAAGTTGTACTTTGGCGCCAGGCTCCAGCAGCTGAATATCTGCCGTGATCGTCATGCTTGAAAATCCTGCTCAAAAGTGACGGTCAAGGTGTACACGCCACCCCCGTTTGGCGTTCTGGTGTAGCCTCCAGCTTTCACAAGAATCTGCTCACTAAGCGGTGGCGTCCAAAGGAAGCTTCTGGCCCCACTACAGGAATCGAGAAAATTCATGATCGCCATAATTCGCGCCTTGTTCCCGACAAACGTGAGCGGCCACGATTCCGACCGATTGTTGATACCGTTCTCAGCCGTTTGCTTGTAGCCGTCCCCGAATCTGGCTGTAAGCACATCGAATTTCGTCGTGCCGGTCGCCTCGTTCTTCGGCAGCCATGTGAACACTTTCTTTGCCATTACGCCGCTACTCCGTTTCTCATATTCCAAAGCGAACCGCCTTGGCGCTGCGAGTCGCGCTGTGCCTTGCCAATGCGCGCATCGACAAACTCGCCCAACTCTTTGCCGAACTGCTGCAGCCCGTCCGGCGCCTTGACGTCGCTACTTCCATCGGATTGCACGTACACATTGACCTGCACGCCTGCGGTCGACGCAGATCCTGACCCGGTCAATCCGGCGACAACGGGAGCCAGGGATTTTTCATGCGATGTCACCATACCGGCCTGGCTGCCCATCATCAGGTAATCGTTGCCGCCGATTGTCAGCAGTTCTGGCCCGCGCTCGTTCACGCGGTACAGACCGCCGGCATCGGTTGGGCCGCCTTCCGCTCTGAACTGTGGGTTGAGAGTGAAATCTCCACCAGTGGCGGCTTGAGCACCGTCGGCGCCACCATACGACGTACCGCCGCCGAAATAGCTGGATGCCGCGCTGACGGCGAAATTGAGCAATCCGGAAACGGCTGCCCTGGCCTGGATGCGGATCATGTCCGCGATCACCGACTTGGCGAAGTCCGCGAAATTCAGTTTCCCCGTCATGGCGAAATTGACGATCGCGTCTTCCATGCCCTTGAATGAATTTTCAAACAGCGATTTCGTTTGGGCTGCGACGTTGGCCGCGTTGTCTAAATAGTTGTCCATCGCCGCAGTGGCGCCATTCCAACCGTTCTCTTGCGTCGCCCTGATGTCCTTGGTGGCTTGCCGCTCCTGCTCTACCCTCTTGTCGAGGTTCGCTTGCAGGATCGCCAGCTCTTGATCATATGTCGACGCGCTGATGCCGCCATGCGCCTCGCCTTTCTCCTTCGATGCGCGCAGCGCCTCGGCAGCCTTGTCAAACTCCTGTTGCACGCCGTTCAGACGGTTGAGTTCCTCCTTCGCGGCGTCTCCGAGGCCGGCGCCGGCAATCAGGTTATTGACTGCCTGCTGGCGCGTTTGGTATGAGGCAACCAGGGAGGCAGAAAACGCGGCAACCGCGTTGGCTTGCTTCACCCCCAACGCTGTCACATCGCTGAGGTGCTTCTCGTCGGCCGCTGTTTCCTCGTCCTGAAGCTTTTTCTTGAGATTCTGGGCTTCCTTCAGTGCCACGCCGCTCTTTTTCTGCTTGGCCACCTCGATCTGCTGATCCGCCAGCACAATTTCCTTCGACAGCGCCTCCTTCCGAGCCGCGTAGTCTTGATCAAGATACTGCCGGGTATCCAGCAACCCGATGTCGTACTGCGCCTTGATGGCGTCGGTTGACCGCTTGAGTGCGCGCTCCTGCTCTTGAATCTGGCCCTGTATATCCTTGATCTCGGAATTGAGCCCATACTCATTGGAGCGCCCCTTGCCAGTCTTCTTGTCCTTGTACTTGTCGTTGATCTTCGCAATGGCTGCCGCCTGATCCTCGCCGGACACTCCGAGCATGTTTGCGCGCCCGGTGTAGTTGTCGATCTCCTTTTGGCGCTTCTCGGCCTGCGTGGCGAACTCGGTATTGAAATTATCGAGCCAATTTCTGGCCGAAATTTTTGCGCTCTCCGCCTGCGCCTTGTCCGATTCCTCCTGTGCCTTCTTGTCGGCAGCAAGCTTTTCACCGTACAGCGGCGTAAGCTGCGCAATTGTCCGCTCCCGATAGCGCTTGGCAATGTCACTGCCGGCCAGATTAGGATTGTTTGCGACCGTGTACTTGTAGTTTTCAAGGATCTTGCCGATTTTTTCTTCCGGCGTTTCTGTGCGCCCGATGCCGAGCATTGCATCCCAAGCCGAAGTTGCCGCAGACTTGACATCGGCCCATCCGCGCATAATAGATCCCTGGTTGCTCCGGATTTGCGCGGTGCGCGTCTCAAGGGCAGATGCATAGGTCGCCTCTGCCAAGGTCGCAGCCGCCTGCATGTCACCCTGTTTTTCTAGGGCCACAATCTGGTCATAGACCGACAGCGTCAGGAAGTGATACTTGTCATTGAGTTCGACTATGGCCTTGGCCGGCTCTTTCGCCAGGGTTTCAAACTGCCCGATAGTGACATCGATTGCCTGGCCGGTCGCGTCTTGCATTTGGACTGCGGCGGATGCAATCAGTCCAATCTGGTCCGAAGTAAATTTTCCACTGTCCGCCAGCTGGTACACCGCATCCTTGGCTACACCTATGCTACCGCCGAACGCCGTGGCGTCGCCGGCAAGTGAGTGCAGCTGGCCGGCGGTGCTGCCGGCATAGCCTCCCGTCAAGATCAAAGCGTTGTTCAGCTTAGTCTGCTCTTCGTGGCCCAAGTACGCGGCAACCGCGAACGCCCCTAACGCCGCCGTCACGGCTCCAATGCCCAATGCCACCGGCGACAGCAGCGTCGTCATCAATCCGCTGCGTTCAGCGAAGATCGAGAACGAACGAGAAGCGCCCCCAAAGTTGCCCGAAGCCAGCTCCCGGATAATCACCCCCAGTTCGCGCCGCGCGGCGCCGGTTTCCAGGCTAAAGCCGTGCATCGCCTTCTCGCCGGCAGCGATCTGCTCGATGAATGGCGTCGCGGCGCCGGATACGCCAAGTTGCGCGGCACGATATTCCAGCAACTGCTTCGTCGACATGCCGGCCGTCGCAGCCTGGTCCTTCAACTTGGCAATGAACTGATCTGCCTTTGCGGTTGCATCGGCAGTCGTTTTGTTCAGGACGGCTTCCGACGCATCCAGCTTCTTGACGGCGGCATCGTACTGCTCGGCAGTAATACGACCTTGCGACCAGAGCGAAACCAGCTTATCCGTCTGCGTCTGCAATCTCTGAAATGAACTGGCGCCCTTTCCAATCGAACTCAGCGCGGCGTTGACTTCGTTGACCTGGTTCGCCGTGTCCTGGAAGTGCTTGTTCTGTGCCGCGATGCTAGAGGAGGAAGACTGCGCGACCTCCCCTAGTGAACGCGAAGCTGTCGCCGCGATCCGCGATGCCTCGATTTCCTGCTGCAGCGCCTTCGTTTTCTCAACAGAGGCACTTACCATTTCCTTGATGCGCGACGCCGCGGCTTGCTCGGATTCGGCGAACAGGGCAGCGGCGCCGCCTGCCGCTGTGTAACCCGATGCGAGATCGCCGGCAGCTGTATTTGCTGCTTTTTGAGCGGCCTCGACTTGGCGTAACCGCTCCAACAGTGGTGCCGCCGAGTCTGCGATGCCAAGTTGGGCGGCCTTAAGTTCAAGGCCGGCGATCTTGCCACCCTCTGCCGCGGCCACATTCCGCTGGAGCGACTCAACAAAGCGCTTCTGCGCAGCCGACATCACGTCGGCGGATTGCCGCGCCGCCTCGCCCATCGACGCCAACGCGGTTGCCGAAGCGCCAGCGGACTGGGTCGCTGTCGTTTCGAATTGCTTGACGGATTGGCCGCTTTTGACCAACTCAGCACTCAGATTGCTGGAGTCTGCCTCCACCATCAGTTTTATGCTGCCAAGCGATTCATCCATATTTCACCTAATTGAGTGCCACCCCTAGGTGGCGTTTGATTTGTCGCACGGGAGCACTATCGTTCTTGCATGACAACCAATGCTTCATTTTCGAGAACTCTGATGTCCTCGAACAGGTCCGACTGCCGCTCCTCCTGAATGCCCTGAAGCCGGAACACAAAAGGGAGAAGGTTGTAATCCAACCCGACTGCGCCGCCCGGGCCGACCCGCCATTGCGTAGAAATGGCACGAAAAACCTCGAACGCTTGCAGGTTGTCCGGCCATATCTCGATAAAGTCACCGCTCAAATCGTCTCGCGTCATGCCAAATGCGGCTAACTCGGCATCAGTCGGCCCTTGTTCGTAGAGCCCCCGGGCAAGGGCTCTTAGTTTCCCAGCCGCCCCTGAATCAGCTCGTCGGCGTACTTGCGATAAATTGCCTGTGCCGCAGCGTGGTAGTTCTTCACTAGGAGCGCGACAGATTCTGGTGAAAAATCGGCGTCGACGCCCGACCAGCCAACCGAAATGGCCAAGATGGTGTCGACATCGCTCAGCTTTTCGATGGTGCCGATGAACTCCTTAAAGGCGTCCTTGTCTTTGTGCTTGAACTCGAACTCAATCGACTGCTTCTTGTCACCTGGCACTGGGATGTCCACTTTCGCCTTGAAAGTGGGATTTGGATTCAATTTGAACGTCATCTATGTTCCTTGTGTAGTTGAATGGCGCGGCGCAGCAGCTTAGGTCGTGGTGGCGTAGCGAGTCACGGCCGCAACCAGTGAAAAGCTCGCTTTCACCGCCATGACCGAGTTTTTTACCAGCGATGGCGTCTTGTTCAGCGTCGCGTAGGTGTTGTAGAGAATCGATGCCTTCGACGGAAGCTGGATCCGGATGGCGCGAGGCTCACGGTCGTCGTCAGCGGCAGAGATCACGTCAAACCATGGCAGCGTTTGATCGTCGCCGAGTGACAGGGTGAATGACGACGCACCCTTCACGGTAGGAATTTGCCGCTCATCATCGTCCTCAAGGAACGAATAGGTGGCGAACTGCTGATCACCACCAGCCGACGCAAATTCCAGAATCTGCGTGATCTGCGTCCAGCTGGAAATCACCCGCAGCGAGCCTGTTCCGGCGCCGGTAGGGAAATGCTCCAGGTTCGATGTATTGATGCCTTCCAGCGTGACATCGTCGATGACGACAGCTTTGACACGGGCAATCCGCCCGGACAGTTTCGACCAGCCGGATGAAATTTCGACAATGTCCCCGACGACAACGCCGTGACCATCTGGCAGCGTGGCGACAGCTGAGGCCGCATTTGTAATTGCAGAGATTGCCTTGCTGGCGGCGTAGGCGGAAGCGATAGAGACTGTTGCACCATTCGGCAGTTTTACAGACATGATTTTTACCTTTCAAATAAAAAGACCACCGAGAAGGTGGTCTGGATAGTGGTTGCGCAAGTTTTACGCCGGACACCAAAAACTGAAATCGCAGCTTCGTCGATACGTTGCAACGGAGTTATCAAAAGCACTGAATGGCTCTCCAAGCTGTTCCGCGTTCAACACGCCGTCACAGACAATTGCAGCGGCCGCATCCATAATTTTGTTTGCCTCCGACCGCTTTGCGGCGAAGACGTCAATCTGAATGCGCGGGTTCCTCTCACGGGCTCGGCCCTCGAGAAAGCTGATGACGTTGCCGCCCACGCCAGAAATGGTCACGTAGGGAAGTGGTGTCCCCTCGGGTGCACTGTCGAAATAGATGCCACCGGCCGCAACACCCTCCAGGGCATCCATGATTTGCTTTTCGATCACTTGTAAATCTCCGCAATGGCTGCGCGAACGTTCGCGGCCAACTTAACGCGCATTGCGCTCAGTGCAGCATCTCTCTTCGCGCTGAATGCCGGTCTTAGGAAGGGATGCTTTTCAACCCAAATCTTGCGATTGGCCGCGCGATGGGCTTTGGTTGATACCCCCGCCAGCTTTGGAGGCACATACCAATGGCCGTACTCGACCCATGCGGCGTAGAAGGCGTCGACATCAGACTTCCCCTTGCGCCAGGAGACGATATATACCTGCCGATCACTGCTCGATAGCTCATCGATATGCTTTTGGTAGATCGCCGATTTAAGAACCCCCTTAAATTCAGGCGCCCGGGCAATGACTTCATCCTTCAGGACGGTGGCGCCGGCGTTCGCTGCCGATCTAAGTGCATTCCCGACGATTTGAGGAACCTTCTTAAGGTTGGCTTCGACACTATCAAACCCCTGCCATTCGAATTTAGCCATTGACCAACCCGGACGAGCACATCAACTGTAGTTCGCGTTTGCGACCATCGCGATCTAGCACCGCAATAATCTTGTATTTCACCCCAGCGCAGACCACGCGCATTTCGGCGCGCACGCCCGGCCGGTACCGAATCCGAAACCGTGTGGTTACTTCGCTGTGCGCGGACTGAGCGGCAAATAGCTCTCGCCCGCTCAGATCCTCTTTCTTCGCATAAGGACGGAATACGTCGCGCCATTCCGTTTGGAGGTCGCCCTGATCGTCTTTACCCCCGGGAGGTGACTGAATCACCAACTTATGCCGCAACTGACCTGCTCGCATCAGAACCTCGGCGACGTAGTAATGGGTTGCAATAGCGAATCAACGTAAGACGCCGGCATCTGCTGGAATGCCTGACCTGCAGAAAACAGTTCGCGCTGCTCATACGCCCATGCGCATGCCAGCAAAATCCATTGCTTCACTGTTGGATATTCCGCTATGTCAATGCCAGCTTCAAAGTCGATATACACAGGTCCGGTGCCGGAATTCCCAGACGTAGGAGACACGACAATGTCGCCGCCAATATCCAGCAGCAGAAAGCCACCAACATCGATTTCTGCACCGCCACACGTAATTTTGAGAATTTTGGTAGCACGCCCCCGAGATAGCGTGAAGTCCCCCGAAGGCATCACCTTTAGGGTCTCTCGATACAAGCCCTTCCGAATCGCCGATCCGGTCCGCGTTTCAGCCAACTGGCGCGCAGCTGGAATGATTTCCTCTTCGATAAACTGCTTGTCGCTTTCGTCATCGTCATCGATGAGACATTGAGCCCGCACTTTCTCAAACGTGACGGGCTCTTCCTCGTCAATCCATTTCAACAGGGCGGCGGCCATGAATTACTTCTGATCCTTGGAGTCGGTTTGGCCCTTTTGGTCCTTCTGCGATTTTGCATCCTTGCTCTTGCTTTGATCGCTGAATTCGACTGCAACTTTACCGTCGATCAACGCGTCCGCCGTGGCCTCATCGAAGCCGGCCACATCTTCTGGGCTGTAGGCCTTCCATGCCTTTACGAAGGTAACGATTTTCTTATCTGCCATGTCCTACTCCTGACTTTTTGCTACGTTGAGAAAGCTGCCGCCGGCGAACCCGGCGGCAACGAGGGGCAATCGATGATTACGAGCCCCAGGTGACTTTCGTCAGCACCGAGATCGATTCCACATGGCGCGGGCCAAAATCGTGCTTGGCGATCACGCGGACCAGAGTCTGGTCGCGCTGGAAGGCGCTGACGGTCTTGCCGGAGCCATCCTCGTAAGACGCTTCCTTCGAATAGTCGATCATCAGCGTTTCGTCTTCGCCGATGAAGCAGTCGCCGAAGTCGGCAAAGTAGATTTCGGACTCGTTGGCGCCGGCGCCGAGATTTGTCGGCACTTGAGTGGTCTTTCCGACCGGATAACCCTTCAGCTGATTCTGAGCCATTTCCGGATACACACGATTGCCGTTGCCGTCACGCAGGCTTTCCAGGAAGCGGAACACGCGAGGAGCCATGATCCAACCCGGGGTCGTGAGATTGGCGTCCACGGTTTCCAGCGCCAGAATGGCCTTGCTCAGGTCCGTATCGACCTTTTGCACCGTAGCGCCGTCTGAGACAGGAATCAGATTTGTTGCCAATGCCCAGAAGCGCAGCCCCTTCGGCGTATCTGCGCTGCCATCGTCTCGGATGAAAGCCTTGTCTTCGCGCGTTGCCAGGGCACTAGTCAGATCGCCGACAACTACCTGGTCCACATTGGGGTTAGAACCCGAGTACGCCAAAAGGTCATTGGAAATTGGCACCAATGCCGCCAGCTTCTTGGCGCTCAATTTGAGGTCGCCGAAGCTTTGCTCAGACGCTGGAACATCGGCGTCTGAGCCAATGTAGCCAACAATCGCGCCGCCTTTCAGGCGCGGGATCGTCACGTTACCGTTGTTCAGGGGCATCGTGCGAGTACCCAGCCGGCGGACGACTGCTTTCGGGCGCAACAGCTCGATGATTTCGCTGGAGAGGTTCTGCGGAACCAGGATGCCGCCTGCGCCCGGTGTCAGCGTATTGAGTGACATGGCAACTTCGTCACCGAAACCACGGTCGATTGCGATTTGCGCGGCGCGCCGGCCGTCGCCCTGAGCGGCAGCCAGAGCACGGACCATCTGCGCAACTTTAGCGCCTGGCAATTCTTTTGCTTTAGGTACTGCAGCGTAAGCCGGTGGACCCTGTGCCGGCGCTGCCGGATTGGTCGGCGCATCCACCGGCACCGCAGACACTGCCGCCAAACGTTCCGCGGCGATCGCGCGATCCAGTTGCGCGGTAATCTCGCCGAATTTCGCTTGCAGCACGCCGAACTCGGCCAGCTGCTCCACCGACAATTGGCCGCCGGCGCTCTCGATCGAGGCCAGGGCTTGAACAGCGTCATTGATCTTGGCGCGTTCGCTGCGTAACTCATTTACTTTTGACATGTAGTACTCCTGAAATGAAAAAACCGCCCGTAGGCGGCTTGGTTGCTTTTCCCGCGAACGCGGTTAAAGTTTGATTTGCATGGCCATTGCGGAGGCCCGTGCGGCAATTTTGGTGCGGGGTGCGCGGTCGGCTCGACGTTGCTGAACTGAGGTCGCCAGACGGTTGACGGCTGCCTGCGGCGTTTCGATCCGATCCGCCAAGCCCATATCAATTCCGCGCTGGCCAGAGAACACACCAGCTTCTGTCGCGCGAACGGCGTCGACGGTCAAGCCGCGATACTGCGCCACAGCGTTGACGAATTGCTCGTAATATCCTTGAACCAGATCCTGCAGGAATGCCAGCGATTGATCCGAAATCGGTTCATTCGGCGTCAGATCGTTCTTATGCGCGCCGGCATACACAGTTGTCACCTTGACGCCTTGCTGCTCAAGGCGCTTGGACATGTCAATATGTTTAGCAATGACGCCGATTGAACCGACTCCTGAAGTACGGCTGGCGACGATGTCCGAGGCTGCCGCCGCGATCAGGTATCCGGCTGAATAGGCGTTGAAATTGACGATTGCGGTAATTGGCTTGATCGCCCGGGCGGCAAAGATGTCGTCTGCAAGCTCGAAGGCTCCGCTGGTGCTTCCACCGGGCGAATCCAGATCCAACGCGATATGCTCAACAGCAGGATCAGCAAGTGCCTGGTTCAGCTGCGTGCGCAGGTCTTCATAGTTCGTCATGGTTTCGCAGGGGTTCATCTGCGTGCCCCGGCTTACCAGCACACCATGCACCGGGATGACCGCCACGCCTGTGGACGCGATCGCCTGCCGCCGCTGCTCTTCCGCGCGCGCTGCACGAGTATCGGCGCTGTTGCGATAGTCGTCATCCATCATCTTGGCATCGCCATTTTGAACGCTAAGATTGACAATATTCAGACTCATCACCTGGTTCGCCCAGTGTGCCGCCCGGTCAAGCATTCCTTCGTGGACCATCAGAGGCTGATTGAATATCAGGCCGGCTGTCCGGAAGTAGTCTCTCATTGCATGATTCCTTCTATTTCTGCGATTTGTGCCTTGGTTGGCAGGGTCTTGTCGCTGGGGGCTGCCCTGGCGTCAAGCATGTTCAGGGGCTGCAAATAAACGTTGCCACCGTCAATCGGTGGCAGATTCTCCAAGCGTCGAATATCGTTGACAGACAACCAGCCCCATTGACGAGCGATCGCGTAGGCGTCGTATCGGGATTTCTGATCGCCGCGGAGCAGACCAGAGACGTTAAATTCGATGAAATAGTCCGCGCGCTCGCTGGGTAGCAGCAGGTCGCGCATCATTGCCTGTTCGTGCCGGCGAATCCAAGGAAGCAACGTGTAAATTACAAATTGGATCGCCTGATGCTCGATATTGCTGAAGGTCGCCTTGTCTAATTCGCCGATCATGTGCGGCGGCACCTTGTATATCCTGGCGATGTCCAGCGCCATTAGCTTCAGTACACTGATCAACTCGGCGTCAGCATTCGTCATTGAGAGCGCGCGGAAGGTCATGCCCTCTTGTAACAAGGCGACCTTCTTTGCATTACCGCTGCCGCCGAATTTTGTTTCCCAATCGCTGACAATCCGATCAATTGCGGCCTGGTCCTTGATCGGAGGTGCTTCTCGCGCCCGCTCGATCACTCCGGCCAACGCAGTTCCGTTGGCGAAAGACTTGCCGGCGTACTGTTGAATGGCCTGCGCATGGCCCACCGCATTCGCATGCAGCAACACCGGTGAAAGTCCGGTATATCCGTTCAAACTTAGCCACCGTACGTGATGCACCATGCGCTGTGGCATCAACTCGCCGCCGTCCAGTTGGTAGTACGGCATCAAGTCGGCGCCCTTGAAAACTTGCATGCGCTCCGGGTAGACCGGATACAGCGCCGCAACCGACCCGTCGCTGTTGCGATCAATCAAACTGAAGCTGTTCCCTCGCAAACCCGCCAATATCTGACTCTGCTCCCGGTACTCGAACGGCGTTTGCCAACCATTCGGCGTAGAAGCAAGAATGTTGTACAGGGAATGATCCCGGGCAGGCAGGCGTGTACCGTCCCCGGTACGTCGGTACAGCTCAAGCGGAAGTTGCGCAATGCTCTCGGCAATCAACGAAACGCAGGCTTGTAGCGCAGTCAAAGACAGTGCAGACTGCGTCGTCACCAATTGCCCAGAGTCGGACCGTGTACCACCCAAACCAGAATGCCATTCCCCGCCCCCACCAGCTGCTGGGCCATCGAACATTCCGCGAAAAAACATCGTTATCCTTTACTGGCTGCACGCGCAACCAAATATGACCAGGCCAGCAGGCCGCCTCCCGCCGCGACTAAGGCGCACGGCACGGAAACCATGGCAATACCTCCTACGCACAACAGAAATCCGAGGATTCCCGCCGCGATTGTGAGGAAATCGATTAGTTTCATATGCCAATACCTTGGTCGTAGATTGATTGAGAGGACTCGGCGCCGACCATTGCCCGGGCGATCGCCATGATTGCGGCAACCACGCCGTCGATTTTGTTTTCCTGCTTTTCCTTGCGCGGATAGATGTTGTCCTTGGCATCCAGCTTCGCCACCACGTTCGACATCATCCAGGTCAGCACCGGGTTGCCGTCATGGTGCAATCGGCCTGCCTTGACTGCGCTCTCCAATTCCTTCATCGGCAGCGACATGTTCTGCACCGTTTGCCGGAACTCGACAGCAACTGCACCCTCTTTCATGAGCTCCTGCGCCAGCTGCGCGGCGCGCCACGGGTCGAATACGACCTCCTCCGGCGCATAGACATCCATATCAGCCAGCACCAAGTCGCGCACTATGGCGAAATCGATTTCTGCACCTTCATGCTGATCGAGGAAGCCTTCAATCACCCACTTTGTGTAGGAATTCTTGAACTTGCTCCCGGACTCGATTGCCGCCTCTGGCAGCGCGTACTTGCCAAACAGGTAGTAGTGGGTCTTGCCATCAATCTGCCTGGTGAAACAATCGACATCTGCGCAAATATCCGACCGTGAGGCCAAATCAAGTGCCTTCCAATTTTTATCGCCGATGAACTGCTCCCGACGCAGCGTCCGATCAGCGCACTTGCCCCACTCGATCATGTTCATCCACGCCGTTTTGGCTGAACACCAAATATTCAGATGTTTGGTCTTGAATCTGGTTTGTTTGGCAGCGCTCTGCACCGCCTGGCGTTGCTGGCTAAGCAAAAAGTCCTGGTCGACCGAAATTCCCATGTTCGGGTTGGCTTTTCGCAGCGCCTTTGGATCATCCCAAGCATCCTCCTCGTCCACCGTGTAAATGATCGCGAACAGTTCGTCCTGCTCAAGGGCACCTTCCAGCACCTTCTTAGCGTCCAGCTCCTGTTCGTAGCATGGCCCGGCAATGTTGTAACCGGCCGTGGTGATCTCAACCAGTAACGGCTGGTCGCGTGCCCCCATGCCGGTTTCCATCGTGTCGACCAGGTCAGACGAATCATGCTCGTGGTACTCATCGACGATCGCGCACGATGGCGATGAACCGTCACCTGGCTTACCGATGACTGGTTCAAATTTCGAACCGTCGGCGGGCGTTAGCAGCATCTTTGCCCACACTTCCGCGCCGATGGCGTCCGCCAGCTCGGGAGTGCGCTGAATCATTTGCTTGGCCGGCCGGAATACCTCCCAGGCTTGTTTCTCGGTAGTCGCGCCGGAATACACTTCGGCGCCGAACTCGCCGTCAGCGGCGAACATATACAACGCGATACCGGCGGCCAGAATCGACTTACCGTTCTTCCGCGGCACGGCAATGTACGCCTTGCGGTACCGCCGCCGCTTGTTCTTGCGATGCTTCCAGCCGAACAGAGCGCAGAAAATGAATTTCTGCCACGGCTGAAGCACAATCAATTCTTTAGTTTTTGCCCACTTGCCTTTTGTATGGGGCAGCAATTCAATGAACGAGCAAACGTCATCTGCAGCTTCAGCATCAAAGAAATACTTCGATGTTTTCTTCTTCGCGGACTCTAGGTCATCGAGGTGGCGCTTGCAGGCCAACTTCACCCACTTGCACGCGACAATCTTTCCCGCTACGACTTCGCGCGCGTAGCGATTTGCCGCCGTTACATGTGGATTGGCCATTGAACACGCTTACTTTCCTTTCTTGATCAGCTTGGCGAACGGATTTGCTGTCTGGGTCTTTGGCACCGACACTTTCGAGCGATCAGATGGCGTCATGCCGAATTTGCCGATCAGCGTTTCGTAACGCGTCAGCACTGCCGCCGGCACCATCCATTTCATATCCCGCATTTGTGCGAGAAGTTCGGCCGCCATCTCAAGCGATAAGCGATCCGAACGGCACAGAACGCCAGGCGCCAGCAAGCCAACGATTTCGAACCAGCATTTTTTTGCGCCGTCACTCATGCCGTCCGGAGGATCGCCAATTTCACCATTTGGCTCAGGCTCACCGTCCCGCTCGCGCCCGCGCTTCGGATTCTTATCGAATGCGCCACGCATTTGCAGCACGTTGGATGGGGTTCTTGGCCTTGCCATAAATCAACCCTTTTGAAATTTCATTTTGTGGAAATAAAAAAATTACTAAGCTGACGGTCTCGCGGACGTTCGCCCCCAGACTTTTGACTCCCCCTACCCCCTTGAGAGGTCCGAGGTGCCGTCGGCGCCACCATCCTGGCCCGCGTGGGCCTCTGGCTCGTGCGACGCCTCAGGTGCGTCGTCGCAATGTTCTTCGTGATGATCGCCGCCGCCACAGATAGCACACAGACGACCGCGCCCGACAACGTCAAGCGCACCTATGTTGCGCCACCAACGTTTCGGCTTCCATGCTTCCATATATCAGTGCTTTACTTTCCGCCCAAACCCGCCGTCTTCGGTCGCAGTCTTGATGTCGTGATGGCGCTTGCAAAGCGACTGCCAGTTTCGCAAGCTGTCCCAGAACAGCGCCTTTGCCCGTGCGATTAACCCAACATCCTTGCTTCCCATTGCCTCCCGCAGGCGGGGCGGCGTGATGTGGTCAACGACCGTCGCGGCGGTGACGATGCCTTCGCGTTCACAATGAACACAGAGCGGGTGCGCCCTCAGGTAGTGCGCCCGTGCTCGGGTCCATGCACTTGTGTAACCTCGTTCGTGCGCCGTGCCTCGCTGCGTCCGATCCTCAAGCTGGCGCAGCTTTTGATGCTTGGGACACCAGCGCTCCGCGCCGTCTACCAATGCCCCGCAGCCAGGAGCAGCACACGGCTTACGCGGTCGGCGCGGCACTCTCTTGTGCTATCAGGTGGATTCGCTCCCATTGGGACAGAATTTTTGCGGTCCTGATCTCGACATCGTCCAGCCCATCGACATTCAACTTCACATCGATGCTCGACACCGTCATTGCTTTCGGACTGGAGGACAGTACTGGCTGAACGTCAGTAACGGCCTCCATGTCCAGATCGACCGACGCGAACTCAAGCGACGCGCGCACGCCACTGCCGTGCTTTATCTCCTGGATCACTATTTTGCTGATGCCTTTGATCTCGTGACCGTTTGCCGTGTACACCTTCGTACCTAAAGAGGTGCCGTTACTCACAATCCGGATAGAAGATTTATTCATTGCAAACCCAATTGATAAAGAGGAGTGATAACGAAATGATTCACCTCGCATAACTCAGCACTGCACGGGGGATTTATTTATAGCCTTATATTGACTAAAGCTATAAATAGGCTATAATCATAAACATGAACTCGATCAAATGGACACCCAAAGCAGCCAAGCAACTCCGCAAGATGGACGCGCCAATCAGAGGCCCGATTCGTGATGCAGTTAGTACATTGGCAGCCATGCCCGACTGCCAGAACGTCAAGGCTCTGACCAAGCATGAATATGGATACCGGCTTAGAGTAGGCAACTACAGAGTGCTGTTTGACTGGTCAGGCGAAATCAAAATTGTTGAAATTCAAGAAGTGAGGAAACGCGATGAACGCACCTACTAACATCCAAATGATCAACGGGCCGGACGGGAAACCGGCCTTTGTTGTGATGCCCTACGATGAATACCTGCGGGCTTACGAGCAAGACCGTGACTTGATCCCTCACGAAGTCGTTAGCGCCACCGTCGATGGGGCAAGTCCTGTCCGTGCCTGGCGCGAACATCTGAAGCTGACACAGGCAGATGTTGCAGGCCGGCTGGGTATCTCGCAACCTTCGTATGCAAAACAAGAAGGCAGCGAGAACTTGCGCCCTGCCACAATCAACAAGATCGCAGCCGCGCTCGGCATCACACCAGCGCAACTCGATTTCTGATCAAGTGCCCTATGGCCACATCCGCGATAAGCCCAGCCTTCAGATGCAAAAAAGCCTCGGACCAATGAAGGTACGAGGCTTTGAAATTTGGTGCCAGCGGCGAGGAGCAGTCACTTTTACGAAAGATCGTGCTGGCTAATCTCCTCGCTGACTATCGAAACAACGCTCCCCAATCAGCTAAGGACAGTGAATCATAAACAAAAAAACCCGCCGAAGCGAGTTTTTAGAATTTTTGATACTTGAGGAGATTCGCGCATTCCAGTGCTATCTGCAAAGTGACTGCGACTTAAAGAATCTACTCAAATATCCGCCATCAATTCAACTGGTCGCACCGATGACGTGTATATGAAAACGGACTATACCGGACTGTTTTTTCCGGTGCAACAAAAATCTAACGAATCCCTTCACTTTTTCACACATACAGACGTTAGCTTTTTTGCTCCTGTGGCAACTATTGGCCATCCAATGTTACACTTGCTTACACTTTAAAAAAGGGGGGATGGCATTGGATGAAATCAACTGGGAACTCGATGCAGACCGGAAATCTATTCTGTTCACCATCTCCACAAACCCGCCAATGGCTTTCAAATTGAATGGCTCTCAAGTGGACGAGATGCTGCGAAATCTTGGCGATCTTCGCGCTCTGATGACCGATCAACATTCGAGTCGCTGGCCCTTTGGTCAAACTTTTGAGGCAGTGCCACATCCAGCTTGGAGTTCCGAACCGGAAGTTCAGAAAGGCAATTCAATCCTGCACATCCGAGATCCTCGCTATGGATGGCTTCACTACGTGATCCCTCGCGAACATGCGCGACAACTGGGTGGCATCCTCAGCACGCAGGCAGAAGCGCCAGCATCAGAACCTGGCCCTCTGCAACTGAACTAAGCGACTTCTTCGTACTGAATCATCGTGCCAACTAAATCCCCAACTGCAACTTGCGCTTCGTGGTCAACGTCTTTCAGACGTTCGATGATCTTGGACTTGTAGTCGTAAAGCGTACTCTTCCCAATTTTTGTTCGCTCTGCCACGCGAGAAATACTCAAGCCTTTTTCGTAATAGGATCGGATAATGTACTCGCGCGCTACTCGCGTCGACAAGCCACTGAAACAGCTCACCGCCCATTGGCTAAGGGTCGCGATAGCCTCTTTATATTCCTGCACCGCCTTATCCTTGTTCCCGCAACATGGGCATTCTTCAAAGCGCGGCGAGTATCGGGCCACGATACATGCTTTGTGAACTTCACTCAGTGACTCTACCTGTTTCCGGATAAATCCGGATTGCGCAGCACCGTCGATCGATACCAAACCTTTGCCGGTACCGACGGCACCAAGCTGCATCATTTTTGACATTGGTGACAACGCGTACTGCTGCGACGAATAGTTAAACGCAAACACAAGTGCTTCGTGGCTGTTGCTGAATAATTGAGTCATTTCTCACCTGTGGACTGTTTATTGCTGCTTTGAAAAAGATCCGCTACGGGCGGAACTACTGTGCGAGTCGCGTTAGCCAAACCCATGAACGCAATCTCGGTGTTATGCCGGCCACGTTGCTGAATCAGGTTCTCAACCTGCATCAGCACGCTGATGGAGTGATCGATAGCCGCCGTGACTTTCTCCAAATCCGGCCTTGATGATGAGCCACCGTTGCGCCAGTCGTGGAACAAGATCATGGTTTCAATGGTGTCGTGTAGTTCTGAGGTCGATGCGTTCGCGCTCATGTAACCACCTTTTGCAGTTCTTCCATGATCTGAAAATCCTTGATCAGGTCGCGCGCATAGCCGGCCGTCATCTCGATGGTCTCGGTACGCATGCGGGAGAGGCATTCCCGAACTGCCAACGTGTCAGCAGGAAACACGGGGGCGGCGTACTTGAGTTTGTTGGCTAGCTGCCGCAATGGGTCGAGAGTCAAGACGCAGCCTGTCCTACGCTCGTGAATCTCATAGGCTTCCACCACTCCCATGATGGCAATGGACGAGTCGTACCAAACCCCATCGCTGCGATCGCAATACACCGCCTGGCCGCGTGCGGTCGTGTCGATGGTGCCGTCCTGCTCCAGCTGGTCGATGATGGCTAGGAGCGGACCGAATACCGCATTTACCTTCCAGGGCTGCATCTTCAGCTTGATGTTTTCGCCAAGGGATTTGGCCCGATAGGGTTTGTTGCGCTTCTTGGTGGCCGTCATTTCCTATTCTCCTGAAAAAATCTCTCAACCTGCTTGATTGCCGCACCGCTCGAAACAGCAGTGCTGTCGAACCTGAGCAACGCCCAGCCCATTTCTGCCATCGCGTTGTACTTCTCCATGTCGGCGCGCATTCCGGCGCCGCGCGTGTGCCTGCCTTGTGTCCAGATACCGCCCTCGATCTCAATCGCCAGCTTACGGTCGGGCCAGGCAAAATCGATCCGCCATTCGCGCGTCGGGTGGAACTGGTGTTCGCGCGTCACCACCGGCAACTGCAACGCCCGCACCTGAAAATTGAAGAGCTCTTCGATTGGTGACGGTCCCTTTGCAGGCCGGCGTGGCATTTTTCTTGACACTGGTGTCGTTCCGGAAAGCTGTCGCGGCCATTTGCGAATTGCATTGCTCAAAATTCAGTTCCTTAGTTTTCTTGCAAGTAGGTTGTTTTCTGACCAGGTAGTGCGCTCAATCGCCGTCGCCTCGCCGACTTGAGCAAAATCTTTGCAAACCCGCTCAATCCGGAAACTCACCGAATGCGCGCGCTGGGAGTCAACCCGGCATTTCCCAAAACCCAGCTTCGCCATCGGTACGTCGGCCTGCAGGTTCAGATGTGTGCAAAGGATGCATTTCATGGCGGCGGCGCATCGAAGCCCTTCGGTTTCAGTTTCCGTACAGCGTCCAGGGCAGCTTTGCGGTTCTCTGGCGAAACCTGCGCTTTCGGGTCAGCCTCTGGCTGTGGCCGCGGCGTCACTGCCTGGCCGGACACCACGATCGGCACGACACCGCCGTTATCGATCACCGCTTGCACCCGGGCCTTGAACGTGAACGCCGACTCGCCTGGGTAGGCCTTCAGGCCGAACTCCGCGCCCTTCGCCGCCACAGATTGCTCCGTTGCGAACCAAGCGCCGTGCGAGGTGGGCCGAACGGCGTTGCCCCGCTGCTGCTCGTTGCGGCACCAGTTGCGCCAAGTAGCGCCCCAGTCAAGTTTGCAAGCGCCGTTGCCGCTGGCGGCGATCCAGTGGTCCTTGAACTTGTCGCCAATCAGGCGGATGTCAGCCTCCGTCCACTTCGGTTCAATCTCCAGCGCAGCCTTGGCGTGTTTTCCCAAAAGCTTCCAGTCGGCGGGCAGGCGGGAACCGCGTGCCACCTTACGTTTCTTTGAAGGTTCCTTTGATGGTTCCTTGGTGTTTCTGGGTGCGAAATCTGCGGGGGTGGGGTGCAGATTCTGCGGGGGTTGGGGTGCATATGCTGCGGGGGTGGGTGCAGAAACTGCGGGGTGCGAAATTTGCGGGGGTGCAGATTCTGCGGGGGTGCATAATTTGCGGGGGTCGATGTTGTACACCGTGCTACGCCCTGCCCTCATGTCCCGCTTAATAATGCCGTCCGACTCCATCCCGGCAAGGTGCTGTTGAATCGTGCGCTCCCCCATGCTGCACTTCGTCATCAACGCTTCAATCGACGGCCAGCACTTGCCTTCGTCGTTGGCACTGTCACACATGGCCAGCAGAACCATCTTGCGGCCTGATTGCATGTCCATCTTCCAGGCCAGAGTCATCAACGCGATACTCATATCGCATCCTTCGGGAGCGTGATTGTGTAGACCGGCGCGAAGTCTGATCGAGCGCGGCGCACAATAAGGTCCGCTGCCTCAAGGTCGGCAAGGTGCTGTAGCGTGATCCGGGGACCGGTACCGCAGCGCCGACTGATTTGCGTAATGGCCGGCCAGCACTCGTTATGCTCATTAGCCATATCGCACAACGAAAGCAGCACGTCCTTTTGTCCGGCCGGCAGCTGGCAATTCAGAGCGCGGCGTATCAGTTCTATACTCATCATTCAGCTTTCAACAAACCCAGGTGGCGCAAAACGACATGCGTCGCGGCGACAGCCTGGCGAAATCGGGAAATCATTTGGTCGTAGGTGAAACCGACTGGGCGCGGCGCGCGGCCGTCCAGCACGTCATGGCAGGCGCTGCAACCGAAGGCACCACACTCGTCCGGTGCCTTCAGCCCCATGCCCTTACCGTCCTCCAGCAGGTTGCTATGGCACAGCACAGTCGTTTCATTGCGACCGTTACAGACCGGAAATCGCAGTGTGCAGTCCTGATCGCGCGCGGAGGCACGGATTTTCGACAGCTTCTGGCGCCGGACCTTGATCGGCTTCCGCTGCGTCAGCTTGGGAGTGCTCGGCAAACGCATTGCTGATTCGCCCAAGTTGGACTTGCGCAGCAGGCCGGAAACCGGCTTGGGCTTTGCGACAAACCCAGTGCGCTTCATGGGCTTGTGACGCTTCATGCGGCCACTCGCACATCAGCAAACAACGTGGAATCGGCTTGAATGCGCTTGCGGGCGATCTCGGCATAAACCGGGTTCAATTCGATCCCGATACATTCGCGCTGCAGGCGGTCCGCAGCCAAACCGGTAGTGCCGGCGCCAAAGAATGGATCGAGGACTACACCACCGATTGGGCAGCCAGCTTTGATGCATGTCTCAGGCAGCTCCGGCGGGAATGTTGCAAAATGCGCTTCAGCAAACGATTTTGTCGCCATCGTCCAGACGCTGCGCTTGTTCCGCTTGTCAGAAACCTTGGCATCCTGGTACTCCGCGTCGGTGCGTCCCTCGCGATGAATCGTACCGTGGCTGCCGGCCCCGCGATCCCACCCGCCAGGAACCTTCACCTTAACCCGCCCGCGTTGCCTAGCATTCGCGTCTGTTCCATGACCAAATCCGACGCCGCGCGCGATTCGCTTCTGTGGTTTCTGACCCGGAACGTCGTAATCCTTACTATCCCAACGATTGCGGGGTGAATCAGGATCGCCAACTACAGGCTCTTTGATCGCCTCGGCGTCATAAAAATAGCGTTCCGATTTGGTAAGGAGGAAAATATATTCGTGCGCCTTAGTGCAGCGATCACGCACACTTTCCGGCATTGGGTTCGGTTTTGACCAGACAATATCCTGACGGACCCACCAGCCAGCATCTTGCAAAGCGATGGCGAGACGGTGCGGCATCATGCAAAGGTCTTTTGGCTTCAGCCCCGGTTGAGGCATACGATTAGGCTGTGTAAGCGATCCAGTTCCTCGGGCGCCAACACTGTATTCGTGTTTGCCTTCATGGCCGCCGCGCGCGCCGCGCCATGCTTCCCCCTGGACCCCACCACCTGGGTGACTCCCGACTCTACCGGCACCTGTAGCGTAGCTATCCCCCATGTTCACCCAGCAAGTACCATCCGGCCGTAAGACGCGGCGCACCTCCTCAAAGACCCCGACCATGTTGGCGATGAACTCGGCGGGCGAGGACTCCAGGCCAAGCTGGCCGGCGACACCGTAGTCGCGCAAACCCCAGTACGGCGGCGATGTCACGACGCAATGAACCGAATTGTCAGGCAGCGTGCGCAATATCGTGAGGGAATCACCGACAAGGATTTTCACGCTCATTCTGCGCAGTCCCCGCACGCCCAGCGCTTCACGCGCGCATTCGGCGCAGTCAGCATCCGGCCGCCCAGCTGCCTTTTGAACTGCTTGCAAATGCTGCAGTTGCGGTTGGCACCCATCGGCACCGACCTGTTTGTGTTTTCGCGAAACTTTAGCGTGGCGAGTGGGTGTGCGTTCATGAGAAAAGCTGTAGTTGGTTGGCGACGGGCAAACCCAAGAGTTCCTGGGGCTTACCGGTTGTTGGATCGATGCGTTCGCCGCGGCTGACGAGCAGTTTCTTGACGTTGACCAGCGCATTCACGCGGCCGCATGTCCCGCCCTCGCCCGGCGCGCGATCACCTTGCTGCGCGCAAAGCTGCTTCCAGATCTGTTTCCGGCTCAGCTCCACGTCGTAGCCGGTGAACAGCGCCATCACTTCGCGCTCGCGGTCTGGGAGATTGGAGTTAATCAAACCCCGAAAGGCCTGTTTTGATGTCGCAGCGACTTGAGTTTTCATGAAGGCACCTTGAGAGAGAGCAAAGCGTAGATACAGGAAAGCCAAAAAGCAGCCTGGAGGACGTGGCGCACATCATTCATCGCTGTACCTCCCGCGCGCGGCGTGGATGGCAGATCCTGCCAAGGAACGACTTGGCGCGGATCATGGCGCCGATCATGCGGCCGGCGTGTTTCTTCATCTCGATGGCCTCGTCGATTTCCTTTTTCGCCAGTTGCAGCGTGGCCAGGTCAGGGGTTTCGATGACCTTTGCGCATGCTTGGTGGGCCTCCGAGTCTTCCTTCATGATCCGAGCCAAGTCATGGATGTGAAACTCGCCCTGCTCCGCTGCGTCCACGCCGGTGACACATAAGCCGTCGTGCGCCAGGTACTCGTTCCAGAAGCTGATCTTCAAATCAGGAGGGAGCGCCGCCACCACGGACGGCAGGAAATTGGCGTTCAGCAGGTTCTTGTCGTCCGTCACGTCATCCAGCCAGCGCCAGATCCGCGCCGAATTTGCCTTCATTCGGTTGTACTCGTCGGAACTGTGCGACTCAAAGCGGATGCCTGTACGGACCGGGCCGCCAATGCGGTCGTGCGCCTTCACAATCTCATCTGCAATCGTCGCGTTACTCATGCCGGAGCGCTTCTTCCACGCGTTGATATGACGGGACAAGGAGGCGATTGCGCTTTCGTGTGGATCAAGGAACATGATTAATTTCCGAAAAAGAACTACTCTTCATTCATCGACAATTACTTGTCGGCGCCGACATACATATCTGCGCAGTCTTGCGGAGTGACCAGGCCACCGGTTTCCGGTTCGATCTGCAAGGCATAGTCCAGCGTGATTCGGGTTTTCCCGAGAATCCACTGACTCATTTGCCCCTGTGATACCGGTGGGGACAACGTGGACCCAAATTCGGTTTGAGAGCGGCCGGCTTTTTTCAAGTAAGTACCGAGGTGCATGCTGTGGCTGTGCCTTCGTAAGTTAATGGCGATTCGCCTAGATAATAGTCGGACTATTATTTATAGTCAATAGTAAGGCTATTTGAGAAATAGAAGTAATACTATTAATCTTGCCAAATGCCAGCCAAACCACTCACCGACGAGCAGATTCAGGACGCGACGCGATTGAAGTCGTTGTTTCTGCGACGTAAAGAAACTGACCCTAGCCTCACTCAGGAGAAGCTAGCCTTTATGTGTGGGTGGAAAACCCAGGGGACGATTACTCAATATATGAACGGCAAGATTCCGTTGAATCTGACCGCCGTGCAGAAATTTGCCGAAGCCCTTGGTGCTCGGTTGGAAGACATCAGCCCAAGTCTTGCTCAGCGCGTCGACTCGCTACAAAAAAGCACGGGCGGTTATGCCGCACTGGCAAATGGTGCCGATATGCCCGACTCGCCGGATAACGTCGAAATCAGGCTTTATTCACCGTCTGAGCTCGGCACAGCCGCGAAAGATGCGGAGCGCGATTCCGATTTTTCTATTCGAAAGATGACTGTTTCAAAGTCATTCCTCCAAAACAACGTCAAGTTTTCAGCGCTCAAAGACCTGGCGTTGACGCCGGCAGTTGGTAATAGCATGGATGGAACGTACAGCGATGGAGATCTGCTCTTGATTGATCGCGGCGTAACTCGAATCAAAGAGAGTGGTGGGATTTACGGCTTTCAAATGACGGATGAAGTGTTCACGCGCCGGATTGAGCGCCGACCGAACGGCGACATTGCGATCATCTCTGACAACAAGCAGTATGAGCCGTACATCGTCCCCCGATCCAGCCTCGATAACATTCGAATCCACTATCGAGTGGTCTTTGCGTGGACAGGCAAGAAATTCACTTAGAAAAATAGGCCGGTATCGGCGACGCGCTTTTGAACGCCTTTTGCGGCTTCACGCAATGCGTAGTGCATGAAAACAGATAACGGGTTGCTCAACGAACGCTGATGCTCGAGTATTCCAATTTCCCTGTGGAAGACGGCCTTCCCAAGTGACACGATGCGCACCGAAGCAGGCATTCTGTCCATCGCTAGCCACAGCGGAACGATCGACACGCCAAGGCCTCGTTCGACCATTTTAATTATTACCGCAGGCTCGTCTAACTCCATTCCCTCGTTCACGGAAATCCTGTGTTTCTTCAAGAACTGATCGACCTGCCGGCCACCCGTCGAGAAACGATTGTATCGGATGAACTGATACTTCTTCATTAGGTCTTGCAGCCTTTTTTCAGTCGACCCCACTGGCGCAATAACGGCATATGGCTCACTGAGAATCGGTTCCCAGTGGTGCTCTTTTGGCATTTGCTGCGGCTTGAGAATTATCCCCATATCGATGTCACCAGAGTCGATCTTTGCCATGATGTGCATCGACATGCCGGGAACAATGTTGACTTCCACGCGAGGAAATTGCTTCTTCAACATTTGTAGGGCATCCCCAAGCAACTCTGTTTGAACGCTGGTGATTGCACCGATCTGGATATTGCCTCCAATATCCAACGACCCGGCCGCCGCCTTCATTTTTTCATACAGTGCGATGATCTCCAACGCCAGCGGAAGCAGATTGCGCCCCGTCGGACTCAAGATCACGGACTTCGCAGTTCTATCGAACAACTCGCAGTGGAATTCATCCTCAAGCCGCTTGATTTGCGAACTCACGGCCGATTGCGTCAGCCCAATCTGCGCTCCGGCAACGGAGAACGAACTTGACTTAGCCGCAGCGATAAATGTTTTTAGGTATCGAATCATGAGCACCAAATATTTCTATGCTAAGCCTGAAAATTAATCATTTTACATCGCTTTTTCATTCGCTTATTCTGTGAATCCGTTTCAAATAAAACATAAAGAGGATATTCATGACTGACAAAATCATTCCACCGTTTCACCTGGCCTTCCCCGTTAACGACCTCCCAGAAGCTCGAAGCTTTTACGCCGGCCTTTTAGGCTGCCCGGAAGGAAGAAGTTCAGATGCATGGATCGACTTTGACCTTTACGGCCATCAGATCGTTGCTCACCTGGCTCCCACTGAAACGTCAATCGCTTCGACTGGTGCCGTGGATGGCAAGGAAGTACCAGTTCGGCATTTCGGAGTTGTACTGAGCATGGCGCAATGGGAAGCCCTTGCTGCAAAACTCAAGGAGGAGAAAATCAAATTCGTCATCGAACCCTACATTAGATTCAAGGGTGAGCCTGGCGAACAAGCAACAATGTTTTTTTATGACCCATCAGGAAATGCTCTTGAATTCAAGGCATTTAAGGACTTGAACCAACTATTCGCAAAATAGACAGCCACTGTCACGCGAGGAAAAAACTAGAGGGAATAATAATGAAATTCATCTGCGCTACGATCTTGCTAGCTTCCAGTGTCACTGCGATCAACGTGCAGGCCCAGGAGCTAACAGGTACGCTGAAAAAAATTAATGAGACCGGATCAATCGCATTGGGAGTGCGAGACTTCACAGTACCGTTCTCCTATCTTGACGATCATCAATCGTACCAGGGATATACGGTTGACCTTTGCATGAAGGTGGTCAATGCTGTTCAACGCAAGCTGGGCCTGAGTAGACTCGATGTGAAGATGATTCCGGTGACGCCGTCGACCCGCATCCCGCTCTTGGCAAATGGCACAATCGATCTCGAGTGCGGCAACACTACAAACAACGTCGAACGTCACAGCCAGGTCGATTTCACACCCACTGTTTTCGTGACTTCGGGAAGATTTATTACCAAACCCACTTCTAATGTGCGCAACCTGGTGGACCTGAAAGGGAAAACCGTCGCTGCTACGTCAGGATCGTCATACTTGAAACAGCTCACTGTGCTGAATGGCTCTCAAAATCTGGGAATGAACCTAGTAACCGTGAGGGATACCGCCGAAGGTGTTTTGATGGTGGAAAGCGGCCGCGCGGCCGCATATGCGCAGGACGACATTGTTCTGACTTCATTACGAGCTAGCAGCAAATCCCCCGAAGATCTGGTGATCACAAAGGAACCGCTTTCTGTTGAGCCGCTTGGCATGATGCAACGGCGCAATGACCCGGACTTTAAGCGCGTTGTTGACGGCTCGATTGCTCAAGTATTCAAGTCTGGCGAGATAACGCGCATCTACAAAAAATGGTTCCTTTCACCGATTCCCCCAAAGGGCATAAATCTGAACTGGCCGATGTCACCCGAGTTGCAAGCGGTAATCACAAACCCGACGGACTCCGGCAATCCAGCAGACTACGCCATCGTTCCTGATTCACAAAAAGCAGCACAGAAGAAAGTCGCTGCGCGCTGACCTATCCCACGCGGCACGTCCGGCTGGCAACGTCGGGGAAACTTCCCCGGCGTCCGATCAGCGGGCGCATCTCGGTATCAACAGTAGATGAGGTTCAATTATGATCAATCGCATGGAGAGCAAGTCAGGCTCAGTGATAGCGTTCGGCCTTCGTGACCTTCTTCCACTCCTGGAAGAGGAACGCAAGTACGTTGTTGAATTGTGGACGGTGTTGCAGGATGTTCGCCTTTGGGCTCAACTCAACCAACATGAACTACCTCAATCAGCACGCCCAAACTCGGCATTCAATCTCGATCGGCACTCGAAAATTCAGACCCGCCATAAAGAAATCGAGCGCGTCATTTTCGAAGCGCTAGAGCACACTTAAATACTCACAAACAGCGGCGCGGCCCAGCGATCCCAGCAACCGCGCTGCCCTCCCTTCCCAAATCTTCTGCAATGACCGTTCACACGGTCATTTTTCCATTTCGCAACATATTTAAAAATATTTCATTATTTAATAGTCCGACTATTTACTATTTATAATAGTCGGACTATTATTTGCCTACAGCACTGCAACAGCAAAGGTGAGCACATGAAAAATCAGGCAATAGACGTAAATCGCATTGCGGCTTTCCAGCAAGATCAAGCGCGACAGTCAAAAAACGACCTGGACACGGCCCGGGTCGATTGGTGCGAGGCGAATTTGAATCACCTCGTATGGGTTGGTACCCGCATCGTTATCCGCGATCACGCCGGCACCTCGTCGGATGCCGCCACCTTGCGCCGCGCAATTGATGTCGCAAGGCAGCGTGCCGCGACTTCGCTCGGCGACGTCGTCCGCATCGATCACCGCCAGTCTGTTGATGCATTTAACAGCCCAGCGATCGACCTTACTGCCCTCCGCTACGAAACCCTGATCAACCTGGTCACCGGCAAACACGCTCAGCAGTTCCTGACCGAGATGTGCTGGGACGGCAGCGCGCCGACTCGTAAGCAATTGGAAGCCAAGCTCGACAAGATGATTGAGGAAGCACGATGAGCAACTGCAACTGCCTCGATGAAACATCAAAAGCCCTCATCGAGCATTACAAGCCCGTGGCTGGCGATGATGTTCAGGTCGAATGTTTGGGTAAAGCCATCGTATTCGGCGAATCAGTCGAATCGAAATTGTTTATCCCATTCCGGATCAAGGGAAGCAAAAAGGGATTTTCAAGCGCCAAAGGCACAGTGACGAACATGTTTTTTTCTTACTGCCCGTTTTGCGGAGAAAAAGTGGGTGCTGCATGAGTATCGACTGCACGCCAATTACGCCGCCACCAGACGTGCGCAAAACTCTGAGGGTGAAGTCGACGGTACGCGGTGTTGACCTTCTATTGTCGTCGACTGGCACTTCGCTCACGGCTTCGCTCTTCAAAGGCTCGACATCCTTGGCCTATAGGTCTGGGAGCATCGCGCGCACCGATATTGAGATCGAACGCGAATCTGCGTGTCTTTGGGTTGATGGCGCGGCGTTCGATGTTTCTTTAACTGAGGTGAAGACGATCATCGCCACTTTTGGTATTAGCGAAAGGACCAAATGAACACCTTGCGCGACATTCTCGGCGCCATCGCCTTTATCGCAACCATTGGAGTCGGCTATGCGCTGGCAGACAACGCCGGCGAGTACGCGGCCCCTACTCCGGAAGAAATTGAAGCCGACATTCAAACCCAGCGCGCAGACCTCTGCAACGCTGACGGCTGGCCCGATGACGACAGCAGCCGTCTAGCGTTCAAGCGCGCATGCCATGCCGAATTGAGGCATCCAAAATGAGGACGTTCTACTACCTCTTCCGCTTCTATCGCAGCAGCGGCGAACAATTCCTCCCGGCGCTCAGGCAAGCGCGGCGCGTCATGAAATCAAACTTTTAACACCGCATCCAAAGGGTATCGAACATGTTTTTCAAGAACCTCCAGATTTACCGAATCCCGGCGCCGTGGGCAATTTCAGCCGCACAGCTGGAAACCTTCCTGGCGCCGCAGGCTTTCGCCAAGTGCAGCAGCTTGGAATTGCAAAGCCAGGGCTGGCTGTCGCCGCGCGAGAACGGCATGCTGGTGCATACCGTCAATCGCCAGATGATGATCCTGCTCGGCACGGAAAAGAAATTGTTGCCGGCCACCGTCGTCAACCAGGTCTCCAAGGCGCGCGCCGCCGAGATTGAAGAGCAGCAAGGCTTTGCACCAGGCCGCAAGCAGCTCAAAGATCTGAAGGAGCAAGTCACCGATGAACTTTTGCCGCGAGCATTCAGCATCCAGCGCAGCACCTGGGTCTGGATCGACCCGGTCAATGGCTGGTTGGTGATCGACGCCGCCAGCCCGAGCAAGGCCGAGGAAGTCCTCAAGCTGCTGCTGGCATCGGTCGATAAATTGCAGATTTCCGGCCTGCGTACCGCGCACTCGCCGCTGACCTCGATGACCAATTGGCTGGCATCAGATGAAGCGCCGCACGGCTTCACGGTCGACCAGGACACCGAACTGCGCGCAGCCGGCGAAGGCAAGGCCACGGTGCGGTACATCCGCCACACGCTGGACGCCGACGATTCGCGTCGCCACATCGCCACCGGCAAGCAATGCACTCGGCTGGCCATGACCTGGTCGGATCACATTTCATTCATGCTGACCGAGTCGCTGACAATCAAACGCGTCACGCCGCTGGATGTGCTCAAGGAAGGGCAGGACGGCACCAGCCAGAACGATGATGAGCGATTCGATGCCGACGTGGTGCTGATGTCCGGCGAGCTCAACAAGATGCTGAACGACCTGGTGTCCGCGCTTGGTGGCGAGGCGGATGCAGAAGCCGCCGTCGTATCAAGTGGAAAGACACATTCCGCTCGAAACGGCATTGAAAATCTACTGCGCGAGGATGGCGCGACCGCAACGATAAGCCATGCTGGAATCCCGATTGCAAATTTCGGCGATGGCCCTGACCCATTGTATTCACAGGCAGTGGCCATCGTCCGCGAACATTCCAGGCCCTCAATTTCTCTGGTTCAGCGCCATCTCCGCATTGGCTATAAACGCGCAGCACGCCTTCTTGAACAAATGGAAACCGACGAAATCGTCAGCACCATGCAGCACGACGGTACGCGCACTTTGTTGAAGCCATAAATCTGAGTTCTGCCTCATCCTCAAAATCCAATTTATCAAAAGGACCGCCATGAACGCCAAAATTACATCGCACTCAGTAGCCCACATGCTCGACGTAGTGCTGGAGCAACAGAACTTGAAGAACGACGCCGCCCTCGCCCGCGCCATCCAGGTCGCGCCGCCGGTGATCAGCAAGGCTCGCAACGAGGTACAGCCGCTCGGATCGACGCTGCTCGTGAAGTTGCATGAGTTCACCGGCAAAACCACGCTGGAACTGAAAGCACTTGCCGGCCTCGCGTAGTAAGTCGCTCCTAGCACCAACCAGTTATCACACAACCCGCGCAAACGCGCCGCAACTCGGAATCCGACCAGCATGTCTAAACCGCTGCAGCAAACCATCGAAATCATGGCCAAGCTTTACGAAGCCCGCAACGCGTCCCAACAATTGCACGGTGCGAACTGGGTCGCGCACATGTCGAAATATTCCGTATTGATCCAACAGATCATGGACGGAAAGAAAATAGACGCACTCGCAGCCGCCACGATCATCGCCAAGCATTCTACGAGTGGCTTCCAGCAGTTGGATGTGCTGGCCGCTGCTGTCGAAATGATTGAGCCTTCACAGGTGGCCGCATGAAGCGCGACCTGATGAGCCTGCCGCTCGACCTCGGCAATGAACTGATCATCGACAACTTCGCCGGCGGTGGCGGGACCAGCACCGGTTTAGAGCAAGCTTTTGGCCGCCATGTCGATATTGCGATCAACCATGACCCGGAAGCGCTGGCAATGCATGCGATTAACCATCCGCGCACGCAGCACCTATGTGAAAGCGTCTGGGATGTCGACCCGATCAAGGTGACGAACAATTGCCCTGTCGGGTTGGTTTGGCTGTCACCAGACTGCAAGCACTTTTCCAAGGCCAAGGGCGGCACGCCCGTTGCGAAAAATATCCGTGGCCTGGCCTGGGTAGGAATGCGTTGGGCAGCGCTGACCAAGCCTCGCGTGTTGATGCTGGAGAATGTGGGCGAATTCACGACCTGGGGGCCGCTGATCGTCGGCGCCGACGGCAAGGCATATCCAGACCCTGCAAAAAAGGGAAAAACGTTTGATAGCTTCGTACGCCAGCTGCGCGGACTGGGATATGCGGTCGATTACAAAGAACTGCGCGCCTGCGACGACGGCGCGCCGACAATTCGCAAGCGCCTCTTTCTCGTGGCGCGGCGCGATAACCGCCCTATTTACTTCTCCGGCCACACGCATGGCGATCCGGACGGCCCAGGCGTGCGCGAGGGTAAATTGCTACCATGGCGTACCGCTGCGGAGTGCATCGACTTTACTCTGCCATCGCGTAGCATCTTCGGACGCAAGAAGCCGCTAGCAGTCAACACCCAGCGGCGGGTTGCAAAGGGAATATGGCGCCACGTCCTGACCAGTGCAAAGCCATTCATCGTCGGCGCCGGTGGCCCAACCTATTCCGGCAAGCCCGCACAGTTGGATAAGCCATTTGGGACGCTGACCACAGAGAATCATCGCGCCTTGGCCGAGCCGGTTCTGGTCCCATTTGTCGGCGAGCACGCCAATGCGAGCAGTCAACGCAATATGCCCGCCAACGAGCCGCTACGAACGATTTGCGCGCAGGTGAAGGGCGGACACTTCTCGGTAGTCGCTCCAATGCTCACACCGCTGCGTGGCACTACAGAGTCGCACTTGATTGGCCGCAACATTGGCGATCCGCTAACAACGGTTTCCGCCGGCGGCACGCATCATGCACTCGTAAGTGCAAGTCTGATCACGATCGGATACGGCGAGCGTAAAGGGCAAGATGCCCGCGTACAGGAAATCACGGCCCCACTGAGCACTGTTGTGGCCGGTGGTGTGAAGCAGGCAGTCGTTACAGCATTCATGGAACAGGCCAACGGAGGATTCTATGATGGCCACGGTCGCGCGATGGACGTTCCAATATCAACTATCACCGCAGCCGGCAGCAACCAACAACTCGTTACCGCCTATTGCGTGAAGTACTACAGTAGCGGTGGGCAGTGGCAAGCACTTGACGAGCCGATGCACACGCTCCCGACCAAGGCGCGCATGGGCCTCGTGAAAACCATTCAGGTGCCCGTCGACTGTTTGTCGCCGGAACACCGCGAAGGCGCGCGTGCTTGCGCGAAGTTGCTGCATGAGTATTTGCCAGAATATTTCCCGGACTTGGCGGATATGGTTATTGTCGGCGGATGGGTGCTGGTAGACATCATGCTCCGCATGCTGAAAGCCCCTGAACTGTTTCGCGCCCAGGGATTCCCGAGGGGTTACATCATCCACGAAATTCCGGACCCGAAGCTGTTATTCAAAGACGGAAAGCAAGTCGCCGATCCACTGACCTTGCCACGCATCCCCCTTACAGCCACCGCTCAAGTCCGCATGTGCGGCAATAGTGTCTCACCATATCAAGCGAATGCACTCGCGCGGCTGAACTTCGCCCATGAGCGCGAGATTGCGAGAGTGGCATGACGTTACTGAATTCGGTCTATGACAGCCATTGCCGCATCTACGGCATGGGTGCGCGCATCGTCCTTAACTGCAAACGGCAGTTTTTTGGTTGCGACATGTTTGCCGTCGATGCTCACTGCCGACAACCACTTCCCACCGACAAGCTCAATGAGGGTGACCGCAATCGTTTTATCACGGTACACAATTTTCTCTTCTTCCATCTTGTCTCCCGAACGAAAAAATAGATCCTATCATGACAACAAACCCAGCACCGCTTATTCAGCCCCTTCCCGTCGTGCGCGATTCTGACGGATTCTGGTTCCACATCGGCGTCCCTAATTTCGATGAAGGCGAGGACGAACAGTACAAAGCCTGGCTGAAGAGCCAGGGGCTGGCAACCAAGTTCAAAAAGCTCGACGGCGAGGATGACACCCATCCGGTCTACGACAGCTATTTTGAGCACGGCAACCCTGACATCAGCCGTTGGGAGCCAACGCCGCCGGCCGGTGAAGGCTGGTTCACTATTTCGATCCACGACACCGAAGACGGCCCGGTCTGGGTCTGGGCGCGCCGCGTGCCGGAAATCGGCATCGCTGACCTGCAGGACGACGACGCCGCCATTTTCGACGACCATGCGGTCGACCTGTTCACCAAGGCCATGAAAGACAAGCTGGCCATCAAGCGACAACAAGGCTTCGGCGGCTGGCATGACATCAGCCAAACCTCCGGAGAACGATTGGCCGAACTTCTGCTTGGCGCCGTGGCCAAGGGTGATCCCGTAGATGTCGCAAATTTCGCAATGATGCTGTTCTGTCGGCACGAAAGCCATGCTGCGCTCAAATCCTTGCGAGAAGGGCAAATCAGTGCGCTAGAAACCGCAGGCAAAGTTATCAACAACCTGACAGTCGCTAACCAGGCGGCCTGGATCGAGTGGAAGCACGGTGACGGTGCTGACAGTGCGATGGAGTGGATTGAAAACGGGCTTATCGGCCCAGGTCTAATTCCAGAGGATGACGAGCCGCACGCAACAAATGCACAGGCTTACTTCGACGCGAACGCATCATGATCCGCGTAACCATTCAGATGATCCCGCGCGGCGACGAATCGCGCGCCCGACACATGGGAACAGTCGAGATTGCAAACGACGGCACAGGCGACCAGCTTACCGGCAACTACAAAGTCCGCTTGTCGCGCATGGACAGCCCGACCCGCGCTTGGAAAACCGGAGCGGTTCTAGGATTCAACCGCAAGACGCGGGGGCCGCACGACCTGCTGCTGTTGGCGCTGCTGTCCACTGTTGGCGACCGTAACAAACGAATCATCGACATTCTAAAAGCCGAGGCGCAACTCGGCGATGAGCAAACTACTTCTGAGGTATCGATATGAGCAAACCCGAACTGATGGTTCTTTACTCCTCCCCTGAAGCGGCCAGCATTCAAACGGTTACTGGCTGGGTCTCCCGCACGGGACAATTCTGGGGTAACGACGAGCATATGGCTCGCTACTGTGGCAGCACTCACAAAGTCTGCGCTTGCGGTGACATCGTCAACCAGAACAGCTTCTGCAGGAAGTGCGCGGATATGCGATCGACCGCGAAATATGCCGCGATGGAACGGCGCCCATGGGATGGCGAAGCGATGCTGTATTCGGATGCTGCCGACGAATACTTCTGTGATTTGTCGGAGGCGAACGATCACGCCATTGACAATGGAATGACGTTGGCCGAACTGCGCCTGATCATATGCGAACCAACCTTTGCCAGGGAAATCGATGGCAACGATCACTTCTGCGACGACCTCCCGGAAGATGGCGAACTTCCGGCGGAGATTTCGGACGCCTTCGACATGCTGAACGAAGTCATCCGAAACTGCAAAAAGCCGCTCTCTTGGTCGCCAGGCCAGTATGCCCTGGCATTGCAAGAAGATCACGCTGCTCCGGCACCTGAGTTCGAATCTGAGAAAGGTGGTGCGTAATGGCTTGCGAGTATGTGCGCGACCACTACGGCGTGCCAGCGGAGTTAGGCCGTGCTGTCGTCGTTCATGGCAAACCTGGTGTCATAGCCGCTGATGCCGGTCACTATATCGGCGTGGTTTTCGATGGCGACAGACCTCATCAGATCAGCAATTGCCATCCGACTGACGGTGTCGAATACGGCGCCATGCGCGCACTACCAAGAATGACTAGGGCTCAGAAAAACTACCGAGCGTTCCTGGACGCCGACTGGTTCTCAGGATCATTCGCCGAATGGCTGAGCACGAGAAAGGCAGCTTCTTAACAATGCCCATCGCCACCAAAAGTGCTGAATCGATCCGCAAGACAGCACGCAGCGCCGCGGACGCGCTTATTGTGTTATTAGCCCTGGCGGCGTTGGCCGCCCTTCTCTTCAACGAATCACTGGAACCATTTTTATGAGTGACACCAATTTTCACGGAATTTTGCAACTGATTGCAAATGACGCTTATGCTGCCTCGTTTCAGAGCATGGGTCAGTATCGGACGGCGTTGCTCAAGGCCGCCAAGGACGCCGCGATGGCCGCACCGTATAAATCCGACGACGAAATTATCACAGCACTCCTGTCTGACAAAGCAAAACTGCACGCCACTCTTCTGCGCTTGCCATATCCAAGGGCAGAAGCTTTGCATCTAGCTGGCGCAACCGACTATGACGCTCTGCGCGATGAGGTACTCAGATTGCGCGCCACGAAAGCAACGCAGCCCGACCTGATGCCAGTCATTTCGTGGCTGGAGAACGGCTGCGACCCAAAAGAAGCAGCGAAGGAGCTACGAATCTATCGTGATCGTGCGCTGGCACCATCGCCAGCAAATCCGGAAATTGAAATGCGAGTGGCGTTCCTGATCGCACTGCGTCGTTTCGCGTTCGCCAGAGGTCCTGAACTGAGTGATGATGACCTGTGGCACATTGCTGGCGTGGTCACGGAGTTGAACGGCGGGAGCCTGTTCAACGTTATCCAGCGTGACTGCGTTACGGCCATTCGTGCATCGTTTATGAATCCGGATGCCGGCCGCGCCCTACTCGCTTCAGTACAAAGAGCCGATGCCGGAATTCCGGTATCGCTTGTGCCGTGGGAGGAACCGGAAACGTCAGCAGCACCTGCTCCAGCTGCTGACGAAGTCGAAGTATTGAAGCGAAATTCTGATCGGCTCAACTTTATCGAGAAGAATTGGTTTTATCGTGATGGCGAAGGATGTTGGTGCTTCAATTTCACAGAGTCCTGGCACGCCGGCAAACATGAAACCTTCCCGGAAGCCATAGATAACGCCAGAGGTATCACTACGCCGGCTCAGATTGCCGAGGTGCGTCCATGAAAGAACGCCCAATCCTATTTACCGGCGCCATGGTGCTCGCCCTGCTGGATGGAAGCAAGACGCAAACGCGCAGAATCTACAAAAATCGCAAGCATCCGGACGCCGGCTGCGACATGGCGGCTAGCGAATTAGTCCGCGAAGCGCAGCATGTCATCCATCGTTCATGTCCATATGGCCAACCCGGTGACCGGCTTTGGGTACGTGAAACGTTTCGTAAGGTAATGGGACAAACTGCCGGATGGATTGCAACGGACTATCGCGCAACCTATCAGCACGGTGACCGCCTCGGCGACGTGGTTGGCATGGCCGGAAAATGGACTCCATCGATACATATGCCACGCGATGCCAGCCGCATACAACTGGAAATCATCGACGTGCGCGTCGAGCGGCTGCAGGAAATCAGTGAGGCAGACTGCATCGCTGAAGGCATTGAGCCTAACTGGATTGGGCCATTAGACAAAGGCCCGAATGGAACCGGCACAGAGGGATGGCTCGGCGATGAATGGCGACATTACGGGCATAGCGTCGAAGGCGATCCGGCTTATTCCGCGTTAGAAAGCTATCGTTCTCTTTGGGAATCAATCAACGGCGCCGGCAGCTGGGATGCAAACCCTTGGGTGTGGGTGGTGGATTTTCGGAGAACCTGCCAATGAACATGATGACCGAACCAGCAATTATCAAACTTGCCCAGGCTCTCGCCGAATTGGTCAGACCACCAGGCGACGCGGCTCCGCCGGCAGTCACAACAGCCCGCTACGTTACAATCGCGTTGGCATCTGCGAAAACTGGACTGTCGGAAAAGGCCATTCGTCGCAAAGTAGAAAGCGGCGTATGGCTTGAGGGGCGTGAATGGACACGCGGCATTGACGGACACATTTATATCGACATGGAAGGGTATGACAGATGGGTAGGAAAGGCAGTGGGGTCGAGAAACGCACGAACAGTATCCGTTTGAACTTTGTGTTCAACGGTGAACCGTGCAGGGAGACATTACGGACCGGCGGTGAGCCGCTTCCGCCGACTCCCGCAAATCTGAAGTACGCGAATCAAGTCTCTGCGGAGATCCGGCGCCGACTCGACCTCGGCACCTTCAATTACTCAGAGTTTTTCCCAGACTCGGAGCGTGCCAAGGGGGACGCGCCGAATTCGTTCGGCGCGCTTGCCCAATTGTGGCTCGATTCAAAGGGACAATTAGAAGGGGCTACACTCGATCAGTACAAAACGGCGCTACGCCTATGGAAGTCATTGCTCGGTGAAAATACGCTGATGTCGGCCCTCACCTACCAGGTGCTGTCATCAACGATCGGCCGGCACCCATGGCCATCAGCTAAAGCGCACAACAATTATTTGATTCCGCTCCGGGGGATATTCGATTTCGAATACAGCGGCCGGCGTGCGGCTGACAATCCGATGGCTGGAATCAAGAACCTGAAAGTGGTGAAGAAGCTGCCCGACCCTCTTACGGCTGCCGAAAGAGACCGGATTTTGACAGAGCTGCACGAACGGTACGATGTCCGCATCTGGGCCTACTACTGCTTTGCTTTCTTCACCGGCATGCGACCGGAGGAAATTATCGCGCTCCGCTGGTCCGATATTGACTTCACTACAGCGGTTGTTCGAATTCAGCGCGTTCGTACTTTCAAGGGAAGCGAGCGTGATGGATCGAAAACGCACGCCGAGCGCGATGTCGATTTGATGCCAAGAGCGTTGGACGCATTGACGGCGATGAAGCCATATACATTCATGAAAAAATCGCCGACGGGCGAAGAAATGGATGTGTTCGAGAATCCGGTCACCAGGCGGGCGTGGCATGACGAACGCAGCCAGCGCGACCACTACTGGAAGCCCGCGTTGAAGCGATTGGGGATACGCACACGCCGCTCATACGCGACGCGACACACGTACTGCACGGTGGCCTTGATGCACGGCGTGAACCCAGCTTATATTGCAAACCAAGCTGGACACAGTGTTAAGATGCTTTTGGAAAAATACGCCCGATGGATACCGGGTGCAGATGGTGGAAATGAGCGCCGCTTGTTAGCGGCGGCCATGGGTGGAAGTACAATTTCTTCCCCCGAACTTCCCCAGAAAACCAACTCTCTTGATAAGTCTTTGAAAACAAACCAGAAAATTGGTAGGCACGATTGGACTCGAACCAACGACCCCTACCATGTCAAGGTAGTGCTCTAACCAGCTGAGCTACGCGCCTAAAGAAGCGAAATTATAAGGGCATTTTCTAATTATGGCTAGTATCTTGTCGAAATTTTTTACAAGATCAGTTTTACGCAGGATTTTCGGTCGCCTCGACCGGGACCTGGCGCCATATGCAGCTGCCCTTTGCGTCCTTGTCCAGGCCGTTCAATACGAGCTCATGTTCGGCAAGTTCTTCGGCGCTGGCTACGCGAACCGTGATCTCGGCCAGCGGCGGCAACTCCAGAGTGACGCCTTCGCTGTCGGCATCGTTATGACTACTGCCATGATCAATGCTGAAGCTGTTCTGGCCGCGGGTCATGGCGAGATACACTTCGGCCAGCAATTCCGAGTCAAGCAGCGCGCCGTGCAGGGTACGGTGGGCGTTGGAGATGCCGTAGCGGTCGCATAGTGCATCAAGGGAGTTGCGCTTGCCGGGGTACATTTCCTTAGCCTGGACCAGGGTGTCGATGACGCCGGTGATGTCGCCGCTGAACGGTCCGTGTCCCAACAGCTTGTATTCGGCGTCGAGGAAGCCCAAATCGAATGGCGCGTTGTGGATGATGACTTGGGCGCCACGGATGTATTCGCGTAGCTCTTCGAATATTTCGGCGAACTTCGGCTTGTCGCTGAGGAATGCTGTGGTCAAGCCGTGGACTGCCAGCGCGCCCTCTTCTGAATCGCGCTCAGGATTGATGTAGCGATGAAAATTATTGCCGGTCAAGCGTCGATTTATCAGCTCGACACAACCTATTTCGATGATGCGGTCGCCGGTGCGCGGGTTAAGACCTGTGGTTTCGGTATCCAGAACCACCATCCGATCCACTGTATTTTGCAACCTCATTCGTCTTACCCCCTATGTATTTTCACTCCAAATTGTAGCAAATAAGGCTGCCACCCAATCCAAAAATCCCATGAGCGGCTGCATATTGGGGATCGCATGCGCCGTTCTCAGCACCCGGGCGGGCGTGATCAAGCTATATGGAAATCGCTTCGACATGCTGTTGGCTCGACACCCGGCTGCCTTTCAGGCAGCACTGTTCATCATCACTGTTGAAATAGGTACGTTGTTCTACGACGTTCGGCTGCTTCTTGAGGGGATAGTGAAATACTTTCCCCGGTAGGATTGCGGCGCGAGTCCCTATCAACCTTGGCCAAGGCCGAAAGATTCACTCCGCGGATCGGTTTTCATGCGAATTGAAAAATCGAACTACAGCAAATCGAAGTGGCCGCAATCAAGCGGCAAGCAGCTTTACAAAACGGTTGTCACACCCCGGTTGGCGAGCTGGTCGGCGCGTTCGTTGCCGACGTGGCCGGCGTGACCCTTGACCCAACGCCATTCAATCTTGTGCTGCGCCTGGGCGGCATCGAGCGCTTGCCACAGGTCGACATTCTTTACCGGTTCACGCGCTGCGGTTTTCCAGCCGCGCGCCTTCCAGCCGTGTATCCATTCGCTGATACCCTTTTGCACGTACTGGCTGTCGGTGAACACAGTGACTTCACATGGCCGGGTCAACGCGGTCAGCGCCTCGATCACCGCTTTCAACTCCATCCGGTTGTTGGTCGTATTGCGTTCGCCGCCGAACATTTCTTTTTCCTTACCATCGGCGACCAATAACGCACCCCAGCCGCCAGTGCCGGGATTGCCCTTGCATGCGCCATCGGCAAATATTTCCACTTTACTCATGCTTGTAAGACTCGCTTTCGCTACTGAATTGATATGACCGACCTGGCACGATTTGCCGGCCGGCAGGCTAAATTATAAGTCCCAGGAAAGCCGCGCTGTTCCCGGCTACGTTGCCGATTACGGCTCCACTTCCTTATGGTCCGCCTTGTGAATCTTGTTGGTGGCTGGCACACCGCGCCCGGCCTTGATGACCTGCTTGCTGAATGCCGGGCCGACCAGATGCATGCCTTTGACGCGCTTGATTGCCTGCACCATATACACGGCACCGAAATACGGCCACCAGCGGTTGCCGGCTTTTTCCATGAAGGCAAAGCGGTGCAACCATTTGCTGCTGGTAAAAGGCGGAGCATAACAGCCGAAGTGGCCGCGATTGACTTCCATGTTGAGCAACTTCAACCAATCCTTCAAACGCAGCAAACTGATGAACTCGGCATTCTGCGGCAGGAAATGCACACCGGACATGCGCCCCGCCGTTTGCCGGATACCCCACAGGCTGGCCGGGTTGAAGCCGCAAATGATGACCTGGCCTTCCGGAATCAGCACGCGTTCGACTTCGCGCAATATCTGGTGAGGCTCCGCCGCGAATTCAAGCACGTGCGGCAATACCACCAGATCCAGGCTCTGCGAGGCAAACGGCAGTTCTGCAAAATCATGAGTTACCACCACGCTGGTTTGCGCGTCGCCGGCGTCCGGCACGCGGCTGTCGGTCAGCCATTTGTGGCGCATGCGATTTGCCTGCAGCGCCTTTATCTGCGGCACGCCGATCTGCATTGCATGAAAGCCGAATATATCGGCGGTCATCGCGTCCAGGCGCGCCTGCTCCCACTCCAGCATATAACTGCCGGTGGGCGTCTGCAGCCAAGGGCCGAGCGCTATAATGGACTTTTGCGATGACGGATATTCCATGCCTGCCTTAATAGATAAATCACTGGGTCAATCATTCAATACATCGCTGAACGTATTGGCGGTGCCGGCATTTAACGACAACTATCTCTGGCTGATCCATGACGGCGTCCACGCAGCGGTAGTCGATCCCGGCGATGCCCAGCCGATCCTGGCTGCGCTCGATGCCCATGGCCTGATACTTGTCGCTATTTTACTGACACATCACCATGCTGACCATGCAGGCGGCGTACAAACTTTACTGCAGCACTTCAAGGTGCCGGTATTCGGCCCTGCCGGCGAAGCCATCGCCGGCGTCGACAGGCCTCTGCGCGAAGGCGACCGCGCCAGCATTCCGCAACTTGGGCTGACACTCTCCGTACTCGAAGTCCCCGGGCACACCAGCGGCCATATCGCGTATGTCGCGCCGGAGCAGCACTGGCTGTTTTGCGGCGATACGCTGTTTGCCGGCGGTTGCGGCCGCCTGTTCGAAGGAACGCCGCAACAGATGGTCAATTCGCTGGCGAAACTGAGCCAGTTGCCGGATGACACCCTGGTCTACTGCGCCCACGAATACACCATGTCGAACCTGCGCTTTGCACTGGCGGTTGAACCCGGCAATCCGGCCCTGGTCGAGCGCATCGCCACCGAACAGGCCAAGCGTGATCGCCAGCAACCGACGGTGCCTTCCACCATCGGCCTGGAAAATGCCACCAATCCGTTCCTGCGTTACCGTGAACCGGCTATTGTTGCCTCCCTGCATGCAGCTGGCCGCCTGCAACAAGCCGATCCGGTCGCCGCATTCGCTGCGCTGCGGGAATGGAAAAACAACTTCAAGTGATGCCGAGGGTCAACAACTGGCAATGACGGCTGATTGTAAATGGTCGTCAGATAGCCTGCGCATATCGATTTATTGAAAGTAATATCCAATAAATCAAACACTTACCCCTTGTAATAGTGCAATTTCCGCTTGACGCGGGAAAACTGCGTTACGTACACTGCGTCTATTCCTTTATTACCGGTTTATGACAATCCGGTCACGCAAATCGAACCCATGTATCAGCTAAAACTCAAGACATTAGCCATTGCCGCGCTCGCTTTTTTCGGCACCCCGCTCTTGGCCCAGGCCAACGACATTACGATGTACACCCCCACTTTCAGCTTGATTGACCCGAACGACCCCAGTGCCGGCATGATCGGCATGGAGCAGGTCGATATCTGGGCGCGCATCCGCAAGGGCTTCGGCATCCCGGACCTGGACAACGCGCAGGTGGTCAGCCAGACCGAATTTTATAGCGCCCGCCCGGAGTATTTCGAACGCACCACGGTGCGTGCTTCGCGCTATTTGTTTCACGTAGTGCAAGAGTTGGAAAAACGCGGCATGCCGACCGAACTGGCGTTGCTGCCATTCATCGAATCTGCGTTCAATCCGCAAGCCCTGTCCAGCGCCAAGGCCGCCGGCATGTGGCAGTTCGTACCATCGACCGGGCGCGACTTCAACCTCAAGCAAAACATGTTCAAGGATGAGCGCCGCGATGTCCTGGCCTCAACCGATGCTGCGTTGACTTACTTGCAAAAACTGTATGGCATGTTTGGCGACTGGCAGCTGGCGCTGGCAGCCTACAACTGGGGCGAAGGTTCGGTACAGCGCGCCATCAACAAGAACCAGGCCGCCGGCCTGCCGATCGACTTCAACAGCCTGGCGCCGCTGATGCCGGCAGAAACCCGTAATTACGTGCCGAAGTTGCAGGCGGTCAAAAACATCATCGCCGCGCCGGACATGTACAACATTGCGTTGCCGAAAGTGGACAACCAGCCGTACTTCGTCACGATCGGCAAGACCCGCGATATCGACGTCAAGGTTGCCGCCCAACTGGCCGAATTGTCGCTCGACGAATTCAAGGCCCTGAACCCGCAATTCAACCGTCCGGTCATCATCGGCAGCGCCGACACCAAGATCCTGCTGCCGGAAAGCAACGCGGAAAAATTCAAGAACAACCTGACCAAATGGACGCAGACGCTGTCGTCCTGGACCTCGCACACCGTCAGCGGCGCGCGTGAACGGATCGAAACGATTGCCGCCAGGTTCGGCACAACACCGGCTGTCATCCGTGAAGTCAACCACATCCCGCCAAAAATGCTGCTCAAGGCCGGCTCCACCATCCTGGTGCCGAAAACCGAAGAAGCCAATAGCGATATCACTGCAGAAGTGGCCGACAACGCAACCATGGCGGTCACCCCGGACGCACCTGAAACCCGCCGCATCTACGTCAAGGTCGGCAAGCGCGACACGCTGGCGTCGATTGCTGCGCGCTACCGGGTCAGCGTGTCGCAGGTCAAGGCATGGAACGGCTTGCGCCACGACGGCATCAGCCACGGCCAGAGCCTGCAACTGCAGGTACCTAATCGCATGGTGGCATCCAGCTCCGGCGCCAAATCCGGCCATAACGTCCGTTACCACAAAGCCACCGCAACGGCCAGCCGCAACACTGGCAACAAAACCAAGGTGGCAGCCAAGAAAAGTAGCCGCCCAGTGGTCCTGGCCTCATCCAGAGGCTCGCACAACTAAGGTCTTTGGGGCCTTGCTGCAAAAATCTGGCGTGATGAATATATAGTTTGATGGCGCCGCTCTGCCGGCGCCATCAAACAGCAGCAAAATCACCGCAATATCAAAAAGACATGGTTGGCATAAAATCAGCCTAGTTGCCCTCGCCGCGGCGAACCCCTACAATCTTGCCCTGTTCAATAAGAACTTCAAGCAGAACATCCGGTGCAAAAACATCGCACCAGCAACCCTCGCCGCCTGCAACACATACGGCGCGCACATCTGGAGTCAATATGGCATTCCTGCAAGGCAAAAAAATTCTGATCACCGGCTTGCTGTCCAACCGCTCGATCGCCTACGGCATCGCCCAGGCTTGCAAGCGCGAAGGCGCGGAGCTGGCCTTTACGTATGTCGGTGAGCGCTTCAAGGAACGCATTACCAATTTTGCAAAAGAGTTCGATAGCGAACTGATTTTCGATTGCGACGTCGGCAGCGACGAACAAATCAATGCGCTTTTCGCCGACCTCGGCAAGTCCTGGGATCACCTGGACGGCCTGGTGCACGCGATCGGCTTCGCACCGAGCGAAGCGATTGCCGGCGATTTCCTGGATGGCTTGTCGCGCGAAGGTTTCAAGATCGCCCATGACATCTCCGCCTACAGCTTCCCGGCAATGGCCAAGGCTGCGTTGCCGCTGCTGCGCCAAAATTCGGCGTTACTGACCCTGACTTACCTCGGCTCGGAACGCGTGGTGCCGAACTACAACACAATGGGCTTGGCCAAGGCATCGCTGGAAGCCAGCGTGCGCTACCTGGCTGGCTCGCTCGGCCCCAAGGGCGTGCGCGTCAACGGCATTTCGGCCGGTCCGATCAAGACCCTGGCCGCCAGCGGAATCAAGGGTTTTGGCAAGATCCTCGGCTTCGTCGCCGAACATGCGCCGCTGCGCCGTAACGTGACAGTGGAAGATGTCGGCAATGCCGCGGCTTTCCTGCTGTCGGACCTGTCGAGTGGCATTACCGGTGAAATCACCTATGTCGATGGCGGTTTCTCGCACGTTGTCGGCGGCATCGCCGAGTAAATCGGCTTTCATGTACCCACATACGGCCAGAAATTCTGGCCGAAAAAAAGCCCGGCACTGCGTCCGGGCTTTTTTATTGCTGTCGCCAGCCGTATTTGCCAGTTACTGGTGAACCGTTACCTCGACCCGGCGCGCGTCAGCGTCAGTACCACCTAGCGAAACCTGCGGCTTGTCGAGCGTCACTTGCGTTTCCGCTACGCCGGCAACAATCAGCAAGGCACGCACCGACTTGGCGCGCTCCTTCGATACCTCGTCGTTCACATCGGCATTGCCGCTGGCATCGTGGTAACCGGAAACTGCGACTGTGGCGGCCGGATGCGCTTTCAGGAAAACCACCACTGTCGCCACATCGGCAGCAGCGCTGGCCGGCACGTCGGATTTGCCAACTTCAAAGAAAATCTTGACTGCAGGCGGCGCAATTGATTGCACCACGACAGCCTGGGAAACAACCGCTTCCTGCACCGCTGGCGTCGCCGCCGCAGGCTGCTTGGCGCCCTTGCCTGCCGTAATGCCGAAATAACCCGCCAAGAACAGCACGGCGATCACCACCACGCCGACAATGGCCCAAACGATGCCTAGAGCTGCCTTTTGTTCGCCGTCGTTATTATCCATACACCCCTCCTGTTGTTGAATAGCAAATATTAATTGTATCCGAATCCTTGGCAGTCTCGAATGCTGCACCAACAAACAACGCCCACACGGCAATCTGCAAAGCTATTTGCATGAAGCTGGTGCATCAAATGCAAAACTGATGTATTATTCTGTGCTGCGTTGCAATAACGAACGCAGACAGCGAATTAGCGGATACCGATCATATCGATTTCCATGGTTGCTGTAAAAAACAATAAGTAGCTGCGCAAGCCTAAGCATGTCCTGGCCTCAAATTGGGACATTGCATTGTAAAAGCCCTCCCGCCTTGTGTGTCGATCCTGACACCGTCCCGGCGCAAAGCTTTTGTGCCGAAATTTCTTTGTATTTGTTTCTTAGTCATTTCGTTGGTTGGCGTTGCTTTTTTGCGTTCACTGCATTTGTCGCATGACGACTATTTGCAGTATATGACGCTGCACTTTACGAAAGAAAATAATGACTTTTGAATCACTAGGCCTCCACGCGTCCATCATCAAAGCACTGACTGACGCAGGCTACACAAAACCGACAGGCGTACAAGAACAAGCTATCCCTGCAGCCATCGAAGGCCGCGACCTGCTGGTTTCCTCGCAAACCGGTTCCGGCAAGACCGCAGCATTCATGCTGCCGGCGCTGCACAAATTCGCTTCCGAGCAGCCCGTTGCTGCCGCCAGCAAGACGCCTAACCAAGAAATGCAGGCTTCCCGCGCACGCGGTGAGCGTCCACGCTTCAAGCCTGCACAACCGAAGATGCTGGTATTGACTCCTACCCGCGAGCTGGCCCTGCAAGTTACTACTGCTACCGACAAATACGGTTCGCAAATGAAGCGCATCAAGGCGATCTCGATCCTGGGCGGCATGCCTTACCCTAAGCAAATGCAATTGCTGTCGAAGAATCCTGAAATCCTGGTTGCTACTCCTGGCCGTTTGATCGACCACATGGAATCGGGCAAGATCGATTTCTCGCAACTGCAAATCCTGGTGCTCGACGAAGCTGACCGCATGCTCGACATGGGTTTCATCGACGACATCGAAAAGATCGTTGACGCGACACCTGAAACACGTCAAACCATGCTGTTCTCGGCGACGCTGGATGGCGTTGTCGGCAACATGGCAAAGCGCATCACCAAGAACCCGATGATCATTCAGATCGCCGGTTCGGCCACCAAGCACGAAAACATTCAACAGAAGGTTCACTTCGTCGACGACCTGTCGCACAAGAATCGCCTGCTGGATCACCTGCTGCGCGACGTCACCATGGACCAAGCGGTTGTATTTACCGCCACCAAGCGTGACGCCGACACCATCGCTGACCGTCTGAACATCGCCGGTTTCGCTGCTGCTGCTTTGCATGGCGACATGCATCAAGGCGCGCGTAACCGTACCCTGGACAGCCTGCGTCGCGGTCAAGTCCGTGTTCTGGTTGCTACCGACGTTGCCGCTCGCGGTATCGACGTTCCTGCGATCACCCACGTATTCAACTACGATCTGCCGAAATTCCCGGAAGACTACGTCCACCGTATCGGTCGTACCGGTCGTGCCGGCCGTAACGGCGTTGCTGTCTCGCTGGTAAACCACGCTGAAGGCGTCAACGTCAAGCGTATCGAACGCTTCACCAAGCAATTGATCCCGGTCGATGTGGTTGAAGGCTTCGAACCAAAGCGTACAGCTTCGGCGCCACGTTCGAACCACAAACCAGGTGGCTGGAAACCAGGCGACAACCGCGGCGGCGCAAAGCCGGCCGGCCGTACTTTCAGCAAGCCAGGTGCAGCACCACGCAAAGAAGGCGGCGGCGGTGGCTACAAGGGCAACCGTTCCAACGACAGCGGCGCACGTCGCTCGTTTGGCGACCGCTAAGCAAACCGGGCGCTCTGCATGAGCGCCACGCAATAAACAAAAAGGCCGCTGGAAATTTCCAGCGGCCTTTTTCATTGGGCTGCCCCGTTCTGAACAGCGCACACGGTTTCACTCATGCGGCCCTCATCGACAGGCTTAGTTTAATAAAGCCGGCTACGCAGCCCATCCCAGCATCACCGCACCAGCAGCGATCACCGAACATGACAGCAACCTGCGTACAGTCAGCGCCTCGCCCAGGAACATGCGGGCAATCAATGCAGCAAATAACACTGAAGTCTCGCGCAACGCAGATACCGGTCCCATCGGCGCCAAAGTAATCGCCCAGATCACAATTCCATAGGCAAGCAGGGACATCGCCCCGCCGCCCAAGGCATTCCACGTCGCTCGTTCACGCAAGGAAATCCGCAAGCGTCCATGCAACGACGAGTAAATCACCAGCAACGGTACGCCATCGAGTAAAAACATCCAGCCGGAATACGCCCCCGCACTACCGGCCAAGCGCGAGCCGAGGCCGTCGACAATGGTATAGCCGGCGATGAATACGCCAGTGGTGAAGGCTGACAGCGGCGCATCCCAGCTACGCACGCCGCCCACACCCTTGCTTTTGCCAAAACTGATCTGCGCCAGGCTGATGATGCCGGCAGAAATCAGGGCAACCCCGGCCAGCGTCAATGTGCCCAGTTGTTCGCCAGCGAACAGGGCCGCTCCCATCGAGACCAGCAACGGCGAAGAGCCACGTGCAATCGGATAGGATTGACCGAAATCGCCAACGCGATAAGCGCGAACCAGGAACAGGTTGTAGCCGGCATGCAGCACCACCGACATCAGGATATAGGGCCAACTGGCGGCCGCCGGAAGCGGCGCCCAGATGACGATCGGGATCGCGGCGACAGCCGAGCCGATGGTCATCAATGTGATGGCCCATAAGCGATCGCCACTGCTTTTCAGCATCGCGTTCCAGGACGCGTGCAGCAATGCCGCGCACAACACCAAAGCAATCACGCCAGCCGTCATGCGACAGCTCTCTGGTACCGCCTTGGGTGCTCAATCATAAATATACGGTCAATATTGCTTCTGGAAAACCGTATATTGTAGAGCAATGTGCTTATGCCGGTGCGAGGCTGCAGAGAAGCAGCTTCGTAGGCGGGAAGCATTACTCACGTATTGCCGCAGCCTGCGCCAGCGGCAAATCACCCGTCAAACGCAAGTATTACGCGCCCACCCTACTGCGCGTGCGGCCGGAGCTCAGGTAATCGGCAATCGAATCCTGCGTGACTTCGCCCAGATAACTTTCATCCTGGTCGATCACCGGCATCCAGCTGGTGCTGTGCTTGTACATTTTCGACAGCACCACGCGCAGGTTTTCATCCGGCGCCGCGCTGACAGTGAACGGCCGCAGCTTCTCGACGCACGTGCCCTGCGCGCCACGCGCATCGCGTCGCGCTACATAACCCAACGCGCGATTATCGGCATCGGTGACCGTGACGTAGCGGTAGTCGTTTTCATCCATCACGCCATACGCCGCCGCCAGGCTCACGTCTTCCTGTACGGTTGTCGAATTGGCCGCCGCATCGCCGGCACGCACCAGCAACAAGCGCTTCAAGGTCGCATCCTGGCCGACGAATGAACCGACGAACTCATCCTTTGGACGCGCCAGCAAGGTATCGGGATGATCCACCTGCACCAGCTTGCCGGCACGGAAGATCGCGATCTTGTCGCCCAGCTTGATCGCTTCGTCGATGTCGTGGCTGACCATGATGACGGTCTTGTTGAGGGCCCGTTGCATCTGGAAGAATTCATTCTGGATCGATTCACGATTGATCGGATCGACCGCGCCGAACGGTTCATCCATCAGCAGTACCGGCGGATCTGCCGCCAGTGCGCGGATCACGCCGATACGTTGTTGCTGGCCGCCGGACATCTCGCGCGGATAGCGGCTCAGGAAGCGCTTCGGATCGAGCGCCACCATCGCCATCAATTCGGTAGCGCGCTCATGGCAACGTTTCTTGTCCCAACCGAGCAAGCGCGGCACCACGGTGATGTTTTCTTCGATGGTCATGTTGGGAAACAGGCCCACTTGCTGAATCACATAGCCGATTTTCCGGCGCAGTGTAACTTCGTCGATGCCGGTGGTGTCTTCACCGTTGAGCAATACGCGGCCGGAGGTCGGGGCGATCAGGCGGTTGATCATTTTCAGGGTAGTCGTCTTGCCGCAACCGGAAGGCCCGAGGAACACGCAGATTTCGCCTTCGGCAACCGTCAGGTCGACGCCATCCACCGCCTTTACTTTGCTGCCGTCTTTTTGGGTGAATACTTTACTGAGTTGGTCGAGTTGAATCATGATTTTTGCATTCCTTTCGGTGTAAGCAGTCGTTGCAGCCATTGCAGCAGCACGTCGGCGGCAATCGCCAACACACTGATCAAGACCGCACCAACCACTAGTTTTTGCAGGTTACTTTGGCTGATCGCGTGCAAGATCAACACGCCCAGACCGCCAGCGCCGATAATTGCCGCTACGGCCATCACCCCAATGTTCATTACCACGGCGGTACGGACACCGCCCAATATCACCGGCACCGATAGCGGCAGATCGACCAGGCGCAGTCGCTGCCAGAAGGTCATGCCGATGCCGATGCCGGCTTCCTTGATCCCGCTCTCGATGCCATCCAGCGCAAGATAGGTATTGCGCATGATCGGCAGCAGTGAGTACAGGAATACCGCGGTAATCGCCGGTAATGGCCCGAGCCCTTGGCCGAAGCGCGAGAACAGCGGGATCATCAAGCCGAACAAGGCGATTGACGGCAGCGTCAGGATCACTGTCGCCAAACCCATCATCGGACCGGCCAGCCAGCGATGCCGGACCATGACGATGCCCAGCGGTACGCCGATCAAAATGGCCAGGCCGACCGCAATCCCGACCAACATCAGATGCTGCACGGTCAGATGCAGGATTTCAGGCCACGCGCTCAACAGATAGTTATAAAGTGTCATTCCGCTCCCCCTCTCACAGCAAGCCTTCGGCCCGCAGGAAATCGGCGGCAACCTGCGCGATCGGCTGCTGATCGATGTCGACCTTCTTGTTCATCTCAGCCATCTTGGCGGTATCGATCTTGGCCGACAGCGCATTCAACTGCTCCGCAAGTTGTGGATTCGCTTCGAGGACTTCTTTACGCACCACCGGCGTCGCACTGTAGAACGGGAAGAAATGCTTGCTGTCTTCGAGCAGCTTGAGATTGAAGCCCTGGATCCGGCCATCGGAGGAATAAGTCAGTCCGACATTCAATTGATCGTTGTGCAAGGCGGTGTAAACCAGCCCCGAATCCATTTGCTTGATTTCACTGCGGTCAAGCGTAAAACCGTACAACGCCATCAGCGGCTCCAGGCCATCCGGACGGGACGCAAACTCAAAATCGACTCCCATCGGGTATTTTTGCGGCGGATTCTGCTGGTGCGCCTGGTTGATCTTGTTGGCCAGGTCTTCGATCGTGTTCAAGCCATCTTCGTCTGCGCGCTTTTGCGGCACCGCCAGTGCATAGGTGTTGTTCAGCGCCGACGGATTGAGCCAGATCAGATTGCGCGCAGCGTCCAGTTCCTTGACTCGTTGGTACGACTCATCCATGTCCAGCTTCTCATCGATCTTGTTGTACACGATCAGTGCAGTGCCGGTGTAATCCCAGACGATATCGAGCTGACCGCTTTCCTGCGCCTGGCGCATGATGGTGGTGCCAAGTCCATTCTTGAGATCGACGGTGTAACCCTTGGCGCTCAAATATTGCGCGGTCATCGAGGACAGGATCAGTTGTTCAGTGAAGTTCTTGCCGCCGACGACCAGGTTGGTCGCTCCGGCCTGCGCCGTGCCCAGCAAGCCGACTGCAAAAGCCAATATCGCGGCGATACGTAAATTTTTCATGCATGTTCTCCTTCGAGGAAGATGGATATCAGCGCAGCAGGCCACGTTTGCTCAGGTAAGCATTGCTGCCCAACGAGACGATCGCGTCCAACGCCAATGCCAGCACTGCGGTGGCAGTAGCACCGAGCAGCAGCAGATCCTGGTTGTTCAGATAGATGCCGGGGAAGATCAGGCCGCCCAGGCTTTCGCCGCCGATCAGGACGGCCAGCGGCGCCGTGCCGACATTGATCGCCAATGCAGTGCGCACGCCGCCGACAATGATCGGCAAGGCGTTCGGCAACTCGACCCGGAACAGCACCTGCAATGGCTTCAAGCCAATGCCTTTGGCCGCCTCTTTCATCGATGGCGACACCTGCTTCAAACCTTCATAGGTATTGCGCACGATCGGCAGCAGCGACGCCAGCCACAAAGCGATGATGGCCGGCTTGTCGCCGATGCCGAACAAGGCCAGCGCCAGCGCCAGCACTGCCATCGAGGGAATGGTGTTGCCGATGTTGAAGAGTTGCATCCACTTTTCGGCATGCCGGGTGAAATACGGCCGGCTTAGCAGGATGCCGGCAGGAATGCCGCACAGCAGCGCCAGTAGCATCGACCAGCCGACCAGGTACAAATGGCGTTCGGTGTAATAAATCAGGTCGCCCTGATAGCGATGGATGACCGCCGGGCCAATCGACCAGCCAATTGCGACAACGACCAGAATGGTAATGGCTGCGCCGACGATGGCGTTGCGATAGCGATTCGTCATGCTTACTCCCTCTTGTTCCATAAGCATCGGCGGCAAGACACAGGAAGCAAATCACAGGCGCACGAATGCCTGCGATGACGCAACCGACTGCTTTGCCGATGCAAATTGAATGACCGCCAAGCACGAACCAGCACAGCCGGGACCTGTCAGCGCGACACACAAACTGTCAAATTTTTTATGATCCCGTCCGGCCTTCCCGCGGGGATGGCATTGAACGAGCCGACTACCGCATGGGGCGGCAACTGAATGCGAGGAATTCCTCGGCGTTTGATGAAACTCCGGCGTAGCCGAAGCATGAGACAACCCGCTGACGCGAGTTACGAAACCCAAAAATGTGCCGTTGAGGCAGCACTAAGTTGTTGAGAGCTGGCCATTCTAACAAATTTCCTTGATGACGTCCAGTAATGGGATTGTCGAAAGCTATTACCGCAATGTCTTAAGATCAGAATAACATGCGATTTTACTAATGAATATAGGAATATTCCGAGGCGAAAATAGGATGAACGGAAGAAAAAAGGAGAAAACGAGGACGAGGAAGCAACATGAAAAAGGCGCCGGAATGGCTGAAAAACCGTTCCGGCGCCTTGGCAAAGAAGGATGTTGAAGCGAAGAGAGATCAGAGTGCCTTGCGCAACTTGCTGGCGGCAGCAGCCAATGCCGTGATGCGAGCCCAGTCACCGGACTTCAGCACGTCTTTTGGCGTCAGCCAGGAACCGCCGACACAGGCGACGTTCTTGCAAGCCAGGAAATCCGGCGCCGTTTCCAGCGAAATGCCGCCTGTCGGGCAGAAAGTGACATCGCCCAGCGGACCGGCAATCGCGTTCAGCATGCCGACGCCGCCCGCCGGCACCGCCGGGAACAGCTTCAATTGACGGAAACCGGCTTCACGCGCCGCCATCACTTCGGAAGGCGTCATCACGCCCGGCAACAATGGCAAACCGCTCGACTTGGCAGCAGCGATCAAGGCTGGCGTCAAACCTGGCGAGACGCCGAACACTGCGCCGGCATCACGGGCGGCGACGAACTCATCTGCCTGGGTCAAGGTGCCGACGCCGACAATCGCGCCTGGCACTTGCTCTGCAATGGCACGGATCGCCGGCAAGCCATGCACAGTGCGCAAGGTCACCTCAAGAACGCGAATCCCGCCGGCGACCAGGGCTTTGGCCAGTGGCACCGCATGTTCGATGTCGTCAATGGCGATCACCGGAATCACCGGCGACGCGCGCATGATGTCGAGCAGCTGGTTACCGTAAAGAAGATTTGTTGAGGTCATATCGTAGCTTTCTGTGGTTGTTCAGAATGATGGGCTTGCTCCTGCGTCGGCAACGCCGGCGGCAAGGCGAAACTGGTGGCGCCCTCTTCCGCCGCGCTGACCGTATTGCGGAACATCGCAAACAGTTCGCGGCCCATGCCGACCTGGTTGGCCGACAGATCAATCGCCAGCGGCTGGCGCTGCGCCCATTCCGCGGCAGGCACCAATGCTTCCAGTATACCTTTCTCGGCATCCAGGCGAATCATGTCGCCAGTGCGCACCAGCCCCAGCGGTCCGCCGGCCAGCACTTCCGGCGTGACGTGGATCGCCGCCGGCACCTTGCCCGAGGCGCCCGACATGCGGCCATCGGTGACCAGCGCAACATGGCGGCCGGCATCCTGCAGGATGCCCAACGCCGGCGTCAACGCATGCAACTCCGGCATGCCGTTGGCGCGCGGACCTTGATGGCTCAGGACTGCAATGAAATCGCGATCCAGTTCGCCGGCACGGAATGCCTTCATGAATTCGTCCTGCGAATGGAACACCACGGCAGGCGCTTCTACCACCCAGTGCTGCTGCTTGACAGCGGAAATCTTGATTACCGAACGTCCCAGGTTGCCGCTCAACAGGCGCAGGCCGCCATCGGCAGAAAACGGTTCGGTGGCAGTGCGCAGCACCGAGTCGTCGCCGCTTTTTGCTGGAGCCGGCTTGAACACCACCGCCTCGCCTTCCAGGAACGGTTCGGCGCAATGGGCGCGCAGGCTGTCGCCGAGGATGGTTTTGACATCTTCGTGCATCAGGCCGGCATCCAGCAGTTCACGGATCACGAAACCGGTGCCGCCGGCAGCGTGGAAATGATTGACGTCGGCATCGCCGTTCGGATAGATGCGGGTGACCAGCGGCACCACTGCCGACAATGCATCGAAGTCATTCCAGTCGATGACGATGCCGGCCGCCTTGGCGATTGCCACTAGATGCAACGTGTGGTTGGTTGAGCCGCCAGTCGCCAGCAAGGTGACGATGGCGTTGACGATGCTCTTTTCGCTGACCACATGGCCGACCGGCAGATACTTGTCGCCGCGGTCGGTGATTTTCAAGGCCTGGCGCGCCGCTTCGGCGGTCAGCGCGTCGCGCAGCGGCGTGTTCGGGGTAATGAACGCGGAGCCAGGCAGATGCAGGCCCATCGCTTCCATCAACATCTGGTTGCTGTTGGCGGTGCCGTAGAAGGTGCAAGTGCCGGCACTATGATAGGACTTGGCTTCCGCTTCCAGCAATTCGGCGCGGCCGATCTTGCCCTCAGCGTACAACTGGCGGATCTTGACCTTTTCCTTGTTGGTCATGCCGCTGGTCATCGGGCCGCCGGGGATGAACACGGCCGGCAGATGGCCGAAATGCAAGGCGCCGATCAACAGCCCCGGAACGATCTTGTCGCAGATGCCGAGGTAGACGGCGGCATCGAACATATTGTGCGATAGTGCAATCGCGGTGGCCATGGCAATCGCATCGCGCGAAAACAGCGACAACTCCATGCCCGGCTGCCCTTGCGTCACACCGTCGCACATGGCCGGCGTACCGCCAGCAAACTGGGCGACGCCGCCGGCGGCGTGGACTGCATCCTTGATGATCTGCGGGTAACGTTCGAACGGCTGGTGCGCCGACAGCATGTCGTTGTAGGAAGAAACAATGGCTACCGATGAACTTTTATCCTGCTTCAGCCTCAACTTATCATTCACCGGAAATGCCGCGAAACCGTGTGCAAGATTGGTACATGACAACGCACCGCGCTGCACATCCTGGCGGCGGGCATGCTCCAGGCGCGCCAGGTAGGCGCTACGATATGGCTGGCTGCGGGCAACGATTCTCTCGGTGACCTTGGCAACGCTGGCATGTATGGAGACAGGTGCTGACATGATTGGCTTTCCTTGAAACAGTAGACGAAATGAAATTTTACTACAAAAATAAAGCACTAATGCGAATTTATGTACTTCCCCCGGCATCACCGTGACAATTTTCGAAACAGCGCAGCGTCGTCACCAAATAACAACATTACGCATACAACAAGCCACGACAGCAACATATGTGAGGGAAAAGACATATTTCACAGGCGCGATGCCCGAGTCCGATGCCAGCCGATTCGGCACAACAAGATCGCAAAATAATTTGTAGTGAAATTACCTTCAAGTGTTGTATAGTCGTATAAATTCCCGACCGCCAATAAAGACCAGGATATGTCGCAACCACCGCTCAATACTACCGCCGCCTTTCAGGCTTTGCATGCCCATCACGCAGCAATCAAGGATAAATCGTTGCGCGGCTTGTTTGCCGACGATCCTTCCCGCTTCGCACAATTCTCGGTCAAGGCCGCAGGCCTGTTCCTTGATTACGCAAAAAACAATATCACTGCCGACACCATGGCGCAGCTATTCGCCCTGGCACGCGCGCGCCAGGTGGAGGCACGGCGCGAAGCGATGTTTTGCGGCGAAAAGATCAACACCACCGAACATCGCGCCGTGCTGCACACCGCCCTGCGCGCGCCGCGCCTGCCGGCGCTGGAAGTCGACGGCCAGCAGGTCAGCGTCGACGTCCATGCGGTACTGCAGCGAATGCAGGTCTTCACCACGGCCATCCGCTCTGGAGAATGGCTGGGACACAGCGGCAAACCGATCACCGATATCGTCAACATCGGCATCGGCGGCTCCGACCTTGGCCCCAAGATGGTATGCCAGGCGCTACGCCCTTATCAGCATGCCCACCTGAACATGCATTTTGTCTCCAACGTCGACGGCGACGACCTCGACGCGGTACTGGCGCAGGTTGACCCGCAAAGCACGCTGTTCGTGATCGCCTCGAAAACCTTCACTACCGCCGAAACCATGATGAACGCCCATTCGGCGCGCAGCTGGTTCCTGCGTACCGGCAACGACGTCCAGGAAAGTGACCTGCGCAAGCATTTCGTGGCGGTATCGACCAATGTCGAAGGCGTCACTGCGTTCGGCATCGATCCGGCCAATATGTTCCCCTTCTGGGATTGGGTTGGCGGCCGCTATTCAGTGTGGTCGTCGATCGGCTTGTCGGTGGCGCTGGCAATCGGCTTCGACCAGTTCACGGAATTCCTGGCCGGCGCCCATGCGATGGATACGCATTTCCGCAGCGCGCCGCTGGAACAGAACATGCCGGTGATCCTGGCCTTGCTGGGCGTCTGGTACCGCAATTTCTTCGACTATCGCTCGCTGTCGATTGCGCCTTATCACCAGGACCTGGGCAATTTCCCGTCTTACCTGCAACAGCTGGAAATGGAAAGCAACGGCAAGCGCGTCAGCCTCGACGGCAGCACGCTGAGCGTGGCTTCCTGCCCGATCATCTGGGGCAATGTCGGCACCAACGGCCAGCATGCATATTTCCAATTGCTGCACCAGGGCAGCGACATCACCCCGGTCGACTTCATCGCGACGCTGACCGCCAGCAATCAGTTGCCAGGCCATCAAGCCGCGTTGCTGGCCAATTGCTTCGCGCAATCGGAAGCATTCATGCGCGGCAAGAGCGCCGATGAAGTCAAGGCTGAAATGCAGGCCAAAGGCGTGCCGGCCGACGAAATCGAAGCCCTGCTGCCGCACCGTACCTTCCCGGGCAACCGCCCCAGCAACACCATCCTGATGACGGCATTGACGCCGGCCAACCTGGGTGCGCTGATTGCGTTGTATGAACACAAGGTGTTCGTACAAGGCGTGATCTGGGACGTCAACAGTTTTGACCAATGGGGCGTGGAGCTGGGCAAGGTATTGGCGAGCAACATCCTGGGCGAACTGACCGGCACACCCGCGCCACAGGGTCACGATAGCTCGACCAACGGCTTGATTGAAATGGCCCGCGCAGCTTTATAGTCTCGACTCACACGAACAAAAATCAGGAAATTGGTCGATTGCGGTGGCGACGGATTTTGCCCCGCAGTTTTTCATGGCGGTTTAAACATCTTATTCAATTAGTTGGAGACAGGGCATCACTCCCCTGCCTCGCAAAGGAAACTCATGGCTCTTGCAGAATTTGATTTGGCAATTTTTGGCGGCACCGGCGATCTGGCAATGCGTAAGCTGCTGCCGGCAATGTATGCGCGCGACCGCGCCAACGACCTGCCGCCGGATGCACGCATCCTGTGCATCGGCCGGCACGACAGCAGCGATGAAGATTTCATCAAGATCGTCGAAAAGGATTCCAAGCCACATATTGGCAAGGAATCCATGGACGCCACCATCTGGAAGCGCTTCTGCAAGCGTATCAAGTATGTCGCCATGGACGCCACCGATGGCGCCACCTACAAGGCGCTGGTCGCCGCCATGCGGCCGGACCCGGCAATCACCAATGTGTTTTACCTGGCGACGCCACCCAGCCTGTTCTCGCAGATTTGCAACAACCTGTCCGCCAGCGGCCTGGCAACCCCGAACTCGCGCGTCGTGCTGGAAAAACCGTTGGGCCGCGACCTGGCCAGCGCCAAGCAGATCAATGCCGAAGTAGCGCAAGTATTCTCCGAATCGCAGATTTTCCGCATCGACCATTACCTCGGCAAGGAAACCGTACAGAACCTGTTGGCGCTGCGCTTTGGCAATGTGCTGTTCGAACCGCTGTGGCGCCGCGAGTGGATTTCCGACGTGCAGATCACGATCGCCGAAGAACTCGGCGTCGGCAACCGCATGGGTTACTACGAAAACTCTGGCGCCCTGCGCGACATGCTGCAGAACCACTTGCTGCAACTGCTGTGCATCGTGGCGATGGAGCCGCCGGCATCGATCACGCCGGATGCCGTGCGCGATGAAAAACTCAAGGTATTGCGCTCGCTGAAACGATTCACGCCGGTATCGCTGGCGCAGGACGTGGTGCGCGGCCAGTACCGTTCCGGTCACGTCGAAGGCGTCGCCGTGCCGGGCTACCGCAAGGAAGCCGGCGCCAACCCGAATTCGCGCACCGAAACCTTTGTCGCCGTGAAAGCCGAAGTCGATACCTGGCGCTGGGCCGGCGTGCCGTTCTACCTGCGTACCGGCAAACGCATGGCCGACCAGTTGGCCGAAATCGTGGTGCGCTTCAAACCGATTCCGCATTCAATCTTTGCCCAGCCAAACAGCAGCTTCGAGCCGAACTGCCTGGTAATTCGCCTGCAACCTGACGAAGGCCTGCACCTGAACCTGATGGCAAAAACGCCTGGCGACGGCATGCGTCTGAAACCGGTCGAACTGGAACTGGATTTCCGCGAAAGCTTCAAATCGCCACGCATGGAAGCCTACGAACGGCTGCTGCTGGATGTCTTGCGCGGCCAGCTGACATTGTTCATGCGCAGCGACGAACTGGAAGCCGCCTGGGAATGGGTCGAACCTATCCTCGAATACTGGGACCGGGAAGAAGACGATCCGATTCCATACACCGCAGGCACCTGGGGCCCGGCAGCAGCCAGCGCACTAATCGCGCGCGACGGTTTGCAATGGCGCGAAGAAGCGTTGCCTGAACTGTGAACGGACCTTTCAACTTCACCGTGGCAGGATACTGAATGACCATGCTGCTGGATTCGATCAAGACCCAGATCGACTTGCTGTCAAAGTCGGAGAAAAAGGTCGCGCTGACGATTCTCGACAATCCGCAACTGGCGCTGGCCGAAAACATCACGGCGCTGGCCAAGAATGCGCAAGTGTCGGAACCGACGGTGGTGCGCTTCTGCCGCGCCATCGGCTACGAAGGTTGGCACGACTTCAAACTGAAATTGGCGCAAAGCCTGGCGGTGGCGCTGCCGGGCGCCAACGAAATGCTGGCGCAGGACGACATTGCCGCAGACCTGGTCAACAAGATCTGCAGCCGTTCGATCAACACCCTGCTCGATTTGCGCAATCACCTGAGCGCGGACGCTATCCAGCAGGCGTTGGACGTCCTGCTCAAAGCCAACAAGATCGAGTTCTACGGCCAAGGCACCTCCGGTATCGTGGCAGCCGACGCACAACATAAATTCTTCCGCTCCGGCGTGCCGACCGTGGCCTATTCCGATCCGCACATCCACAGCATCGCCGCCTCTCTACTGCAGCCGGGCGATTGCGTGGTTGCGATTTCACAGCGCGGTGGCAACGCTGCGTTGCTGCGCAGCGTCCAACTGGCCAGGAAAGGCGGCGCCGACATTATCGTGCTCGGTCCGAGCGGCACACCGCTGGCGGAACTGGCGACGGTATTGGTGCCTATCGATTTGAGTTTCAACATCGATCCTTACACGCCGATCTCGGCGCGCCTGGCGCACCTGGTAGTGATCGACATCCTGGCGGTTGGGCTGGCGCTCAAGCGCGGCCCGGAATTCCGCAAGAAAATGCAGAACGCCCAAAAAGCCCTGCAACAGTTCGACATGCAGTTCGATTCATTCTTTCGCTGACGGCGCCCGCGCCGGCAGCGATGCCTTGATAAAAAAGACAAACATGAGACCAGATAACTCCCCTACCGATTCCCGAGACCCCGAATTCCTGCGCGACCGGATGCGCCGCGACATTGCCTTCTTCCACCCCCGTGCATTCGATCCGGACGGCGGATTTTTCCATTATCTGAACGACGACGGCAGCGTCTATGACGCCGCCAGCCGGCATCTAGTCAACAGCACCCGCATGGTGTTCTGTTACGCCCTGGCCTGGCGCCTCGACGGCAAGGAAGAATATCGCGAAGCGGCGCGGCACGGCTTGCGCTTCCTGCAGCAAAAGCACTGGCAACCATCTTACGGCGGTTACGCCTGGGTGCTGGAAAACGGCGTAGCGGTCGACCGCACCCAGCATTGCTACGGCCTGGCGTTCGTACTGCTGGCGCATGCCCATGCACTGCGCATCGGCATCAGCGAAGCCGCTGACGGCATCGCCAGCACCTTCGATTTGATGGAAAAACTGTTCTGGTCGGAACAGGACGGCCTGTACGCCGATGAAGCCACGCCGGAAGGCGTCGTCTCGTCCTATCGCGGACAGAACGCCAACATGCACAGCTGCGAAGCATTGATCGCCGCGTTTGAAGCCACCGGCGAGACGCGTTACCTGCACCGCGCCGAACGTCTTGCACGCAACATCACCGTGCGCCAGGCGGCGCTGGCAACCGGCTGGATCTGGGAACACTACCACGCCGACTGGAGCGTCGACTGGGACTATAACCGCCACGACAGCAGCAACATGTTCCGTCCATGGGGATTCCAGCCTGGCCACATGACAGAGTGGGCCAAACTGCTACTGCTGCTGGAGCGTCATGCCGAACATCTGCAGGGCGATGCCGACTGGCTGCTTCCACGCGCTTGCGCACTGTTCGAAGTCACCATCCCGGCCGCCTGGGACCGCGAACACGGCGGCCTGGTCTACGGTCTTGCGCCGGACGGCAGCGTCTGCGACGGCGACAAGTACTTCTGGGTCCAGGCGGAATCGCTGGCGACCTCGGCGCTGCTGGCGCAACGCACCGGCGACCAGCGCTTTTGGGACAGCTACCAGGGATTATGGGAATACAGCGATGCGCATCTGATCGACCAGGAGCGCGGCGGCTGGTATCGCATCCTGCATCAGGACAACCGCCGCTATGGTCCCGAAAAACCGCCGCACGGCAAAACCGATTTTTACCATCCGATGGGCGCCTACCTGGAATGCCTGGCCGCAGTCGGCAGCCCGCTGCCGTAACCGATCGATCACTCCGCAATCGAAGCCGCAATCGAAGCAACAACGAGTTTGAAGCAAGAAAAACATTTCGCAAGGACGCAGTCATGTCAGCAAGCACAGCAATCGATCAAGCCATTTCACTTCCTCAATTCGTCAGCGCCGGCGAGGCGCTGACCGACATGATACGGGTCGGCGCCGACCAATGGCTAAGCAAGACCGGCGGCTCGACCTGGAACGTCGCCCGCGCCGCCGCCAGCCTTGGCGTACCGTCGGCCTTCGCCGGCGCCATCAGCCAGGACTGGTTTGGCGACGAACTGTACAACGCCAGCCGCGATGCCGGGCTTGACCTGCGTTTCCTGCAGCGCGCTGCGCGCTCACCGCTGCTGGCGATCGTCTACGAGACCTCGCCGCCGCAATACAACTTCATCGGCGACAACAGCGCTGACCTCGCCTTCGACCCAACCGCCCTGCCCGGCGACTGGCAGCAGGCCGCGCAATGGGTGCACTTCGGCGGCATCAGCCTGACCAGGGCGCCGCTGGCGGAGCGTCTGATCGAACTGGCGCAGGATCTGCACCGGCGCGGCGTCAAGATCAGCTACGACCCCAATTTCCGCAACGTGATGGACCAGCGCTACGACCAGGTGCTGAAAAAGATGGCGCAACTGGCGGATGTGATCAAGGTATCGGACGAGGATCTGGTCGGCCTGTTTCGCACCGAAGACACCGCTGCTGCACTGGCGACGCTGCGCAACTTCAACCCGGACGCGACTATTCTGCTGACCCTCGGTTCGCAGGGCGCCGCAATTCACGCCGGCCAGCGTCAGTGGCAGGTAACTCCGCCGCCGATCGAGATTGTCGATACGGTCGGCGCCGGCGATGCCGGCATTGCCGGACTGATTTACTCGCTGATCCAGGAAGCGGCTGCTGCACCGCAATCGATTAACTGGGAGCAACATTTACGCTTCTCGGTTGCCTGCGGCTCGGCGGCCTGCCTGAATGCCGGAGCCAAACCGCCGCAATTGCAGCAAGTAAAAACACTGCTGGAAAAAACCGGAATTTAAGGTCAGATTGCCGCAGTGCGCCATGCGATATCAAATAGTGTGTAATGTGATATCCAAAAATGTATCTAAATTACTTGTAGTAAAAATACAGATAAAAAGATCGTCGAACTAAAATAAATACAAAAACTATCCTGCAGCCCTATTTCTACTAGCAAACCGCCTGCCATAACTACTACAAACGCGTGTAGAAAATCTGCCAGTGCTGTAAATTAGCAACAGAAATATAGTAAAACTACACAAATAAAACAAAAAAGTCATAAACAGGTTTACCATCATCAACAACAAAGCAATCGGCAATAAAACAAGCAATTACGAAAGCCCGGTTCAAGAATTTCGAGCTACCAAAGACTCGGAAAGCAGTGGTCAACGCCACATTTTTACTTAGGAGATGAAATGAGAAAAACAGTTTTGAAAGCCCTGCCGTTGGCAAAACCACTCGCGGTTGCAGCTGTTCTGGCTTGCGCCTTCGCTAGCCAAGCCCAAGCGCAAACCAATGTGACCATCTACGGTCGCGTCGACGCTGGCATCAACTACCAAAGCAATCAAAACGGCGGCAAAGACGCAAATGGCAATACCATTCGCGGCGGCCAATGGGGCGTCGGCGGCAATGAATGGGGTACCAGCATGTTCGGCCTCAAGGGCACCGAAGATCTGGGTGGCGGCTTGAAAGCGATTTTCACATTGGAAAACGGTTTTGACGCCAGCAATGGCCGCGTTAACGGCGGTTCGGGCTTGTGGACTCGTCGTTCGTGGGTTGGCCTGACCGGTGGTTTCGGTACCATCAAAGCTGGTCGTGACCTGACTCTGCCAAGCGACATCGTCTGGAGCCTGGATCCAACCGGCCAACAGGCACTGGGTTCGGCGACATTGGTTAACGGTCGCAACTGGCCACAAACCAGCAACCAAGTCCAATACATCACACCTGACATGGGCGGCTTCGTTGCCCAAGGCGCATACGGCGCCGGCGAACAAGCCGGTTCGGCCAAGAAAGGCAACAGCGGCGGTCTGGCATTGGCTTTCATCCAGCCAACCTATGAATTGCGCGCAATGTACGACGTTGCCAACGATCCACTGAACGGCCAATACGACTCGCTGTGGCAATATTCGAAAGAGTTGACAGTTGGCGGCACAGTGACCATCGACAAGCTGAAACTGTTCGCTGCTTACCAAAACCTGTCGGCACCAGCTGTCCTGACTGGCCCAACCAAAGCTAATCACTTCTGGATCGGCGCCAACTATCAGATCACTCCAGCCCTGACACTGATTGGCGCGGCATATCACGTCAAGCTGAATCAAGACAGCGGCAGTGCCAATCTGTTCATGGTTGGCTCCAACTACAGCCTGTCGAAGCGCACTCTGCTGTATGTCAGCGTCGGTACGCTGCGTAACGGTTCGCAAACCGACTTCCAAGTTGAAACCGGTGGCCCTAACGGCAACGGTCTGACTGGACAGAACCAAACTGCGTTCTACACTGGTATCAGCCACTCGTTCTAAGATAGCAAGCATTGACGGGCGCGCCGCTTGAGCTCGGCGCGTCGGTCGGTCTTGTTAAGTACTATGTTGTGCTTGCTGCGTGAGTGGCATTAGTGAAAGACGTCCCTGGGTAACTCCCAGATTTTGCCCATTCGCGTGCGAGTGGGCATTTTTTATGGGCGCACCGTTTGCAATCACCTCCTACAACCAGGCATATCCCAGACGAACCCCAGGCGAACGCTGGCGAACAACGTTGTCTTTGCCCTACCCCTGTGACAGAATCGCAGGATTCAAACCCATACCGGCTGAAAAAATGGTCCGACCTTCTTCCCAAGAACGCTTTTCCCGGCCAGCAGTCTGGCTTCACTGGACCATTTTCCTGCTGGTTGCCCTGGCCTATCTGGCGATCGAGATACGCGGCCCCAAGGGCAGCGATTCGCGCGCGTTCTGGTCTGCCACCCACTTCTGGGCCGGCTTTGGCGTACTGATGCTGTCCATCGTGCGCGTCGCGTGGCGCAGCTATCAAACCCCGCCACCGCCGGAACCTGACCTGCCCTTCTTGCAGTTTCTCTCCAAGGCCGCGCATCTGCTGCTCTACATCTTCATCATCGTGCAACCGATACTCGGCATCCTGACAATCAACCTCGGCGGACACCCGGTCACCTTGGCCGGACTAGGTTCGTTCACTGTGGTAGGCCCCGATCATGACCTGAGGAAGATCGTCAAGGAAGTCCACGAAACGCTGGGTAACGTCTTCTACTGGGTAATCGGCCTGCATGCGCTGGCGGCGCTCTGGCACCACTTCATCAAACGCGACAACACCTTGCGCCGGATGCTCTGAACGCATCGCCAAAACTGGCAGGGATTGAAATGAAAAAGGGCGCCGAGGCGCCCTTTCCATTTTAACGGCCGACTGATTATGGCCGTAGGGTGGGCAGATCTTCTGCCCACCCTGAATTCACTCAACGATTGACCAGCCTTCCGCGTGGGCATCAGTGCCCACCCTGCAAGCTCTTGCGAACAACATTCCCGCCTACTTGATATGCGAAATCACATTCGGCGACAAAGTGACCTCCTGATCACCATGCGCCGAGCGCTCCGCCTTGCTGCCGTCTTCAGCCGTCATCTTGTCGCTGGCCGACTCAGCGTGCAACGAAGCGATGTGGGTCAGGATGCCGCGTTTGGCCTGGCGCTGCAATTCCGCGAACGGGCTGGAGCGGTTGAGTGAAACCCCTACCGCCAATACATCAATCAACAACAGCAGCAAAATCCGCGACACCATCGGGATATGCATCATGCTGCTTTCGTCGTGCTCGACCGCCAGTGTGTAGTGGGCGCGCTTGGCCAGTTGTGAATTACTCGGCGCCAGTGCAATGATGGTGGCGCCGGAATGCACCGCCACCTCGACCGCAGGCGCCAGATGGCGCAAACGACCGGAGTTCGAGATGACCACCACGACATCACTGCTCTTCAGCATGGCAGCTGATACTTCCTGCAGCTGCGGGTCGGTATAGGCCGACGAAGGAATCCCGAGCCGGAAGAATTTTTGCTGCGCATCTTCCGCCACCAGGCCACAACTGCCGAAACCGTAGAACTCGATGCGGCTGGCCTGGCTCAATACCTCGATCACGCGCGATAAAGTATCGGCATTGAGGTTATCGCGCACTTCCATCATCGCCGATATGGTGTTGTCGACTACCTTGACGCCAACATCCAGCGACGAATCGCCGACATGCACCTGGCTGTGGGTCACCGGCACAGTGCCGGTGACGCCGGAAGCCAGCTTCAATTTGAAATCGGCCAAGCCCTGGCATCCCATGGTGCGGCAGAAACGAATCACGGTCGGCTGGCTGACGTCGGCACGCCGCGCAATTTCCGAAATCGGCTCGCTCATCACGGCACGTGGGTGCGCGAGGATCAGGCCGGCAACCTTCTGCTCGGCCGGCGAAAACTGATCGCGCGCCTTGCGAATTCTTTCCAGGATAGGCACCGCGTTGCCGCCGCCCAGATGCTCGGCGAGAATCGCCGCGACGCCGACAAACGCCGGATACGGCGCAGTAATCACAAAGGTCGGGATTTTCGCCATGTAGCTGCCGAAACGACCCTTGCTCTCAAAGCGGGCACGGAACGGCGAACGGGCGAAATACTCGCCCAGGCGCGGCACTACGCCGCCGCCGATGTACAAGCCGCCCAGCGTTCCCAGCGTAACCGCGACGTCGGCAGCAACCGTGCCCAGCATCGCGCAAAAACATTCGACTACTTCCATGCACAAAGGATCGTCGCCTTGCATGGCGCGCTCGACGATTTGCGCGGTGTGCAACGGCTCCGGCTTGGCGATTCCCTTGAGATCAGCCAATGCCTGGTAAATCATTTCGATGCCGGGACCGGACACCAGGCGTTCCGCCGATACGTGCGAATAGGTGCGCCAGCAAAACGCCAGCACTGCCGCTTCGCGCGCATCGCCCGGAGCAAAGGTGACGTGGCCGCCTTCGCTACCCAGCGCAATCCAGCGCCCTTCGGTAGGAATCAAACCGCCGACGCCGAGGCCCGTGCCGGCACCGACCAGGCCGACCACGCTGCCGCTGAGCGCCCTGCCGCCACCGATCTGGACGCAATGCGATTGCTCCAGATGCGGCAATGACATTGAGAGAGCGGTAAAGTCGTTGACCACTAATAAGGTATCGAGATTCAGCCGGCGCCGGGTTGTCTCAATCGAAAATTCCCAATCGTGATTGGTCATCTTGATATCGTCGCCCTGTACCGGATTGGCGATCGCAATCGCGGCGTGGCGCACTGGCGGACGGCCGCTGGCGGTCAGGTAGGCTTCAACTGCCAGCGCAAATTCGGCATAATCAGCGCAGCGCAAAGTCTGGATCGTATCGATCTGACCCGGTGCGCGCTCCAGCGCGAAACGGGCATTGGTGCCGCCTACGTCTGCCAGCAGGCGCGGACCATCCAGATAGCTAGTTGCTGAACTCTCACTAGCGTTCATGATCGTGGATGAAGACATGGTGTAAAACTTTCACTTGAATACTGTTAGTAGGATAGGCTCCAGCGACTGACCTGGCCTTGCCTTGCTTCTTAAAATTTCTGAACTTGCTCAACGATCTTCCGGCCATTGCGCTCCGGCCCGCTCCATCATCGCAAACGATGCGGTCGGTCCCCAGCTTCCTGCCATATAGGGTTTCGGCGGCGTCGACGTTGCCTGCCAGTGGAGCAACAGCGGCTCGACCCAGCGCCAGGCAGCCTCTTGTTCGTCACGCCGCACAAATAACGATAAATTGCCGCGTATCGCATCCAGCAGCAGGCGCTCATAGGCTTCCGCCCGACGCTGCTTGAAGGCTTGGTCGAACGCCAGGTCAAGCGCTACCGGTTGCACTACCATGCCGTCGCCAGGCTGCTTGGCCAGGCAGTGTAATTGAATCGACTCATCCGGCTGCAGGCGAATTACCAGGCGATTACTGCTGCTTCCCGACTGGCCGAACGGCATCGGCAGGATGGCGTGAGGAATCGGCCGAAAAGTGATCACGATTTCCGCAGTGCGCTGCGCCAGGCGCTTGCCGGTGCGTAGGAAAAATGGCACGCCGGCCCAGCGCCAGTTGTTGATCTCGGCATGCAGCGCGACAAAGGTCTCGGTCTGCGACTGCTCGGAAACGCCGGCTTCTTGCCGGTAAGCGACAACCGACTTGCCGTCGACGGCGCCCGACACATACTGGCCGCGCACCGCCCTGAGTTCCATGTCTTCGGCCGAAAACGGCTTCAGCGCGCGCAGCACGCGCAATTTCTCGTCGCGCACGGCATTCGCATCCAGCGAAGTCGGCGGCTCCATGGCCACCATGCATAGCAATTGCAGCAGATGGTTCTGCACCATATCGCGCATGGCGCCGGTGCCATCGTAGAATTCGCCGCGCCCCTCGACGCCGATCTGCTCGGCAATCGTGAGTTGCACATGCGCCACCGACTCGCGCCGCCAGAGCGGTTCGAACAAGGAATTGGCAAAGCGCAGGGCCAGCAGGTTCTGTACCGCTTCCTTGCCGAGGTAATGGTCGATGCGGTAAATCTGGTCTTCGGCAAATACCCGCGCCACCGCATCGTTGATTGCATGCGACGACAGTAAATCATGGCCGAGTGGTTTCTCCAGCACCACGCGCGCTTGCGACAAATCGATGTTGCTGGCGGCCAGGTTGGCGCAAATCGGCTCAAACAACGACGGCGAAGTCGCCAGATAGAACACCGAGACCGCCTTGCTGGTCGCCAGCGTAGCGGCCAAGGCCTGGTAACCGGCCACATCTAGCAAATCGATCGACAAATAACTGATGCGCGCGAGGAAACTTTGCCAGAGCGCTTCGTCTGCCTGCCCTGCAATCCCGCCCTTGACATAAGGAATGGCGCTTTTGCTGACCCAGGCCAGGTAGTCGTCGCGACTGAAATCCTGTTTGGCGACGCAAATAATGCGGCCGTCCTGATGCAACTTCCCTTCACGATGCGCAACAAACAACGCAGGAAGAATCTTCCGCATCGACAAGTCGCCGGTAGCGCCGAACAACGTAAAGGTGAAAGGAATATGTGGAGGCATCAAAATTTTTGTAATAAATAAAAAACTTATATTGCAATATTAATGTAGCATTACTACAATTACAAGCGGCGAAGGGAACAAAACCTTCATATTTACATTGAAATCCAAGATAACATGTAGTTTTACTAGTTTTCACATGATACACAGGAGCGATGCAGGACGTGCGTCGCTTCGCAATTTCCCTCGGCTGCGATGCAATAACAGTTGCAACGGCATCGCAGCGGGTTTGAAAGCTGAAGTAGGAAGGTAGAAGTCCGGCAGGTCGGCAAATGCATCATGTTGCCGGCCACCATCAAGAAGCGTTTTCATCACAAGCAATTTCTCAACACAGGAGACAAGAATGAAACTGAGTCAAATAATAAAATCGGTATTCGCAACCACTGCATTGCTGTCCAGCGCCGCGGCCGTCCACGCCGCTGAAGTTGAAGTGCTTCACTACTGGACTTCCGGCGGCGAAGCAAAATCGGTCGCCGAACTGAAGAAGATCATGGAAGCCAAGGGCGTTACCTGGAAAGACTTCGCCGTCGCCGGCGGTGCCGGTGAAAACGCTACGACCGCATTGAAAGCCCGCGTCATCGCCGGTAGCCCTCCGACAGCGGCACAGATCAAGGGTCCATCGATTCAGGAATGGGGCCAAGAAGGCGTGCTGGCGAATATCGATGCCGCAGCCATTCCGGGCAAGTGGGATTCGTTGCTGCCTAAAGTCGTTTCCAACACCATGAAGTACCAAGGTCACTACGTCGCTGCACCGGTCAACGTGCACCGCGTCAACTGGCTCTGGATCAACCCGGAAGTCCTGAAAAAAGCCGGCGCAAAAGTGCCGACCAACTGGCCTGAATTCTTCGACGCAGCGGACAAGATCCAGAAAGCCGGCTTCGTTGCTATCGCTCACGGCGGCCAACCTTGGCAAGATGCGACCGTATTTGAAACCGTGGCGCTGGGCGTCGGCGGCGCCGACTTCTACAATAAGGCCTTGGTCAAGCTCGATCCAGCTACGCTGACCGGCCCAACCATGATCAAGACCTTCGATACACTGGGCAAGATCAAGGGCTACATCGACAAGAACGCCGCAGGCCGCGACTGGAACCTGGCGACCGCCATGGTCATCAACGGCAAGGCCGGCATGCAGTTCATGGGCGACTGGGCCAAGGGCGAGTTCACTGCTGCCGGCAAAGTGCCAGGCAAGGATTTCCTGTGCGTAGCGGCGCCTGGCACCGACAAGTCGTATACCTATAACATCGACTCGATCGCCATGTTCAAGGTCAAGAATCCTGAAACCCAAAAAGCGCAGCTGACCTTGGCAACCGCCATCATGAGCCCGGAATTCCAGGAAATCTTCAACCTGAACAAGGGTTCGATCCCGGTCCGTCCTGATATCCCGCGCACAAAATTCGACAGCTGCGCGATCAAGTCGATGGATGACATGGCAGCCTCGAGCAAGGCCGGCACGCTGGAACCAAGCATGGCGCACGGCATGGCTGTCAATTCGGCAGTGCAAGGCGCAATTCTTGACGTAGTCTCGAAATTCATGAACTCCAACATGACTTCGCAAGCTGCAGTACAGGCACTGGCAAAAGCAGCAAAGACACAATAATCAAGTATTTCATTGCGTATTTTATTGCTTACTTTGTTGATTAATCAGAGAAAATGAGAACTGGGGCCGGAGCGAGTAAGATCGATTCCGGCCCCCGCTGTGTTCGGCAATGGCTAACACTGCATTGCCAGGCACGGCATTGATCCTGCTTCAGGAGACTTGCATGTCCGATCACACCCTCCCCTATACAGCAGCCGCTGTCGGGAGTCCAAGCCACACGCCCAAGCAGCAAGGGCGGATTGCGGCAATCGCCGATGCGTGGCTGCCACGCCTGGTATTGTCACCTACTATCATCCTGTCACTGGTCTTCGTATACGGCTTTATTGGCGTCACCGCCTGGCTGTCGCTGACCAATTCGCGGATGCTGCCGAATTATGAAATTTCCGGCTTCAATCAATATGTCGAGCTGTTCGGCCTGGATCGCTGGTGGGTTGCTGCCGCCAACCTGGGCATCTTCGGCGGCTTGTTCATCCTGTTCTGCCTGGCCATCGGCCTCGTCATGGCAATTCTGCTGGATCAGAAAATCCGGGCGGAAGGCGCGTTGCGCGCGATCTATCTCTATCCAATGGCCTTGTCGTTCATCGTTACCGGCGCCGCCTGGAAATGGATCTTGAATCCTGGTCTTGGCCTGGAAAAGATGATGCACGACTGGGGCTTCGCCAATTTCCATTTCGATTGGCTGGTCAACTCCGATTTCTCTATCTATACCGTAGTGATCGCCGGTGTCTGGCAATCATCGGGCTTCGTGATGGCCTTGTTCCTGGCCGGTCTGCGCGGCATCGACGACAGCATCATCAAGGCGGCCATGGTCGACGGCGCCAGCTTGCCGACCATCTATCGCCGCATCGTCATTCCGGCGCTGCGCCCGGTATTCTTCAGCGTATTGCTGGTCCTGGCGCACATCGCCATCAAGAGCTTCGACTTGGTGATGGCCTTGACTGCAGGCGGCCCGGGCACCTCTTCGGACTTGCCGGCAATTTTCATGTATCAATTTTCTTTCTCACGTGGTCAGCTTGGATTGGGTGCGGCGTCGGCAATGATGATGCTGGCAACCGTACTGGCAGTGCTGGTGCCCATGATGTACCTGGAAACCAAAGGAGCACGCAATGGCCGCTGACAGCACTAGCAACACCATTTATCACGAAGGCAGCAAACTGACCGCCGGCCGCGTGGTGATCTACGCACTACTGGTCCTGTGTGCGCTGTACTACCTGGCGCCGCTGTACGTGATGCTCAGCACCTCGGTGAAAACACTGGATGAAATCCGCACCGGCAACCTGCTGTCGCTGCCGATGTCGCCCACCGGCGCCGCCTGGAGCAAGGCCTGGAGCAATGCCTGTACCGGCGTCGATTGCAACGGCCTGCAGCCGTTCTTCTGGAACTCGATCAAGATGGCGGTACCGGCAGTGCTGATTTCGACCCTGATCGGTTCGCTCAACGGCTATGTGCTCGCACACTGGCGTTTCCGTGGTTCCGAAATCCTGTTCACCGCGCTGATGGTCGGTTGCTTCATTCCGTTCCAGGTAGTGATCCTGCCGATGGCCCGTTTGCTGGGCTTGGTCGGCATGGCCAATACCACGCCCGGCCTGGTGTTTGTGCACGTGGTCTACGGTATCGCCTTCACCACATTGTTCTTCCGTAACTACTATGTGACGGTGCCGGAAGAACTGGTCAAGGCAGCCCGCATCGACGGCGCCGGTTTCTTCATGACCTATCGCAAGATCATCTTCCCGCTGTCGCTGCCGATTTTCATGGTCTGCTTCATCTGGCAGTTCACGCAGATCTGGAACGACTTCCTGTTCGGCGTGGTGTTTGGCGGCTCCGATGCCAAGCCGGTGACGGTGGCACTGAACAACCTGGTGAATACTTCGACTGGCGTCACCGAATACAACGTCAACATGGCGGCTGCGATTATCGCTGCCCTGCCGACCTTGGTGGTGTATCTGCTGGCCGGGAAATATTTTGTGCGCGGGCTGACTGCTGGTGCGGTCAAAGGCTAAATTGAAGCGACTGGCCGCTGCCTTGGGCGCGGCCACGTGATGAATAAAATTTAAGGAATCAGTTAAAGATGGCAAGCTTATCAATTCGCAGTGTGCGCAAGGTCTACCCGAACGGCAACGAAGTCTTGAAGGGTATCGATCTCGAAATCGAAGACGGCCAGTTCCTGATCCTGGTGGGCGGTTCGGGTTGCGGCAAATCGACCCTGCTGAACATGATCGCAGGGCTGGAAACAGTTTCCGAGGGTCAGATCATGATTGGCGACCGTTGCGTCAACGACGTCGCGCCGAAAGAGCGCGACATCGCCATGGTGTTCCAGTCCTACGCGCTGTACCCGACCATGACAGTCCGTGAAAACATTTCATTCGGCCTCGGCATCCGCAAGGTCCCGAAAGCCGAGCAGCAAAAGATCGTCGACCGCGTCGCCACCACGCTGCAGATCACCCACCTGCTGGACCGCAAGCCGGCCCTGCTGTCGGGCGGCCAACGTCAGCGTGTCGCCATGGGTCGCGCTATCGCACGTGATCCTGCGCTGTTCCTGTTCGATGAACCGCTGTCCAACCTGGATGCCAAGCTGCGCGTCGAAATGCGCGCGGAAATCAAGCTGATGCACCAGCGTCTCGGCAGCACCATCGTCTATGTGACACATGACCAGATCGAAGCGATGACGCTGGGCGACCGCATTGCCGTGATGAAGGATGGCGTCGTGCAGCAGTTCGGCAGCCCGCAGGAAATCTACGACAATCCAAGCAACCTGTTCGTGGCCGGCTTCATCGGCTCGCCGTCGATGAATTTCATGCGCGGCAAGCTGGTAGCCAATGGTCATGGCCCGGCCTTCGAACTGGAGCATGCCGGCGAGAAAACGCTGTTGCCTCTGGCGCCGACGCAAGCGCAAAACCCATCGATCGGCAGCTGGCTAGGCAAGGAAGTGATCCTCGGCATCCGGCCGGAACACGTCACTGATGCCCAGAGTGCGCGTATCTCGGACGCCAATGATGCGCAGGGCGACTATCATCCGACCGAAGTCGGCTGTACCGTCGAACTGACCGAGCCGACCGGCCCCGACACCTTGGTGTTCACTACCTTCAACAATGCACGCGTAACCTGCCGTACCCACCCGCGCGCAGCGGCCAAGCCGAAGGATCGCTTGCAACTGGCGTTTGATCTGTCGAAGGCGGTATTGTTCGATGCTGAGACCGAAGAACGGATTGGCTAAACAGCAACTGGGCAGCTGACAACATTGCCGGGTCGATGCGTGCCAACCATGGCACGCATCGATAAATTGCGTAGAATGGCAGGAAGGCATTTCCGATTAACAGTTCCTGCTTTTCTACGCTGCCATGAACCAACTCGAACAACTCAAGCAATTCACCACCATCGTTGCCGACACCGGCGACTTCCAATCCATCAAGGCGTTCGCGCCACGCGACGCCACCACCAACCCGTCGCTGATCCTGAAGGCGGTGCAAAAGCCCGAGTACGCGCCGTTGCTGAGCCAGACAGTCAAGGAACACGCCAACCTCGCCACCGGCGACATCATCGATCGTCTGCTGATCACCTTCGGCCAGGAAATCCTGAAGATCATTCCGGGCCGCGTCTCGACCGAAACCGATGCCCGCCTGTCGTTCGACACCCAAGGCACTATCGACAAGGGGCATGCACTGATCAAACTGTATGAAGCTGCCGGCATCGACCGCGAGCGCGTGCTGATCAAGATTGCCTCGACCTGGGAAGGTATCCGCGCCGCGGAAGTGTTGCAAAAGGCCGGCGTGCATTGCAACCTGACCTTGCTGTTTTCGCTGCCGCAGGCAATTGCCTGCGCCGAAGCCAAGGTGCAACTGATTTCGCCGTTCGTCGGCCGTATCTACGACTGGTACAAGAAATCCACCGGCCAGGACTACACTGGCGCCGACGATCCGGGCGTGCAATCGGTCAAGCAGATCTACAGCTACTTCCGCAAATTCGGCTACGCCACCGAAGTGATGGGAGCCAGCTTCCGCAACACCTCGCAAATCATCGAACTGGCTGGCTGCGACCTGCTCACCATCAGTCCTGATTTGCTGCAGAAACTGGCTGAAAGCGACGCGCCCGTCACCCGCAAACTGAGTCTGGAAGATGCGCAACAGAGCGACATCAAAAAGATCAATCTCGATGAAACCACATTCCGCACCATGCTCAACGACGACGCGATGGCTACCGAAAAATTGGCCGAAGGAATACGCCAGTTCAGTGCCGATGCGGTCAAGCTGGAGAAGATGGTCGACGCCCTGCGCTAGAACCTGACGCGCCACAACGGTGCTGGACGCAAGTTAAAAAAATGACCCCAACGAAATGGGGCCATTTTTTATTTCCGAATGAAGCATTTGAACGCTTCAGATCGCCTTACTTGAACACCACGGTCTTGTGGCCATTGAGCAGAATCCGATGTTCGATGAAACACTTCACCGCCCGCGCCAGCACCACGCATTCGACATCGCGCCCTATCGCCGTCAAGGTTTCAGGATCCATCGCATGATCAACCCGCGCCACATCCTGTTCAATGATCGGACCTTCATCCAGGTCGCCGGTGACGAAGTGCGCGGTGGCGCCGATCAGTTTGACGCCGCGGTCATGGGCCTGATAGTAAGGCTTGGCGCCCTTGAAGCTTGGCAGGAATGAGTGATGGATATTGATGGCGCGACCGGTCAGCGCGGTGCACATCGAGGGCGACAAAATTTGCATGTAGCGCGCCAGCACCACCAGATCGATGTTGTTGGCTTCGACGATTTCCATGACCCGCGCTTCCTGCGCCTGCTTGGCCTGCGCCGACGCGCCAGCCGCCAATGGCAGGTGATGAAATGGAATGTTGTAGCTCGCCGCCAGCTGGTAGAAATCGGTATGGTTAGAGACAATCGCCGGAATCTCTACCGGCAGCAGGCCGCTCTTGTAGCGGAACAGCAAGTCGTTGAGGCAGTGGCCGATCTTCGACACCATCAGCATCATGCGCGGCTTCTTGCCAGCGTCATGCAATTGCCAATGCATTTGCATCGTATCGGCCAGCGCTGAAAACTGCTCGCGTAAGTCCTGGTCGCTGATCGACGCATCGTCGGACGAAAAATGCACGCGCATGAAGAACAACTGCGACTGGGCATCGCCAAACTGCGCGGAATCGATGATGTTGCAACCGTGATCGGCCAGAAAGCCCGAAACGCGGTGAACGATGCCACGCTGGTCGAGACAAGACAAGGTGAGGATGTATTCTGGATAGCTCATGTGATATGTTGTGTAAGCGATAATCTGGCGCTGCAGCCGCAGGCTAAAGGCGCTATTGTCGCATGCTTGCATGCACAACATACAAGATAGACAAAAAACCGGGATGGAAATAGCTCCCACCCCGGTTCACCGCAACAAGTGGTAGCACGGCCGCGATCCGCTGACGGATAGGCCGTGATACCGCCTCGTAGCGGCTTGTTATTTTTTAGTTATTTTTTAGTTATTTCTTAGTTATTTATTAGTTACTGATTGATTAGACAGAGGCGGTAACAGCAGCGGCCGCGCTGGTCGCAGCCGGCTTGGCGCTGGAAGCCGTGCCAACTTGCACTTCACCTGTCAGTTGGCCGCCTTCTTCGATGACCACTTTACCGTAGCGAATCTTGCCGGAAACCTTGCCGGTCGAGTAAATCACCAGTTTTTCGCGGACGGTCAGGTCGCCGTCGAACTCACCATAGATTTCCGCCAGGTCGATTTCTGCCGAACCCTTGAAGGCGCCCTTTTCTGCGATGTGGATCACGCGCGAATTCATTGTCGCTTCAACACGTCCTTCAACCACCAGCGTGTCGCAATCGGTAATCTCAACGCCTTTGAGCTTGATGTTTGGGCCAACGATCAGTTTGCTGCCGACTTCATTGGTGCTGGAGGAGGAAACGTGACTGACAGGAGTGCTCACAGGATTGCTCGCCTTTGGAATGGAGGAAGTGCTGCCGGAAGTCAGGTTGCTACCGGTGCTGAAAGGAGAATTAGGGGTTGGTGTTTCGCGCTTGCCGCCAAAAAATGTATCTGATTTAAGCATGTGATCTCCTGGAAAATGCTGTCTAGCCAATGACAACCCTGTGGGTTGATTCAGTAATGAAAACACCGTCGGCGCCACGCTTTACACACCAGAACTCAAGTAGTGTTCGCAACGACAACGATATGAATAACAAGTGCACCTGAGAGATGAAGGTCTCCAGCTTTCGAGGATTCCCCTCCGGAAAAGTTCAGGGCAAAAATCATTAATTTGTAACCGCGCTCAAAACAGCGGCTGACTAGCAGGACGTGCTATTGACTTTCGATTGTCAATGATTCATCTTGTGATCCAACAACAATGTCAAATAACACACAGGGAGAAAACTGGAATGAGCATACCACCTGCAGACGCGCAGTCGTTAGACTTTGCGCCAAGCCCAGCGCCATCGCAACCGACAATCGCGCCATTTTCTTTTACGGGACGGGGCGGAGAATATTTCCGCATATGGATAGTCAATCTCTTGCTTTCCATCGTTACGCTCGGCATCTACTCGGCCTGGGCCAAGGTCCGTCGCACCAAGTACTTCTACGACAACACGAATATTCACGGTAGCAGCTTCGAATATCACGGCAATCCGATTGCGATCCTGAAAGGACGCATCATCGCGGTGGTGCTGATCGGCGCCTACAATATCGCATTCAAACTTTCGCCGGTAATTGGCCTGCTGGCGCTGCTCCTGATGATGGGGGGCATGCCATGGCTGATCTGGAAAAGTTATCAATTCAAGTTATACAACTCCAGCTACCGCGGCATCCGCTTTGGTTTTCGCGGTAGTGCAGGACAGTCCTACGTCAAATACCTGCTGCTGCCGATCCTGGCCGGCATCACCTTCGGCCTGCTCTTGCCGTTCGCACATCAACGCAGCAAGAAGTACCTGCATGAGGAAAGCAAATTCGGCACGACGCATTTCTCGTTCGATGCCGGCGCCGGTTCCTTTTACAAAGCCTACCTGATCGCCGCCGCTGTCGCCTGGCTTGGCTACGCTGCCATCCTGGTGATGTTCGGCGGCACACTGATGGCGATGTTGGCTGGCCTGAAGCATGCGGGAGCCGCTACCTTGATCAACCTCAGCCTGATGTTCTTCTGCATGTATGCGTGGACATTCCTGATCGTGCCGCTGTTCCTGACCATGATCCAGAACCTGATCTGGAGCCATACCAAGCTGGGACCGCATCAGTTCCACAGCAATCTCAAGTGGTCGAAAATGGCGTTCATCATGATCACCAACCTGCTCGGCATTGTGTTCACGCTGGGGCTGTTCACACCGTTCGCCCAGATTCGCGCGCTCAAGTATCGGGTCGAATCGGTGACCCTGCACGCTGCGGATTCGCTCGACAACTTTGTCGCCGATGAAGAGGCCCATGGCTCGGCAACCAGCGAAGGGATGTCGGATCTGCTGGATTTCGATCTATCGCTGTAACAACGCATCTGGCAAAAGTACATACTATGCAATCAAGGACGGTGTCCGCCTTTTATTTCGACGGCAAGACTTCACGCAGGCACGCAGTAGAACTGACAGTCGATGCGGGCATCGCCTATATCTCTGGAGAAGCGCAAAGGCAGGCGCCGCTTAGCGAACTGCGCGTTTCCGAACGCGCAGAGAGGGCCGCGCGCAAGGTAACGTTTGCCGACGGCGCCTATCTTGAAATTGCCGACGCCGGTGCATTTGCCGAGTTACTGGCCAGTACCGGATACCAGGATTCGCTGGTAGTACGCATGCAGCAAAGCTGGCGCACTACCCTGCAAGCAACCGCAGCGTTGATCGTGATCCTGGTGCTGGGCTATTTGTATCTGCTGCCGGCCGCCTCGGGCCTGATTGCCAACGCGTTGCCGGAGTCGGTGGAAAGACGGATTGGCGCCGGCACACTGGAATTTCTCGACCAGCGCATTTTAAGCCCCTCCACGCTGCCCAAGTCAGAGCAAGATGCAATCATCAGCCGCTTCCGCGCTCTGCAGCCGCCGGCACAAGATGCTCCTGACTACCAGATCATTTTCCGCAAAAGCAAAATCGGCCCCAACGCGTTTGCCCTGCCCTCCGGCGAGATTGTCGTGACCGACGAACTGGTGCGACTGCTGGATGACGATGATGCCTTGATGGGTGTGCTGGCGCATGAGCTGGGACATTTGCATCGACGTCACTTGATGCGACGCCTGATCCAGGCATCGGCGGTTGGTACTGCTGCTGCCGTGCTGTTCGGCGATGCCTCGACATTGATCGCCACTATTCCGCCGCTGGTGCTGGATCTGAAATACTCGCGCGATATCGAACTGGAAGCAGACGACTATGCCATCGCCATGTTCAAGGCAAATGGCATCAGCTTGAAAAAACTGGCTTATACCTTCGAAAAACTCGATAGCGAGCCGGCCGGCTTCTCGCCTTACCTGTCGACCCATCCGCCCAGCAAGGAACGCATTGATCGCATATTGAAGGCGCAGGCGGAATAAGAGTGGCGGGCAGATGCGTTACAATCTTGCCATCCGCCTAGCAATTACGACAAAAATGCAACAATACCTCGATCTCATGCGCCATGTGCAGCAACATGGCAGCGTCAAAACCGACCGCACCGGCACCGGCACCCGCTCGGTGTTCGGCTATCAGATGCGTTTCAACCTGCAAGATGGCTTCCCGCTGTTGACCACGAAGAAACTGCACCTGCGCTCGATCATCCACGAATTGATCTGGTTCCTCAACGGCTCGACCAACATCAAGTATCTAAAAGACAACGATGTCAAGATCTGGGATGAATGGGCCGATAGCGAGGGCAACCTGGGGCCGATCTACGGTTATCAGTGGCGCTCCTGGCCGGCGCCGAACGGTGAGCATATCGACCAGATCAAGCAAGTCGTCGAGCAGATCAAGAACAATCCGGATTCACGCCGCCTGATCGTCTCCGCCTGGAATGTGGCCGATATTCCGCAGATGAAACTGCCGCCCTGCCACGCCTTCTTCCAGTTCTATGTGGCCGACGGCAAGCTGTCCTGCCAGTTGTATCAGCGCAGCGCGGATATCTTCCTCGGCGTGCCGTTCAACATCGCATCGTATGCTCTGCTAACGCACATGATGGCGCAGCAATGCAACCTGGATGTCGGTGACTTCATCTGGACCGGCGGCGATTGCCATCTTTATTCCAACCATGCGGAACAGGTTGAACTGCAACTGTCACGCACTCCAGGTCCGTTGCCGAAGCTGAATATCACGCGCCGGCCGGATTCGATCTTCGATTATCGTTTCGAGGATTTTGAGATCAACGACTATCACCCGCAAGCCCATATCAAGGCGCCTGTAGCGGTGTAACAGCGTGGGGTGGGCACCTCCGTGCCCCCTACGATTTCTCCGTGGCGGGGGTGCCAACCGGTACATCCTGCCAGCCACCGCCCAAGGCTTTGTACAGCGAGACTGTCGCCTTCAGGCGCTTCAGCTTGAGCTGACCCAATTCGTTCTGGACTTCCGACAAGGTGCGCTGGGTATCGAGCACCGTCATCAAATCCTCGGCGCCAACGCGATACCGGATTTCCGATAATTCGAAGGCAAAGCGAGCCTGCTCCATTTCGGTGTTCTTCAATTTGCTCTGCTCATCCAGGCTGCGAATTTGTCCCAGCGCCGTATCGACCTCGGACAAGGCATTGATCACAGTGGAACGATAGACCTGCACCAGCTCCTGCTTCTGGGCGATTGCCAGGTCGCGTTCGCTATTGAGTCGGCCGGCGTCGAAAATCGGCGCTACCAACCCGGCTCCCAGGTTCGCCAGCATATTGGGGCCGTTAAACAGGGACAACAGCGCATTGCTCTGGCCACCGGCGGAACCGGTCAGGCGAATGCTCGGGAACAGCGCGGCGCGCGCCACGGCAACATTGGCATTAGCCGCAGCCAATTGCGCCTCGGCGTGACGGATATCCGGCCGCCGCGACAGCAGTTCGGACGGCAAGCCCGGCGTCACCTGCGGTAACAGAATCTTGCCCAAGCCTGGCTCGTTGACGGTAAAGGTCTGCGGCGGACGGCCGAGTAGAATCGCCAGCGCTGTCTGCGCCTCGCGTTCTTGCTGCATCAGGTCAGGAATCACCGCTTTCTGGCCGGCGACAGCGGAACGCTGGCGTGCCAGATCGAGCGGGGATGCCGCACCGGCACGGCTTTGCGCCGCCACCAGGTTGAGCACGCGCTCCGCATTGGCGACGTTCTGTTGGGCGATTTCGAGGCGGTCGCGTAATGACAGCACCTGCAAATAGGTCGAGACAATGCCGCTGGTGACAGTCAGCGCGACCGTTTCGCGGTCATAACGATTGGCCTGCAGCGATGCTTCCGCCGCCACCAGGCCAGCCTTGTTCTTGCCCCAGAAATCGACCTCGTAACCGATCTCGACCAAACCGCTGGTCGATGTCACGGCGCTGCCGTTGGAGGCCAATGGCAGCGCGCGATTGACGCTGGTGGAAAAATCCGCGTTCGGCAACAACGGTGCGCCGGCGATACGTGCCTGCGCTTCAGCCTGATGCACACGCGAAATGGCGGCGGCGATTTCCAGGTTGCTGGCTTGTCCCTGGGCCACCAGCTGGCTCAGTTCATCACTACCGAATCGTTTCCACCAGCTGCTGTCCGGCCAATCCTGCTCGCCGTTATTGGCAGACAAATCCCAACCGGGCGGAATCTCCACGCTGGGCGTTGCTTCCTTGGTCTCGATCTGCTGGCTGGCGCAACCTGACAACAGCAACAACAGCAATGCGCTGGAGCACAGTGCCAGCGGCGAAAAAAAACGAATGGTGCTGCGGCTCATGCGCGTCTTCATCAGTGCACCTTGACCGCTGTCGGCGCTGCTGCAGTCGATGCCGATGCCGCAGTCGATGCCGACGCTGCTGCCGGGGCCGCTGCGATTGGCGCGCTGGCAACCGGAGTCGCGGCATTACTCAACGTTGCCGCTGCCGCCCCCGACACCACCACTTGATCGCCCGGCGCCAACCCGGCCAGGACCTGCACCATTTTCTGGTTGCGAATACCAATCTTTATATTGCGTGCCACAGGCTGTTGATTTGCGCCAAGCACCTTCACCTTGTAGCTGCCGTCAGGCTCCGGCTTGCCCAGCGCGACAGCCGGCAAGACGATTGCATCATGCGCCTGCGCCAGGACAAAACTGACCTGGGTACTCATGCCGCTCATCAGTTCCTGTTGCGGATTGTCGACTTCAAACAAGACGTTATAGAAGGTTTGCTTGCCCTGCTCGCCCGAGCCGTCGGCGGGAACCGGAATGACTTGCCGCAACTTGCCCGACCAGCGCTTGCCGGGATAACCCGGCGTGGTGAAATACGCTGTCATGCCCTTGTGCAGCAACGGCACGTCGATTTCAGCAACCCGCGCCTGCACCGTCAGGCGGCTCAGGTCGGCGATGCGCATCAGTGGCGCGGTCGGTTGGCCGGCGGCCACCGTCTGGCCTGTGCGTGCCGCCACCGACACCACGGTGCCGCTGATCGGCGCCACCACTTGGGTATGGTTGCGGGTTTCTTCGTCGTCTTTCAGGGTCGATTCAGTTTGGCGAATCTGGGCATTGATCGCCTCGACCCGGGCGGCGGCAGAATACATGCCCATCCGGCTTGATTCAAACGATTCTTCGCGTGTGGCATTCTCTGCTTTCAACTGCGTCTGGCGCTTGAACTGCAGTTCCGCAAAATCCAGTTGTGCGCGCTGGTCTGCCAATTCCGCCTGCAGTCTTGCCAACTGGGCTCGATTGCTTTCCACCCGCGCCACCGGCAGGGTTGGTGTAATTTCAACCACCATCTTGCCTGACTTGACTTCATCGCCAACCATCACCAGCACATCCTTGATCTGTCCGGACACCTGCGCCACGACATCGCTGTATTTATGCAATTGCAATTTACCGTTGGCAAATACTGCCTGTTCGATATCGCCGCGCCCGACGGCAACAGTCTGCGGGCGCACCGGCACGACGACCGGCGCCGGCGCCGGCCGCTGCCAAAAAGTTTTCCATAGCAGGAACCCGCCCCCCAGCGCTATCAATAGCGCCAGGATAGCAATCAACCAGCGTCGGCCAGTGTGGCCAAAGGATGTCGGGGAAGCGGAAGTGTCGGTCGATTCAACAGTCATTGGTACGAAATCAGGAATAGTCAAATATCAGTCGTTATAGGCAATTCAATTGCCCATAGGAGAAGACAGGTGCGCTGCAGTATGGCAACGGCAGCGCAACGTATGAACCAGTCGTTGCAAATAAATCAAGTCGCCATAAGGTCCATTATGCCAGCACGGCTTGCGTATCCCCTTCTTGCACGTCGTCATCGTCAATTTCTTCGCCAAGGAAGCCACCGCTCTGATGCGCCCACAAGCGCGCATACAGGCCGCCGCGCTGCAGCAGGCTGTGGTGATCACCTTCTTCGACGATGCGGCCCTTGTCGAGCACCACCAGCCTATCCATGGCGGCGATGGTCGACAAGCGATGAGCGATCGCCACCACGGTCTTGCCTTCCATCAGCCGATACAAGCTGGCCTGGATCGCTGCTTCGACTTCCGAATCAAGCGCGCTGGTGGCCTCGTCCAGCAACAAAATCGGCGCGTCTTTCAACATAACGCGCGCGATCGCAATCCGCTGACGCTGGCCACCCGAAAGTTTGACGCCGCGTTCGCCGACATGGGCGTCGTAGCCGGTGCGTCCCTTGGGATCAGTCAGGGTCAGGATGAAATCATGCGCTTCGGCACGCTTGGCGGCGGCCAGCATGTCGGCATCGGTTGCGTCCGGGCGGCCGTACAGCAGGTTGTCGCGCACTGAACGATGCAGCAGCGAGGTATCCTGGGTCACCATGCCGACCTGAGCCCGCAAGCTGTTTTGCGTAACCTGCGAGATATCCTGACCATCGATCAGGATGCGGCCCTGCTCCACGTCGTAGAAGCGTAGCAGCAAATTGACGATGGTCGACTTGCCCGCGCCGGAACGACCGACCAGGCCGATCTTTTCACCGGGACGGATATCCAGCGACAACTGCTCGATCACCGGGCGCACGCCGCCATAAGCGAAACTGACGCGGTCAAAGACCAGCTCACCGCGCGTCACCTGCAATGGCTTGGCATCGGGTTGATCCAACACGGCGTGCGGACGCGCCAAGGTGTTGATGCCGTCCTGCACCGTACCGACCTGCTCGAACAGCGAAGCCATTTCCCACATTACCCAATGCGAAATACCGTTCAGGCGCAAAGCCATTGCCGTCGCCGCCGCCACTGCGCCGATGCCGACCTGGCCCTGGGTCCACAACCAGAGCGCGGCGCCAGCGGTGCTCAGGATCAGCAGCATGCTCAGCGTGTGATTAACGATTTCGAAACCTGTCACCAGACGCATCTGGCCGTGCACGGTCTGCAAGAATTCCTGCATCGCCGAACGCGCATAACCGGCTTCACGGCCGGCGTGTGAGAACAATTTGACGGTCGCGATATTGGTATAGGCGTCAGTGATGCGGCCAGTCATCAGCGAGCGCGCATCGGCCTGGGTCTTGGCGACCCGGCTCAGGCGCGGCACGAAAAACCACAGCGCCAGGCAATACAGCAGCAGCCAACCGAGGAACGGCACCAGCATCCAGCCGCTGAAACTGCCGACCACCGCGACCATGGTGACGAAGTAGATCACCACGAACACCAGGATGTCGCACAAGATCATGCAGACATCGCGCACCGCCAAAGAAGTCTGCATGACTTTGGTGGCGACGCGGCCGGCGAATTCGTCCTGATAAAAATGCATGCTCTGGTTCAGCATCAGGCGATGGAATTTCCAGCGCAGCATCATCGGGAAGTTGCCCGCCAGCGCCTGTTGCTTGAACATGCTTTGCAGGGCCACGACGATCGGGCTGGCCAGCAATATGCCGACCAACAATAGCAAATTGCTGCTTTCATGGGTCCACAAGGTCGATGGCTCGACGTGTCCCAGCCAATCGACAATCCGTCCCATCATTGCAAACAGCAAGGCCTCGAACGCGCCGGTAACGGCGGTCAGCAAGGTCATCGCAACAATGTAAGGACGCAAGCCCTTGGTGCAACTCCAGACAAAGGCAAAAAAGCCGCGCGGCGGCGGCGTCACGGCGGTGTCCGGATACGGATGCACCAGCCTTTCAAACCAACCAAACATGGGAATACTCCAAAAATAAGCAGTGCGCAAGGCGCAACCAAGCTACACAGTATATTGCAAATGTGTAAAAAACCTGAGGCCCGGCCGGCTTTTTGGACGACGCCTACAACCGGAGTAGCCGAGACCAGGATTACCCGGCCCAACAACTAGTTGTAGCGGCGGTTTGTCAGTCAGCGATGCCGGGCCGATTGCGGCCGGCACATCGCTGCCGCAGCCGGCTAGAAAGTACGCTGCGCCGGCGCTGGCGGCGTCCATTGATACAGCCAGGTTTCGCTCAGCGGCTGGCCGTCCGCCACCAGGTACACCCGGATGTCAATCGGTTCAACGCTATCGTCGACAGGCTTCAGGTCAAACATGGCGCGATAACCGTGAATTGCATCGAGCGGACGGGCCGACGTAATCTCGACCTTGCCGCGCGAGGCGCTGATCATGGCCTGCACCTTGGCATCCTTGCCCAACAAGGCCAGGTCGCCACCGGCAAAGTCGATGGCAAAGCGGCGCGAATAATAAGCGCGCTTCTGACCGATCACGCCGCCCATGCCGGTGCGGGTGGCAACCACCTGCGCCAGCGGCGACGAGAACGGCATCTTGCTGCCCCAATGCAGGCGATAGGCAAACAAGCGCTCCTGCCCTGGCTGCGGCTTCTCGGCCGGATTCCAGAATGCCACGATGTTGTCGAAGGTTTCATCGAGCGTCGGGATTTCCACCAGTTGCACCGCACCTTTGCCCCACCCCGCTTTCGGTTCAACCCACAGGCTAGGACGACGATCGTAGAACACGCCGTCATCCTGGTAGTGGTCGAAATTACGATCACGCTGCAGCAGGCCGAAGCCGCGCGGATTTTCATCCTGATAGGCGTTGAAACGCAGATGCTCGGGATTGACCAATGGCCGCCAAACCCACTCGCCGTTGCCGCGCTGCAGGGACAAGCCATCCGAATCGTGGATTTCCGGACGCCAGTCATCGCTGGCGCCGATGCGGCGATCGTTCTCGCCGTACTGGAACATGCTGGTCAACGGCGCAATGCCCAATCGTTCGATCGTCTTGCGCGGATACAGGGCGACATCGACATCCATCACCATCGTCGCCGACGGCTGGATCTCGAAGCGGTAAGCGCCGGACACGCTCGGCGAATCGAGCAGCGCATACACCACCAGCTTGCCCGAATCCTTGGCTGGACGTTCCAGCCAGAAGCTGGTGAACAACGGGAATTCTTCCGGCCGATCCATGCCGCAATCGATTGCCAGGCCACGCGCCGACAAACCGTACTGCCACTCCGCGCCGACAGCGCGGAAATAACTGGCGCCAAGGAAAGCGGTAATGTCGCGCTCCAGGTCGGTATGGAAATTCACCCGGAATCCGGCAAAGCCAAGATCCTTCGGCATATGGTCGGCCTTCAAGCCGCTCTTGCCGTAATTGAACATGGCCGGATCGTAGGCCAGTTCCTGTGCCTGACCATCCTTCAATTCATAGATCTGCACCGGGCTCTTGAAAAATAGGCCAAGATGGAAGAACTTGACCTGGAAACGCAACTGATCCTTGGCCCACAACGCATGGTCGCCACGATAACCAATGGCTTGATACTGATCCCAGTCGAGTGCATTGACCTCGGGCGGGATGTGATTTTCCGGCAGCTTATATGGCTGGCCGGCCAGTTGCCTGGCGTGTCCCTTGAGCCAGGCGTAATCGAAAGCCTGCGGCTGTCCGAGGAATTTCAAATGCTCCGGCGCAGCCGCTGCCGCCAACAGCGAACTTGCAGGAAATCCGGCGGCGGCAAGCGCCGCCGACGCTTTCAGAAAATCACGTCGTAACATGCTACTCCTTGCTTTATTGTTTCAATGGTTCATGCCGGGTGTTTCCAGCAACGCTTGCCAGCGGCGATTGGATTGTCCCGAATTCCAGATATCGAAATGCAGTTGCGACAGCATCAGCGGATCGTCCAGCAGTGCATTTTTTTGCCGCGGCGTCAGGCTGTCGGGACCGCCCTTCAATGCACTCTGAACCAATGCATTCCGCGCTGCCACAGTCGCCGCAGGCACACCCGGGCGCGCAGTCACGGCGGCGCACAGCAATGCATTGAATACCGGATCGATCACCGCGTCATTAAAATTCGCCAGCGCCTTGCCGTTGTCGTTATAAGCAGTAGTCGCCGCCAGTTCAGGCGGCAAATCAACCTCTTCGGGAATCACGAACAAACGCGCGTGACGGAAGCTGCGGCCGAGCGTGACGCGGCTGGAAAACACCGACAACGGAATCGACAGCACCAGCGATCCAACGATCGGCAACAGCCACCAGAGGAAGCCCGGCTCCAGCCAATACACGGCGCAGCCCCAGACCAATCCCAACAAGGTATGGCCGCCATGACGCCGGCAGGCTTCGCCCCAACTGGTCTCGGTGTCCTCACGCGGCGGCGACTTCCAGCTGATGGTCCAGCCGAGAAACGCGCCGATCACGAAGCGGGTGTGAAACAGCATGCGCACCGGCGCCAGCATCACCGAGAACAGCAACTCCATGACCATGCTGGCAGCGAGTCGCAGCGCACCGCCAAATTCGCGTGCGCCCTTGACCCAGATCAGCACCACGCTCAACACCTTTGGCAGGAATAGCAAAGTGGCGGTCGCGGTGAAGAGTGCGAGCGCGCGTTCCGGATGCCATTCCGGCCAGAGCGGAAACAGTTGCCCCGGCGCCGAGAAGTATTCCGGCGCCACCAGCGTATGCACCGCCAGCAGCACCGTCGACAACAGCAGCGACAAGAACCACAGCGGTGCCGACAAATAAGCCATCACGCCGGTGACGAACACGGCGCGATGCACCGCATGCATGCCGCGCGCCAGGAACAGGCGGAAATTCATCAGGTTGCCCTGGCACCAGCGGCGGTCGCGCTTTAACTCATCCAGCAGGTTGGGCGGCATTTCTTCGTAGCTGCCTGCCAGATCATAGGCAATCCAGACGCCCCAGCCGGCGCGCCGCATCAGCGCCGCTTCGACAAAATCGTGCGACAGGATTTCGCCAGCCAACGCGCCCTCTCCCGGCAACGGCGCCAGCGCGCAATGTTGCATGAACGGTTGCAAGCGGATGATCGCGTTGTGTCCCCAGTAATGCGACTCGCCCAGCTGCCAATAGTGCAATCCGGCAGTAAACAACGGACCGTACACGCGCGTCGAAAACTGCTGGATACGCGCATACAAGGTATCGCGGCCGGCAGCGCGCGGCGCGGTCTGAATGATGCCGGCGGTCGGATTGGCCTGCATCAAACGCACCAGCGTAGTCAGGCAAGTGCCGCTCATGACGCTGTCGGCATCGAGCACGATCATGTAGCTGTACTGCGATCCCCAACGACGGCAGAAATCATCGATATTGCCGCTCTTGCGTTTGACCCGGCGCCGCCGATGCCGATAGAAAATCCGGCCGAAGCCGCCAACCGTGCGGCACAAGGTCGACCAGGCATCCAGCTCAGCAGTGCAGATATCGCTGTCGCCACTGTCGCTCAGTACGAAGAAATCGAAGCGATCCAATTCGCCGCTGGCCTGGACCGACTCGTACGTCGCACGCAGCCCGGCAAACACCCTGGTCACATCCTCGTTACAGATCGGCATCACGATCGCCGTCCTGGCTTCAGCCGGAATCGGTCCCGGCGCAGCATCTTCGCGTGAAATCACATAGCGGTCGGTGCCGCGCATCAGCACCAGGAAACCGGCCATCGCAGTCCAGAAGCCAGCCGAGACCCAGCAAAACAACAGGGCAAACAAACCCAGTGTCACCATTTCGAGCGGTTTGGCGCCGTGATACGGCAGCACCGCGCTCATGAAATAGGTTGCCAATGCGGTCTGCGCCAGCATCAGCATCAACAACACGATGCGGCGCAGATTGCCGCGCGACGTGCTGTGGTGCTGATCCTGGCTGTCGACGGCGGGAACAACTTGCGGCTCCGGCTGCGGCAATGCGGTCGAGCGAGCCGCCTTTTTATGGCGCCGCTGTTTGGCGCGTGGGCGCAGGTCGAATTTGCGGTTGGCGGTTTCGATCCAGCGCACCAGCGGATTCAGGGTGCCCCACGGATGGGCCACAATCGGCGTGCGTTTCAGCGGTGGCGCGATCTCGATGCGGGTGCGACCGCCGGCATCGGTGCAGATGGCCGGCGTAGACTGCTGCGCCGTCGCCTCGCCAGGCTGGTCCGCCGGCGCCTGGCCGAACGCCAGTTGCAGCCTGGCGGCGATGGAAGCATAGGCCGGATTGGCGGTTGCGGGCAGCGTGGCGCCGGCACCGATGCTGCCGGCCAGCGCCTGGTGCAAGACGGTCATCGGCGACTGGCCATTTTCTCCAAGGCGCGCCGACAAGGCGGCACGCCGCTCTGCCGACAAAGGCAAGCGATCAAGATAGCGTTCGCATACATCCGGCACGGCCGGCGGCGATTGCAATTCGCGTTCTAGTTGGGCGGTAATATGTAACTCCAGGTTTCCGATAAAGTGGTGCTGCCGCCGCGCAGGAAGCCGCGCAGCTCAACCGGTTTATTGTCTTCATTGCGACGCACGCGCAGTATCATGCGCCAGCCTCCGGTGGCATCGTTGCGCACCACCTTGGTGTCCAGCAGCTTGCCGTTGTCGTCGACACTGACCACGCCTTCCGGCTGGACCTTATCCGACAGCTTCTTGAATACCGGACCTTCGAAATCGACGATCAGGCCGATGCTGTTGTCATCGCTCTTCTTCTGGTAACCCTGGCCGCGCCGGGTCTGCGTCACCCATGACAACGGCGGCCGCTTGTCGGCGTCTTTCTGCCAAAGCAAGGTGTATTCCAGGTTGAACGGCTGACCTACTTTGGGTGGTGTCTCCGGCACCCAGAACGCAACGATATTGTCGTTGGTCTCGTCAGGCGTCGGAATCTGCACCAGCTCTACCCTGCCGTTGCCCCAGTTGCCTTTCGGCTGGATCCAGGCGCTCGGGTGTTTTTCAAACCTCGCATCGAGATCCTGATAACTGGCAAAATTGCGATCACGCTGCATCAAGCCGAACCCGGCAGGATTGCTGAGCGCATAGGAAGTGACCAGCAAGCGCTTCGGGTTGACCAACGGACGCCAGATCCATTCGCCGGTGCCGGACGCCACCGACAAGCCATCGGAATCGTGTACTTCGGGGCGGAAATCCTCGTTCGCCGAACGCTGGTTGTCGCCGTGCAGGTACATGCTGGTCAGCGGCGCCAATCCCAGTTTGCTGACATTTTCACGCAAATACAACTGCGCCTTGACATCGATTGCAGTGTCCACGCCGGGCTTCAACACGAAGCGGTAAGCGCCGGTGACGCGCCGTGAATTCAGCAGCGCATAGATGGTCAGTTCCTTGGCGCCCGCAGTCGGCCGCTCAACCCAGAATTCTGTAAAGCGCGGAAATTCCTCACCCGAACTCAAACCGGTATCGATCGCCAGGCCGCGCGCCGACAGGCCGTAGGTCTGATCCTTGCCGAGCCCGCGGAAATAACTGGCGCCAAGAAACGACAATACCTCGTCCTTGTATTTGGCGGTATTTACTGGATAGTGCACACGGAAACCGGCAAAACCAAGGGAGCGCAACTTGCGCAGATCGACCTTGTTGTCGCCGAAATCAAAATCGTTCGGATCGAAGCGGATTTCACGCACGCTCTGACCGTTGATCTCATTGATCTTGACCGGTTGATCGAACGCATATCCTTCATGGAAAAAGGCCAGCTCGAACGGTAATTTCTGGCTGCGCCACAGATATTTTTCCGGCTTGAAGCGAATATCCCGATACTGCTCGTAACTGAGATTGCCGATTTCCTTCGGCAAATTGGTATCCGATTTGCTGTACGACGTATCGGCCAATTCCTTGGCACGCCTGGCGACGGTGTTGAAATCGAACGCGAACGCGCTGTTGCCGATGCACGGCAGTAACAAGGCAAGCGTAATAGGCAAGGCTGCTAAGCGCACCCGCGCGGGGATGCGAGCCGGCCTCCGCTGAGACAAATTTAAATGCATTGGATTCCCATCTGACACTGCTGAGATTGACCTGCTCAACCCTGCCGCTTTGGCAGGGCCGAGAGTAGGCGGTAGTTTATCAGTGTTCTATAATTTTTTATGTCCATCAAGCAATGATTTGGCGGCAATTTGCTTGCTTACCGCCATCAACAAATTAGGCTGCAAAACAAGGCTGCACGTGGCTTGGGGCATGGGATCGGCATAAACTTGCCAAGTTGGCAGCACTATCCGCCATTGAACGCCCCGGAAAAAAAATTCCTCACCAAGATAACAGGCCATGGCGGTTAAGAGCCATGACGAGCCGACAAAGTTCCATCTGGAACTTTATAGTAAGATCAGCCTTTTTCAACCTAGCTGAATTTAAACTGAACAATTCAGGCCAATCCGCCAGCGCCCATGACATCTCGCCTCACCATTATCGTCGCCACCGACGCCCGCAACGGCATTGGCATCAACAACACGCTGCCCTGGCATTTGCCGGAAGACCTGGCGCATTTCAAGCGCACCACCTCCGGCCATCCCATCATCATGGGCCGCAAGACATTCGAATCGATCGGCCGGCCATTGCCGGCGCGGCGCAATATCGTCATCACCCGCAATCCCGACTGGCGCCATGACGGCGTCGAGAGCGTTTCCTCGCTGGCCGCCGCGGCCGCCCTGGTTGGCGATGCCGAAGCATTCATCATCGGCGGCGCCGAGATCTACGCCGCGGCGCAGCCGCTGACACAGCGCCTGATCGTCACCGAAATCCAGCAAAGCTTTGATTGCGACGCCTTCTTCCCGGCCCGCGATCCGCAGCAATGGCAGGAAATTTCGCGCGAAACCCACCATTCCGACGCCAACGGTTTCGACTACGCTTTTGTGGTCTACCAGCGCCGCGCGCCCGCTCCAGGCGAGGCCAACAGCTGATCCGATCCGATGACGGAATGACATCTGTTGTTTTCTGCAGGAATTCCCTCATCTTTATCCCCAATTTCGTGCATATCTGCGAAAATTCGACTTTCTTTTTCAGCACCATCAATACCGCAGTAAACCGCGTAGGGTGGGCACCCGTGCCCACGCGTGAATCTACACCACGCATATGCCGGCTTCGGTGCTGCTTGAACCTGTACTGCGGCTATCACAATCCCGCGTGGGCACAATGTGCCCACCCTACGTGGCAGCCTTGTTATCAACAACCGTCTCTTGGAGACCTCAATGAAATTCCGCTTCCCGATCGTCATCATTGACGAAGACTTCCGCTCCGAAAACACTTCCGGTCTTGGTATCCGCGCGCTTGCCGATGCCATGGAAACCGAGGGCATGGAAGTCTTGGGCGTCACCAGTTACGGCGACCTGTCGCAGTTCGCCCAGCAACAATCGCGGGCATCAGCCTTTATCCTGTCGATCGACGACGAGGAATTTGGCGGCGGCTCGTTCGAAGAAACCGACCATGCGCTGAAATCGCTGCGCGCCTTCGTCGAAGAAATCCGCCACAAGAACGCCGACATCCCGATCTACCTGTATGGCGAAACCCGCACCTCGCGCCACATCCCGAACGATATCCTGCGCGAACTGCATGGCTTCATCCACATGTTTGAAGACACCCCGGAGTTCGTCGCGCGCCACATCATCCGCGAAGCGAAATCGTATCTGGATGGCCTGTCGCCACCGTTTTTCCGAGCACTGGTGCATTACGCGCAAGACGGTTCCTACTCGTGGCACTGCCCTGGACACTCGGGCGGCGTGGCTTTCCTGAAATCGCCGATCGGCCAGATGTTCCACCAATTTTTCGGTGAGAACATGCTGCGCGCCGACGTCTGCAACGCCGTCGAAGAACTCGGCCAGCTGCTCGACCACACCGGTCCTGTCGCGGCCTCGGAGCGCAATGCCGCCCGCATCTTCAATGCCGACCACTGCTACTTCGTCACCAACGGCACCAGCACCAGCAACAAGATGGTGTGGCACTCGACGGTTGCTCCCGGCGATATCGTGGTGGTCGACCGCAACTGCCACAAATCGATCCTGCACTCGATCATCATGACCGGCGCGATTCCAGTGTTCCTGATGCCGACCCGCAATCACCTCGGCATCATCGGCCCGATCCCGCTGGAAGAATTCACGCTGGAAAGCATCCAGAAGAAAATCGAAGCGAATCCGTTCGCGCGCGAAGCCCTCAACAAGAAGCCGCGCATCCTGACCATCACGCAATCGACCTACGACGGCGTGATCTATAACGTCGAAACGCTGAAGAACATGCTGGACGGCGAAATCGACACCCTGCACTTCGACGAAGCGTGGCTGCCGCATGCGACTTTCCACGATTTCTACAAAGACATGCACGCCATCGGCAAGGATCGTCCGCGCGCCAAGAAATCGATGATCTTCTCGACCCAGTCGACCCACAAGCTGCTGGCCGGCCTGTCGCAGGCATCGCAGATCCTGGTGCGCGAATCGGAAAGCGTGCAACTGGACCAGGACGCTTTCAACGAAGCCTACCTGATGCACACCTCGACCTCGCCGCAGTATTCGATCATCGCCTCCTGCGACGTTGCCGCGGCCATGATGGAAGCACCGGGCGGCACCGCACTGGTGGAAGAAAGCATTCTGGAAGCGCTGGACTTCCGCCGCGCGATGAAGAAGATCGACGAAGAATGGGGCAAGGATTGGTGGTTCCAGGTGTGGGGCCCGAACAGCTTCTCGGAAGACGGTATCGGCAGCCGCGAAGACTGGGTCATCCGTGCTGAAGATGACTGGCATGGTTTCGGCAACCTGGCGCCGAACTTCAACATGCTCGATCCGATCAAGGCCACCATCGTGACGCCCGGCCTGTCGCTGGAAGGCAAGTTCGGCGAGAGCGGCATCCCGGCTTCGATCGTCACCAAGTATTTGGCCGAGCACGGCGTTATCGTCGAGAAATGCGGCCTGTACTCGTTCTTCATCATGTTCACCATCGGCATCACCAAGGGCCGCTGGAACACGCTGTTGACCGCGTTGCAGCAGTTCAAGGACGACTACGACAAGAACCAGCCGATCTGGCGCATCCTGCCTGAATTCGCCGCCGCCAACCACGGCAAGAATGCCCGCTACGAACGCCTCGGCCTGCGCGACCTGTGCCAGCAGATCCACGAGACCTACAAGGCCTATGATGTGGCGCGCCTGACCACCGAGATGTACTTATCCGACATGCAACCGGCGATGAAGCCATCCGATGCGTTTGCCAAGATGGCGCACCGCGAAATCGACCGCGTACCGATCGACCAGTTGGAAGGCCGCGTCACTTCGATCCTGCTGACGCCTTACCCACCGGGCATTCCATTGCTGATTCCGGGTGAGCGCTTCAACAAGACCATCGTCGACTACCTGAAGTTCGCGCGCGATTTCAACGAGAAATTCCCGGGCTTCGAAACCGACGTGCATGGACTGGTGAAACGCGAAGTGAATGGCAAGCGCGATTACTTCGTGGATTGCGTACGACAGTAAATTGCGCAGCAGGCATGGCTAATAAAAAACCGGGAGGCTCGATCGAGCTTCCCGGTTTTTTTATGTCAGCGATTTGACTTTGGCTTTACAGCGGTGCGAAACGCCTTGCACCGTTTTCCAGCAAGCCGTTGAACAGCTCTGCCGGCCGCACCCACAAGCCTGGCGCATGCGGCCACAAATGTTCGTAGACCACCATCGCTTCGTCGGTTTCCGAATGGCGAGCGATGCCAATGTAGCGATACAGGCCGCCTTTGTAATGGCGGTGAGTGGCGATTTTTTGTGCGTCTTCTTCAGTCATTGCATTTTCCAGAATACGAATAGCCGGCCAGGTTATATCAAACCGGGTACGCTTGCACGTCAAGCGGCTGGCCGTCAGCATCGAACTTCATGGCGACCGCCAGTGACGTGATGCCGATGGTGGTCAGCGCGTCATACACATCGTCGATCTCGGCCTGCAAATCGCCTGTAGCGCCCAGCGGCTTTTCCGCTGAGACCAACAGTGCGCCATCATGGCCATACAGGCTGACCCGCAACAGCATCTCGCCGCGCACATCGGCCGGGCCGACCACAGCCTTGGCGTCATACGGCGCGCAGCCCTTCTGCTCCAGGCCGTGATTCAGATCGGACATCATCAGCAGCATGAAGTATTCAGCCATGCCGCGCTCCTTGCCGCCATGGAACAGGTCCTGGTACAGGAAATGGATCGCGATATCACTGCCGTCGGTCACCAGGCAACGCTGCACCAGTGGCGCGACGCGCTCGGCCCACTGCTGGAAACGCTCTTGGCGCGCCGTGAAATAGGCATCGGCGGCAGCCTCGTCGGCAGGCACCAGGTAAAACGGATCGTCGGCGCTCTTGAGCGCGAAGCCGAGCAGGAAGCGCAATTCCAGCGCCTCGTCGTCGGCAGCGAACTGGTTATCCGGCCAGGTACCAAAACTGCGTTCAATGGCCGTTGCCGGCGCCAGCTTCTTGTCGGCCATCGCGGCGAATGCGTCGCGATTCATTTCAAACAGATCGCTGTAGCGGATGCCGTCTATCTCGTCCATGTGGTAGGCATGGCTGACCAGCACCACGCTCGCATCCGGGCTCTCCAGCTGCGCTTCCTTGAGGCTAGCGCTCAGCGCTGCGAATGCCTCGTCGTCCTGGAAACACTGCTCACGCTTGAGGCCGCCGGCGACGCGGGCGAACAATGGAATGACGAATACATTCAATTCCAGCGCCTTGCCGTTATCGCGTCGCACCAGCAACACTTCCGAGGCTTCTTCGATGGTGGTTTTCAGGAACTGAAAAGCATCGCTGTCGGCATACCTGGTGCGCTCGATGGCGTCGTACAGGATCTCGTCCTTCTTCTGCTGCAGGCTTTTCCGGATGACCTTATGCAGGTCGGCATGCGATTGCCGCCGCGCTTCAACTTCGGCGGCGTCTTCGCTGTCGTCCTGTTCGGCCAGCACAATCGCCAGGTCGCACAGCGCCTGGGTCTGGATTTCATCCTTGTCGTCCGCCCATTCGTTCGACTTGTTCGATTCGCTTGCTTTGCGCGGCACCGGCCGCTTGTTCTTTGGCATGTCTGGTCTTCAGGTCTTTGGAAGGGTGACGCCGTGCTGGCCCTGGTACTTGCCGCCGCGGTCCTTGTAGGAGGTTTCGCAGATTTCATCGCTCTCGAAAAACAGCACCTGGGCGCAACCTTCACCGGCATAAATCTTGGCTGGTAGCGGCGTGGTGTTGGAGAATTCCAGCGTCACATAGCCTTCCCATTCCGGCTCGAACGGCGTGACGTTGACGATGATGCCGCAACGCGCATAGGTCGACTTGCCGAGGCAGATGGTCAGTACGCTGCGCGGGATGCGAAAATATTCCATGGTGCGCGCCAGCGCAAACGAGTTGGGCGGGATGATGCAGACATCGCCGGTGAAATCGACGAACGATTTCTCGTCGAAATTCTTCGGATCGACAATCGTCGAGTTGATGTTCGTGAAAATCTTGAATTCGTTAGCGCAGCGGATATCGTAACCGTACGACGAAGTGCCGTAAGACACGATCTTCTGGCCGTTGGCCTCGCGCACCTGGCCCGGCTCGAACGGCTCGATCATGCCGGTTTCCTGCGCCATGCGGCGTATCCATTTGTCGGATTTGATGGTCATTGTTTTCTATCAGAAATAGTTTGTGGTCGGTATTTGGCGCAATTTTACGCGAAAACCCCTTTAAATCCGCGACTTCAGGCGTTGGTAACGTTCTGCCAACACCGCTCCAGCTATCCTTATCGCTGCATCGACTCCCATACCTTTTGCAGGCGCTTGACCGACACCGGCATCGGCGTGCGCAACTCTTGTGCAAACAGCGACACCCTCAGCTCTTCCAGCAACCAGCGGAACTCGGCCTGCTTCGGATCGGCCTTGCCGCCCCGATCCTTCTGCGCGCGCTGCCACGGTGTGGCGACCTGCGCCCATTCCGCCATCAACTTGGCGTCACGAGCCGGATCGGCGCGCAATTTTTCCAGCCGCACATTGATCGCCTTCAGGTAACGCGGGAAATGCGTCAGGTTGGCATAGTCATTGTCGGCAATGAAACGCTTGCTGACCAGCGACTGCATCTGGGCCTGGATATCGGCGACCGATTGCGGATGTCCCTTGGCGCCTTGCAGCTTCTTCGGCAAGCCGTAATACTCTGCCAGGATCAGCGCCGCCAGCCGGGCAATTTCATTGCACAGCAAACCCAGGCGCGACTTGCCTTCATCCTTGCGCTGGTTGAACTCAGTAGCATTCTTCGGCAACGGCTGCTGCAGGCAGGCGCGCTCCAGGCCGGCGTGAATGATCTGGTCGCGCAGCTCTTCCTGCGAACCGAGCGCCAGGAATTGCATGCCCATCTGCTGCAAGCCGGGAATGTTTTTCTCAAGGAATTTCAATTGCTCCTTGAGCTGCAACGCAAACAGCCGACGCAGGCCAAGATGATGGATGCGCGCCGCCTCGTTCGGATCGTCGAACACTTCCAGGTCGCAATGGCTTTGGCGATCGACCAGAGCCGGGAAGCCGATCAGGGTCTGTTTGCCCTGCTGGATTTCCAGCAGCTCAGGCAGTTCGCCGAAGGTCCAGCCGGTCAGGTTGGTGAATTGTGCGTTGCTGCTGGTGTTGCTGCTGCCTTTGGACGGCGCCTGCTGCGCGCTACGCGCTTGTGCAGCTGTCGCCGGGGCTTTGCCTGCCGGCGTCGCTTCCGTGTCTGCCTTTGGCGCCTCGGCTACCGCCGTCGCCACCGCCAGCTTCTGGAAACTCTCACGCGCCTGGCCACCGAACTCAGCCTGCAAGGCAGACAGATTACGTCCCATGTCGAGCTGGCGACCGTGCTCATCGACAATCTTGAAATTCATCGAATGATGCGCAGGCAGCGTTTCCAGTTTGAAATCGGTGCTGCGCGTGGCGACGCTGGTTTCACTGCGGATATCCGCCATCAACGCATCCAGTAGATTGCCATGACCGAACACGTGGCGCGCCTGGATACGTTCGCAAAATCCGGCGGCATAGTCCGGCAGCGGCACGCAGTTGCGACGGATCTTTTGCGGCAATGACTTCAGCAGCAGATGCACCTTTTCCTTCAGCATGCCAGCCACCAGCCAATCGCAGCGGTCAACATAGACCTGGTTCAGCGCGAACAACGGCACCGTCAGCGTCACACCGTCACGCGGCGTACCCGGCTCGAAGTGATACGACAGGGCCATTTCGATGCCGGCCACGCGCATCACTTTTGGAAACAGCTCGGTGGTAATACCGGCTGCTTCATGACGCATCAAATCGTCGCGGTTCAGGAACAGCAGCTTGGGCGTCTGAACGCTGACATCCTTGTGCCATTTTTCAAACGTGATGCCGTTGCAGATATCGGCCGGAATCAGCTTGTCGTAGAACGCCGCGATCAGGTCATCGTCGACCAGCACGTCAAGTCGGCGCGACTTGTGCTCCAGGTTCTCGATCTCGCGGATCAGCTTCAGGTTATGTGCAAAGAACGGCGCCCGCGTTTCGAACTCGCCGCCAACCAGCGCATCGCGAATAAAAATCTCGCGCGCTTCCTGCGGATTGATCAAGCCGAAATTGATGCGGCGCTGGCTGTACACCACCAGCCCGTACAAGGTGGCTCGTTCCGACGCCGATACTTGCGCCGTGCGCTTTTCCCAGCGCGGCTCGCCATACGATTTTTTCAGCAGATGGGCGCCAACCTTTTCCAGCCATTCCGGCTGGATCTGGGCGATGCAGCGCGCATACAGACGGCTGGTGTCGACCAGCTCAGCCGCCATCACCCATTTGCCGGCCTTCTTCGACAGGTGCGAACCCGGCCACAGATGGAACTTGATGCCGCGCGCGCCCAGGTAATGCGGATCGTCGTCGGCCTTGAAACCGACGTTGCCGAGCAAGCCGGTCAGCAATGCGCAATGCAACTGCTCGTAGGTAGCCGGCGCTTCGTTCAGGCGCCAGCCCTGCTCGCGCACGATCGTCAGCAACTGCGAATGGACATCGCGCCATTCGCGAAGGCGCAGCTGCGACAGGAAATTGGCGCGGCAGTTATCCATCAGCTGGCGATTGGTTTTCTTGTGCTCGATCGCCTCCTCGAACCATTTCCAGATCTTCAGGTAACTCAGGAATTCCGATTTCTCATCAGCGAACTTCTTGTGCGCCTGGTCGGCAGCGCCCTGCGCCTCCATTGGCCGGTCGCGCGGATCCTGCACCGACAAGGCGGCAGCGATGATCAGCATTTCGCTCAGGCAGACATTATCCAGCGCCGCCAAAATCATGCGGCCGACGCGTGGATCCAGCGGCAGCTTGGCCAACTGGCGGCCGGTCTTGGTCAGCTGGTTGTTGTCATCGACCGCACCCAACTCCTGCAACAGTTGGTAACCGTCGGCAATCGCCCGGCCCGGCGGCGGCTCGATGAACGGGAAAGTCTCGACATCGGTCAGATGCAACGACTTCATCCGCAGAATGACCGAAGCCAGCGACGAACGCAGGATTTCCGGCTCGGTGAATTTCGGCCGCTGCAGATAATCCTGCTCTTCGTACAAGCGGATGCAAACGCCGGCAGCAACCCGGCCGCAACGACCGGCGCGCTGGTTGGCGGCCGACTGTGCAATCGGTTCGATCTGCAACTGCTCGACCTTGTTGCGGTAGCTGTAGCGCTTCACCCGCGCCAGGCCGGCATCAACCACATAGCGGATGCCCGGCACTGTCAACGATGTTTCGGCAACGTTGGTGGCCAGTACGATGCGACGTGCATTCGATGACTTGAACACTCGTTCCTGTTCCTGCGCCGATAGCCGCGCGAACAGCGGCAATATCTCGACATGCGCCGGATGATGCTTGCGCAACGCTTCGGCGGCGTCGCGGATTTCGCGCTCGCCCGGCAAGAACACCAGCACATCGCCGGAACCGATACGCGCCAATTCGTCGACCGCATCGACCACCGCATCCATCAGGTCGCGTTGTTCGCGGTCGCGCTGAGCGGCGCTTTGCGGCGCATTCGGCTTGGCTGCCGCCGCTCCGGCGGCAGGATTGACGCCGCTGCGGTCGGCATTATCGACCGGCCGATAGCGTACTTCCACTTCATACAAGCGGCCGGAGACTTCGATGACCGGCGCCGGCTTTTCAGGCGTGCCGAAATGGCGGGCGAAACGGTCGGCATCGATGGTTGCAGAAGTAATGATGACCTTCAGGTCGGGGCGCTTCGGTAGCAACTGCTTCAGGTAGCCCAGCAGGAAATCAATGTTCAGGCTGCGCTCGTGCGCCTCGTCGATAATGATGGTGTCGTACTGACGCAGCAGCGGGTCGGTCTGCGTCTCCGCCAGCAAGATGCCGTCGGTCATCAGCTTGATCCAGGCGCCCTTGGTCAGGGTGTCGTTGAAACGCACCTTGTAACCGACGTGCTCGCCCAGCGGCGAATTGAGTTCCTGCGCGATGCGCTTGGCGGTCGAGGAGGCGGCAATCCGGCGCGGCTGGGTGTGGCCGATCATGCCGTTCAGGCCGCGTCCCAGTTCCAGGCAGATCTTCGGCAGCTGGGTGGTTTTACCGGAGCCGGTTTCGCCGCAAACGATGATGACCTGATTAGCAGCAAGCGCCGCCGATATTTCGGCGCGTTTGCCGGAAACCGGCAATTCCTCAGGGAAAACGATAGGCGGCAGCGGATTGCGTTCCGGCGCCTGCCGCGCAGGTTCAGGACGTGACGACCCGGAGCGCGGCTGGGATGGACGGCTGGCAGTGCTCTGGGGGCTTGGGCGATCAGTGGATCGCGGTGGTTTGTTGGATTCGGATACGGACATGAGGATGGAATTATACAGAGCGCCACCCACAAATCTGTTGCTAATTCCACTGCTGATTTCATTACCGATTTCGAAACGCCAGACGCCGATGTGGGGTAATCGATCCAGACAGCGCAAAAAACATGGGAATATTAGTAAATTAATATCGAATTTCTTACATTGACCAGCTAGGCAACAGCCACTCCTTCATCCTCGGCGTCCGCCTGCATTTTAGTGCTTCATATAGGAGACAACCGTGGTCGACAACGCCACATACGTTATAATCGCGGGTTATCGAAACTGCCCACATGCCAACGAGCCATCGCAACAACGGCCGCCGCAGGCAGGTTTCCCGTTTTCCTCGCATTCACGCATTCATTATTCTCAAGGCAGGCGACCGAGATCGCCTGAACCACGCATCATGCAAGAGCCTATTTCCGAGCAGCCGAACGCCATTGGCGAAGATGCCGACATCGTTGCCAACACCGTTTCCAGCGAGCAAATCGCCAGCGAAGTGGCACGCCGCCGCACTTTCGGCATCATTTCCCACCCGGACGCCGGTAAAACCACGCTGACCGAAAAACTGCTGCTGTTCTCGGGCGCGATCCAGCTGGCCGGCACCGTCAAGGGCCGCAAGAGCGGCCGCCACGCGACCTCGGACTGGATGGACATCGAAAAGCAGCGCGGCATTTCGGTCGCCAGCTCGGTCATGCAGTTCGAATACCGCGACCACGTGGTCAACCTGCTCGACACACCGGGCCACCAGGACTTCTCGGAAGATACCTATCGCGTGCTGACAGCCGTCGACTCGGCGTTGATGGTGATCGACGCCGCCAAAGGTGTGGAAACGCAGACCATCAAGCTGCTCAACGTCTGCCGCATGCGCAATACGCCGATCATCACCCTGATGAACAAGATGGACCGCGAAACCCGCGATCCGCTGGAATTGCTCGACGAGCTGGAATCGGTGCTGAAGATCCAGTGCGCGCCAGTGACCTGGCCGATCGGCATGGGCAAGACCTTCCGCGGCGTGTATCACCTGCTGCGTGATGAAATCCTGCTGTTTGCCGCCGGCAATGACAAGGCGGACCAGGACTTTGAAGTCATCAAGGGCATCGACAATCCGCGCCTGGATGAAATGTTTCCGCGTGAAATCGAACAACTGCGGATGGAAGTCGAGCTGGTGCACGGCGCCTCGCATCCGTTCGACCAGGAAGCATTCCTGGCCGGCGTGCAAACCCCGGTGTTCTTCGGTTCGGCCATCAACAACTTCGGTATCCGCGAAATCCTCAATGCGCTGATCGACTGGGCGCAACCGCCAGGCGCACGCGACGCCACCGTGCGTACCGTGCAGCCGACGGAAGCGGCCTTCACCGGCTTCGTGTTCAAGATCCAGGCCAATATGGACCCGGCGCACCGCGACCGCATTGCGTTCCTGCGCGTCTGCTCCGGCCACTTCCAGCGCGGCATGAAAATCAAGCATCTGCGCCTGAACCGCGAGATCAAGGTATCGAGCGTGGTGACCTTCATGGCGTCGAGCCGTGAACAAGTTGAAGAAGCTTACGCCGGCGACATCATCGGTTTACCGAACCACGGCAACATGCAGATCGGCGACAGCTTCTCCGAAGGCGAACTGCTGCAGTTCACCGGCATCCCCTACTTCGCGCCGGACTTCTTCCGCTCGGTGCGCATCCGTAATCCGCTCAAGATCAAGCAGTTGCACAAAGGCCTGCAACAGCTCGGTGAAGAAGGTGCGATCCAGGTATTCAAGCCGGTCACCAGCAGCGACCTGGTGCTGGGCGGCGTTGGCGTGCTGCAGTTTGAAGTGGTGGCGAGCCGCCTGCTCAACGAATATGGCGTCGATGCCGTGTTCGAAGGCACCAGCATCAGCAGCGCACGCTGGATCACTTGCGACGACAAGAAGATCCTGGCCGATTTCGAGAAATCATCCGCCGGCCACAATGTCGCCTACGACGCTGCCGGTAACATGGCCTACCTGGCAACCTCGGGCGTCAACCTGCGCCTGACACAGGAACGCTGGCCGCAGGTGGTGTTCCATGAAACGCGGGAGCATGCTGCCAAGCTGGGCTAAACCTCGGGTAAGCCGAATAGAAAAGGGAGATGCATCATGCATCTCCCTTTTCATTTGTGCCCAACGTAGGGTGGGCACGCATGCCCACGCGGAATCCGGATACGCAGGCATCGCTTGCCACGACAAGGCGTGGGCAATAAATTGCCCACCCTACGCGACTAAGCCTCGACTGCGGTAAGCCGAATAGAAAAGGGAGATGCATCATGCATCTCCCTTTTCATTTGTGCTCAACGTAGGGTGGGCACGCATGCCCACGCGGAATCCGGACACGCAGGCATCGCTTGCCACGACAAAGCGTGGGCAATAAATTGCCCACCCTACGCGATGAAAATAAAAAAGGGGGATGCATTGCGCATCCCCCTTTTTTTATTTCTTTAAACCTGCCATCCGTCAGGCATGCATGCCCACCGATAAATTACGCGTGATCGCGCTGATCAGCCTGGGCAATCGCTGCGTCGTGTTTCGCCAGCTCCTGCTCAGAATCAATCGCCTTGCCATCCAACTGGCTGTGCAAGCGCTGTTCGTCCAGCTCGCCAGTCCATTTCGCCACGATCAGAGTCGCCACGCCGTTGCCGATGGTGTTGGTCAGCGCGCGGGCTTCCGACATGAAGCGGTCGATCCCCAGGATCAGCGCCAATCCGGCTACCGGCACATGGCCAACGGCCGACAAGGTCGCCGCCAGCACGATAAAGCCGCTGCCGGTAACGCCTGCTGCGCCTTTGGAAGTCAGCAGCAGCACCGCCAGCAGAGTCAGCTGTTGCATCAGCGACATCGGCGTATCGGTAGCTTGGGCGATGAATATCGCGGCCATGGTCAGGTAGATCGAGGTGCCGTCCAGGTTGAAGGAATAACCGGTCGGAATCACCAGGCCGACCACAGACTTCTTGGCGCCGAGGTTTTCCAGTTTGCCCATCAGGCGCGGCAGCACCGATTCCGAGGACGAGGTGCCCAGCACGATCAGCAGCTCTTCCTTGATGTACTTGACGAACTTCCAGACGCTGAAACCGTGTATCCGGGCGACCACGCCCAGCACGCCAAAAATGAACAGCAGGCAGGTCAGGTAGAACGCTCCCATCAATTGGCCCAGCGACAACAGCGAGCCGACGCCGTACTTACCGATGGTGAAAGCCATTGCGCCGAACGCGCCGATTGGAGCGACTTTCATGATCAGGCCGACCATGCCGAACAGCACATGCGAGAACTTCTCGATGAAATCGAACACCAGCGTACCGCGGCCGCCAAATTTATGCAGCGAGAAACCAAACAGGATCGCGATCAGCAGCACTTGCAGGATTTCGTTCTTGGCAAACGCATCAACAAAGCTGCCAGGAATGATGTGGAAGAAGAAATCGACCGTCGACTCCATCTTGCCTGGGCCCGTATAGGCAGCGATGCTCTTGGTGTCGAGCGTGTTGAGATCGATGTGCATGCCGGTACCCGGATGCCAGACGTTGACCACGATCATGCCGAGGATCAGCGCCACGGTGCTCATGATTTCAAAGTACAGCAACGCCAGACCGCCGGTCTTGCCGACTTTCTTCATGTCTTCCATGCCGGCGATGCCGATCACGACGGTACAGAAAATGACCGGCGCGATGATCATCTTGATCAGTTTGATGAAACCATCGCCGAGCGGCTTCATTGCAGCCCCGGTTTCAGGATAGAGATGCCCAAGCACGACGCCGATCACGATGGCGGTCAATACTTGCACATAGAGCGATTTATACAGCGCTGGTTTTGCCATTTGTCCTCTCCGATTTCACTACGTTCTTTTTAGAATCTCGTCACGGCCCACTAACCGCAAAAGCGCAGTAGAGCCTGCTCTGATCATAACAGGTTGTTTTTTTTATCTCTATTGATTCAGCCTCCGATTCCTCCCCGAATCGTGAATTTGAAAAAATATAAAAAAGAGCGCAACTGTAGCTGATAACGCTATCACGACTCAAGCAAATTACGATAAACAACAAATAATTGCATTTTGTGCAATCATTGCAGATATGGGCGATCCGTGGCTAGTCTGTGACTGGTCTGGCGCGCGGAAAAGCCGCATTGAAACTCGAAGGCGGACGGAATTTGAGATGGCCTTGTCACAATTGTTATGTATCGTTAAGAAGGCCGAGCATGTATCTTTATCTGGTTGCCGATCCACGCGCCAAATGCTCGTTAACAAAAGTTAAAAACTGGCAGCCGATCTTCCGATGAATGCTGAAAAATATTAAACCTTTTGCAGCACCCGTGGTCCCAAATAAGCCATACACGTAGCATCAGCTGTCGTATCGCCGCCAGCAAATCTTTTCAAAAAGGAAGATATATGACTGAAAACGAAGTCCGCAAAAATGCTTTTGCGATGCCGCTCCACAATCCGGCCTTCCCTCCCGGTCCTTACCGTTTCGTCGATCGCGAATTCCTGATCATCACCTATCGCACCGATCCGGAAGCCCTCAAGAAAATTATCCCTGCGCCGTTGCAATTCGTTGAACCCATCGTCAAGTTCGAATTCATCAAGATGCCCGACTCCACCGGTTTCGGCCATTACTGCGAATCGGGACAAGTTATCCCGGTGACGCTGGACGGTGTCGCCGGCGGCTATGTGCACAGCATGTACCTGAACGATCACCCGCCGATTGCCGGCGGCCGTGAACTGTGGGGCTTCCCCAAGAAACTCGGCAATCCGGAACTGCAGGTCCACACCGATACGCTGATGGGCACGCTGGACTACAGCGACTTCCGGGTCGCCACCGGCACCATGGGCTACAAGCACAAGACGCTCGACAATGATGTCATCAAGAAGTCGCTGGAAACGCCTGCCTTCCTGTTGAAGATCATTCCGCATGTCGACGGCACCCCGCGCATCTGCGAACTGGTACAGTACAGTCTGACCGATATCACCGTCAAAGGCGCCTGGAGCGGCCCCGGTGCGCTCGACCTGCATCCGCATGCGCTGGCGCCTATCGCCGACCTGCCGGTGCTGGAAGTCATCTCCGCGGTACACATTCTGTCTGACCTGACTCTGCCATTAGGCACAGTCGCTTACGATTATCTTGCCAAGTAACCAAAAAAAAAGGAAATGCCATGTCACTCAAAGATAAAGTTGCACTGATCACCGGTTCCGCCAGCGGCATCGGCAAGGAAATCGCCATCGAATACGCACGCGCCGGCGCCAAGGTCGTCATCGCCGACCTGGCTCTCGATGCCGCCACCGCTACTGCAAATGAAATCACCCAGTCGGGCGGCATTGCCATGGCCGTCGCCATGAACGTCACCGACGAAGCCCAGGTCGACAAGGGTATCGCCGACACCGTCGCCGCCTACGGCAGCATCGACGTGCTGATCAGCAATGCGGGTATCCAGATCATTGCCCCGATCGTCGACTCGACGCTGGACAACTGGAAGAAGATGCTGGCGATTCACCTGGACGGCGCCTACCTGACTACCCGCGCCGCGATGCGCGAGATGATCAAGAAGGGCAACGGCGGCTCCATCATCTATATGGGCTCGGTCCACTCGCACGAAGCGTCGCCGCTGAAAGCGCCGTACGTCACCGCCAAGCACGGCCTGATCGGGCTGGCCAAGGTAGTTGCCAAGGAAGGCGCCAAGAACAAGATTCGCGCCAACGTCATCTGCCCTGGTTTCGTGCGCACTCCGCTGGTGGAAAAACAGATTCCGGAACAAGCCAAGGAACTCGGCATCACCGAAGACCAGGTGGTCAAGAACGTGATGCTGAAGGATACCGTGGACGGCGAATTCACCACCACCCACGACGTCGCGCAAACCGCGATCTTCCTGGGCGGCTTCGAATCCAACGCGCTGACCGGCCAGTCCATCGTGGTCAGCCACGGCTGGTTCATGCAATAAACGGCGCCGCGCAATAACGAGTCGCCGGCAATCTCGGTACAAGGGCAGGAAGCCATTCCTGCCCTTTTTATTACTTCGCCAATTGCCCATTCGTTACCCGCGACACCGTTGCCTTACCCGATCCAGGACTTCACCTTGAACAAAATTTTCCCCATCACTACGCCGGCGCGGCGCCTCAGCTTGAAACACTGGCTGGCGTGTGCACTGCTGCTCGCCAGCAGCGCCGACATGTTTGCCAAGGGCGTGGATGTACCGCCGTCGACGACCTCAACAACGACACCAGCACCAACGCCGTTCGCCAGCCGGCAGGCAGCACTGGCGGCATTGCCGCCGCTGATGCTATGGGTATGGGAACGGCCCGACGATGTCCGCACCTGGCTCAACAGCAACGACATCACAGCAAAAGCCGCCGAATCGCGTGCCAAATCGCGCTCTTCCTTGCAAGACCAACGCATCGGCGTTGCCGTGCTCGACACCACCATCATGCTGCGCGACGGCGTCGCCAATGTGCGCCGCCGCCAGCAGCCGCTGCAATTGCCGGCGACCTGGTATTCGAAAACCGGTTTGCAGCAAAAGGCGCCGGTAGTGCCTATCGTGCATATCGACATGGCGCGCGGCAAACACAAACCGGTCTTGAATGAAAAACAGAAAAAGACCATCGTCACCGCAGTGCTGGCCGCTGCCGCGCGCAGTCCGAGTCAGGTGGTACAGCTCGACTTTGAAGTCATGCACAGCCAGAAACCCTTCCTTGCCGAGGTCGTCAGAAGCAGCCGCGCGACGCTGCCGGACAATGTAGCGCTGTCGATCACCGCACTGGCGTCCTGGTGCGTCGGCGATGCCTGGTTAAGCGACCTGCCTGCCGACGAAATCGTGCCGATGGCGTTCCGGATGGCCAGCGATACGCGGCACATGCGCGCCATTCTCGATGACGACGGCCGCTTCCCGCGCCCGGAATGCCAGCCGAGCCTGGGCCTGTCGCTCGACGAACAACCGTGGCCCGCCAAACTGCGCAGCCAACGGCTGTATCTGTTCAACCGCAACGCGTGGTCGGCCACGCCAATGGCAAGTTGGTCGGTACGTTTGGGATCGCTTGTATTGTAAAATCCACAATCATCGATTTCAGCCCTTTCCTTCTTGACGCATATGAAAATCCTGCCGCTGCAACGCCTACTGACACACTTACAACCAAGTACACCGTGGTTCCGGCGCCGGCTAGGCGCATGCGCACTGCTGGCGCTGGCGCCGGTATTGGCGCACGCCAGCGGCGGCGATGATGACGACTACAACCGCTTTGCACCGGAGAGCTTTGTCGCGCAACCGGAACTGGCGCGCTATGCATCCGGCACACTGGGCGTAATCGGCAGCGGATATTGGCGGGTCTACCTGTTCATGGCCTATCGCGCTTTGCATAATCAGCCAATCGGCGCCGCTGCACCGGAGGCGCTCGGCATCGCGGGCTGGGGCACTGCCCTGCTGCAGGATCGGGCGTATAGCCACGACGGCGTCGACTCTTGGCTGCAAGCGCGCCAACCGTATGCCGACAGCGCCATCACCACGCTCGATCCATGGCGCGCGGTAGGCGCGAAAGACAGTTTCCAAAACTATCTGAACTGCCCGAAAGATGCGTTCGACAACGCCACCAGGACCCTGGAATCACGCAAGAAGCTGGACGCCGGCCAATGGCTGAAATTGTGGGTGAAGAACCAGGATGCCGTGTTCAGCCAATGCGCGGGCGGCAACGCCACGACACTGGCGCCGCTGCCGGATGCCGCTCCGGCATGGCTGAAAGCCGACTACGCTTACCAAAGCGCCGCCACCCTGTTCTACAAGCAGGATTTCACGAGCGCGCGCAAGCAGTTCCAGGCGATTGCTGCGGACGGCAAGTCGCCATGGCAACGCATTGCCCCTTACCTCGCGGCCAGGTCGTTGATCCGTCAGGCCGAACTGAACGAAACTGCCGGCTCGCCCGCCTATGCCAGCGACCTGCAAACTGCCCGCAAGGAATTGCGCGCGATTGCCAGCCAATATGCGCCGGCGCAAGGCATGCTGGCGCGCCTGGACCTGCGCCTGAATCCTGAACAACGGCTGCTGGAGCTGGGTAAAAAACTGAGCAGTGCATCGTTCAATCCTGTCAGCGACCAAACCGCACAAGAACTGACCGACTACCTGGTCCTGCTCGACCGCTTCGAGAATCCGGACAGCGCGCTATGGTCCAAACTTGATCCGATGACGCGCTGGATCCTTACCATGCAACAGCGCGGTTCCGTCACCACAGCAATCACCGGCAAGCCGAGCGCCGACGACCTCAAACGCGCAGCGGCCGCAGCCGAAGCGTACGCGCTGGCGCAAAGCCAGTGGCAAAAGGAAAAGAGCCCGGAATGGCTGATTGCAGCCCTGAGCAGCGCACCGCCCGGCAAGGCAGCGCCGGAATTGATGAAAGCGGCTGACAGCTTGCCAGTCGACTCCCCCGCTTATCAAAGCGCACGCTATTACGCAACCCGCCACCTGCAGGCGCAGAAGCAGGACGCCGCTGTGTGGCGCAGTGCTGCTCCGGAAATCAAGGGAAGCGACAAGACGCTGGCCAGCAGCGTCAACCTGTGGCGCGCATTGGCGCTGCCGGTAGCGCCGAAGCGCGTCGACTTCATCGGAGCCTTGTGGCGGCATCCGGTCGACCAGGCAGAAAGCTACGCCAAGAGCTATGCCGTCGAGGCGCGCAAGAACGCCGCCGCAAAGCCGAACGATGCCGCCGCCGCAGCGGAAGCCGATGCGGCCCAGCGGCGCTGGTTGGAAGTCAGCAGCGACGGCCTCGACGATGACGGTTTCGCCACCCTCAACCATGCCTTGCCGCTGAGCGAATGGCTGGTTCTGGCACAAGACGCCAGCACGCCGAAGGTTTGGAAAACGCGCCTCGCCGAAAGCATCTGGATGCGCGGGCTGGTGCTGGGTGATTACGCCAGCGTCGATCAGGTCAGCGCTACCATCGCCCAGGACAAGAAAACCACCGCAGGCCTGTGGCAGCGCTACCAGCAAGCGCGCACGCCCGCCGACAAGGAAATTGCAGCACTGATGATCTGGGCGAATAGCCCGGAATTGCAGCCGGAGGTGGCGGTCTGGCAGAATTTCGGCGACTGGTGTGTGGCTCCCGCCAGCAGGTCGGCAAACGTCTCGTACCTGAATAGCGACGAGCAACAGCGGGCACGCAAGGAATCACAGCAAATCGCCAAGGCCGGCGGCGGCATCAACTACTTCGGCGACAAGCTGTTGAGCTACGCCAAACAGAATCCGGCCGACGCCGACGTGCCGAAGGCGCTGTACTTCCTGATCCAGCGCACCCGAGGCGCCTGCAGCAGCAACGCTAGCCGCGTCTCGAAAGCGGCATACCAGTTATTGAAGAGCCAGCACCCCAACGATCCTTGGGCGCAAAAAGCCAAATACTGGTACTAGCAATCGTTAGGAAACAAACCTATTCGGCGTCGGCTACGCGCTGCGCCGGATAGACTTTCACCAGCACGATGCGCGGCCCGTTCATTTTCTTGACGACGATATCAAAGCCATCGAATTCGATCTTCTGGCCTTCGTGCGGCAGATCGCCCAGCTTGGCCATGATCAGGCCGCCGACCGAGTCGACATCCTCGTCTCCGTCAATCACCACATCAATGCCGAGGATACGTTCGAGGCTAAAGATCGGCAGGCTACCCTTGCCGAGCAAGGTGCCGTCATCCAGGCGGCTCCATTCGTTGTCGTTGCGGCGGAATTCGTCACGGATCTCGCCCACCATCGCCCCCAGCAGGTTATCGAGCGTGATGAAGCCTTCCGGCTTCGCGCCCTTCTTGCCGATGATCGCAAAGTGCGGCGCGCCAGTACGGAAGCGGCGGAACAGTTCCAGTGCCGCCATGCGCGGCGAGACGTATTCAACCGGACGCAAATAAGCACTCAGGCTTTCAATCGATTTGCCTTCCTGTTGCGCGATGAACAGATCCTTCAGATGGATCACGCCCAGCACGTTGATACCGTTCTGGTCGAAATAGGGATAACGGCTGAAACGATGGCGATAGATGGTTTCCAGGTTTTCCGCCAGGCTGCGCGACTGGTGCAACGCCGTGATTTCATTGATCGGGCGCATCAGGTCGGACACTTCAAGCTCACTGAAATCGAGAGACTGCGCCAGAACATTCCACTCGTCGCGGTTGAATTTTTGGCCGGCGCGGCTGCTGCCGCGCAAAATCAGCTTCAACTCATCCGCTGAATAATGGGCATCATGGCCATGCGCAGCGCCCAGGCCGAGCAGGCGCAACAACCAGTTGGCGCTGGCATTGAGAGCCCAGATGGCCGGATACATGGCCCAGTAGAAGCCATACAGCGGCACGGCGCACCATAGGCCGACCACCTCGGGATTACGGATGGCGACAGTCTTTGGCGCCAACTCACCAACCACGATATGCAAAAACGAAATCAGGAAAAAGGCAAAGAAGAAAGAAATGCCGTGGATCAGTTCAGGGGAGCCGATGCCGAGCAGATCGAACACGGGATGCAGCAGGTTGGCAAACGCCGGTTCGCCGATCCAGCCGAGTCCCAGCGAAGCGAGCGTGATACCGAGTTGGCAGGCGGACAGATAGGCGTCCAGCTGGCGATGCACTATGGCCAGAATCCGGCCGCGCAGGCCTTGGGTCTTGGCGATGGCGCGGATACGGGTCTGGCGTAATTTGACTAAACCGAATTCGGCAGCAACAAAAAAGCCATTGAGTGCTACCAAAAATAATGCTGCAATAACCAATAACAGGTTGTTCAACGAATCTCTTCCATGATAAAGACGGACGATAAGTATAGGGTAGGATTGGCATTTTTTACAAAACTGCCAAAAATTGAGTCATTTTCGCCACTCTCCGGTGGCGTTATCGACATAAAAACGGGGGCCGGGATTTACGCGCAAACACTGCGTAAATCCCGGCCCCCGCTTGATTTCCTGCCACAGGCGACGCAAGGAATCAGCTAGCCTACAACATCGTCGCCAATGCGCACTGCCGATAATGTTCGGCCGCCAGTTCCGGTTGATCGATCGCTTCGTGCAATTGCGCCAGCTTCAGATGCGCTTCGCGCACCGTCGCTGGCGATTCTGCATCCGACAAAGCCTGCTCCAGATGGCGCTGCGCCTTGCCCCACAATTTCTGTTTGAAGCAGAATGTTCCCAAGGTCAACGCCAGTTCGGCATTATTCGGTGCCTTCAGCAACCACTGTTCGCAATGTTCGATTTGCGCCAACAATTCGGGAGAAGCTGCCGCGGCCGCAGCGTCGCGGTAGACCGGCAACAGACGCACATCCCATTCCGCTGCCAAGGATTTCTCGACAATGGTGCGGGCTTCATCGCGCAAACCGCGCTTGTTGAATGCGCTGGCGGCGCGCATCGCGATGAATGGCTTGATCCGGTCTTCACTCGGCACAGTCGCCCACATGCGGGCAATCGACTCGGCATCGTGCGAGTCGTCCGACAGCAAGCCGTCGTAAGCCAGTTCGCGCAAACGCGTCGACAGTGCCGGATGCAAGGCATCGTGCTTGTTCAGCGTCCGCACCAGGCGCAACACTTCCGGCCAGTTCTTGGCTTGCTGGTTGGCTTTCAGCGCCAACCGCAATGCGTGGATGTGGCGCGTGCCGCTGGCATTCAACTCACTGACTGCTTCCAGCGCCGCCTGCGATTTGTGCTCGTCGACCAGCAAATCCAGCGTGGTGATCAGCCGTGCGGTTTTCAGAGGCTCATTATCTTCAATGCTGGCCAGCCAGATATCGCGCCGCTCAGGTTGCCCCATGCGGTGTGCCGCGCGAGCGCCGATCAAGGCCGCCACGCCAAGGTTATCCGGCAGTTCAGCAGCGCGCGTAGCGGCTTTTTCCGCCTGGCCGAAACGGCCTTCGAAGAGCGATTTCAGGGAGTCGCGCAACGCGTTGTTGGATGTCGTTTCACGCTTGTGGCGGCGATAGCCGATCACGCGCGCAGGCAATTTCTGGGTGACACGAATCGCCCGGATCACGACATACAGCAGTATGAACAGGATCAGCAGCAATACGACAAAGAAATTCAGCGACAGGTCAATTCGGTATGGTGGGAAGAACAGCACCACGTTACCGGGGTTATAACGCGCCACCACTGCCAGACCGATGGCGACCGCGAACAGGGCAACAAGCCGGAGAAAGAATCGCATATGACTATGGCTTGCCTTTGTAAGTACGGATCGCCACGGGGCTATCCAGCGCCGGCATGGTGATCGAAAGATTGCTGCCCTGGACCTGCTTCAGCATCGTTTGCACGGTCTGGGTCTGCTTGGCGCGGGTATCGAAATACTTGGTGATGGTTTCCTGGGCGGCGATCAGGTCGCTGCGGAAAGCCGATTCGTTACGCGACAGCAGGCCGAGACGCGCATTGAGCAAACGCAGTTTCAGGTTTTCCCGGGCGTAGTAAGCCTGGGTCGGCGACAGCAGCAAAGCGTCCGGATTGTCGACGCTGCGTACGCGAATCAGCTGACTGATCTCGGTCCACATCTCGCTGCTCCAGCTTTGCCAGGTGTTTTTCAGGCTGATCTTCCAGTCGCTTGCGGTTGCGTCCGCAGCAGGCGCCGACGCGCCGCCTGCTCCAGCCTTGGCAGGCTTGGTTTTGACAACGGCCTGGTTGTTCGGCTGGCTGACGCCGACGATCGGCTTTTCATCCGACAACAGCGGCATGCTGTCGACCTGGCCGATCACACTGTCCAGGCGTACTGCAATCCCGGTGACATCCAGCGTCGGCAAAGCCTTCAACTTTTCGATGTCGTGCGCGATCGCGCGGCGGACGATGATGAATTGCGGCTTGTCGGAGCGCGACAGGCTCTTGTCGGCATTTTGCAAGGCAATCAGCGCGCCTTGCACGTTGCCAGCCAACTGCAGTTGCTGGCTGGCGGTAGACAAAACATTCTCGACTTCCGACAACGCCTGCTCGTCGCTGTTCTGCGACAAATCCTTGTACAGCTGTTCCAGCGCCAGTTGCTGGCTTTGCGCCTCGACCTGCTTGTTCTCCAGCACGCTGACCTTGCCCTGCAGTTCCTTGGTATTGTCCTGCACCGACTTCACCAGCACCTTGGTTTCGGTATTGGTGCTGTCGCCAACCTGCAGACGATGCGCGATTTCCTGGCGCAGGCGGGTATTCTCGGTGTGCATCGACCACCATTGCGCTGCCAGCAGCAAGGCTAGCAACAACAGGATCAGGTAGACCAGTCCAAGCTGTCGCCTCGGACTCTTGGCCTCATTGACCTTGAATGGCGGCAGCTCGGACTGCGGCGCCGCCGGAGCCGTCGCGCTGACGGCAGGACCAGCTTGCTGGCTCGATTCTGGAGTAGGTTGCGATTCGTTCATAGCGGGAATTGTAACGCGTCGAGTAGCCGTTCGTCGCCTGAGCCGGTAAGTGTGACATCGGTAAATCCAAGCGCATATGCCGTTTCGGCAATACGGGCATGTGGGACAACGAGTTTCTGCTGTTGGATTTTTGCAACACCGCTACCGTTTTCGACTTGCCGGACCAGCTCGATCAGATGCCTGAGCGCTTCCGAACTGGTCACGATCCAGTCGTTGCGGCTGTCCAGCAGCAGTTGCAGCTGCACTTTTAGCGCGTTATCGAGCCGCGGCGCCTGGCGCCGGTAGGCGGCGATGGGCAACACTTCGATCTCGGCTGCCCGCAAAGCATCGGCCAGCAATTCGCGGCCGCTTTCACCGCGCACCAGCAATACCCGGCGGCCGCGCAAGGCGGCCAGGTCGAGCGCCTGTAGCAAACCTTCGGAATCTGACCTGGCCGGATCGGGCGGGCTGAAGATCGTGATGTTCTGCGCCGTCAGGCCATGCCGAGCCAGTGCGGCGCGGCTGCCCTCGCCGACAATACCGATCGGTAGTTGCGATGGCCATTGGGCGATATGCTGGAACGCAGCGTCCACCGCGTTGGGGCTGACGAACACCGCCAGCGCGTAGTCGTCGAGCCGGGCCAGCGCAGCCTGCAGCGCCGCGTTGTCATCCAGCGGCAGGATTTCCAGCAGCGGAAAAATGATCGGCTGGCGGCCGCGGGCCGCAATGTGGCTGGCCAATGCAGCAGCTTGCGCCGCAGGCCGGGTGACGACAATCGGAGGCAGGGACGAATCAAGCTGCATGGCCGCCTTGCAGTACTAGTAATGGTATGGGACTCGCAACATCATTGCGGAAGGACACCAGGAGCCTACAACAGCCCACTAACTCTCCTCTTTGCACTGCGCCAGGATCGCCGCAGCGCCCTGGGTTTCCAGCGCTTCTGCAATCTTCCGGCCGAGGGTATCCGGCGCATCGGCCGCGCCGCTGGCGTCGGCTGTCACCACTTGTTTGCCATCCGGCGTGCCGATCATCGCGCGCAAGCGCATCTGATCGCCGGCGATCGTCGCAAACGCCGCCAGCGGAACCTGGCAGCTACCGCCGAAAGCGCGCGACAAGGTGCGCTCGGCAGTCACCGCCTGCGCGGTCGACACATGGTTCAGCGGCGCCAGTATCTGCTGCAAGTCGGCGCGATCGGCGCGAATCTCGATGGCCATCGCGCCCTGCCCCGGCGCCGGCAAACTCTGTTCCGGTTCAATCAAGGCCTTGATGCGATCGGCCAGGCCGAGCCGTTTCAAGCCGGCCGCAGCCAGGATGATGGCGGCGTATTCGCCGCGATCGAGCTTGGCCAGACGGGTATCGAGATTGCCGCGCAACGGCTTGATCTGCAATTGCGGAAAGCGCGCCGCGATCAGCGCCTGGCGGCGCAGGCTGCTGGTGCCGACCACGGCGCCGGCAGGCAGCGCATCCAGCGACGCATAATCATTCGAGACGAAAGCATCGCGCGGGTCTTCGCGCTCCAGCACGGCGGCCAGCGCAAAACCCGACGGCAATTCCATCGGCATGTCCTTGAGCGAATGCACCGCCAGGTCGGCACGGCCTTCTGCCATCGCCACTTCCAGTTCCTTGACGAACAAACCCTTGCCGCCGACCTTCGATAAGGTACGATCAAGAATTTGATCGCCGCGGGTGGTCATGCCGAGGATTTCTATATTACAGTCTGGATATAATGCAACTAACCGGGCGCGCACGTGTTCCGCTTGCCACATGGCCAGCCGGCTTTCACGTGATGCAATGACTAACTTGGATGGGGAGGATATTTTCGACACAGGTTCTTTCAGATGTTAGCTATGCAGACTTGATGCAGCAGATGTTGCCGGACAGAGTTATCCGAACGCCAACAAGCCATATCAAAAATGCCCAACGAAATACATTGTTTTCGCTGCGGATTTTAACATGTGCTCCCTGTAGCCTCAGTTGTACATCCTATATCGAAATAGCTATATCGCAAGCGTTTGACCCGTTCCAAGCCCTTCGTCCCTCACCCCAGAAAAGCTGATTGCACTCGTTAAAATGGCAAAACAATTGAATTCTGCTGTCCAGGTAAAAAAATCCCCCCCAAACAAAGATGCGCCGCTGAAAGAAGATATTCGTCTGCTGGGCCGCTTGCTGGGCGACGTGCTGCGCGAACAAGAGGGCGATGCGGTATTTGAAGTAGTAGAAACGATTCGCCAGACAGCGGTCCGCTTCCGCCGCGAGTCGGATCCCCAAGCCGGCGCCGATCTCGACAAGCTGCTCAAGAAATTGACGCGCGACCAGACCAATTCGGTGGTGCGCGCGTTTTCCTATTTTTCGCACCTGGCCAATATCGCCGAAGACCAGCACCACAACCGCCGCCGCCGCGCCCACTTGCTGGCAGGCTCTGCGCCGCAGGCCGGCAGCGTTGCCCATGCACTGAGCAAGCTGGACGATGCCGGCGTCTCCGGCGCAACAGTGCGCAACTTCCTCAAAGATGCGCTGATTTCACCAGTGTTGACGGCGCACCCGACCGAAGTGCAGCGCAAGAGCATCCTCGATGCGGAACGCGAAATCGCCCGCCTGCTGGCCGAGCGCGACCGCCCACTGACCGCCAAGGAACTGCGCGACAATACCGAACTGCTGCGCGGCCGTATCGCCACCTTGTGGCAAACCCGCATGCTGCGCTATACCAAGCTGACCGTCGCCGACGAAATCGAAAATGCGCTGTCCTATTACCGCATCACCTTCCTGCGCGAACTGCCGGCGCTGTATGACGACATCGAAGGCGAAATCGCCACGCAATTTCCAACGCGTGCGCGCCAAGGTAGCGCCAATGCCGAACTGGCGCCATTCGTGCAAATGGGCAGCTGGATCGGCGGCGACCGCGATGGCAACCCCAACGTCAACGCCAGCACCATGCAACGCGCATTGACGCGGCAATCGACCACCATCTTCGATTTCTACCTGGAAGAAGTGCATGCACTGGGCGCCGAGCTGTCGGTGTCGACCCTGATGGTCAGCGTCAACCAGGAGCTACTGGCATTGGCGGAAAGTTCGCCGGATACGTCGGATCACCGCTCCGACGAACCGTACCGACGGGCATTGATCGGCATCTACGCCCGCCTGGCCTCGACCGCGCGCGAACTCGGCGCAACCAACATCCTGCGCCAGGAAGTCGGCGCCGCTGCGCATTACGCAACCCCGCAGGAATTCACGCAGGAACTGCAAATCGTCGAAGATTCGTTGCGCGCTCACCATGGTAGCGCATTGATCAAACCGCGCCTGGCGACACTCAAGCGCGCCTCCGAGATTTTCGGCTTCCACCTGGCCTCGCTCGACATGCGCCAGAGTTCCGACGTCCATGAACGCGTACTGACCGAACTGTTTGCGCAGGCACAGGTGGAAGCCGCCTACGACAAACTCAGCGAAGAACAGAAGATCGAACTGCTGCTGGCAGAACTGGCCAAGCCACGCCTGCTGTACTCGCCGTACATCGACTATTCCGACGAGACCGTTTCAGAGCTGTCGATCCTGCGCGCCGCCGGCGAAATGCGCCAACGCTACGGCGCCCGCTCGATCCGCAATTACATCATCTCGCATACCGAGACCGTCTCCGACCTGCTGGAAGTCTTGTTGCTGCAACAGGAAACCGGTCTGCTGCGTCCGGATGCCAAGGGTGGCAAAGACACCGGCACTCTGGAAGTGATGGTGATCCCGCTGTTTGAAACCATTCCCGACCTGCGTCGCGCTGCCGCCATCATGGAACAGTTCATGGCGCTGCCGCCGGTGACGCGCCTGATCGCCAAGCAAGGCAAGTTGCAGGAAGTGATGCTGGGCTATTCCGACTCCAACAAGGACGGCGGTTTCCTGACCTCCAACTGGGAACTGTATAAAGCGGAAATCCAGCTGGTGCGCGTATTCGACCGCGCCGGCGTCAAGCTGCGCCTGTTCCATGGCCGTGGCGGCACCGTCGGCCGCGGCGGCGGCCCAAGCTACCAGGCGATCCTGGCGCAGCCGCCGGGCACCGTCAACGGCCAGATCCGCCTGACCGAGCAAGGCGAAATCATCGCCTCGAAATTCTCCAACCCGGAAATCGGTCGCCGCAACCTGGAGCTGCTGGTGGCGGCAACGCTGGAAGCGAGCCTGATGCCGAACAACGCCGACGCCAAGCAAAGCAAGAAGCTGGGCGAGTTCGAAGAGTTGATGGATGGCCTGTCGGAACGCGCCTACCAGTCGTACCGCAACCTGGTCTATGAAACCCCAGGCTTCACCGATTACTTCTTTGCCGCGACGCCGATTGCCGAAATCGCCGAATTGAATATCGGCTCGCGCCCTGCTTCGCGCAAGGCAACCCGTCGCATCGAAGACTTGCGCGCGATTCCGTGGGGCTTTTCTTGGGGCCAATGCCGCTTGCTGCTGCCGGGTTGGTACGGCTTCGGTAGCGCCATCGAGAGCTGGCTGCAGGAAGGCAAGGACAGCAAGCTGAAAGCGCAAAAGCTGGCGACCCTGCGCGCGATGTACAAGGAATGGCCGTTCTTCGCGACCCTGCTGTCGAACATGGACATGGTGCTGTCAAAGACCGATCTGGCAGTGGCGTCGCGCTACGCCGGACTGGTCACCGACCGCAAGCTGCGCAACAGCATCTTCAAACGCATCGTCGATGAACATGAGCGCACCAGCAATATCCTGTCGGCTATCACCGGCGCCAAGGATCGTCTGTCTGGCAACCCGCTGCTGGCGCGTTCGATCAAGAACCGCTTCGCCTACCTCGATCCGCTGAATCACTTGCAGGTTGAACTGATCAAGCGCCATCGCAGCGTCACCGCAGCCGGCCGGGTTACCGAAGAACGAGTCAAGCGCGGCATCCACTTGAGCATCAACGGCATTGCTGCGGGCTTGCGCAATACCGGTTGATCTTCGCGCCGCTTCTGTGGCCAAGGCAATGAAAAAGACCGGACGGATCATCGATCTGCCCGGTCTTTTTTTATCTGCGCATGGGGTGCCCTACAGTTTCTTCTGCAGCAGCAAGGCCTGGCCCATCGCCGGATTCAACTCATAGCCGGCAAACCCGGTCGACTGGTACAGCGCGCGCGCCGGCTGATTGCCGCTCAACACTTCCAGCGTGATCTTGCAACAGCCGAGGCCAAGCGCCACCCGTTCAACCTGCTGGATCAGCAAGCGGGAAATGCCCCGGCCACGAAATTTACCCGCCACCGCCAAGTCGTGGATGTTCAGCAACGGCTGACAGGCGAAAGTGGAAAATCCTTCTATGCATATCGCCAGGCCGGCCGGCTCATCGTCGGCAAAGGCCAGCACCACATGTACGTCGCTCCGTTTGCCGAGGGCAGTGATCAGGTTGGCTTTGACGAAATCGGCCAACTCTTGGCCGCCGCCCATGGCGTCCATGGCGTACTCATTTAACAGTTCAACAATAGCTGCAGCGTGGCGGGGATTGGATAAATCGGCGTTGACTATCTGGGTCATTTCTTGATCCTGGTGAACACTTCAAAAGCTGCTTGGTAGACGTCCGCCATTTTGCCATGTGCGGAGTACACGAATCATATTTTTTTGACATCTACGTCACGCCCGTAAACGTGCCAAAAAAGCGCAGCTACTCCCCTTTTTAGTGACAGTTCTTGGCATAAGATACCAATTTGGTGAACTGATACATCAATCTTGTATATCAGTTTGATGCACCAGCTGAGGCCGGCAGGCTGGCACACGAATTGCTGAGCCATCAATATGACCACCGCCACCAAATCCTCCGCCCAGATCGCCGAACGCATCACCGAAGCGATGCTGGCGCGCAAGCTGGCGCCTGGCACGCGGCTGGGAGAACAGCAATTGGCGGAACTGTTCGGCGTCAGCCGCACCCAGATCCGCGAAGCCCTGACCCGGTTGGTGACGCGCGGCATCGTCACGGTCAGCGCGCGGCGCGGCTGGTACGTGATCGAGCCGACCCTGGAAGATGCGCGTGACGCTTTCGAAGCGCGCCGGGTGCTGGAACTGGGGTTGCTGCGCCATGCGCGGCCGATCAGCGGCGATGCCATCCGCACATTGCGCCAGCACGTGGAACGCGAACAAGCGTCGCTTGATGGGGAAGATGTAGCGAACCGCAGCTTTTTGCTGGGCGACTTCCATGTCTGCCTGTGCGAATCGTTTGGCAATACCTTGCTGGCCGATACCCTGCGCGATCTCACTACGCGCACCACGCTGACCGCCATGCAGTACCAGTCTTCACATCATGCCAAGCAGTCCTGCGCCGAACATGTCGGTATCGTCGCTGCACTGGAAAACGGCGATCTGGCGCAAGCCGAACAACTGATGCACGAGCATCTGTGCAATGTCGAAGCCGGCCTCAATCATTCCGTCCGCAGCGATCCCCTGTCGCTGCTGCAAAAAGCATTGGCGCCATTGAACGACAGCGCCGCCCAGATCCATCAACCGTTATTTCCAACATCACCCCAGCTGAAGGAGTCTTAACATGAAATTCCCGAAAATTCTGCTCGCCATGTTCGCCGCAGCAGCCTTGTTCAGCACGACTGCACGCGCCGACGCGCTGGATGACATCGTCAAGAGCGGCGTGCTCAAAGTCGCGGTGCCGCAAGATTTCCCGCCGTTCGGTTCAGTCACCAGCGATCTCAAGCCACAAGGCCTGGATATCGATGTGGCGACGCTGATCGCCAAGAAGATGGGCGTCAAGATCGAACTGGTACCGGTGACCAGCGCCAATCGCGTGCCTTATCTGCAAACCAAGAAGGTCGACCTGATCATTTCCAGCCTCGGCAAGAATCCGGAACGTGAAAAAGTCATCGCCTTCAGCGACGCCTATGCACCGTTCTATAACGGCGTGTTTGGCGGCGCCGATCAACAGGTCCACAGCGCCGCCGACCTGGCTGGCAAGACTGTAGGCGTGACCCGCGGCGCGGTGGAAGACCTGGAACTGACAAAAGTCGCTCCAGCCAGCACCACCATCAAGCGCTACGAAGACAACAACGGCACCATCAGCGCTTTCCTGTCAGGCCAGGTGCAACTGGTTGCGACCGGCAACGTGGTTGCTGCCGCGATCATCGCCAAGAATCCACCGAAGAAGCCTGAAACGAAATTCCTGATCAAGAATTCGCCATGCTCGATCGGTCTCAACCTGGACGAACCAAAACTGCTCGCCAAAGTGAACGCCATCCTGGCGCAAACCAAGAAGGACGGCGAACTCAACGCGATCAGCGTGAAATGGCTGGGAATGCCGTTGCCTGCCAACCTGTAATCGGTCCTTCATTCCGGACATAAGGCAGCACATGAGCTACCACTTCGATTTCCTGGCGCCGTTCGACTACCCTGCCGTGCTGATCAAGGGCGTGCTGGTCACGATCGAACTGATCGCGATCGGCGGCGTGCTCGGCATCGCCGTCGGCATTTTCGCTGCCTGGGCCAAGACCCAGGGGCCGCGCTGGCTGCGGCCCTTGATCAACGCCTACGTTGAATTGATCCGCAACACGCCGTTCCTGATCCAGCTGTTCTTCATTTTCTTCGGCTTGCCAGGCATCGGCCTGCAGATCACCGAAATGGAAGCGGCAATATTGGCGATGGTGATCAACCTCGGTGCCTACAGCTGCGAGATCATCCGCGCTGGCATCGCCGCTGTCGCCCGCGGCCAGATCGAAGCTGGCTTGAGCCTGGCCATGACCCGACTACAGATTTTCCGCCACGTCATCCTGCCGCCTGCCTTGCAAAAAATCTGGCCGGCATTGTCGAGCCAGGTGGTGATCGTGATGCTGGGTTCGGCAGTCTGCTCGCAAATTGCAGTGGAAGAACTGGCGTATGCCGCCAATTTCATCCAGGGCCGCAATTTCCGCTCGTTTGAATCGTACCTGTTGTCTACCGCGATCTATCTGGTACTGGCGATCGGCCTGCGTCAACTATTGCGCTTGCTCGGCAACTGGCTGTTTGGTCGTCCTGTCGCCAAGGAGGCTACATGATTTCATTCTCGCTTTGGGATATCGTCCGCAACCTGTTGCTGGCGTTGCGCTGGACTGTGCTGCTGTCGCTGGCCTCGTTTGCGATGGGCGGCTTGCTGGGATTGATCGTACTGTTCCTCAGAACGTCAAAGCACGCGTGGCTGCGCACCATTACCAAGATGTACATCGAGCTGTTCCAGGGCACGCCGCTGCTGATGCAATTGTTCCTGGCTTTCTTCGGCCTGGCGCTGTTCGGCCTGGAAGTGCCGGCCTGGCTTGCTGCCGGGTTGGCGCTGACCTGCTGGAGCAGCGCTTACCTGGCTGAAATCTGGCGCGGCTGCGTCGCAGCAATCCCGCGCGGTCAGTGGGAAGCGTCGTCGTGCCTGGCGATGAGCTACATGCAGCAGATGCGCCATGTGATCCTGCCGCAAGCGCTGCGGATCGCGATTCCCCCGACGGTCGGCTTCAGCGTGCAGATCGTCAAGGGCACCGCGGTTACCTCCATCATCGGCTTCGTCGAATTGTCGAAAGCCGGCACCATGATCACCAACGCCACATTCCAGCCGTTCACCGTGTACGCGCTGGTGGCCCTTATGTATTTTGCGCTGTGCTGGCCACTGTCCAAATACAGCCAATCCCTGGAAAGGAAATTCAATGCCACTCATCGCCATTGATAACGTCAAGAAAAGCTTCGGCGACAACCAGGTGCTGAAAGGCATCCGGCTCGACGTCGAACCCGGCGAAGTGATTGCCATCATCGGCAAGAGCGGCTCCGGCAAAAGCACGCTGCTGCGCTGTATCAACGGCCTGGAAAGCATCGACGAAGGCAACATCAGCGTCGCCGGCTCGCATCTGGGCAAGACCGAACTGGAATTGCGCGCATTGCGGCTCAAGGTCGGCATGATCTTCCAGCAATTCAACCTGTTCCCACACCTGACGGTTGGCCGCAACGTGATGCTGTCGCCGATGATCGTCAAGGGTAGCAGCGAGAGCGAAGCGCGCAAGTCGGCAGAGGAAAACCTGGCGCGTGTCGGCTTGGCCGAGAAGTTCGACGCCTACCCTGACCAGCTGTCCGGTGGCCAGCAGCAACGAGTGGCGATTGCCCGGGCATTGACGATGCAGCCACAGGCGCTGTTGTGCGATGAAATCACCTCGGCGCTCGATCCGGAACTGGTGAACGAAGTGCTGACGGTGGTGCGCGGCCTGGCGGAAGAAGGCATGACGCTGCTGATGGTCACGCACGAGATGCGCTTTGCACGTGAAGTGTGCGATCGGGTAGTGTTCATGCATCAGGGAAAAGTGCACGAAATCGGACCGCCGGAAGAAATTTTTGCCAATCCAAAAACATTGGAACTGCAACAGTTTCTCGGCGCCTCGCACTAGAGACGCACTGATAAATTAAATTTTCTGAAGTGGAAATCGGGCGACGAGGCGATAAACAAATGCGGCAATAGAAAATGCCGCTTTGTTTAGCTGAACCACGGCCTTTTCAGTCGATTGGATGCGAAATGCTCGCGACGCACTTAGGGCTTCCGCGACCGCGAATAACCTGCCTATCAAAAACAAATTGCAACGTGTGATAGTTGCGCTGAGTTGCGCGGTATTCTTGTTGCCCGCACCAGCCCCCCCTCTCCGACAAGTGCAGATGATCGTATCGAAGACTTGGCGAATCAGTATTCAGAACAGCCAACCGTAGAGAACATTGCTCGATGAATGAATCAGTGTTTTCCTAATAAATGAAGCGATTCCTCGACTGCGTTTATTTCGACACTAACATCAACTGCGCGGTGGCAATGAACGGCGGGATTGACATCGCAAAATAATTTGAGATCACTTACTCGCCCTTCATTTCAAGAGGCCCAATCATGGCAATTGACACAAGCAATATCCCGAAGCCCACTCGAACTCTCCGATCGTATCTTTCAGAGGAAACATCAACGACAAACGCAGATACACGCACAACCTATTGCGATTTTAAAATCACAAATGTTGCCAGTAAAGAATTCAATCTCGCTATTAATTACAGTGCATGTTATGGCATTCAAGTGCATGATGAGATCGGTCCCGACGGCTTTAGGTGGTTCTCACTTAGTAATACACAAAAAAGCGCTTCGCCAGACCGGACGGTAGCTGTGTTCGGAATCCTGTTCTACGCAACACTTCCTGATGGCGTCTACGACCTGAACCCAAGCGACCCTGTGGCGGCCGTTTTCTCTCTCAAGGAGAATTTATATGATCCAGTAAGTGGCTATATGGAGATCAAAAGTAATGACACACACAAAGTCATCAAATTTGAAAGTATTCTGACCGGCGATCTTCCTGAATTGCCAACGGCGAAATTTGAAGGGGAAATAATGATGCCTTTGACTCCAGTCTTGCCTTGACAAAACCCGGATCAATCCAATTTTAAGCAATGTTTGATCTGCCGACCCAGAGGCGAACAAGTAGCGCTGCGAGAACTACTGATTTTGTAGCCGAAAAATCGCCTCTTCAAACGATCAGGACGCATTTAAGGTCTCAATAACCATAAGTCGCGTGCCTGCCAACTAGCGGCAGATGCATCTCCCGCAACTGTGCGGAATTCTTGTGCAGCTCCTCCTGCGCCATCACCTCCGGCGCTGCGCTCCGATTCAAATCGATATCGAAAAAAAACGAGAGTGGTTAGACTCTTAATTGAACGCGCCTCATTTGCGCTCGGAAGGCGCGTAAATCAAGAAATTGAAGAGATGTGATCGCAATTCTGTAAAATTGCCGATGTGGGCACGTTGTCATGCGAGTTGGGATATCCGTTCAAGCCAAGTTATAGACTCGCGAGGCCGAGGCGAACGAGTGCCCCATAAGGAAGGGCTTGCAGGCGTCGCATGCTGCGTGTTCGTACCTCAAAACTGCATGGCAACACGCCCTAGTCCCATCAACAAATGGAAGCACACATGAATTCAATCAGCACCACCCCGCCGCTCGCCGCCGACCTGGTCTCTTTCATCGAAGGTTTGCCGAAGGCGGAACTGCACCTGCATATCGAAGGCACGCTGGAACCGGAGTTGCTGTTTGCGCTAGCCCAGCGCAACAATGTCGCGCTGCCTTACGCGTCGGTGGAAGAACTGCGCGCCGCCTATGCCTTCACCGACCTGCAATCCTTCCTCGACCTGTACTATGCAGGCGCGGCAGTGCTGCAGACCGAACAGGATTTCTATGAAATGACGATGGCCTACATCGTGCGCTCACGCGCCGACAATGTGCGCCACGCCGAAATTTTCTTCGACCCGCAAACCCACACCGAACGCGGCATCGGCATCGATGTCGTGTTCTCCGGCATCGCCCGCGCCCTGCGCGAAGCGCGCGACAAGCATGGCTTCAGCAGCGCCATGATCATGTCGTTCCTGCGCCACATGTCGGAAGAAGAAGCATTCGCCACCTTGGAACAAGCCTTGCCGCTGCGCGCCGAATATCGCGACCTGTGGATAGGCATCGGCCTCGATTCCGCCGAGCGCGGCAACCCGCCGGAAAAATTCGCCCGTGTCTTCGCCCGTTGCGGCGAGCTCGGTTTCCATCTGGTGGCGCACGCTGGCGAAGAAGGCCCGCCGGAATATGTCCGCGACGCATTGGATATACTGCATGTGGAGCGCATCGACCATGGCGTGCGCAGCGAGGAAGATCCGGTCCTGATGAAACGGCTGGCGGCAGAACGCATTCCGTTGACGGTATGCCCGCTATCCAACCTCAAGCTGTGCGTGGTCGACGACATGCGCAAGCACAACCTGGCGCGCCTGCTGCACGCCGGCCTGGCGGTGACCGTCAACTCCGACGATCCGGCCTACTTCGGCGGCTACATGAATGCCAACTTCCTGGCGGTAGCGGCATCGCTACGCTTGAGCCGCACCGAACTGGTGATGCTGGCGCGCAACAGTTTCGAGGCGACTTTCCTGCCACCTGCAGCCAAGCAGCAGTTGTTGCTGGAGCTGGATGGCTACTGCATGGCGCACTAAACCACCAATCCTCCAGCAACCTCTTTAAAAACCCGTCTCATCGTTTCGGTGAGACGGGTTTTTCATATTTAATCCGATAAACAAAAAAAAGCCCGCAGAACCTTGCGGTTGCGGGCTGAATCCAAACCTAGGAGGTGTTGGAGGAGACAGGGCGAACTATAGCAATCCACCCTTTGCCTGTATGCTTTATTGTTCACATACCTGATATTCGACAGGTATATAACAAGTCCTGGCGTCAATGCGGCGCGGTATTATCCTTGCCAGCCAGCGTGTTTCCGTGCAACATGGGGAGGCAGCCAGATAGCCTGCTCTATCGATCCCGTCTGACTCTGCGCAACCGTATTATCGTGGAGACCATGATGGACAACGTACTTGCCGCACCTCGCCTGACCAACGCCGGCATCCTGTTTTCGGTAGTAGTCGAATTCCAGCAATACCAGTGCCTGGTGCCCCGAGCCACTCTCTCGGATCTGTCGCATTCGAAGGATCCGAAACTCGACCTGCTCGGCACCTATCGGGCATTCCAGACCAAGATCGAAGGCGTCGCACGACGACTGATCGGCGCCGGTATTGTCGGCAAGCCGCTGGTTATCGGCAGCGGCTACTTCCAATAATCCCCTAGCTGGATCTACTGTTGAATCGCATCGCGTGACCAACGGCACGCGATGTCGGCTTACGCGTTGAGCAATCCGCGCCGCTTCAGCATTGCCTCGCGCAATTTGTCGTACACGAGGTTGAACACGAAGGTGTAAGGCAAGAAGAAAAGGACCAAGCCGATATCGAGAATCAAAGCGTCGAGCAGGCTCATGTCTAGCCACCATGCGACAAGCGGCACCACGGTCGCCACCAGACCGGCTTCAAATGCTATAGCGTGCACCACCCGCATGCTCATGGTGCGGACCAGCCGCCAATGCCGCTCGACGCGGTCGAACAGCGCATTGAAAATCATGTTCCAGGTCATCGCGACCAGTGAAATCATCAAAGTCAGCAGGCCCGCGTGCGCCATCGGCACCTTCATGACCCATGCCAGTATCGGCGCGGTAATCGCTACTGCCAGCACTTCAAAAATCAGCGCGTGGGTAGCGCGCTCGATCCAGGTTTTCTTGATATTCATATTGCCTCCGTTGTTTCGCGTGTATCCAATGAGGCTATTTTCTTCGTTTATTCTGATACTATCAAAGTAGTAATCATCGGATAAACCGATACATTAGAGCGAAATCGCCATGCGCCATTCCCTGGAAACCCTGTTCATGTTCGTCGAAGCCGCCACCCAAGGCTCGTTTTCGGCGGCGGCGCGCAAACTCGGCAAACAGCAATCCACCGTCAGCGAAGCAATTGCCAATTTGGAGATAGACCTCGGCCTGTCCCTGTTCGATCGCAGCACCCGCCGCCCCACCCTGACCGAACAAGGCCGGGCGATGCTGGTGCATGCGCAGCAGGTGATCGAAGCCAGCGACCGCCTGGAACGTTCGGCACACAGGCTGGCCGGCGGACTGGAACCGCAACTGACCTTGGTCCTGTCCGACACTTACCAGTCGGACCGCTTCGAACTGATACTCACCAGTTTCGAACAGCGCTACCCCGAACTGGAGCTGGAATGCATGATTGCGGAGCGCAACGACGTCGTGTCGCTGGTGCAGGAAGGACGCGCCAACCTCGGACTGGTGGCAGCGCAGCCGGATTATCCGCCGGATATCGGCTTCGAATCAGTACCCGACCGCTCCGCCATCGGCTTGTATGTCGGCAAACAGCACCCGTTGGCCAAAGCCGAGCACATCACCACCGACATGCTGCACAGCGCCCGTGAATTACGGTTAAGTACTTATGTCGACGATGTCGTGCAACGCCGCCGCGGCAAATGCTGGACCGCATCCAGCTACCTGCTGCTACTGGAAATGACGGAGCTGGGCTTCGGCTGGGCCGAATTGCCGTATTGGCTGGCCAAACGTTTTGCCGCCAACAGCCTGCTGGAACTGCAGGTGCGCGGCTGGCCGAAAAGCATACAGGTCGACGCTGTGTGGTCGCGCCAGCGTGGACTGGGGCCGGCTGGCAGCTGGTTGCTGGATACCCTGATGGCGCGCTGAAACCACACGCCTGCAGAAAAAGGGATATCTGGCGCGAATTTTGCTGTAATCGGATAACCCTTTTGAAAGCGACAAAAAATGTTAGTCATCCTCGCCTCCGCCAGCTTCGCCACCGTGCTCGCCATTTTCCTGTTGCGCAAGGAACTCAAGACGCGCGGCTTCCTGTCTAGCTACAACCGCAATGCGCGCTCGGATGCCAGGCTACAACGCGGCCGGACCACCAAATCGCACCTGTAGCACGGTTGGCAGCATCGGCAGCAAATATGCGCCACTTTGCGGCGCTGATTGAGAGCGCTCGCCAAGCGCATTCACGCAATCCGACAGTCTCACGCCTTTGCCATGGACAAAAAAAAGCCCGCTGTACCTTGCGGCGCGGGCTGAATCCAAACCATAGGGGTTGGAGGAGACGAAACAACTATATTCCAAAATATGATGCACTGCAATATAGTAAAAATACGGTATAGAAACAAAAAAACCTGCGACCGTTAGGTAGGCAGGTTTTTTATATTCATCAATACAGGAGAAGATTCCCGAAACCCAGTCCTATCTGGAAAGTGGCCCCGACGTGTGACGAATCTACTCTTGTATTGACGCTTTTTGCACAAATCATCTTATGCGATTCGTGAATTATGCGCCCTACTGAGTTATAACGCAAGATATATCGTAGTCGTTGCTACATATTTACAACACCTGCTGTGCAACCCGACTTCCCCGCCCGCCTCTTCATTTCCACAACGTAAAAAAAAGCCCGCTAGACCTTACGGTGCGGGCTTGAATCCAAACCTTAGGAGGTGTTGGAGGAGACAGGTGTAACTATATCGAGCTGATCGTTGATCGACTACTTTATTTAACGCATATCAGTTATTCATGCAAATGATAGCGCTATCACTACCGTCCCCACCCGATACCGAACCACAGCCTAATCCTTTGCAACAGCAAACCTCAACCGGCGCCCATCAACGGCGCTCTGGCGCGCCAGATCGAGGATTTCCAAGACAGTTACCGCATCGCTGGCAGTGACAGGAGACGGTGAACCATCCTGGATAGATGCCGCTACCATTCGATAAAACTCTTGATACGCGCCATCCAGTGTCGCCAATTCGCCACGCACATCGAGTTCGCCATCAACTTGCCGGATGATCCCGGGCAAGTTTTTGCCCCACCCCTGCTGTCCAGGACGCAGACCGGCCTTGAGTTGATCCTCCTGGACATCGAGCCCTGCCTTCAGATAACTGCCGCGAGTGCCGTGCACGGTAAAGCGCGGCGCCTCCAGTGCACTTAGCGCGCTTGCGTGCAATACGACCTGCTTGTCGGCGTAGCCAAGTTGCAAGTGCACATAATCGTCTGCCTTGGCGCCATCGCGATAGGCGCCGACGGTCGCACTGACGGTTTCCGGCACGCCGAACAGCGCCAACGCCTGGTCGACCAGGTGCGGCCCAAGGTCATACAACAAACCGCCGCCGCTATCGGCGTTTTCCCGCCAGCGTTGCCGCACCTCCGGCCGGAAACGGTCGAAATGCGACTCGAAATGCGTGATGCGACCAAGCCGCCCGCTGGCTACCAGCGCCTGCACGGTACGGAAATCGCCATCCCAACGACGGTTATGAAACGGCGCCAACAACAGCTTGCGCTGACTTGCGATGCCCGCCAGGGTGCGTGCATCCGCCGCATTCAAGGTGATCGGTTTGTCGACCACGACGTGCTTGCCGGCTTCGAGCGCTCGCTGCGCAAACTCAAAATGAGTGTCGTTTGGTGTGGCGATGACCACGCACTCTATGCCGGAATCGGCCAGCATCGCATCGAGATCGGCGTAGATGCGCGCTGCCGGCCAATCACCGGCGGCACGCTCGGCCTGACTGCTGACAATAGCGGCGACCGCAGTACGTCCGGAATGGCCGATCAACGGCGCATGAAAAGTCGCGCCGGCAAAGCCGTAACCGACCAGGCCGACTTGCAATAAAGAATTCGTTTTTTCCATGGATCGCTTCGTAAGTTGCTGCATGTCAATCACGCTGCAAACTCATACTTTTCAAAAAGTTACCCACAGAAATTGTGGACAGTCCTGTGGATAACCATCAAGAAATTTAATCAAGTATTTGATTTATATAGGTTTTTACCAAGCGCCTAAGGTTAGTACTCGGTGCGTAACTTAATCAGGCAGCCGATGAGTCAATATCAGCCAGCGATTCCCGCCCTTTTTCAGTGATATCGAAGCCATCGCCGCCAGCCCGGGGGCTGATGTGGCCTTTCTTTCCGAGGAACATAGCAACGTCGGCCGCCAGCTTCGCGCCTGGGTCATTCGCCACGGCACGCAAACCATCGATGCAATTCCTGATGAACAGGGTCTGCTTGCCCTTGTCGGTCAGCGACAGGGTGCCATTGCGTTCATGTGAGATGTACTTCAGGCCGATCAGGCGCTTGGTATTGCGCGCGACACATGCACTCACCCGTCCGTGTTGCGGCCCGCTGCCGATTTGCCCCAAGGCGTCGAATTCATCTCTTGTCAAAACATCGTTCATTACTGCGTCCTCTGAAAATACTGCCAATACCGGCGTCGGCCCCCATGGTACGCGCCGCGACCGATCGCAGCAAGGCAGACGCTAGTCATCCACCCTCAGCGCAAAGTCGACCGCCGCTTGCGCATGCAATGCCGTCGTATCGATCAACGGCAGCTTGCTGTCCTCCGGCTTGACCAGCAGACTGATCTCGGTGCAGCCGAGAATGACAGCCTCGGCGCCACGCTCAGCCAATGCAGCGATGACCTGCTGATAAACTTTTCGGGATGCATCGCGCACCACGCCGACGCACAATTCATCGTAAATGATTTTATGCACGGCTTCGCGCTCCTCTGGCGACGGCACCAGCACAGTCAAACCGTGCCGCTCGGTGAGTCGCTCCCGCAGAAACGGCTGCGTCATCGTAAAGCCGGTGCCCAGCAGCCCTACGGTGCGTGCTCCCGACTGCGTTGCGGCACGCCCCGCCGGATCGGCGATGTGCAAAAACGGGATAGGCACCGCAGCCTGGATACGGTCGGCCATGAGGTGCATCGTATTCGTGCACAGCACGATGCACTCGGCGCCGCCCGCATGCAATCGCCGCGCGGCATCCTCCAGCAGCAACGCCGCGTCATCCCAACGCCCTTCATGCTGGGCACGCTCAATGGGACCGAAATCGACGCTGTACATCAGCAGTTGCGCCGACCGTAGCGGCCCCAGGCGCTCACGCACCAGTTGATTGATGATCCGGTAGTACTCAAGGCTGGATTCCCAGCTCATGCCGCCGATCAGGCCTATTGTGCGCATACCATCCTCCTCGCGCAATCGTGCGCATATTGTTGAAAGTATCGCATGCCATCGCCTACGGTTGATCACCGACGACCAGCAGACTTGCTCTATTTCCCAATGAAAGAAGCGTGTTTGCAGGTCCGAACGCCTTCAAGCCGTCGCATACCGCACAAGATAAATCAACGTCATTAGTGCCCCCACGATTACCCGTTACCAAGAAAACGAGAAGCGATGGCCAGCCGCATTCTTACCCACGGCCACATTACCTAATCGAAGGTTCTCTTTGCGCATACATCAATTTCAGCGGGCATCTAAAAATTTAAGACACCCCCTATATCTCCGAATGCCGATGACGATAAAAATCGAGTGATTGAAATTTAACAAATACAGTCAGAGCCACGTCGTAAAACACCAAGCGGCATACTCGGGGACAGAGAATGAAAAGGCAACTCACAACGATATCCGGCAACGCCGTCAAGGCGCTCCTTTTCCTATCTATTGCTACACTGCAGCTCGGGTTCGCGGGAACACCAGCGCATGCCGCGTCATTACCGGCGACAAAAAGCAAACAAGTCGAAATCACAGTACACGATCAGAATTTACCCGATCTGCTCAGGACCATTTTTGGCAATAATCAGATACCGTTGATTATCAGCCCGCAAGTTAGCGGCAACATCAGCGGGAATTTCAACCAGCCGCTCGAGTCGCTGCTGAACGATCTGTCGTCCAGTTTTGGTTTCACCTGGTTCTACGACGGCCATATTCTGTATATCAATTCGCTGTCTGAGATCAGCAGAAGGACAATCAGCTTATCCTCTGACAAATTTGACCGCATGCACATGCTGTTGAAAGATTTTCACCTGGACGAACCGCGCTTTTCAATTCGTTGGATGGCTCCGGAAAATAGTCTTCTGGTTGCCGGCCCTCCCCGCTATCTGAGCGCGGTCGAAGAATTGGCGCAGATGGTTGATTCCGCAGAAGAAAACAAGCAATCTCCGATGACCGCCAAGATCTATCGCCTGCAGCATGCCTGGGCCAAGGATATCAAGAACGGCCAAGCCGACAGTGTGATTCCCGGCGTGGCCAGTTTACTGAAAAACATCATGAAAGTGCGCCAGCAGACGCAGTTGCCTGAGAGCGCGGCCGCACCAGTCAAAACGCAAGGCGTAAGACAGGTTGGCAGCGACGTAATCACTCTGCCCATTGCCAGCCAGCCATCGGCATACGCCACTTCCCTGCTTGCAGAAGAAGATCTCATTCAAGGCAATGAGCCGCGCATAGAAGCCGATCCCCATATCAACGCCGTCATCGTACGCGACACCTCGGCCAGGATGGGCATGTACGACAAGCTGATCAAGCAGCTCGATGTCAAAAACGATCTAGTCGAGATCGAAGCCACGGTCATTGACCTGGATGCGGAAAACTCGGAAAAAATTGGCGTCAACCTGCGTTCGTTCAATGAGGGACATCACGACCTGTCCAACGGATCGACCACAACCGGCAACAACGCCGCCACCAACCTAAGCGCTATCGCCAACACATTCATCGACAATCGGGCCGGTCTGATCACCTCGGTTTTGTTCGGCGACAGCCGGCGCTATTTCTCGCTCACACTGGATGCACTGATACGCCGAGGCGACGCGAGAATCGAGAGACGTCCGCGCGTCGTGACCCTCGACAATACCGAAGTAGTGCTGAAAAACCAGCAGGACTTGTTCGTGAGCGTTGCCGGCCAAGACAACGCCAACCTGTATCGGCTGGCGGCAGAGCTAATCTTGCTAATCACTCCGCAAATCATCAAAGAGGACAGCTCAGACAAGATCAAGCTGCTAGTGACAATCGAGGATGGCGCGATTTCCAACACGGCACAAGTCGACCAGATTCCCGTTGCTTCCCGCAAGAGAATCAACACACAGGCCGTCATCAACGCGGGCGACAGTCTATTGATTGGCGGTTACATCGTCGACGAAACCACAGTCGACAATTCGAAAATTCCTCTACTGGGAAACATTCCATTGGTGGGCCGACTGTTCCAGTACAAATCTGAAAAGAAACGCCAGATTGAACGCATGATCATGATCACGCCACGTCTGGTCAATCCCTGAGAAGGTGTACTCAACGCGAATCCGGGAAATTACAAAATAGAGTCAATGTTCAACGAATTGCAAAGCGAGATCGTTGATCTCCAATGCAGTACAAGCACCGCGCAGAAAAACTTATTTGTGCACTTGAAGTATTGCCAGAATCAATGCACAAGGTTGTGACGCGCGGCCGCCAAAGATACTTGGAAAATGGAGCAAGTCCTTGGAACCTTTACTGAACCTGGAAAGCAGACATCGCCTGTGGTGGCATGCCTTGATTGCGATCAATCAACGGCACTGGGAGCACGCCGAACTGATCTTGTCTGCGCTATCTCCAGACCCCGATCCCTCGCTCGATAAAAAGATCGTCGCGACGCGCTGGTTTCTTCTGTGGCGCCGCGATGGCTCAACACTCGCGATCGAGAAAATTACAGCGCTGAAGATCGGCTGCCAATACATCGAAGCCGGCACCGTCATCGATTACTTGCTCATGCTGATCAACATTGATCGCGGCTTGATCGGATCGGCTCTGGATAAAACCAATGCCCCGGCAGATACCAACAATCCGCATGCCTTCTGGTTTGGTCACTCGCTCGGGCATTAGTTGCAACCCACATTATTCAATATTGGCGAACGGTCCAAAGGAAGTGAGATACCACGATCCAGCAGGTGATTGAAAATACCTTCTACGGAATAAATAAAATATTCGAGCCAGACACGCTAGCCAATCACCATGTACAGTCTTTCGTCAAAATCGCAATCAATATGGTATTGTTACTTCCGGCATGCCAACCTCAATCATAAGGAGACTCATATGGACTTGATAGAAAAGTTCGATGCGAAAGACAAATCAGGAAATGGCTATCATGTCGAAGGGTATGAAAGCCCGATTGAAATTGCCGCGGCTGGCGGCGTCGTCAGTTCCATGCCGGGACCGAGGACTTACCGGCTGGCCGATGGGCGGGCGTTGACGCAGATTACCGATGGGAAATTTGTGATCGTCCAGACCGGCGATAAAATTTATCGGATTTAAACACCATCAAGACAAACGCAAAAAGCCTGCCTCCATATGGACGCGGGCTTTTTTATTGATGTTGTTTTAATTATTGCTATTTGGTGAACAGATTTACTTGGGGGGTGCTCCGTCAAGCTCGCCCACCCTCGCGCAGAGTTCTGATCAGCAGATCGGCCATGCTGTTGCTGTCGAATTCGCGGAAGCCGCGCTGATATACCAGGGCGCCGACCGCAATCAGTCGATACAGCTCTTCTTCGGTGAGCTTGTATGACAATTTCGCAATCTCGTTGGCGAACATCTGCACTATTTCGTCGTCACTGGTGAGCGGCACCTGGCAACTGGCCCTGCCCCACATCTCGATGATTTTCGATGCTTTCATAAACACCTCCCGGGGCTTTTCAGTATAGATGCCGATCAGCAAATATCCAGCCCCGCAGGCCCATCTTTTTCGTTATTGCGAAGTCATCCGGACACGGTCGCCGGCGCCAGACTAGATGGCGGTAACAGGCATAGTGTCACAATATTATTATTTAAATAATTCACACGAATCGGATAGCGGCTGCCCTTGCTGCATTGCGGTGAGAGTGTCGTCGCCAGTTGCAACGTAAGGGCATCGTGTGCCGGCTGGAGCGCGCACACTTCCGCATCCAGGAAATCGAAATATCTGCCGACATACGGATACAGCGCTTTGAACAGACTTTCCTTGGCTGAGAAAACCACCGTCAGCCAGCGTTCGAGAGACATTCCGGCGGCGCTGCCAATGGTCAGCTCCGCGGGTGTCATCAGATAAGGCACTAACGGTTGCGCCGCATCGTGATCGAGGAGGCGTTCGATATCGATGCCGATACCGCCCCAATCCCGGCTTGCTGCCGCTACAGCGAGCGCCTGGCCGTCGCCATGGCTGATTGAGCCGACGAAGCCTTCAGGCCAGAGCGGCGCCCTGTGCTGCCCGATGGGCAGGGTTTCCCGTCCACCGTAGCCTAGCGCCTGCAGGGCCTGCATTGCACAGCATCTGCCGGCAGCGAATTCGACCTTGCGCTTCAACACTGCGTTCGCCAAACCGGGCGGCAGCACGATACCGCCCTGCTCCAGCAGCGCCAGTTGCCCGGGATTGACCAGATAATGCAAACCGGCCTGGCGAATCGTTGCCGGCAAGTCTGAAAATAGCAAGGGCGAAGCGGCTTGTGCGGCAGAAATCGACATATTCAGCTGGATGGATGGACGACGCCAGACAAGCCCCGTGACGGCAGGATCGCGCTTTTATGGCTATCGGAAAGAGCCATTATAGCGTTCATGTTATTGCATCAGCGACAAGCGTTTGCAACGCAAAAAAGCAAAAACCCGCACACCTTGCGGTTGCGGGTCAGTCAATGGATATGAATCTGGTGCCGGTGATCGAGGCTACCGGCAAGCCTGTCGATGCGCTGGCCACTCACGGACCAGGCAGCTCCCACAAGCGGGTTGCAGCTGAATCGAGTGCGCGATAAATCAACATTGACGATATTACACAGCGAACATGACAATAGTATGACCGCGTCATGACGCTGCAAAAATCGCGGTGCGCACCTTATTCAACTCCCGAATCGAAAAAAAGCCCGCAATCCTTGCGGCTGCGGGCTAAGTCCAAACTCGGGGAGAGTTGTAGAAGACGAATTCATTGTAACTTGCCGGCAATATTTGCACAGCTGTCACAAATTACAGCTATCACAAATAACAGGCCCGCTTGGGCACGACATTATTGACGGCTGCCGCGCGTGCTCACGTCCACCCATACCGCCAGCATCAGAATGCTGCCCTTGACGATCATTTGCCAGTAGGTATCCACATCCAGCATCGACATGCCGTTGTCCAGGCTGGCCATCACCAGCGCCCCGATCAGGGCGCCGTACACCGTGCCCGAGCCGCCGCGCATCGAGGTGCCGCCGATAAAACACGCCGCGATGGCATCCAGTTCGCCCATGTTGCCGGCTGACGGCGAGCCGGCCGCCAGGCGCGCGGTATTGACCAGGCCAGCCAACGCGCACATCACGCCCATGATGCCGAAGATCCATAACTTGACTGCCTGCACGTTGACGCCGGAAAGCCGGGTCGCCTCCATGTTGCTGCCGACCGAGTAGACGCGACGGCCGAATACTGTCTGGGTGGTGACGTAGCTGAAGATGCCGAGCAGCGCCAACAACAGCAGCACCGGCACCGGAATGCCGTCATAGTCGTTGAGCGTGCGTACAAAGGCCAACAGCACCGCGCCGATGGCCAGCACGCGTACCGCATCGCGCCACAGTGGCGGCACCGTCAATGCGTGAGTGACGCGGTTGCTGCGCTGACGCCAGGTCAGGAACACGGTCAGTGCAAACAACCCTGCGCCGAGCAGTACACCGAACTGTGTCGGCAGATAGCCCTGCCCCAGATACACCAGATCGCTCGATACTGGGGCGATCGTCATGCCGCCGGTCACGCCCAGCAATATGCCGCGAAACGCCAGCATGCCGCCGAGGCCGACGATAAACGATGGGATTTTCATGTAGGCGGTCAGGTAGCCATTGAACAAGCCGATCAGCAAGCCGCACAGCAGTACCAGCGCCAGGTTCAACGGCAGCGGCAGATGGTAGGTGACGTTGAGCACCGCGGCAATGCCGCCCAGCAGGCCAAGCAGCGATCCCACCGACAGATCGATTTCGCCACCGATAATGACCAGCACCATGCCGCAGGCCAGGATGCCGGTAATCGACATCTGCCGCAGCAGGTTGGAAAGATTGCGCGGCGTCAGGAAGCCGCCTTCAGTTTTCCAGGTGAAAAATGCCCAGATGATGGCAATGGCGATCAGCAAGGCGAGGATTTTGTAGCGACTGAATAATTGCTTGAGATTGATGGATGTCATGCGAATTCCCGATGAATGTTGTCGCTCTGCGGCGACTGGCTGATGGCGGCGGCCAGCACGGTTTCCTGCGTCAGGCCCTGGTTGACGAAATCGCCACGCAGCTTGCCTTCGCCGATCACCAGGACACGGTCCGACACGCCCAATACCTCGGCCAGTTCGGAGGACACCATGATGATGGCCACACCCTGCTCTGCCAGATCGAACATCAATTTATAGATCTCATACTTGGCGCCGACATCGACGCCGCGCGTCGGCTCGTCCAGAATCAGCACCCGCGGCTTGGCAAGCAGCATTTTGGCGAGCACCGCCTTTTGCTGGTTGCCACCGGAGAGGCTGGTGATCGGCAGGAAAGGACTGGCCGTCTTCAGGCGCAACTTGCCGATCTGCTGCTGGATGGTTTGCAGTTCGGCCTCGGCATCGATGCGGCCAAACCGCGAAAATTCCTGCAATACAGTCAGCGTGATGTTCTGGCCGACGTTGAGATCAGCGACGATGCCGTGGCGCTTGCGGTCTTCCGGCACCATGCACAAGCCGAGCCTCAGCGACTTCATTGGCGAGCCGGTATCGACTTGCTTGCCGTCGAGCCAGACTTCGCCTTCCTGGCGGCCCGGATAAGCGCCAAACAGTGCAGACACCAACTCGGTGCGCCCGGCTCCGACCAGCCCGGCGACGCCGAGGATTTCTCCCTTGCGCAACGAGAACGAAATATCGTCGACTTTTTTTCTGGCAGGGTTGTCGACATCGTAGCAACTGATATGGCGCGCCTCGAACACCACTTCGCCGATTGCATGCTCCTGCTTCGGATACAGATTGTTCATTTCGCGCCCCACCATCTGGGCGATGATGCGCTCCACGTTCAACTCCTGCATCGGCGTGGTGGCGATATGCTGACCGTCGCGAATCACCGACACGGTGTCGCAGATCGCGGCGACTTCGTCGAGCTTGTGTGAAATGTAAACGCAAGCCACGCCCTTGGCCTTGAGGTCGCGGATGATATCGAGCAGCACCGCAATTTCTGACGTGGTCAGCGACGACGATGGCTCATCCAGGATCAGCAACCTGGCTTTCTTGTTGAGCGCCTTGGCGATCTCCACCAGTTGCTGGTGGCCGCCGCCGTATTGCATGACGGGCAGCGCGACGTTCATTTCCGGCATCTTCAGTTCGCGCACCAGTTCATCGGCGCGGCGATACATGGCGGGATAATTCATCCGGCCGCCCGGCAAGGTCAGTTCGTGGCCCATGAAGATGTTTTCAGCCACCGACAGTTCCGGCACCAGCATCAGCTCCTGATGGATGATGACGATGCCGGCGGCTTCCGTATCGCGTATCGACTGCGCTTTCAGCGGCTGGCCATCCCACAGGATTTCGCCTTCCCAGCTACCGTGCGGATAGACGCCGGACAGCACCTTCATCAGCGTCGATTTACCGGCGCCGTTTTCGCCGCACAGGCCGACGCACTCTCCGGCGCGCACCTTCAGCGCGATGCCATCCAGCGCCCGCACCGCACCGAACTGCTTGACGATGCCTTTCATTTCCAGCAAATAATCGGACATGCTTGTTCCTGTTGAAACGAGTGAGGAAAAAGAACAGGGAACGCGGCGACCAAGCCATCTCTTCTGGCTTGCCGCCCCGTCCGCCTGCGTCGCGATTATTTGCCGGAGATCTGCGCCTGGGTATAGAAGCCGTCTTGCACCAGCAAGCCGACGTTGTCCTTGGTCAAGGCGGTCGGCTTCAGCAGCACGGTGTTAACCTTCTTGATACCGTTGTCGTATTGCGAGTTGTAATCCGGCTTTTCATTGCGCACCAGTTGCACAGTCAGCTTGGCCGCTTCCGATGCAATCAGGTTGAGCGGCTTGTAGACGGTCATCACCTGGGTTCCGGCAACCACACGCTTGACCGCCGCCAGATCGGCATCCTGGCCCGATACCGGCACCTTGCCAGCCATCTTTTGCGCAGCCAGCGCCTGGATCGCGCCACCCGCAGTACCATCGTTGGATGCGACGATGGCGTCGATCTTGTTATTGTTGGCGGTCAACGCGTTTTCCACGATTGTCAGCGCTTCAGTCGGACTCCAATCCTTGACCCATTGCTGGCCGACGATCTTGATGTCACCCTTGTCGATGGACGGTTTGAGTATCTTCAACTGGCCTTCGCGCAGCATCTTGGCATTGTTGTCGGTTGGCGAGCCGCCCAGCAGGTAGTAGTTACCTTTTGGCTGCGCCTTGAGCACGCCCTCGGCCTGCATTTCGCCGACCTTTTCGTTATCGAAAGAAATGTAGGCATCGATATCGGCGTTCAGGATCAGGCGGTCGTATGACAGCACTTTGATGCCGGCTTTCTTGGCTTCCTTGACGGCATTGTTCAGCACGGTAGCGTTGAAAGGAACGATCACGATGGCGTCAACGCCGCGCGAAATCAGATTTTCAATTTGCGAAATCTGGCGCTGCTCGCTGGCGTCGGCAGACTGCACATACACCTTGGCGCCTAGCTTTTCTGCGGCTGCGGTGAAGAAATCGCGGTCGCGCGCCCAGCGTTCGACGCGCAGGTCATCAATCGAAAAACCGATCTTCGGATTCTTGGCATCCGCCATTGCTGCATTACTGATCACGGTCAGTGCAGCGGCAATCAGTGTCGTTTTCAGATACTTGTTCATGCTTGTGTCTCCTTCGTTGTTATTAAGTTTGGACTGTTGACTTCGGGCTTTAAAACAAGGATTTCAACTGCTGGTAAATCTGCTTGAATTTTTCTCTGCGCACTGCATAACGCGCATGGCGTTGCGGGTCTGGCCGATATACGGCGATTGTTTCCGGCACCGCACAAATCTGTTCCAGCGTTGCCTGGTCGCCGCTTTCCTCCACGACGCCAAGCCGCGCCAGCCGTGCTGCACCGAGCGCCGGACCGACATCGCCGCCGTGGCGACGAGTCAGTGTGCAGCCGCTGATATCGGCCAGCATTTGCGCCCAGAAAGCGCTGCGCGAACCGCCGCCGATCAGGGTCACATCGGTGGGCGCCAGGCCGGTCGATTGCAGAGCGTCGATACCGTCGGCCAGGCCAAAACCAACGCCTTCCAGCGTTGCATAGGCCAGGTCGGCAGGCAGCGTTGTCGCCTGCAAGCCAAAGAACACGCCTTTTGCCGCCGGATCATTGTGCGGCGTGCGCTCGCCGTTCAGGTAAGGCAGGAACAGCGGCGCATCGTCATCCAGCTGTCTGGCGGCGCGTTCTTCTGCAGCAGTCAGTAATGCCGCCACATCGGGATAGCCGGTCAGGCGCGCCGTGAAATCGAGACAGGATGCCGCCGACAACATCACCGACATCAGGTGCCAGGTATCCGGCAGCGCATGGCAGAAACTGTGCACCGCCTTTTCCGGATTCGCATGGAAGCCATCGCTGGCGGCAAAGAAGACACCGGAGGTACCGAGCGACAGCATGGCTTGCCCCGCACGCACCACGCCGACGCCAATTGCACCCGCTGCGTTATCGCCCGCGCCGGCCACCAAGGGAATCGATTTCAAACCCCAGCGCTGCGCCAGTTCAGGTTTCAGATGTCCGGTGATTTGCGTACCCTCGTAGAGCGCCGGCATTTGACTGCGATGCAAGCCGGTGGCATTCAATAATTCGTCGCTCCAGTCGCGCCGACCGACATCAAGCCACATGGTGCCGGCGGCGTCCGACATGTCGCTGGCGTAGCGGCCGGTCAGCCGATAACGCAGCCAATCCTTGGGCAGCAGCACCATGGCGATGCGTTCAAATACTTGCGGCTCATGGCGCGCCAACCATAGCAGCTTGGGTGCGGTAAATCCCGGCATCATCAGGTTGCCGGTGATGTGGCGCGATGTCGGCACGCGTTTTTCCAGTTCGGCGCATTCGGCAAAGCTGCGGCCGTCATTCCACAAGATGGCCGGACGCAGCACTTCACCGTGTTTATCCAACACGGTAGCGCCATGCATTTGCCCGGTCAGGCCGATTGCTTCAATATCGTCGGTACGAATGCCCTCCTTGGCGGCTGCCGCCAGCAAAGCTTCCAGCGCCTGCTCGCAGGCCGCCCACCAGTCGGCAGGATCCTGCTCGCGCCACATGGCTTGCGGCTGCCTGACCGCAAGCGGCATGGTGACGCTGGCGCGAACCCGGTCTTGGCGGTCCAGCAGGATCGCCTTGAGGCCGGAAGTGCCGAGATCTATTCCTATGAACATGGCTGCGCCCGAATCACTTGTAGATGGCGCGATTGACCAGGTTTTCCAGCATTTCCTGACGGCCGCTGACGGCTTGCGGGTTCAGTTGCTTGCTGAACGCATATTCGGCAACATCGGCCAGGCTGAAATTACCCGCCAGTACATCGCGGCCGAACTGACCATCCCAGCCGGCATAACGTTCGGCCTTGAACTTCGCCAGCACGTCGTTTTCAATCATGCCTGCGGCACGTTCCAGCGACAGCGCCAGCACATCCATCGCGCCGACATGGCCGTGGAACAGATCGATCTCGTCCAGGCTTTGACGGCGCACCTTGGAGTCGAAGTTATAGCCGCCAGTGGTGAAGCCGCCGGCCTTGAGGATTTCGTAGGTAGCCAGCGTCATCTCTTCGACGCTGTTCGGGAATTGGTCGGTATCCCAGCCGTTTTGCGGATCGCCGCGATTGGCGTCGATACTGCCAAGGATGCCGAGCGAGGCCGCAGTGGCGATTTCGTGCTGGAAGCTGTGGCCGGCCAGGGTCGCATGATTGGCTTCGATATTCACCTTGATCTCTTGCTCCAGGCCGTATTGCTTGAGGAAGCCGTAGACCGTGGCGCTGTCGTAATCGTATTGATGTTTGGTCGGCTCTTGCGGCTTCGGTTCGATCAGGATCGTGCCCTTGAAACCGATCTTGTATTTGTGATCGACCACCATGCGCATGAAGCGCGCCAGTTGTTCGCGCTCGCGCTTGAGATCGGTATTGAGCAGCGTCTCGTAACCTTCGCGTCCGCCCCACAGCACGTAGTTGGCGCCGCCCAGGCGCTGCGTCGCATTCATCGCGCTGAATACCTGCGCTGCGGCATAGGCAAACAATTCAGGATTCGGATTGCTGGCGGCGCCGGCGGCAAAGCGCGGATTGCTGAAGCAGTTTGCGGTGCCCCACAACAAGCGCACACCAGTCTGCTCCTGCTTGCGTTCGAGCACATCGACCATCTCGGCAAAGTTGTTGCGGTATTCGGCCAGGCTGGCGCCTTCCGGAGCGACATCGGTATCGTGGAAAGTGTAGTAGTCGATGCCCAGCTTGGAAAAAAATTCAAAGGCGGCATCGGCTTTCTTGTGCGCCATCGCCAGCGGTTCACCGGCTGCATGCCAGGGGCGTTTGAAGGTGCCGGCGCCAAACACGTCGGAACCGGGCCAGACAAAAGTGTGCCAGTAGCAGGCGCCCATCCGCAGGTGCTCGCGCATCGGCTTGCCGAGGATGATTTTATCGGCATCGTAATGGCGGAATGCCAGCGGCGATGCGCTTTCAGGACCTTCAAAACGTATCGGTTCGACATTCGGGAAATAGGACATGCTGGTCTCCTGTGATTATTCGGCTAGGCTTGCCTGGGATTCAAAACGTGGCTGAATACTAGCAACCAGTGCCCTCGCCGAACAATTACGAAATCCACCAACGCCGATAGCGATTCTTTCTATTGCAACCGCACATAAGACGATTTGGCCTGACGCGGAGGCGCATGCTGGGTACAATCCGCTGACTGGATTTCATCGCCATGGCACCAGGGTGCGATGGCTAAAAAACAAGAAAATTCCGTACCTGCCGTCAGGAGACACCGATGAAAAAGCTGCCGACCACGCATCGCATCGCCTTGCTGTTCAATGCCAACAAGATCTACGATCGCGGCATCATCACGGGCATCGGCAATTACCTGAGCAGCACTCGCGCATCCTGGGATCTGTTCCTGGAAGAGGATTTCCGCTGCCGCCTGCCCGGTATCGAACGCTGGCATGGCGATGGCATCATCGCTGACTTTGACGACCCGGCAGTCTGCGAGGCGCTCTCCGATACCCGCCTTCCGGTGGTCGCAGTGGGTGGTTCGTATCAGGACGAAGCCGACTATCCTCAGAATATCCCTTACGTGGCCACCGACAATTTCAAGCTGATCAAACTGGCCTACGATCATTTGATCGAAGCGGGGTTGACGCGCTTCGCCTGTTTCAGCCTGCCGGAGGCATCGGTCAATCGCTGGGCGCAGGAGCGCGAAAAAGCCTTTCAGCGGCTGATGCAAAGAGATGGCATGGATGCCGAAATTTATCGCGGGGTCAGCACCAGCGCGCCGGCCTGGGATACTGCGGTGGAACAGCAGATCGCCTGGCTTCACAGCCTGCCCAAACCGATCGGCATTATCGCTGTGAGCGATGCGCGCGCGCGGCAATTGCTGCAGGCTTGCCTGAGCGCCGGCATCGCGGTGCCTGAACAAGTGGCGCTGATCGGCATCGACAACGATCCACTGGCGCGTACGCTGACGCGGGTGCCGCTTAGTTCGGTAATCCAGGGCACCGAAGAAATGGGGCGCACCGCGGCCCACTTGCTGCATCAGATGCTGCATGGCGTACAGCTCGGCGGCAGCTGCATCCTGGTGCCGCCGATCGGCATCAATGTGCTCGCCTCAAGCCAGCATGAACCGCTCAGCCATCCGCACGTGATGCAGGCGCTGCATTTCATTCGCCAGTACGCCTGCCAGGGCATCAAGACCGAACAAGTCGCCGACTATGTCGGTGTCTCGCGCTCGTCGCTGGAATCGTATTTCCGGCGCGAACTCGGGCGTAGCGTGCACGATGAAATCCTGCGCTTCAAGCTCGATGCGGCAAAGACCATTCTCGAACACGAAACCCGCAGCATCGCCGACATCGCCGTCAGTTGCGGCTTCACCTCAGTCCAGTACATGCACGCGGTGTTCAAGCGTGAACTGGGCTGCACGCCGCGCGAATACCAGGAGCGCACTGCGCAGGCTTCGTTACACGCCGTCAAGCAACCGTAATCATGATCAACCAATCGGCCACCACTTCCTATTTCAAGCCATGATCCAATTTCCCATTTCCAGCAGCGACACCGACAACGGCGATACTTTGTACACGCTGCAGAATGCGCAAGACATGCGTATTACCATCAGCAATCGCGGCGCCACCTTGATCTCATGGTTCGCTCCAGACCGCTACGGCCGCATGGCCGATATCCTGCTCGGTTACCCGGATGCCCAAGCCTATGTCGGCAACAAGGAGTACTTCGGCGCATTGGTCGGACGCTGGGCCAACCGGATTGCCGGCGGCCGCTTCGCGCTCGACGGCGCCGACTACCTGGTCGATCGCAATGAAGCCGGCAACCACCTGCACGGCGGCGACAGCGGCTTCCACCTGGCGCGCTGGCAAGCCCGGCCGGAAGCCGACGGCTTGCGACTGACATTGACGTCACCCGAGGGCGAAGCCGGATTTCCCGGCAACCTGCAGGTCGAAGTACTGTACCGGCTGGACGACCAGGGCAGCTTGTCGATCGACTACCAGGCCATCACCGACGCGCCGACGCCGGTCAACCTGACTTCTCACGGCTATTTCAATCTGAATGGCGGCAGCAGCGGCATCGGCGATCATTTGCTGACGATTGATGCCGACCACTTCCTGAAGATCGACAAGCAACTGATTCCGACCGACCCCGCCGAAGTCGCCGGCAGCGCCTTCGACTTCCGCCAGCCGGCTCCGATCGGCCCGCGGCTGTCCTGGCCGGATGCACAGATTGCGCTGGCCGGCGGTTTCGATCACTGTTATTGCCTGGATTGGAAAGAGGGTGAAGAGCGCGGCAGCTTGCGCCAGGTAGCCAACGTCTATGACCCCGGCTCGGGACGCGAGCTATCGGTCGCCACCACCGAAACCGGCTTGCAGTTCTATAGCGGCAATTTCCTGGGTGGCGTGCAGGGGCGCGGCGCCGTGCCGTATGCAACGCACGATGGCTTCTGCCTGGAAGCGCAGGCCTATCCCAATCAGGTCAACGGCCCTGATGCCGAGGCGGTCATATTGCGTCCAGGCCAGGTGTATCGACAAACCACCGTCTACAGCCTGGGAGTAAGGCGCTGAGCAGGTCTTATGTAAGCTTCCCGTAAGTTTCAAGCAAGTCCTGCGTAAGGTTTCAATTGCACACTCCAGATTAGCTGTACAAATATAAATAATCTAGGAGACAGGCATGGCCACATTACAACCGACCGCAGGTGGGCTTAAACCGGCCGCACGCGGCATTACTCCAGAGGAACGCAAAGTCATTTTTGCGTCATCCCTCGGCACCGTTTTCGAATGGTACGACTTCTACCTGTACGGCTCGCTGGCGGCAATTATCGCCAAGCAGTTCTTTTCCGGCACTGATCCGAATACCGGCTTCATTTTCGCCCTGCTGGCATTTGCGGCGGGCTTTATCGTGCGGCCGTTCGGCGCATTGGTGTTCGGCCGCCTGGGCGACATGATCGGCCGTAAATTCACTTTCCTGGTGACGATCCTGATCATGGGGGCTTCGACCTTCATCGTCGGCATCCTGCCGAATTACGCAACCATCGGCATTACTGCACCGATCATCCTGATCGTCCTGCGCATCTTGCAAGGTCTGGCACTCGGCGGTGAGTACGGAGGTGCTGCGACCTATGTCGCCGAGCACGCTCCGGACGACAAGCGCGGCGCCTTCACTTCCTGGATCCAGACTACTGCAACAATGGGACTGTTCCTGTCGCTGCTGGTAATCCTCGGCGTGCGTAGCGCGGTCGGCGAAGAAGCGTTTTCGGCCTGGGGCTGGCGCATTCCGTTCCTGGTCTCGGTGATCCTGCTGGCCGTCTCGGTCTGGATCCGTCTGTCGATGAATGAATCGCCTGCGTTCGCCAAGATGAAAGCGGAAGGCAAGACCTCCAAGGCGCCGCTGACCGAAGCCTTCGGCCAATGGAAAAACCTGAAACTGGTGATCCTGGCGCTGATCGGCCTGACCGCCGGCCAAGCCGTGGTCTGGTATACAGGTCAGTTCTACGCACTGTTCTTCCTGACCCAGTCGCTCAAGGTCGACATGTCGACCGCCAACATCCTGATCGCGCTGGCCCTGTTGCTGGGAACGCCGTTCTTCGTGATCTTCGGCTCGCTGTCGGACAAGATCGGCCGCAAGCCAATCATCATGGCCGGCTGCCTGATCGCGGCACTGACCTACTTCCCGATCTTCTCCGGCCTGACCCACTATGCAAATCCAGCATTGGAAGCTGCACTGAAAAGCGCACCGGTGATCGTCACTGCCGATCCTGCGTCCTGCCAGTTCCAGTTCAATCCGACCGGCACCAAGAAGTTCACCTCTTCCTGCGATATCGCCAAAGCCAAATTGTCAGCGGCTTCGGTGAACTATGAGAATGTCGCCGGCGCGCCGGGCTCTCCCGCCACCATCAAGATCGGCGACAAGATCCTGACCTCGTACGATGCCAGCGGCCTGTCGAAGGAAGAAGCTGCCGCCAAGGACAAGGCCTTCACGGCTGAACTGGCGGCCGACATCAAGGGTGCAGGCTATCCGACCAAGGCTGATCCGGATCAGATGAACAAGCCAATGGTCTTGCTGCTGTTGTTCATCCTGGTGCTCTACGTGACCATGGTGTACGGCCCGATTGCAGCGATGCTGGTGGAAATGTTCCCGACCCGCATCCGCTACACCTCGATGTCGATGCCTTACCACATCGGTAACGGCTGGTTCGGCGGCTTGCTGCCAACCACAGCGTTTGCGCTGGTGGCGTTCAAGGGCGATATTTACTACGGCCTGTGGTATCCGATCGTGATCGCTGCCGCCACTTTCGTGATCGGCATGTTGTTCGTCAAGGAAACCAAGGACTACGATATCTACCAAGAAGAGCGCTAATGAAATAAATGGCATATCCTTACGGCTATGCCTGAGCTGCAAGACAAGCCGCCAGATGGTTCTGGCGGCTTTTTTTATTACTCCAGCGTGCAGCAGGTTTTTCGAGGTCCCCTGTCCATGATCCGCATTATTTGGTATTGTCAGCCCCTTGGCCGCGAATACCGGTGGCGAATTTCATAGTCAATTGAAGTTAACAAAATAGCATCAACCTTTACGTACCCGTACCGCCGCTGCCATCATTCATCTTATCCATCCACGAATATTGCGATGCATCCATCGTCGCAGCCCCTTTCCACTATGAAGACACCAATCAGACTCGGTACCCCGCTCTCTCCTTCCGCCACCAAAGTCATGCTGCTGGGTTCCGGCGAACTCGGCAAGGAAGTCATTATTTCGCTGCAACGGCTTGGTGTCGAAGTGATTGCTGTCGACCGTTATCCGAATGCGCCAGGCCATCAGGTTGCACATCGTTCGCACGTCATCAACATGGCCGATGGCGCCGCGCTGGAAGCGCTGATTGCGCAAGAGAAACCGGACTTGGTCGTGCCGGAAATCGAAGCCATCGCCACCGAAACCCTGGTCGCCCTCGAAGCCGCCGGCAAGGTCACCGTGATTCCAACCGCGCGCGCCGCCTGGCTGACCATGAACCGTGAAGGCATCCGCCGCCTGGCTGGCGAGACGCTGGCCTTGGCGACATCGCCTTACCGTTTTGCCAATAACCTGGCGGAACTGAAAGCCGCTTGCGCTGAAATCGGCTTTCCTTGTGTCATCAAACCAGTCATGTCTTCGTCCGGCAAAGGCCAGTCGAAGATCGACGGCGCCGACGAAGTCGAAGCCGCCTGGGCCTATGCTGCCGCCGGCGGCCGGGTCGATTCGGGCCGGGTCATTGTCGAAGGCTTCATCGATTTCGATTATGAAATCACCTTGTTGACCGTACGCGCGCTGGAACAAGACGGCAGCGTCGCCACCCATTTCTGCGAGCCAATCGGCCATGTCCAGGTGCAAGGCGACTATGTCGAATCCTGGCAACCGCATCCGATGCATCCAGATGCGCTGTTGAAGGCACGCGATATCGCCAAGAAAGTGACCGACAACCTGGGCGGCCTGGGCTTGTTTGGGGTTGAATTATTCGTCAAGAACGACATGGTCTGGTTCTCCGAAGTCAGCCCGCGTCCGCACGATACCGGCATGGTGACCATGGCCAGCCAGCAGCAAAGCGAATTCGAACTGCATGCCAAGGCTATCCTCGGCTTGCCGGTCAATGTCGCCTTGCGCAGCCCGGCAGCGTCGGCGGTGATCTACGGCCAGCACGATGCCAAGGGAATTGCATTTGAGGGCGTGGCGGACGCCATGCGCGGGCCGGGCATCGATATCCGCCTGTTCGGCAAGCCGGAATCGTTCGCACGCCGGCGCATGGGCGTTGCGTTGGCCACCGCGGACGATGTCGAGACTGCACGCACGCGGGCGAAACAGGCTGCCGCCAAGGTAAAACCGGTGGTGGTCGGCTAATCACCAAGACAGAAGCATCTGCAGCAAATGAAAGAGACATCGCCCCGACCGGGGCGATCCCAATAGAAAAACAACCAACAACTTGCCATGAAATTCGATGTCGCCATTATCGGTAGCGGACTAGCCGGCCTTTCAGTCGCACTGCACCTTGCGGAAAACAACAAGGTCGCAGTGATTTCCAAACGCGCGCTGCTCGACGGCGCCAGCAACTGGGCTCAGGGCGGCATCGCTGCCGTACTGGATTCCGGCGATAGCCACCAGCAGCACATCGACGACACGCTGGTCGCCGGCGCCGGCCTGTGCGATGAAAGCGCGACCCGCTTCATCGTCGAAAACGGCCGCGCTGCAATCGAATGGCTGATCGAACAAGGCGTGCCTTTCACGCCCGACGCCAATGCCGAACTGGGCTTCCACCTGACCCGCGAAGGCGGCCACAGCCAGCGCCGCATCATTCACGCTGCCGACGCCACCGGCCATGCGGTGCAGGTCACGCTGGAACAGAAGGTGCGCGCTCATCCGAACATCACGCTGCTGGAAGATCATTACGCGATTGACTTGATCACTTCCAAAAAGGTCGCTACCGGCGATACCGAACCGCGTTGCCTCGGCCTGTACGCAAAAAACGTCAAGACCGGCAAGGTGCTGACCCTGGCGGCCGATCATACGGTGCTGGCCACCGGCGGCGCCGGCAAGGTCTATCTGTACACCACCAACCCCGACAGCGCCACCGGCGACGGCATCGCCATGGCCTGGCGCGCCGGCTGCCGCATCGCCAACATGGAATTCATCCAGTTCCATCCGACCTGCCTGTATCACCCGTATGCCAAATCCTTCCTGATTACCGAAGCTATTCGCGGCGAAGGCGGCGTGCTCAAGTTGCCGGATACCGAAGGCGCCGACGCCGGCCAGCGTTTCATGCCGGCCCACGATGAGCGCGCCGAACTGGCGCCACGCGACGTAGTCGCCCGCGCCATCGACTTCGAGATGAAGAAACGCGGGCTGGATCATGTCGACCTCGACATCACCCACAAATCGCCGGAATTCCTCAAAGAACATTTCCCGACCATCTACGCACGTTGCCTGGAACTCGGCATCGATATCACCAAGCAGGCCATTCCTGTGGTGCCGGCGGTCCACTTCACCTGCGGCGGCATCGTCACCGACCTCAACGGCCGTACCGACCTGCCGGGCTTGTATGCGGTCGGCGAGACCGCCTACACCGGCCTGCACGGCGCCAACCGCCTGGCCAGCAATTCGCTGCTGGAATGCGTGGTGGTCGGCCGCGCCGCCGCCAAGTACATCGAACAGCAGGAAAAGCCGAAAGCCGTGCCGCTGCCAGCCTGGGATGAAAGCCGGGTGACCGACGCCGACGAGGAAGTGGTGATTTCCCACAACTGGGATGAGCTGCGCCGCTTCATGTGGAACTACGTCGGCATCGTCCGCACCAACAAGCGCCTCGAACGTGCACAGCATCGCATCCGCCTGCTCAAGGAAGAGATCGACGAGTACTACGCCCACTTCCGCATCAGCCGCGATCTGCTGGAGCTGCGCAACCTGGTGCAGGTGGCTTCGCTGATCGTCGAAAGCGCGCTGTCGCGCCATGAAAGCCGCGGCTTGCATTACAGCCAGGATTATCCGGAAACCCTGGCCAAGGCACTGCCGACCGTATTGACGCCGCAACGCCGGTAATTCAAACAGGTATCACACCACGCCGGGGCGCCGTCTCCGGCGTGCCCCTCCGCTCCGTCGCATCACAAGTCCTTCCACCCTATTGATCAAAGTAAGCGTTCTTATCGCGTATCTTCACGCGATTGAATAGCGGTTGCCAATGAGAGCATTCAAAACCATGGGGAAATCCCATAGTTTTTTGCTTTTCGCCATCAGCAAGGGCTCAGCTTCTTGCCGGCACATCAACCCTCATTTGGAACTACCTGGACAATATGACTGCGTCTTCCGCGCCACAGCATTTAGCTGATGCCTCTCAACGCAAGCAGAGGCCCATCGCCGTCGGCGCCGGGCCGTCCGCCAAGCAAATCGAAAAAATTCAATTGCTGCTTGGCCGCCAGCGCTTCGATGAAGCAGAATCGGCTATCCGCTCGCTGCTTGTACATTTTCCACGTAATGGGTTCTGCTGGAAATTGCTTGGGGTAGCACTATGGAACCAACAGCGGCCGGCCGATGCATTGCTGCCGATGCAGGAAGCGGTCAAGCTGATGCCAACAGATGCCGAAGCACATAAAAATCTTGGCGTCGCGCTCCTGGAATTGCGTCGCTACCCCGAGGCGGAAACGTGCCTGCGTGAAGCCCTCAGACTGGCGCCCAACTCCGCTGAAATCCATATGAGTCTGGGCAGTGTCTTGCAGCAAAGCGGAAGGCCGGACGAAGCGGAAGCGATCTATCGCAGTGCGCTGAAGTGTCATACGGTCCAGGCAATTCCTGCCGACTCACTAGGCGACATTTACAACAACCTGGGCAATACATTACGTGTCAAAGGCTGCTTGACAGAAGCCGAAGCGAGCTACCTGCGTTCGCTGGAACTACGACCCAACGTTGCGCAGGTATACGACAATCTTGGCAGTGCATTGCTGGAGCTGGGAAGATTTGCAGAGTCGCAGGCGAGCTTCCGCCAGGCATTGCGGATTGCACCAACCATGGCCGCCGCCCACAGCAACTTGCTATTCTGCGCCTGCAACAACGCCGATGTCTCTCCGGCAGAACTGTTTGCCGAACACCTGCGCTTCGCAGAGCAATTCGAAGCGCCGCTGCGCCCGCACTGGCCCGTTCACACCAATTCACGCGATCCCGAACGCCGCCTGCAAATCGGCCTGGTCTCCGGCGACCTGCGCAACCACGCCGTCGCCTCCTTCCTGGAACCGATACTGGCCAAGCTGGCTTCGCATACCGCACTCTCGCTCCATGCCTATTCGAACCACGTC
>NZ_JBIUZX010000012.1:0-154480 GCF_044745265.1 Collimonas sp. NPDC087041
CCGCCAACGGCGGGCAACGGCTGTGCGATCGCCTTCTTTTGGTTACTTTTCTTGGCGAAGCAAGAAAAGTGACTAGCTGCCGGGCTACCCCCGGCTAGCATCCACGGAGTAGCGACAGTATTAAGTAACGATGAGCACCAGTTGTAGATGCACCGCCGCACTCACTCCGTAGCCCGTTAAAAGGGGTCAGAGTTTTTTTTCGGCAAAACTCCGCCGAAAAAAAACTCTGACCCCATTTAACTCTGTACTCCGCAGTGCTTAGAGCGACATGCGAATCAATCCAGCCGCATGTCGTTCTCAATCCAATCCAACACCGAAACATGCCGCGGCTGCCAGTGCAACTCCCTGCGCGCCCGCGCCGCACTCACCCGGCTATTCGACCCAAACGAATACACCGCGTGCCCATAACCCCACTCATCAATCGCATCCTGCACCGGCCATGATTGCGCCTCCCCCAATCCCAGACGACGCGCAATCGCCGCCCCAATCTGTGCGTATGACGCTTCACCATTCTCAACAAAATACATCGAACCCGCCGCCCCATGCAGCAAAGCCAACAGATACAGCTCAGTCACGTCCTCGATATGCACGTTCGACCAGATATTGACGCCCTTGCCGACAAACCGCACAACACCGCTACGACGCGCCTGCGCCACCAATGGCGGAATCTGCACGCTGTGCGCGCTCACGCCCAGGCCGTTACCGTAGATCATGGAATTACAGAGGATGATCGAGCGCACACCGCGCCCGGCGGCATCCAGGATCAATTTGTCCAGCGCCGCACGTGGTGCTTTTTCTGGGGCCGGCGTGTAAGGCGTGCTCTCGTCGAAAATCTGTTCCGATGCCCACTCGCCGCGCGCATCGTCGCCGATCACGCTGGAACCGCTGGTATGGATGAACGCCTTACCCGAACCGGCCAGCGCATCGAGCAAGGTCTGCACCGCAAACAGATGGTCGGAGCTGGCAGCGTTGATCACTGCATCCGCCTGTTTTGCCTCACGCGTCAATATGTCGCCGTCGGCCAGCGTGCCCAGCACCGGCGTGATGCCAAGCGTTGCCACACGTTCAGCCTGCTCTTGAGTGCGAACCAGGCCGCGCACCTGATAACCCTCGGCGATAAGCCGCACTGCAACTGAACCGCCGATAAAGCCGCTTGCGCCTGTAATAAATACGTTCATATTGAATCCTTGCAGGTTAAATGTCAGATAACAGTATGGACGACCTGTTTATTGAGAAAAATGGTCATCTCGACAAATGATATTTGACTTAAAATCAACAACAGGCCCGAGTCATGGCCACATCAAACAAACAGTCTTGTTTCTTTCCGGCTTCGCGTTGCCTGAGAAACAGCATAAAATAAAAACAAGCACGTCCACCTTCCGGGAGGCGCATGACAGTTTCACAAACACAACAAAACGACCTGAACCTGCCGCCACCGCCCGCCAAGCGAATCGCCGTTGCCGATCTGATTGCCGGCCTGTCGATTGCCGGCTTGCTGTTGCCGGAAGCGGTCGCTTACTCCAGCATCGCCAACCTGCCGCCGCAGACCGGCGTCATTGCCCTGTTTGCCGGCTTGCTCTGCTACGGCCTGTTCGGCAGCAGCCGCTTTGCCATCGTCTCCGCCACCTCTTCTTCGGCCGCGGTGCTGGCCGCTGCCACCGCTTCGCTGGCCAATGGCGACGCCGGCCTCAGAATGACGCTGGCGATCGGCCTGGTGATCATTACCGGTGTGTTCTTCCTGCTGGCCGGCCTGGCGCGGATGGGCAGCGTCACCGATTTCATCGCCAAGCCGGTATTACGCGGTTTTGCTTTCGGCCTCGCCATCGTGATCATCGTCAAGCAATTGGCGAGCGTGGTCGGCGTGCAACCCGTACACAGCGACATGACTCGCTTCATTCCTGAAATGCTGGCGCAGGTCGCTCACTGGAACTGGATCAGCGTGGCCGTCGCCGCGACAGCGCTGGCATTGCTGTACCTGTTTGCACGCCTGAAGCGGGTGCCGGGCGCACTGCTGGTGATCGTCATCGGCGTGATTGCCGGCAAATGGCTCAATTTACCGCAGTACGGAGTCGGCCTGGTCGGCAGCATCCATTTGGAGCTGGCGACGCCGACGCTGCCTATCCTGTCGCGCGCCGACTGGCTGCGCCTGGGTGAACTGGGTTTTGCGATGGCCATGATCCTGTATGCGGAATCGTATGGTTCGATCCGCAGCTTCGCGATCAAGCACAATGACACGGTGGCGCCGAACCGCGATCTGCTGGCGCTGGGCGCATCCAACCTGCTGTCCGGCCTGTTCCACGGCATGCCGGTCGGCGCCGGCTATTCCGCCACCTCTGCCAATGAAGCCGCCGGCGCGACGTCGCGCCTGTCCGGCTGGATTGCAGCGCTGGTGATGCTGGCGATCGTACTGACCTTGTTGCCGGGCATCGCGCTGACACCGGAACCGGTATTGGCGGCAATCGTGATCCATGCAGTCGGCCACACCCTCAACCCGATGATCTTCCGTCCCTACTTCCAATGGCGCCGCGATCGCCTGGTGGTGATTGCCTCGGTGATTGCGGTACTGCTGCTGGGTGTGCTGGATGGTTTGCTGGCGTCGATTGCGATCAGCCTGCTCATGATGCTGCGGCAATTCTCGCAATCGACCATTTCGGTGCTCGGACAACTCGGCCAGGGTCACGACTACGTCAACATGCGCACCCATCCGGAAGCCAAACCGGTAGCCGGCGTCATTATCCTGCGTCCCAATGAACCGCTGTTCTTCGCCAATGCCGAACGGATCCTGACCCAGGCCCGCGAATCCATCCTCAATGCCGGCAACACGGTGCACACGGTCATCCTCAGCCTGGAAGAATCGCCAGACCTCGATAGTTCCAGCCTGGAATGCCTGCACGATTTTTTCAGCTTCGTCAGCGGCAAGGGCTTGCGGCTGTTGCTGGCGCGTCTCAAGGATCCGGTGTACGACATCATGAAGAACGCCATCGCCCCGGTCTTTCCCGCTGAGTCGCTGAGTGCGTTGAGCGTGGCGGAAGCCGTGCACCTGGCGCTGGCGGACAAGCAGGCGATCAACCATCCTACCGAACAGCTAACCGGAGAATAATCATGCGTGCATGCTGGAAAATATTGGCAGCCTCGCTCTGCGCGGCCTATGCGCTGACCACGGCAACGGCAGCGAATTCGGCAGAAATCGCCTTTTCTTCCCAGAGCGATTTCACCGAAATCAACCTGAACATCAGGGATACCTTCAGCGCCAATCCGGACGCATTGGCGCTGGAAGTCACGCTCAGCCCGGACGCCCAGCAGCGCATGCAGGCGGCGAGCAGCGCCGCCCTTGACCAGAACCTGACCGTCATCATCAACGGCAAGGCCGTCAATACCGCGCGCGTCATGAATGTCCTCGACACGCCGCAGCTACAGATCACCGTTTCCAGGCAGGTGGCGATAGAGTTGTTGCCAGGCTTAATCGGCGGCAATCCCGGCTCAGCCCAGCCAGCCGATTCCGTGACGACCGCGCCAGTGATCCCGACGCCGGGACCGGCCAGCATTCCGACGCCATTGCTGGCAGCAGCACCGGTCGCGGTCCAGGCGCAGCAGGTGGTAGCGCCCTCGGTGACCGAGTCAATCACCGAACCAGTCAGCGCATCGGCTCCTGAAATCCCTGCGATGCCGGCCGCGGCGGCAGAAACGCCGCCTGCCCCCGATCCGGCGCTGCCCACCGTCGCCCTGCCTGCCGATCCGGCTCCAGTACCAACCACTGTGCTGGCGCCCATGCCTGTTGTCACAACAACTGTCGCCGCAGCGGCGCCGGATCTGGCCCCATCCGCAGCCCCCCAAGAAGCCGCCGCCGAGCCGGTAGTCGCGGCCCTGCCGCCGGCTCCGCCGCCCCCACCGCCAGTGATTCCCGGCTGGGCGCTGGGTGCATGGTTGCCGACCAGCGCCACGCCTACACAATTTGCCGATATCAATGTCGGTGATCCGGTGACCATCCTTGCCAACGCACTGGACGCCATCACTTGCAACAAAGCCAGGCTGTCGGTACTGGAAAGCAGCAACCAGCGGGTCCTGCTGCAAATGGCCCGCAACAGCCAGTGCGTGATCGGCGGCGTGCTGGTCGACCGGGTGCAGATTGCGCCATCGGTGATGCCCGCCCGAATCGTGATTTCCTTTTTTGCGCAAGGGGATGACCTCAATGCGACGCCAGCCAAGCAAGGCGTCTACCGCCGCAAATAAATCCGTTCGTGCCCCGAAAGCCGTTTATCCAGGCCATGCCGCTAGGATTATTCCTAGTGGCGACAGGTCGGCAACAGCATTTGGGAATTTCCGATACCATAGCGAATCCGTAAAGGCCTAGAGCCTGTTTCTAGAGCCGGCTAACGGCCTTGAGCAGGCCCTAAGCAAGACACGTAAAGCGATTGCTTCAAGCGCCGCAGCGGAAACTCGCGACTCTTTTACGAGTCATACTTTGCCGGAGCAAGGCAATACTCACGTCATGCAAGATGCCCGTACGGAACGTAATGTCGATGAAACCCCAAACAGATTGATAGATTAAACACGTGACAACAACATCGCTCCCTTTGCAACGCTACACCGTCACAGCCATTGTTCTGCATTGGCTGGTCGCAGCCCTGATCATTGCCACCTTCGCGCTCGGCCTGACCATGGTCGACATTCCCGGCCTGACGCCAACCAAGCTGAAATATTTTTCCTGGCACAAATGGATGGGCGTGACCGTACTCGGCCTGGCCTGCCTGCGCCTGCTCTGGCGCAAGACCAAAGGCGCGCCGCCCTATCCGGACAGCATGCAGCCTTGGCAGCAGAACGCCGCCCATGCCTTGCACATCCTGCTGTATGTGCTGATTTTTGCGGTGCCGATCTCCGGTTATTTCTATAGCCTCGCAGCCGGCGTGCCGGTCACTTACCTCGGTATCTTCCCGCTGCCGGTGCTGATCGCGCCGAATCCGGATCTGAAACCGGTGCTGAAACTGGTCCACTACACGCTCAACATGATCATGCTCGGCAGCGTCTGCGTGCATGTCCTGGCGGCGCTCAAGCATCACTTCATCGATCGCGACGGCGTGCTCAAACGCATGCTGCCCTGATCATTTTCGCCAAATTAAAAAGGATCTTTCCATGATGTCTACGCGACTCCTGTTTCGCAATACCGTTTTCTGCGCCAGCCTGTTGGCCATGGGCGCCGCCGTGCCGGCACTCGCCGCACCGCTCAAGCCCGATCTGGCCAAGAGCAGCGTCACCATCGTCTTCAAGCAGATGAACGTGCCGGTTGAAGCCAAATTCAAGCAATTCAACGCCGTCATCGATTTCAACAGCGCGCAGCCGGAAGCGGCCAAGGCCAGCGTCGAGATCGCCATCCCGAGTTTCGATCTGGGCGATCCGGAATACAACAAGGAAGTGTTGAAGAAAGAATGGTTCAACGCCCAGCAGTTTGCCAAAGCGACCTTTGTCGCCAGCTCGATCAAGCCAAGCGCAGGCGCGCCGGCTGGTAGCAAATACGATGTCGCCGGCAAGCTGACCATCAAGGGCAAGACCACCGACGTGCGCTTCCCGCTGAGCGTGAAGAAGGAAGGCGGCGCACAAGTATTTGACGGCACCTTGCCGATCAAGCGCCTGACTTATAACATCGGCGAAGGCGAATGGAAGGACACCAGCATGGTGGCCGACGAAATTACCATCAAGTTTCACCTCGTAGCGAATTAATCGAATATTTTTTCTCACCGAAAGGATCACCAGCAATGAAACTCAAGCTCATCATCGCCTCCCTGCTGGCTGCCAGCGCCGCCAGCGCATTTGCGGCTGCCGACACCTACACGATCGACCCGACCCATACCTATCCAAGCTTTGCCGCCGATCACATGGGCATTTCCGTATGGCGCGGCAAGTTCGAAAAAACCACTGGTAGCGTGACGCTGGATCGGGCCGCCAAGACCGGTTCGATCGATATCCATATCGATCCGAGCTCGATCGATTTCGGCATGGCCAAGCTGAACGAACACGCCTCCGGTCCGGACATGTTCGACGTCAAGAAATATCCTGATATCACCTACAAGAGCAGCTCGATCCAGTTCGACGGCGACAAGCCGGTCGCAGTTGACGGCGAACTGACCTTGCATGGCGTCACCAAGCCGGTGAAACTGACCATCAATTCGTTCAAGTGCATCCAGCACCCAATGCTGAAGCGCGAAGTATGCGGCGCCGACGCCACAGCGGAATTCAACCGCAGCGATTTCGGCATCAGCTATGGCGTGCCGAAGTTTGCGCCAGAAGTGAAGCTGGCGATCCAGATCGAAGCGCTCAAGACCAACTAAGACGCAAGCAAGCAGCTGCTGCAACTCCCGATAAAGCCGACCAGCCTTGCTGGTCGGCTTTTTTATTGGCAACCCCGCTTATCAATTCCCCGTTCATGCAAGGCCGCATGGCAGCATTACTCCACTGTTGACTCAACCCAGCCAGGGCCTGTTGCCATGGCCGCCAACAAACTGGCCGGATCACGACGCCGGACCAGAAAGAACGGGTCGCAAGGGCGGTTTCCGTGCATGCATCAGACAAATCGCCAAAAATTTCATCAAATCAACGATTCACCGCACAAATATCACAATTGTTTTCAATTGTAGCGATAAGTTATGTCAGCCATATCGGATATGGCTGCGTTGAATACACACCTCGGTCATTTTGCCAGGTGCGGCGCACAACACATCGTTTAGTCGTGCTGCAAGTAGACAGATTGATAACCCAGCCTGTGCCGCATCAGCGGTACATATAAGCATCACTTACCAGATGGAGAAAAAAATGAAGGCATTGTTTATTTCCGCAGCAGTCGCAGCAGCCCTCCTGACTTCCGCTACCAGCTTTGCCCAGGCTCCGGCCGCAGCGCCAGCCGGCAGCACCGGCCTGTGCAAGGACGGTAGCTACTCCTCCAACGCTACCAAGAAAGGCGCTTGCGCCGGCCATAAAGGCGTGAAGGAATGGTATACAACAGCCGCCGCGCCAGCCGCTGCCGCTACTGCTGCCGCCCCAGCTGCCGCAGCAGCACCTGCTGCAACCCCGGCCGCAACACCGGCTGCTCCTGCCGCCATGGCAAAACCGGCAGCTCCAGCGGCCACAGCAAAAGCTGCCGGCACTCCAGCGCCAGGCGGCGGTCCTGGCCTGGTTTGGGTCAACAGCAGCAGCAAGGTGTACCACTGCCCTAATACCAAGTATTACGGCACAACCAAGGCGGGTTCGTATATGTCGGAAGCCGCTGCCAAGGCAGCCGGCAATCACGCCGATCACGGCAAAGCCTGCAGCTAAGCAGCGAACAATAAACGGGGCCAGCGATGGTCCCGTTTATTATTTGGCGGTCATTTGACGCATCCACTCATCACGACAAGGCAAGATCGGCAGCATGGCCGGTCCCCAAGGTTTATCTATCTTTAACAATGTCACCGTTACTTTTAGGCTACTCTTATCGGGTAGTCAAAAGATGGTCAATCTTGAAAGGAAATCTCATGGGTATTATCGCTTGGTTGATAATTGGCGCGATTGCCGGCTGGCTGGCTGGCGTGCTGGTCAAGGGCGGCGGCTTCGGCGTGCTGGTTGACATCATCGTCGGTATCGTCGGCGCTTTCATCGGCGGCTGGTTGGCCGGTGTACTCGGCATCCAGGTCGGCAGCGGCTGGATTGCATCGATCGTGACAGCGACCATTGGCGCCGTCATCCTGTTGTTCATTCTGCGGCTCATCAAACGAGCCTGAGTCTGGCCAACAGCTAAAAGATGTACAAGAAACCCGCTTAACCGCGGGTTTCTTCATTTCAGACGCAGGCAAACCCGGCGACGCTCGCCCACCTATTCGAAATCACAAGCCATTTGCGACTTCAGCGACAAATTCCTGATCGAGTGATCGCACAAATTTATGTAATCGAGGAAGGAAGGAGCCGGTTGCAAGCCTTCACCGAGCACGCGCTGCTGATCGAAAACATAATTCAAGCGCGAAAAGCGCCCATACAGCCGCAGCGCCTTGCACAGTAAACGGGTATTGAACGGTTCGTAATGCGGCGCCTCGCCGGCCTTCTGTTGCGCCGCGTGCCGCTCACCGAGCGAGAGAGCCATGTTCATCAAGTCGGCCTCCGCCACCCGCATGTAAGCCTGCACCTTGCCTTTGCCGCCCAAACCCTGAAATGCCTGCAACAACTCGGCCACCATGGTGCTGCTTTGCTGCCCCGCGGAGACATGGTATGCAGAGAAGCTGAGCGATTTCTTCAAGGTCAGCTCGACAATAATGCGTGCGCAATAGTCGACCGGCACGATGTCCAGATAGGCGCTTGGCGGGCAGACAAAGCGGTTCAGTTCCGAAATCACTTTCAGCACCCAGAAATTACGGGCGGACGGCTTGCAGCCCAGCCAGGAATGGCCGATGACCATCGAGGGACGCACCGCCACCAACGGCAGATCGGGAAAGCATTCCCGCAACTGATTCTCGGCGCACGCCTTGGATGCGGTATATGGCGCCAGATGCGCCCTTTCGACCGGCAAGCGCAGCGCTTCAGTGACGAGCGGTCCGCGCGCCACGCCGCAGGCCATCGCGGCGCCCACATACACGAAGCGCCGCAAACTGCTGACGCCGGAAAAACGTTCTGCCAACCGCAAGGTGGCGTCGACGTTGACCGCCCAGATATCCTGCCGATTGGCCAGCGAGGTAATTGCTGCGCCATGGATGACATGGCTGACCTGATCAAGCCTGGCGTCCAAGAATGCCCGCGGATCGTTCAAATCGCCTACGACAATCTGACTTTCCGACACGTGCGGCGGCACTTCCGATGAGGAAAAGCGAGCGATCGATTGACGCACCCTTTGCGCACCTTCTGCGGCCGATTTTGCACGTACCAGAAAAAGCATCTGCTTGAAATGCGGGGTGCCGACGAGCGCCGCGGCCACTGCGCCACCGACGAAACCGGTGGCGCCGGTAACGAAGATGCGCGTTGGTCCGAGCGCTGACATGCGCGCAGCAAAATCTTGCTCCTGGCGCAACCACTTTGACCTTGGGAACAGGTTAAACACGATTTTTTACCACCGGCTCTGATTCGGTCAAAATGAATAATTCACGGTTGTAAATCCACCGTAATTGGTTTTGTCCAGCATCAACGGGCTATCGGCCGCTTTTTGCATATAATGCGTGGCGCTCAGCACAGTCGAGACCGACCAGGTCTGGTTGAAGCTGTGGGTCCAGACAATGGAAGAGGTCAACGCGTTCAAGCCTGAGTCGGCCTTATATGCGGCGTAACCCGAGTTGCGGCTTTGTTCAGCGGTGACACCGAAGAAGGTCTGGTTGTATTTGGCGCTGCCGAACTCTGCGGTACCGCTCACGCTTACCTGATCCTTGGCCAAGGTCAGCACGGTGCCACTCAGTTCGGCGTGATAGGACAAACCGCGCTCGCGATTGCTGAGCGGCTGTGAAGCGCCGACGGTGAATGTTGCTACATGGCCCAGCTTGATGCCGAGGTCCAGGTTGGCCAGTACCGAGCCCTTGATCTCGCCCATGCCTTTGAGCTTGGCCGATCCTGGCAGCAAGCCGTCGTTGGAATCCTTGCGGCCGACCCCATAGCCAATGCCTGCGCTGGCAAAAAACAGGTCGCCGATGTCATGCTTATAACCGGCGCCTTGCAGGCTGTCGACGAAGAACCCGGACGGCGTGACGATGTTCAACACCGGCACCGGCAGCATCCGATACTCGTTACTGCCGGCATAACGCGCGGCGACGCCGGCTCCCAGCCCTATCGTGACCTTGCTATCCTGCAGCCAGGATCCGGACTGTGGCTGGGATTGGCTAACCTGTTGTGCAGCGGCCATGCGCGCGGCGAAGACGCCACATAAGGCGGTGGCCGCCAATAACTTGATCTGGTGTTTCAAATTTCTCTCCGGTAAGTAAGGCAGTGCACATTCTCGGCAGTCCGGAGCTGTATGTCTGTGGTGCATCGGTAGGGAAACTGTGTCAGTTCACGGTGATTATGTTTTTGTTTGTAATGGCGCCATTCGGCATCCGGGTGAAACGCTATGATGCAAAAAAAGGGGAAAGAGCAATGAAGAAGGTTTTACTGGTCGAAGACGACGTACGTCTTGCCGAACTGATATCGGAATACCTGTGCCGCTACGATTTTGAGGTGTCGCTGGTCCTGCGCGGGGATCAGGCGCTGGAAGCCATCGAGCGCGAACAACCGGACATCGTGGTGCTTGACCTGATGCTGCCGGGCATGGACGGCATGGATATCTGCCGCGCCATCCGCAAGAACTCGACATTGCCGATATTGATGCTGACCGCGCGCGCCGACATTTTCGACCAGGTCACCGGGCTTGAGATAGGCGCCGACGATTACATGCTGAAACCGGTCGAACCGCGCCTGTTGCTGGCGCATCTGCGTGTGATCCTGCGCCGTGTCGACAGGCACGATCGCAATGTGGCCGATGCGCCGATGCGCTTTGGAGAACTGGAGGTCGACCTGTCGGCGCGCCAAGTGTGCTGGAAAGGCAAAGAAGTTGATCTCAAGACCGCCGACTACAACCTGTTCGTGATCCTGCTTCAAGCCGCAGGCAAAGTGCTGAGTCGCGATGAACTGTTGAAGCGCTGGCGCGGCATCGGCTTCGACGGCATCGACCGCACGGTCGATGTCAGCATTTCCCGTTTGCGAAGGCGTTTCGACGACGACGCCCAGGAACCGCGCAAGATCAAGACCGTTTGGGGCCGTGGTTATTTGTTCAATCCGATCGCCTGGGAGGAGTAATGCTCAGGATTCTGGTACGCCTGTATCTGATCGTCGCCACGCTGTCGATCGTCGCCATCGTGTTTGTGCAAAGAGGCTTTCCGTATCTGTTCGAATCTGAATTCAAAGCGCAGATGCTGAGCGAGTACAGCAATGAAGTCACGCTGCTGCGCGACTCCCTGGCGCCGCTCAGCCGCGCCGAGCAGCAGACTGCACTGGAGCGCATGAATCGGTTGAGTCCACGGCGCTACACCCGCTTGTCGCCCGAGCAAATGCAGGAACTGTCGCCATCGGAACACCGCGAACTGGAACGCTACCACATGGTCTGGACTGGCCGTGGCGACCATAACCGCATCAGCATCTATGCGGCCCTCGAAGACGGCGGCGTCATAGAAATCCGCTCATACAATTTGGACAAAACGGAAGCCATAGCCTATGTCGTCATCTTCACGGTGATGCTGGCGGCGATGCTGATTTGGTTGACGCCACACTGGCGCGACTTGGAAAAATTGCGCATCGCCGCGGCACGCTTCGGTGAAGGTGCGCTGGATGCACGCGCCAAGTTATCGGAAAATTCATCCATCAAACAGCTATGCGCGTACTTCAACAATATGGCGGACCGCATCGCCAGCCTGATCAAGGCGCAGCGGGAGATGGTCAACGCCGCCTCCCACGAATTGCGCACGCCGCTTGCCAGGCTCGAATTCGGCCTGGTCAATCTGATGGATACGACCGAAGACAACGGCACCCACAAACGTATACAGGCGATGCGCAAGGATGTGGAGGAACTGGATATCCTGGTCGGTGAATTGCTGACGCTGAGCATGCTGGAACAGTCGTCGCTGCCTGAACCGAGCGCAACCATCCCGTTGGAAGATTTCCTGCGCAGCGCCACCGGCGTCTCCCTGGAAGAATTGCAGCTACGACGCAACACCGTTATCTGGTCGATCTCCCCTGCTCTACGTGAAGTCGTTACCGAACCACGCAGCCTGGCGCGCGCCTTCTCCAACCTGATGCGCAACGCGCTGCGTTACAGCCGCAGCACCATCCGGGTGCGCACTGAAATAGACCGCGCCGGCGGCAGTTGGAACCTGATCGTCGAGGATGACGGTGTGGGCATTCCTGAGCAGGAACGGGAGCGTGTCTTTGATCCGTTCTACCGGCTCGATCGCAGCCGCGACCGTGCCACCGGCGGTTACGGACTGGGCCTGGCGATCGTCAAGAAAATTGCTGAGCGTCTCGGTGGCAGCGCCCGCGTCGGCAGCTCCGATCTCGGTGGCGCGATGTTCGTGTTGCGCTTTCCTTTGCCTGATCGATAAGAGTCATTTTAAGAGTCATTTTGAGGCGCATCTATCACTTCCTGTTATTCCAAATAAGGCAACCTGACTGACATTCGCAGATTCACCGCATTTGCCCGCAACCCGCCAGGGCAAATGCGTTGCGCGCGATACGCATTTCGATTTTACTTTTTTTGTTCATACGATTTAACCCTGGCACATCGACGCCACGCGCGCTAGAATCCCAAGACCAAATTTGGGAGGATTTCACTTGTGATGTGCACTACCCGTCGTTTCACATTAGCCGCTCTCGCTATCAGCATTACCTCATTCAACGCCGCAGCGGCGACCCCGAATGATGCAGCTCCCCTGGGAAAATTACCGCGCTGGGTTCAACCCCTGGCCTACCATCTCGACTTCCGCATAGATCCTCGCCAGACGGATTATTCCGGCAACGCCACCATCGACATCGAACTCAAGCAAGCCGCCGATCACCTGTGGCTGCATGGCCAGGATTTAAACGTCAGCAAAGTTACGCTGACCGATGCCGCAAAAAAAATTCACTCGGCACAGTACAAAGCCGCAGCGCCGAAGGAAGGCGTCGCCGAACTCGATTTCGGCAAGATACTGCCGGCCGGACGCTACAGCGTCAGCCTGGAATACCGTGCGCCCTTCAATCAACAACTCGAAGGCGTGTACAAGGTCAGCAGCCAGGGCGCGCCATACGTGATTACACAAATGGAAGCGATCAGCGCCCGCTACGCCTTTCCCGGCTTCGACGAACCGGCTTTCAAGACCCCGTTCACATTGAGCCTGAGCGCGCCTGAAAACCAGGTCGCCGTAGCGAACACGCAGCAAGTCGCCGAACAGAAACTGGAGAACGGCTGGCACAAGCTCAGCTTCGCGCCAACCAGGCCGTTGCCGACCTATCTGGTGGCATTCGCGGTCGGTCCGTGGGATGTCGTAGACGGGCCGCAGATCCCGGCCACGCAATGGCGCAAGCAGCCAATCCCATTGCGCGGCATCGCTCCGCAGGGTGAAGGTGCGCGCATCAAACCGGCGCTGGCACAGACACCGGCGATCATCACCGCGCTGGAAGACTATTTCGGCTTCGGCTATCCATTCGACAAAGTCGATCTGCTGGCAGCGCCCGACTTCGCTGCCGGCGCGATGGAAAATCCCGGCCTGGTGACTTTCCGCGACTTCCTGATGCTGCTGGACGCGCATTCCCCCGCCAATAACGTTCGCAGCTCATTCAACGTCGCCGCGCATGAACTCGCACATCAATGGTTCGGCGATACGGTAACGATGCCGTGGTGGGATGACCTGTGGCTGAACGAAGCTTTCGCCACCTGGATGCAAAGCAAAATCACCCAACAGCTGCATCCGGAATACCATGCCGACCTCGAATTGATCAGCAGCGCCAACCGGGCAATGCAAAGCGACAGCCTGGTCAGCGTGCGCCGTATCCGCCAACCGATCACCAATAACGGCGATATCGAAACCGCGTTCGACGGCATCACCTATCAAAAAGGTGCAGCCGTGCTGAACATGTTCGAGCGCTATTTGGGCGCCGACGTGTTCCGCCAAGGTGTCCGTGCCTACATCCAGCAGCATCAGTTCAGCAATGCCACCGCGGACGACCTGGTCGGCGCGCTGGCCAAAGCCTCGGGTAAAGACCAGCGTTTCGCCAAGGCCATGCGCAGCTTCCTCGACCAATCCGGCGTGCCGCTGGTCGATACCGCACTGACCTGGGAAAACGGCCAGGCAGTGCTGCACTTGAAACAGCAACGCTACCTGCCGCTCGGCTCAACCGGCGAAGCCAAGCGCCTGTGGGGCATTCCGGTATGCGTCCGCTATAGCGTCGACGCCGCTGCGGCCAGCAAGACAAAATGCGAATTGCTGGACCAGGAACAAGGCAAGATGGTGCTGCCGGGAGCGACCGCGGCCAGCTGGTACATGCCGAACGCAGACGCTGCCGGCTACTATCGATTCGACATGGCGCACGCCGACCTGGCGCGCTTGACCGACAACCTGGCATCGCTCCCCAACACCGAACAACTGGCCTACGCCGATGCGATCAATGCCGGCTTCAATCGCGGCGATCTTGACGCCTCTGCGGTGTTGGCGGCAGCGCCGCGCCTGGCACAGTCAAGCAGCCGCGAAGTGGCGACGGCACTGCTGCCGTCGCTCCAGTGGCTGTCGAAATACGAAGCCCGCACAGATGCCCAGCACGCGCGCCTGACCGAACTGGCACGCCAGGTGTATTTGCCGCGCCTGCAACAGTTCGGTTACCAGCGCCGAGCCAATGAAAGCCAGGACGATGCGCTGCTGCGTGCGACGCTGGCCGAATTCCTGGCGCTCGACATCAAATTGCCGGAAGTGCGCAAGACATTGCTGGCGCAAGGCGATCAAGCGTTGCAAACAAACGCCGATGGCAAACTGGAACTGACACGCGCCAATCCTGACCTGCTGCGCTCAGTGCTGGCGGTCAGCACGCAGGAACGCGGCACACCAGCCATCGATATCCTGATCAAGGCGCTCGGCAACACCAGCGAGCCGGCACAGCGCCTAGCCATATTGAGCGGCCTGGGCGCGGCCACCGCATCCGCGAATGCCGAGCGTGCCCGCAATCTTGCGCTCGACCCGCTGGTCAAGGTCGGCGAAATGAGCACCCTGCTGCGCGCCAGCAGAGAAGATGGCGAAGGCCGCGAAGCCATGTGGAAATGGTTCACCGCCAATCATGAGCAATTGGTCAACCGCAGCGGCGATTCGTCCGGCGGCAAATTGCCGGCGCTGGTTGCCGGTGACGCCTGCTCACAGAGCGAAGCGGATCGCCTGACGGCTTTCTTCGAACCGATGCTCGGCAAATTGACCGGCGCCGAACGCGGATTGGCGCAGACCCGCGAAAATACCTTGCTGTGCACGGCATTGCGCGACAAGCAGGATCCTGCAGCAATCCTGCGCTGATCGATGTTCCTGATGTAATGTCTTACTAAAAACGATATAAGATTGTGGTTTGGTTTTTTAAAAGAATGTTTTAAACATGGCAACAAGCGGATCAAGCCCTGGCCGCCAATAGATTTTTCAGAATGCCTACAAGGCTGTTTTTCCGACGACTTCTCATAAGGATTATTTACTCGTGAAACGATCTCTCATTTGTGCAGCAGTGCTGACCATGATTGCGGGTTACACCGCTTCCACCGCCAGCTTCGCTCAGACTCAATCGCCATCGCCACGCACCGTTGCAGCCGCAGTAGCCGCCACTACCCTGGCGAGCGGCATCGACATGCAGAACGCCGACTTGTCGGTGCGCCCGCAGGACGATTTCTATAACTACGTCAACGGCACCTGGCTCAAGAAAACCGAAATCCCGGCGGACAAATCGTCGTGGGGCGCTTTCTACGAGCTGCGTGAAAATTCGTTGAACCAGCTGCATACCATCGTCGATGCAGTCAGCGCTGAAAAAGATCTGACACCAGGCTCCAACAAGCAAAAGATCGCTGACCTGTACGCCAGCTACATGGATGAGCCTGCACTGGAAACGCTCGGCATCAAGCCGCTCGGCGCAGAATTCGCCAAGGTCGATGCGTTGAAGGACAAGAAACAGATCGCCGGCCTGATCGCGCACCTGAACAGCATCGGCGTCAGCGCGCCATTCGACATGGGCATTCACCAGGACGCCAAGGATTCGACCAGGGTCATCGCCGATCTCGGCCAGAGCGGCCTCGGTCTGCCGGACCGCGATTACTACCTGAAAGCCGACGACGCCAAGCTGAAGGACACGCTGGACAAATACCGTGCGCATATCGAAACCATGCTGACGATGTCCGGCGACAAGGCTGCAAAGAAAAATGCCACCAGCATCGTCGCACTCGAAACCGCATTGGCCAAGGTGCAATGGACCAAGGTCGAGAACCGCGATCCGGTCAAGACCTACAACCGGGTTGAACTGGCACAACTGCAAACACTGGCGCCACATTTCAACTGGAATGACTACCTGTCCGACGCCGACTTGAAAGACAAGGTCACGTATCTGGTGATCAGCCAGCCAAGTTACATCAAGGGCCTGGACAAGATCATTCAAAGCACGCCGCTGCCGGTCTGGAAGGCCTATTTCAAATGGCATGTGCTGAGCAGCTTTGCTGCCGATCTGTCCAAGGAATATGTCGACCAGAACTTCGCCTTCAAAGGCACCGTACTGCGCGGCATTCCGCAAAATGAACCACGCTGGAAGCGCGGCGTCAACGTGCTGGAAGCCGGCATCGGCGAAGGCCTGGGCCAGCTGTATGTCGAACAGTTCTTCCCGCCAGAGAACAAGGCGCGCATGGAAAAACTGGTGGGCAACCTGATCGCCGCCTACCATCAAAGTATCGATGGCCTGGACTGGATGGGACCGGACACCAAGAAACAGGCGCAAAAGAAATTGTCTACCCTGATGCTGAAGATCGGCTATCCAGACAAATGGCGCGATTACTCCAGCCTAGTCATCAAGCGTGACGACCTGGTCGGCAACCTGATCCGCGCCAACCAGTTTGAATACAAGCGCAACGTCGACAAACTCGGCAAGCCGGTCGACCGCACCGAATGGGGCATGACACCGCAAACCGTGAACGCCTACTACAACCCGGAATTCAACGAAATCGTTTTCCCGGCAGCCATCCTGCAACCGCCGTTCTTCAACGCCAACGCTGACGATGCAGTCAACTACGGCGGCATCGGTGCGGTCATCGGCCATGAAATCAGCCACGGCTTCGACGACCAGGGCAGCCAGTACGACGAAGTCGGCAACCTGCGTGACTGGTGGACCAAGGAAGACCACGAGAAATTCGCGGTCAAGACCAAGGCCCTGGTGGATCAGTACAGCGCCTACAGCCCGGTTCCAGGCTACAAGGTCAACGGTGAACTGACCTTGGGTGAAAACATTGCCGACAACTCCGGCCTGGCAATTGCTTACAAGGCATATCACCTGTCGCTGGGCGGCAAGCCAGCGCCGGTGATCGACGGCCTGACCGGCGATCAACGACTGTACCTGGGCTGGGGCCAAGTATGGCGCGGCAAGGTACGCGACGCGCAAGCGATCGTCTACGTCAAGACCGACCCGCACTCGCCGCCACGCTTCCGCGGCAACGGCACGCTGGAAAACCAACCAGGCTTCTACAGCGCATTCGATGTCAAGCCGGGCGACAAGATGTACCTGCCGCCTGAGCAACGCGTCATCATGTGGTAAAAGCCTGACGCAGTCATGCTGTCTCAAAAGCCACCGACTCGTCGGTGGCTTTTTTTATGTACCGGTCCCGACGACGGTCATTCCAGATAATTGCCGCGAATCCGCTCAACATCGATATCAAGCACGTTCCGCAAATAATTCTCCATGCCGGCGTATTCATCCTCCACCACCTGCAGCGCCGCTTCGATGTAGGCGGCATCCACTGCCAGCAACGGCGCAATCATTTCCTGCGGCAGCTGCGCTTTAGTGATCTGCGCCAGTACCTGCGCATTTGCCGTGGCATTGTGGCGGTTCGACTCCAGATAATTCTCGACGATCACGGCGCGATCGATGCCCAATGCCGACAACAGCAGTGCGCTGGCAAAACCGGTGCGATCCTTGCCGGCGGTGCAGTGATAGAGCATGGTCTTGTTCTGCTCGGCGAACTGCAGGAAGCGCTGGAACTGGGGTTGGTATTGCACCGGGAAAGCCCGATAAAAATCAATCATGAACTGCCGGCTATTTTCTGGATTGCCGCTCTTGAGCAAAGGTAGTATCGCCTCTTGCGACATATTGCCAACCACGACCGGATCCGCAATCCAGTTGAAAGATTCGGCAAAAGACGCTTCGGCAGCCTGCTTCTCGGAAGCCATACGAAAATCGACCACAACGTCCAGCCGATATGTTTTGAGCCTGGCGATATCCGCAGCGGATGCCATGCCGGGATTGGCGCCGCGCAGCAATCTTCCGCTCTGTATCGTGCGGCCGTCGGCGGTGACATGGCCACCCAGGTCGCGGGTATTCTGGATCTTGTCGAATTCGATGTAGCCGTTCGCCGGCTCCTGCTGTTCCTGCTTATCGGACGAATTCAGCATGACCCACCTGTCGCCAGGAATGACAGCTTGTGTTGCGTCGAAAAATAAATCATTCCTACCCCTCATATAAATTGAATCTGCGAGCTTTCGCACTCTGCACAGAACGGCCATTTTAGAGCATCGGCATGAGAGCAGTCCTGGCTGCTGAGCGCTGCAGACGCCTGGTTTCGCGACGCGTGGTGCAAATAAGTAAATACATCAACTACTGCCAAACAGCCGCCTTCTTTTGTTTTCTTCACGCAATAACTCTATAATATGCGCTAGAGCAATATTAGAAGATTGCTATATTTCTTCCAACATTGCGCAGTTTGATCAACATCTGAAAGTAGCGTTCATGCATCTTCACCGCCATCTCCTATCGTTTGTGCTCCCCCTGGTCCTCGGCATCAGCAGCCCACTCTCCTCCAGCTTTGCCGAATCAGGCGTGACCGATCAGAAAATCGTGCTGGGGCAATCCGCCGCATTTACCGGCCCGGCGGCTCAACTGGGAATTCAGATGAATGCCGGCGCCAAGGCCTATTTCGACTCGGTCAACGAACAGGGCGGCGTGTATGGACGACGCATCGAAATCATCAAGGCCGACGATAAATACGAAGCCGACCTGGCTGCCGCCAACACCAAGCGGTTGATCGAAAAGGACGACGTATTTGCCTTGTTCGGCTATGTCGGCACGCCGACCAGCAATGCGGCCCTACCGATTTTCACCGAAGCCGGCGTGCCGTTCTTCGCGCCGGTCACCGGCGCCCAATCGCTACGCGAGCCACTGAACCATCAGGTCTTCAACGTTCGCGCCAGCTACTTTGACGAAACCGAGCACCTGGTTGAAAAGCTGGCGAACGTCGGCATCAAGAACATCGCCGTGTTTTACCAGAACGACGCTTATGGCCGCGCCGGACTGGAAGGCGTGCAGCGCGCCATGAAGAAATTGAACCTGGAGTTGGTTGAAGCGGCGACGGTGGAACGCAACAGCACCGACGTCAGCGCGGCAGTCAGCAAGGTATTGCCGAAACGCCCTGCCGCCATCATCCAGATCAGCGCCTATGCATCATGCGCCGCCTACATCAAGGAAATGCGCAAGGCAGGTTATAACGGCCAGTTCTATAACGTGTCGTTCGTCGGCAGCCAAGCCCTGGCCGATGCGCTGGGCAAGGATGGCGAAGGCGTCGTGATTTCTCAGGTGGTTCCATTCCCATGGAGATCATCGGCTCCAGTGGTAACCGAATACACCAAACTGATGGAAAAATCGGGCGTCAAGGAGCCCAATTTTTCCAGTCTTGAAGGATTCATTGCAGCGAAAGTATTCGTTGAAGGCTTGAAGCGCGCCGGCAAGGATTTGACGCGCGCAAAACTGGTCAAGGCGTTGGAATCTATCAACATGAAGAACTACAACGGCGGCGGTTTCGACATCAACTTCAGCGGCAGTAATCACAACGGCTCGAAGTTCGTCGACATGACCATGATTACCAAGGATAAAAAATTCCTGAATTGATGTGCTGGTGTTGACTATCGGCTCCCTATAAAAAATCCGGCATTCGCCGGATTTTTTTATGTGCAATGCATATGCGCATGTGCCACCTTCAAACAGGCGTCAATACCGCTTGCCCGGAAAAATGGCGGTCGGCGTTTTCCAGGAACAGGCGCACCGTCTCCGCCACCGATTCCGGCGACCAGCCGGCCACATGCGGCGTCAGCACCGCATTCGGCAAATCCAGTAATTCTGTCGGCGGCAATGGCTCGCTTTCGTAAACATCAAGGCCGGCGCCGGCGATCCTCCCTTCGCGCAAGGCCAGCGCCAGCGCTGCGGTATCGATCACGCTGCCGCGTGCAATATTGACGATAAAGCCGCGCGGTCCCAACGCATCCAGTATCGGCCGATTGATCAGGTGTTTGGTGCCGGCGCCGCCAGGCGTGGCAACCACCAGGAAATCAGCCCATTGCGCCAGCTCAAGCGGCGACGCGAAATAATCAAATGGCAGATCGGCGCGTGCCGAGCGGTTGTGATAGCCGATCGTGATGTCGAAGCCGGCCGCACGTCGCGCGATTTGCTTGCCGATTGTGCCCATACCGATAATCCCAAGGCGCTTGCCGGAGACGCTGGGCGGCAACGGCAAGGCATCGCGCCAGACTCCCTTATGCAAGGCCACACCCAACTGCGGAATGCCGCGTACCGTCGCCAACAGCAGGCCCATCGCGTGGTCGGCAACGCAGGCATCGTTGGTGCCGGCGCCGTTGGACACGGTGATGCCGCGTTCGCGCGCTGCGGCGACGTCGATGTTTTCAAAGCCGGCGCCCAGTGCGGAAATCAATTCCAGCTTGGGCATCGCAGCAATTTCCTGCGCCTGCAAACCGATCGAGCCGATGGTGAGCACCGCCTGGATTTCGGCCGCATGGCTGGCAATGGCGGCACGCCGCAGCTCGGCCGTCGGTGCATACACAATGTTGAAATGCTGGCCGATACGCTGCAGGTTTTCATCGGACAAGCGATTGAGGATCAGTAAGGTAGAGAGCATCGGATATCGGCAAAGAAGAGTTAGACAAGGCGCGCCATGGCGGCACTGCATGTAATGATAGCCGCGAAGTACACTTGCCTGCTTGCTGACGCCAAATCCGTCTTTGATCACGCGGCGACGGCCCGAAGAGGCGGCGGTGCCTGCGTAATTGAAAGGTATAATTCGGCGCCACGCAGCAACAGCAAGCCGGCCATGGCGCGACCGCTGGCATTCGACATAACTGTAGTGAAGTCATTCTCAAGGATCGACATGCAAATCTGGTTGTTGCAACTTGGCGTCATCATTCTTGCTGCGCTCATCTGCGGCGCTTTGGCGGAACGGCTGGGGCAATCGAAAGTGGTCGGTGAAATCGCCGCCGGCCTGCTGCTGGGCCCGTCGCTCCTCGGCGCAATCGATATCGATCTGTATCACTCCCTCTTTTCCAGCGTGACAATGCCGGCCATGTCGCAGCTGGGCGAACTCGGCCTGGTGCTGCTGATGTTTCAGCTAGGCTTGCACCTGGATCTCAAAAGCCTGCAAGGACGCGCCAGGATGACTGCGCCGTTGACGGTTTCGCTGCTTGGGATGATTATCCCGTTCGCCCTGGGTTGCGCGATCGGCGTTGTCTCCAGGCCTATCGTCGCGCCGCAGGTTGCGCCATTGGGTTACATTCTGTTTTGCGGCCTGGCGCTGTCGATTTCCGCGGTGCCTGTGATGGCACGGATCGTCATGGATCTACGCATGAGCGATTCGCCGGCGGCGGCCCTGGCCCTGGCCTCCGCCACGTTCACCGACCTCCTCGGCTGGCTGATGCTGGCAGTGATTGCGGCCCTCGCCGCGGGTACATTTTCCTTCGGCCAGACGCTGCGCGATCTCGGCCTGCTGTGCGCGTTTGTCGCCGCCTCCGTGTTGATCGCCAGACCGCTGTGGCAGCGCCTGCTCAATCGTCGCAAGGAAATGGCGATGTCGCCAGCGATATTGGCATGCGTCATCTGCTATGTCCTGCTCTCCTCGTGGATCACGGCAACGATCGGTTTTCACAGCGCCTTCGGCGCGTTGATGGCGGCGCTCGTCCTGCGTGGCCATCCCGCACTTGTGCAAGCGTGGCGCCAGCGGGTAGAAAGCTTTGTAGAGCTGGTCCTGATGCCGGTTTTTTTCGCCTATGCCGGTATCCGCGTTTCGCTGGGCAGCATTCAGTCGGCGGATTTCTGGCCATGGTTTTGCCTGTTCCTGGCCGCCGCAATCTTTGGAAAATTCGGTGGCAGCTATCTGGGCGCTCGCCTGTCAGGCATCCCGCACCGCGACGCCAGGGTGATTGGCGCGTTAATGAATACCCGCGGCTTGATGGAACTGATCGTGCTGACGATCGGTTTGCAGTTGGGTATCTTGCCGGTACCCGTGTATTCGATGCTGGTGCTGATGGCTCTGGTGACAACCGCCATGACCGTGCCACTATTGCGGCGCTGGCAACGGCAGGAAAGTACGATTACCAATAATCGAAAAATGGATGATGGAAACCCGGTGCCGACCTGATCTGGATTGCGGCCGCCCTCAACAAGCATGCGTGCCGTTCGGCATCCGCAGATATCACACCTAGGCAATGCGAGCCCAGCAAGCAAGCTGTTGTATTGCTTGAACTTTCATGACAATCTTTAACATTAAATAACAATTTAATAATAACTTAACAACAAAACTAATCGTTATTTATTATAATATTTGCATTAAGTAGTCATGTCACCTAGACTGAATTGATATTTCCCCATGGAAATTTATCATGATGGAAAACGGGTATGCCTCAGATGTCTGCAGCCGCTCATTCCTGCGGCTATGGCAGCGGCGCCTCTAGATTCAGTGTCAGGACCACTTCAGCATCCGTTTCAAGCATAGAACACAGGACCTCGCGAAACTTATCTCAACAGGGTCGCAGTTAACCCGACCAGTCGAGGGTGAAATTGAAAGTCCTATCCATCTTTGGTACACGCCCGGAAGCCGTCAAAATGGCTCCAGTCGTCAAGGCGCTTGCGCGCGAAGCAGGCATCGAATCGCTGGTTTGCGTCACCGGCCAGCATCGGCTCATGCTGCAGCAGGTACTGGATCTGTTTCAGATCAAGGTTGACCACAGCCTGGATGTGATGCTGCCAAACCAGACGCTGAACGGCTTGAGCGCACGCCTGATCTCCTTGCTTGATCCGGTGCTGGAAGCGGTCAAGCCGGATCGGGTCCTGGTGCATGGCGACACCACGACAGCGATGATGGCGGCACTGGCGGCCTTTCATCGGCGCATACCGGTGGCGCATGTCGAAGCCGGCCTGCGCACCGGTGATCTGAGCCAACCCTGGCCGGAAGAAATGAACCGCCGCTTTGTCGATGTGGTCAGCGATTTGCTGTTTGCCCCGACCGCCGGTTCCAAGTCCAATCTCGCTAGCGAGCATCTGGCAGGCCGCATCATCATCACCGGCAACACGGTGATTGACGCGTTGCGCCTGACCACCGAGCGGATCGACCAGGATATACAGCTGCGCCATAGCCTCGACGCTCACTTTCCCTATCTCAAACCGGACCGCAAGCTATTGCTGGTAACCGGCCATCGACGTGAAAATTTTGGCAACGGTTTTGCCGAAATCTGCGATGCACTGGCAAAACTGGCGCGTCGCTCCGACATACAAATCGTCTATCCGGTGCATCTGAATCCGAATGTGCAAGGGCCGGTGCAGGCCGCCCTCTCACACTTGTCGAACGTCCATTTGATCGAACCGCTGGATTATTTACTGTTTGTACGTTTAATGCAGCGTGCCCATGTGATACTGACTGACTCCGGCGGTGTGCAAGAAGAGGCGCCGTCGCTGGGCAAGCCGGTGCTGGTGATGCGCAACGTCACCGAGCGTCCGGAAGCGGTTGCGGCCGGCACGGTACAACTGGTGGGCACCGATTCGGCACGTATCAGCGCAGCAGTTGCCAGGCTCTACGATGACGACGACGCCTGGCGGCAGGCGACGCATCGCGTCAATCCCTATGGGGACGGACGCGCCTCGGAGCGTATCGTCGATGTGCTGTGCGGAAGATCCATAGATGAATTCGGTGCAGAGATATCTGCCCAAGTAGAACAAGCACCATTGCCGGCAAAAGCGATGCAATAAATTCGGCAGCCGAGCAATTCAGGGAGTCGATCATGCGTTACCCGCTTCATGTGCTGCGCCTGGCAGCGAGATATGGATGTTTGTCTGCGTCATGCGTGTTATTCCCCGCCATCGCAACGGCAGCCGAACAGCAATCGCCGCCGCTGCATTTCGATCTGCGCCTGATCGAACTGGACCTGATGACAGCCGTACTCGGCTGCCTCATCTTCCTGTTGGTTATCTATACGATCCGGCACTACCTGTTCACCCTCAACCGCCTGTTCGGCCGGCAGCGCCAGCCCTATCTCGACATCGAGCAGGCTTCCTGGCCGCAAGTGGTGGTCTGTGTTGCCGCCCACAACGAAGAACGGGTGATCGCCGACGCCTTGCACGCCCTGCTCGAAGTCGATTACCCGCGCGACAAATTGATCATCATGCCGATGAACGATCGCTCTACCGACGGCACCCGTGAAATCATCGATCGCATTGCCGCAGCAAACCCGGACCGCTTCATGCTGTTCCACCGCAGCGAAGGACGTCCAGGTAAAGCCGCGGCATTGCGCGACGCCACCGAAAAAATCCAGGCCGAAATCATTATCGTATTCGATGCCGATTACCTGCCGGCGCGCGGCCTGATCAAACAGTTGGTCGCGCCATTCTTCGATCCGGAAGTCGGCGCCATCATGGGACGCGTCGTTCCCATCAATGCCGGCGCCAATCTGCTGACACGCCTGCTCGATCTGGAACGCGCCGGCGGCTATCAGGTCGACCAGGCGGCGCGCATGAACCTCGGCCTGGTGCCGCAGTATGGCGGCACTGTCGGCGGCGTGCGGCGTTGTGCGCTGGAGGAAATCGGCGGCTGGAATATCGACATGCTGGCCGAAGATACCGATGTGACGTTCCGTCTTTTGCAGCACGGCTGGAAGACCGTGTATCAAAACCGTTCCGAATGCTATGAAGAGGTGCCCGAGGTGTGGCCGGTCAGGATTCGGCAGATCAGCAGATGGTCGCGCGGCCACAACCAGGTGATGGGCCGCAACCTGATGCGCCTGCTGAAAAATCGCCGCATCAGCCTGCGCGAAAGAGTCGACGGTGCGCTACTGCTTTGCGTATTCATCATGCCGCCGCTGTTGCTGGTCGGCTGGGCATTGACCATCATCCAGTTCTTCATGACGTCGCATCAGTGGCTGTTCGGCTGGCTGGCCTTGAGCGGCATGGTGGCCTACGGCGCATTCGGCACCAACGCGGCCTTTTTTGAAATGGCGGCCGCCACCTACCTGGATGGTAATCGCAACCGCATCCGCCTGCTGCCGCTGAACATATTCGGCTTCCTGATCAGCCTGGTCTCGATCTCGCGCGCGGCTGTCAGCCAGATCCTGGATGCGATACGAAAGCGCGAACTGGTATGGCACAAAACCGAAAGATTCAGGATCACCCCGGCTTCACCGATCCAGGACCTGATATCGCCACTGGAAAACACGCCGACCACTACCCCCGTTACATTCGGCGGGAAGGCAACTTGAACATGCTGTTTCCGGCGCTATTACTGTTCAGCGTGATCTCCATCCTTTTCTTGCCCTTCATTCCAGCGGTGGCCGAGTGGCTGCGTCCGACCGATGTGGCGCCGCTGCCGGTACGCAGAAACGAAGTAAACAATCTGCGCTATTTCGCCGACAGTTTTCGCCAGCGCATTCTCAACATGCCAGGCGTCGACTTCGCGAAGCTGCGGCTTCTGCAAACCGATCGCACCGTCAGCATCGGCAACAACCTGAACATCGTGCATCAGCAGTTCAGCGACGGCAACCCTGCCGACTACTATCCCGCGACCTTGAATATATTACGGCAAACGAACGGCATCGTCATTTTCGTGCACGACGCCATCCTGCCGCCAGGCAGCCAAACCCAGGCCGATCTGTTCGCCGCATCCAACCTTGCGGTCGGCGACGGCGCCAGCCTGCGCGCCTGTTCGGCGCAAGGCGCCATCACGCTTGGCGCCGATACGGTCGTGCATCGCTGGATTGACGCCCCGTGCATCCGTGTCGGCAGCAACGCATCGATTGACGGACGCATTACTGCGATCACGGAAATCCTGTTTTCCGCCGGCAGCCGATTCGTGCGGGCCGGTGCGCCGGACATGCGTTTCGGCGCGTCTGCAAGCACCGCCGAGGCAGCGCCGCCAGCGCGTCCTTTCCGGGTGCGCCATGTCTTCGACGACGGTGCACAGCAATCGCCGCAGGCGATCCAGGACGGCGACTTCGTGGTGCGCGGGCCGTACCTGATCCGCTCCGGCACGACGGTATTCGGCAACATCAAGACGTACGGCGATTTGCAGTTGGAACAAGGAAGCGCGATTGCCGGCAGCATCGTCTCCAACAAGAATATTGTGCTGGCGCGGGGATGCTCGGTACTCGGCCCGGTGATCAGCCAGAACGATATAGTCATCGGCCCGGATTGCCGCATCGGTACGCCGGATGCCCCCACCACCATGATCTGCAGGAAATTATCGATTGCCGCCGGCTGCGTCGTGCATGGCGTGATAACGACCCAGGACGGTGCGACGGTGATGCCCACGGAGGCCAACCATGCAGCCTGATTGGCGTCACTTGACACGCGTTGCCCGCGCCATGCGAACGACATCGTCGCGGTTGCTTGCGGCCATCGGCTTTCTCAGTCTCTGCCAGGTTGTGCCGGCGACCGCGGCAGACAATTCTCCGGACGCTCCCATGTTTGCCGATTTTTCCTTGCCCAATGGCGCCATCACAGTCTTTGCCAAAGGCGATTATGTCGAACCTTATTTCGCGCTGAAAGCTCTGCTGGCGGCGCATCGCCTGGGCGTCGACGTGACCCAGGCCACTTCGGCTTTCGGTCATTGGCTGCTGCCGTTCCAGCAAGCTAACGGCCCCTTCCCTCGGGTCTGCCGCAGCGGCGCCAACGATTGGCTGGCTTGCGGACCGGCCGACGCCGACGATTCCCTGGACGCGCTCTGGTGCCTGGCCGCAGCCGAAATTCTGCCGAACGATGAAGTATTGGCCGCCAGTTGCATCAGGTCGCTGGAAAACCTGGCAACCCTGTGGAACCCGGCACAGCAAACCTTTCGCGCCCTGTCCGGCGGCACTGCGGCTTATTTTGCCGATAACGTCGAAGTCATCGGCGCACTCGCCTATTTGCGCCATGACCGCGCGGCAAGCAGCCGCTTTGCCGTGCAGCTGGCAGCTTTGCCAAGCGCTGCCAGCATGCAAAAAGGGCTGCGTCAAAATTATGGCTACGATCCGAATGGCGCTCTCGAACCGCAACGCGCCAGCGTGCCGCCGACGCCTTACGGCTTCTACCCGAATGCGGTGGCGCCGGTTTATCTGTGGCTGTACCAACTGCGCCACGGCGCCAGTGGTGCGCGCTACTGGCAAGTCTGGAAAGAACGCTACGGTGAAAAATGGCTGGCCGGAGAAAGCGATCATTTCCCATGGGGGCTGATCGCCTGGGCCGCCTATCTCTCGGGTGATCAGGCAAGCGCCCGCGCCTGGCTCAAGAATGCCGATGCCTGGCGTGTTGCGGGCCGCTGGAATGTCGTCGAAGAAGGTGTGCGAACTGGCTTGAGCCATGCACTGCAATCTTCCGCCACAGAGAAATCGCCATGAGCGCGGCGGGCCGAAGCAAATGGAACAAGGCGGGGCTGGCGCTATTGGTGATCACCATTGTTGGCGCCGCCGCCGTCTGGGTCGAACGCATCCGGGAAGTCGCTCCGGCGCGCTGGTCAAGCGACGCCATCGCGCTGATCCTGCCGGACAACCTGCCGGAAGCCAATCGCCTGTATGCGTCGGCGTGGCTGGATGCCGCTTCTGAAGAAGGCGTCCGGCTGGAAGCCGTTACTGCATCGGAGTTTGCACGGCGCGGCTTGCAGGGCGAGCGGCCGTTTGCCGGCGCGATACTGCCTGACACCATCCACCGCCAGATCAGCACCGCCTTCGTCAACCAGATCAGTCGTTTTGTAGAGCACGGCGGCGCATTGATGCTGGTCGGCGATGCCGGCGTACTGGACGAGAACGGCTACTACGCGGAACCGGCGTCGCGCTTTTCAACGCTGGCCGGTACGCCCTATGCCCTGTATAGCAAGCTGCACGACAAGATGTCGTTCAACCCCACCATCTCCGGCAGTCCGCAGATGATGCAGGCGCTGAACCTGCCACCGGGACGCTGGATCGAGAGCGGCGGGCAGGCCGTCGTCTCCGGCTACGGCGAGGACACCTTGCGCTACCCGGTCCTGCACACCGGCGACACCTATGCCGGCACGATACGCATGCAGGCCCAGGATAAAACCGTGATTGCCGGCGAACATCCGTTCGGCAAAGGCCAGGTGCTATTCGTCAATCTACCGCTGGGTTATCTGAAACTACGCACCGACGGCATCCTGATGCATGGCTTCCTGCATTATTTTGCCAACCGGATCATGGGCCAGCCGCAGCTGTCGGCGGCGCCTGAAGCGATCGGCGGCCTGGTGCTGAACTGGCACTGCGACGCCAAGATATGCATTCCGGCCATGGAGCAGCTGATCAAGGCTGGCGTATTCAAGCGTGGCCCGTTCAGCATTCATGTGACTGCCGGTCCGGATCAGCGCGAATTCGGCGACGGTCTCGGCGTCGACCTGAACAATAACAAGGCATTCCAGGAAACGCTGCGTACCCTGCTTGCGCAGGGCAATGAAATCGGCAGCCACGGCGGCTGGATCCACGACTGGTTCGGCAAGCATCTGTCCGACAGCAACGAGGCGCAAATGACCACCTACCTGGAACAGAATGCGGATGCGATCAAGCGCCTGATCGGTCACGACCAGACCGAATATTCCGCCCCTACCGGCAACCAGCCGGTGTGGGTCACCGACTGGCTCGATGCGCAGCATGTCGACGCCTATTATTTCACCGGGAATATCGGCCAGGGACCGACCCACACCTACCGCGACGGCCGCCGCGATGGCCACATCTGGTCGTTCCCGGTACAGACCTACGGCCACATCAGCACGATCGAAGAAGCCTACACCGAGCATCTTCCAGAAAGTGAAATCAGCAACTGGTTGACTTCACTGGTGAAATTTACCGAGAATACCGGGCAGATACGATTGATTTACTTCCATCCGCCAGGAGCTGTCCTGTATCCCGACGCCATCAACCAGCTGATGCTCGCCGCCGACGCCGCCGCCAAGGAAGGCCGTTTCCGCTGGCGCACGATGACCGACCTGGCGCACTTCATGAGCCGCCGCGAGCAGACCGTGTGGAACATTTCCAATGACAACGAGAGCGTGGTGATCGATGCCGCCAATGCCGCTTCACTGAACCAACTAACCTGGCTATTTCCCATCGCGCTGTACTCCGAGCCGCGGGTCAACGCCGGCCAGGCCAAGGTAGAACAGCGCGGAGATACCTGGGCAGTGATCGCCGCCGACGTCAAGCAATTGCGCATTTCAACACCGTTGATAAAGAAAGCACTGCATTGAATACTTTTACCCGCAACGAAGGCGTCCATCGTCCGGCTCGCCAAAAGACATCGGCAACAGCAACAGCGCTGGTCACATTAGGCATTTCCTTCGGCTGCGCGACCAGCGCTATCGCCGCCGATGAGGACTTTTCCATACCTGTACCTGCTTTACAGCATCCGCGCCTGCTGCCCATACAAAATATGCCCGCCGCGCCAGACGCACAGATCGCCTCGGCTGCTGCGAGCGCCCCCGCACCCGCACCTGTTTCTGCTCCTGCTCCTGCCCCAGCGGCATCAGCTACACAGTTTCCGCCGCCGGCAACCAATACAGAAACCAACGAATCCACGCCAGCCGCAGCCGGCGACATGCCGGCCAGCGCTGCCCCGGCCGTTGCATTCGAGGACCACGCCGTCCCTGTGGCGCCTCCCGAAGCACCTGCCGCAGCACCGACGGAACTGCCGCCCGAACGCGCCGCGCTCGAACTGATTGGCAGCGATGGCAAGATGACCAACGGCTATGGCTACGCCCGCGCATTCTCGCTGCGCGGCATGGCGGTAACGGCGGCCGGCGTGGTGCAGGGAGAATTGACGCAGCAGTCCCGCTTCGGATTTTCCGGCAACTACGGCAACGTCTCGCTGACGCACGATTTCTCTGAAGACTATTACACCAATGTCGGCGTCGGCATTGGCAATAGCCCGCTGTTCCCGAGCTGGCGCGTCGACGCCACCGGATATCGAAAATTCGGCAGCGAACGGCAGTACGTGGCCGGCGTTGGCGCTTACTACGCCAAGGGCAATGAACTCGAGCGCTCCGACCAGGGCCTGCTGTTCACCGGCCTGGCCTATTTCACCGGCATCGTGATAGAAGGCGGCGTGCGCCTGAACTGGGCCGATCCCGGCGACATACTCGGCCCCAGCGAATACATAGCCGCGACCTTCGGCAACGACGATCAGCGCGCCATCATCATTCGTTACGAACACGCCAAGGAAACCTACAAGGTCCTGCCGGGCGGTCCGGAACTGGTGAACTTCAAAAGCAATACGATCAACGTCCAGTTGCGCCAAAGGGTAAGCCGGGACAGCATGCTGCTGGCGGGGCTGGAATACTACCTTAGCCCAGCCTATGACCGCCTCTCACTCAATCTTGGCTGGCGCTGGAGTTTTAGATGAAACCGAGGCAAGATGCCGCTGCCGATGCAACCGACGCAGAGCAAGTGTCGGAAGCGGCAAGCGGCATGCCTGACGGTACGCTACCGATCAAACCCGGTAAAAAACAGGCGCATGACAAACCACGCCGGCGCGCTGTCATCAACCCGCGTTTCGCCGGCTTTGGCGGCCAACTGATCCAGACGCACCGCGCCCTGCGCCGCCTGCCTTTCCCGCCCAGCCGCTGGGTCGATGTCTTGCTGGTGCCGGCGATCATCTTCTTTTGTACGCTGTTGGCGTGGCCATGGATTGCCGAACTGTGGTCGGCAATCATCAGGTTCTGGGTCAATGGTCTGGGTAGCGAGGTGCTATTGAAGGCCGACAAGACTTCTTTTCCCGGAATTGACACCGTGCCTTACGCCTACGTCCAGGCGGCGCTTCCCGATCCGCTGCAATGGTGGAGCGGCATGCTGATTACCATCGCGCTGCTGTTCGGCACCACCTTGCTGCCGGCGCGCATGCTGCCGATATCCTATGCCTTGCGTGTGGTTGGCATAATCCAGGTCGCCAGTCAGTTCTATTTCTTTTTCTGGGCGGCCGAATTCCCCTATCAGTCGGCCTCGTCCATCTCGGCGCTGACACAGTCGTCGATGGTGCTGATCCTGCTGACGCCGTGGATCTATGCGTTGTTGTACAACATCTTCGATTTTGGCATTGTGCGCAAAATACTGCTGTCGCTGATCGGCGTGCTTTACCTGATTGTACTGACACCCTTCCAGTACACGTTCGCGGCCTGGATCATGCAGGAATATTCATTGCTGTGGCATCCGCTGATCTACCTGCTGGGTTCCAGCCTGTTGCAGTTCGGCGCCCTGGTCGGGTTTTATTCCTGGGCCATGAGCTGGAAACGGCGCGAATAACATGTCGTTGCTTGCCCTCGCCGGCAATGCAAATAAACCTGCGGTAATGCGGCGCGGCTTATACTGCGCGCATCAGCCATTGTTAAACGATAAGGACACGTTATGAAAAAGACTGGAATGGCAAAGAGCGACGCCAAAAAGCTCATGGGAAAAATGAGCGCCCCCAACGCCGCAAGCTTTGGCAACGGCGAAACCGTTGCACTGGATCGGCGCGAACAGCGCAAGCGCGATCAGGCACTCGGCCTGGTGCCGTTTGCGGTCAAGCTCAACAGCGAACTGGTGTTACAACTGCAAACGCTGGCAAAGGAACGCCAGCTCGACCTCAATGAAGTGGTCGCCGAAGTCCTGGTAAAAGGGCTCGCTGCCTGATTCGGAAATGCGCAACGGCGGGCGACATTGCATCGCCCCGCCCTTCAATCAGAAAAATCCTCATCAAGCCTTGACGCCAACCACCACATGGGAAGCCTTGAAGAAGGCAACAACAGGCTTGCCGGTGGCCAGTCCCAATCCTTCGACGCTTTCCAGCGTCACGATCGCCGCCAGGGTTTCGCCGCCCTTCAAGGTAATGTCGACTTCGGCGTTCACCGCGCCCGGCTTGATTCCCTTGACATGACCTTCCAGGCGATTGCGCGTGGAGAGCTTTACACCGGCATCCGGGTTCGCCAGGATGATCCAGGGCGCCTTGACCAGGGCCAAGGCTTCACCACCAACCTTCAGGCCGAGCGATTTGGTGCTTGAGCGCGTAATGACGGCTACCAGGCGATCGCCACCCGCCAGGGTAATTTCCACCTCATCGTTGACTGCGCCTTCCTGGATGGCGCTGACTTTTCCTGTGAATTGATTGCGTGCGCTGGTCAACATGTCGGAGTCCTTTCTGACGGATTAGGGGGGAAGCGAATTTCCAATTGTAGTCCTGTTCATTACTTGCCGACGCTTCGAACTCAGTTCCGAAGCCCGAAAAGCGCTAGTCGCCTATGGATTTTCGGCGGTGACGAATCCGGCCAAGGAGTGAGTTGAGGCATGCCGAAGCGGTCCGCTGTAAGCATCGGAAAACGGGCGTAGAATCCATTCCAGACGAATGACGATGTATGTTTTTTTCCCGATTGCCGGCGGCATGCTGATGCTGCGCAGCGGGAGCCGCAAGTAAGCCTGGTTGCCAACTTAACGCAAGGAGTTCAGCATGTGGAGTCTGCTTTTATTGCCCTTCATCGGTTTGTTATGGGTGCCGTTTTATAACAACGAACTGCCCTCCTTGTTCGGCTTTCCTTTCTTTTACTGGTACCAGTTGCTGTGGGTGCCGCTCACCTCGCTGCTGATCTGGATCGTGTATCGCCATGGCGTGCGCAAGGGAGTTGAATGATGCCCACCCAAGTCAACTGGACCGCGCTCAGCGTCTTCATCTTTTTCTTCGTGCTGGTGACGGTGATGGGCTTTGCTGCATCGCGCTGGCAAAGCGGCAAAGCCAACAAAGGTGCGCATCTCGACGAATGGGGCCTGGGCGGCCGCAACTTCGGCACCTGGATCACCTGGTTCCTGGTCGGCGGCGATTTCTATACCGCCTACACCGTGATCGCCGTACCGGCGCTGGTGTACGCGGTGGGCGCCTACGGATTCTTCGCACTGCCCTATACGATCATCGTCTATCCGATCGTATTCCTTATCATGCCGCGACTGTGGCATGCCGCGCACCGCGCCGGCCACGTGACTGCCGCCGATGTCGTGTACGGACGCTACGGCTCACGCCAGCTCGAATTCGCGATTGCGCTCACCGGCGTCGTCGCCACCATGCCATACATCGCGTTGCAACTGGTCGGCATGGAAGTAGTGATCAAGGCGCTGGGCTTGACGGGCGAGCTGCCGCTGGCGGCGGCATTCGTGATCCTGGCGCTGTACACCTATTCGGCGGGGTTGCGGGCGCCGGCGCTGATCGCCTTCGTCAAGGATTTGATGATCTACATCGTGGTGCTGGTTGCGGTGGTGCTGGTGCCGATGAAGCTCGGCGGCTATAGCGCCGTGTTCGCTTCCGCCGGCGAAGCATTCGCTGCCAAAGGCGGCGCCACCGGCCTCACCCTGCAGCCGCAACAGCTGCTGCCGTTTGCCACACTGGCGCTTGGCTCGGCGTTGGCAGCCTTCATGTATCCGCACACGCTGACCGGGATCTTTGCAGCCAAGAGCGCCGACACGATTCGCAAGAACGCCGTTTTCCTGCCTGCCTATACCGTGCTGCTCGGATTGATCGCACTGCTCGGCTTCATGGCTTACGCGGCCAAGCTCACCGTCAGCAACAATAACGATGTGGTGCCGGCGCTGTTCAATGCACTATTCCCGAGCTGGTTCAGCGGCTTCGCGTTTGCCGCGATTGCCATCGGCGCGCTGGTGCCGGCAGCAGTCATGTCGATCGGCGCCTCCAACCTGTTCACCCGCAATTTCTGGAAGCCTTATGTGAACCCGGAGATCAGCCCGGCGGGCGAACAGAAAGTGGCCAAGATCGTCTCGCTGCTGGTCAAGGTCGGCGCGCTGATCTTCATCCTGTTCCTGCCGACCAAATTTGCCATCGACATGCAACTGCTGGGCGGCTTGTGGATTCTGCAAACCTTTCCGGCGGTGGTGTTCGGTCTGTTCTTCCGCTGGTACCGCGCACCGGCGCTGCTGGCCGGCTGGGCCGTGGGATTGGCCGGCGGCAGCTGGCTGGCATTCGCCGACGGCATCAAGCCGGTGCATACGCTGGTGCTGGGTGGCAGCAGCTATACCGTTTATACCGGATTGCTGGCGCTGCTATTGAATATCGCGGTGGCTTCGGTGCTGCAGGTGATACTCGGTGAACGCGGGGCGATCAAGGATGAACTGGCACCAGACGGCGCGGTGCGCTAAAGACTTGGCGCTGAGGTGGCAGGCAAGCCAGTGCGGCTTGCCTGTTGCGGGAATCGTTTATGAGGGCAGGTACAGAGGATAGAGGATGTTTTCTTCGCGGGTAATGCGGTCGACCAGCACCTTGCCGAGATTTTCAAACTCGCCCTTGAAACCAGTGCGTGCATCTGGCAGCAGCAGCCAGTCCTTGCCTTGATATTTATCGAAAAAATCAAACGCAACGCGCCCGATGCCATCCATTTCCTTTTTATAGGAACGATACACTTCGAGTAAATTCGGCTCTTCCGCCAGATTGCGGCGCATGTACGAATACAGCTTCACGCCTTCAGTCAGCAGGTGGCCATACATCGCCATGCGCATCTCGCGTAATGCTCCCGGGATGCTTTCCCAGGCATCGGTACTCATCTTGTTGGCTACCGACGAATACATCAGCAGCAGTGCCGCATGATCACCCTTCAATTGAGGAATCAGTTTTTCGTCGTATTGAATCTGGTTGTTAGCAGCGCTTGCCGCCGGTTGCAGTTCCGGCCGTGCCGCTGCCGGAGCGGCAGCCCTGGCTGGCGAAGCAACCGGAGCAGGGGCGGGCGTTCTTGCGGCCGGCCTTTCCTGATCTTGCTCAACGGTCGCGGATTTATTGAAGATGGATTTCAGCCACATGGTTCATCTCTCCCTGTTTGCAGATAGGAATTGCGCTGCGCTCGAACACGTTTCAGATGTGCCGTGTTTCCGCGACGATAATACATTAATTCCCAACAGGAAACATATTTCTCAAATGTAATTTTATCGATACATTCGCGCTCCCACCATTCGGCGAATTCGCAACTTCGGCGTTCCGCTTATCCGTCCATTTTTGGTGCAAACGGCCTGGATGGGATGGTTTTCCAGCCCACCCTGGCAAGGTGTTAATTGCTCAACACAGCCGATTCACAGACTACTTCTGCCGATGCTGCAGCGCGACCAGAAGACTGTCCCACAGCAGATGGCGCTCGTTGATTGCGCTGATCCCGGCTTCCAGCACTTCGCGCAGCTGGATCGGATCGCCACCGGTGATTTCGTTGATCATCCGCTCCGCGGCCGGACCGTGATCGCCGGAATCGACTTCGATGTGCCGCTCCAGATAGAAATTGAGTTCCGGCACGGCGGCCGGATCGATCTGCCAGGTATTCAACAGCGCCTGGAACATCTCTGGAATGACATTCTCCCGTCCATAGAAAAAGCTGCCGACAACCTGATGCGTCTCAGCCTTTTTGCAAGTGGTGATCGTCGCGTTGACGAAGCGCTGGACCGCCGGCTCGACTTCTGCCCGCCCCAGCGCGGCCGAGAGCGGATCGCCTTTCTTGATGACGTTGAGGAATTGATTGATCTGCCGTGTCGATGCGCCGATTTCCTGCATCGCAGAAAGGTAAAGATCGAAATGGGTCATGGCGCCATGCGGCGTGATATCGGACTCTTCGCCCAGCACGATTTCGTTGATCAGGCGCGCGGCATTCGGATTCGCTGGCGGATACCAAGGGATGGAAACCGTGGTCAGGTCACACTGGAGCCGCTTTACCAGCGACATGAAATCCCAGACCGCAAAAACATGCCATTCCATGAACAGGCGCAAATCCTCCATCGTGCGGATAGCGGAAAAAACTGCATGGTTGGTCAGCAGCGTATGTTTTTCCTTGATGCTCAGTTGAAGCGATTCAATGGTAGTTGCCATGTTATCTCCACAAGTTAAGTTACACACAATTGTGTGCGAGATAACATTGGCAGATATATTTCCACGTGGCAACTAACAATTTCAAGAATGCAACAACGGCCGCAATCTCGGAATCCCGCGAGCGCTACATCACACAAACCCGACACAAGACATTTGCGAAACCGGGCCGCATCTGCAAAGATGCTGGAATGACAATCCGCGGGAAAGAGCATCGATATGACGCTGATCGACAAACTGCTATCGAGAACGGCCGAATCGAAACCGGCCATAAGCAACAAAGTGCTGGTGCGCGTCTATCTGGACACGGCGGGACATGTGCGCGACGTGAAGATCAGGAAAAGCTGCGGCGACCCGGAGCGCGATGCGCAGGCGCTGCGGGAAATTGCCAACATGCGCTTCCCCAGCAAATCGCGCGGTGCAAAAACTTCGCATAATTGGCACGATCTGGCCTACACATTTTCATGAGCGGCCATGCCGGTAGCAGCTCAGAACGATGCGCAGACGCGTGAAAACAACAAGCCCACCGCATCCTGATGGAACTGTGCAACATAGGCACTGCGTATGCTCGATAGGCGCGTCATGGTTTCCGCGCTTTCTGCAGCAACAATTCGGATCACGAAGCTGTCTTCCTGAATAGTCTTGCCGCTGGCCGCATCGCGCCATTGCCCGCGTGTATCCCAGGTCGTCAAGCCGTCGGGGAAAAGCGGCGTCACCACATCCGCCATGAACTTGGCGCGTTCGGCATCCGTTACCGGTTCGCGTTCATGGATATCGCGGCCGAACAGCAATTCGGCCTGCAGTTGCTTGCTGCTGTTCGCCTGTTTGCACAATTCGGCGTCGCTGCCTTGTGGAACGGTAGCGCAGCCAGCCAGCAGCATGGCGCTCAGTAAAGTGCAAAAAAGTATTCGACGCATGGAGGCTCCTGATGGACGCGAACTTTAGGAAAGCCAAATGCTATCGCAATCCTGCGGTCCAGCAACAGGAAATGGGAAACTTCGGCAGTGACAATTTAGAGCTGGATATCAAACCGGTCCAAAATTAGCTTCCAATTTCGCACATGCGTGCTAAACTTCGCCACATGGATACCCACACCGAAAAAAGCGAGCTGACGCTGGCGGCGATTATCGATACCGCATTGGACATGGTCGCGACCCAGGGCATGGAGAGCCTGTCTCTTGGCGAGGTCGCCAAGCGGCTGGATATCAGCAAAAGCGGCGTGTTCTCCCGCGTTGGCTCACGCGAAGCCTTGCGCGAAGCGGTGCTCAACGAGTTCGACCGGCGTTTTAGTGAGGCCGTGTTCGAACCGGCGATGACCATGCCGCGCGGCTTGCCGCGCCTCAATGCGCTGGTGATGAACTGGATCGCACGGGCCTGCAACGTGACCGGCTGCATCTACGTTGCCGGCGCTTTCGAGTATGACGATGTGGATAGCCCGATCCGCGAGCGCATGCAGCACAACGTGCTGCGCTGGCGCGCAGTACTGCGCCGCGCGGTGATACAGGCGCTGGAGGCCGGCCATTTGCGGCCCGATACCGACCCAGAACAACTGGTGTTCGAGATTTACAGCCTGATGGTGGGACTGATGCACGACGCCCGCTTTCTGCGCGATCCCAAAGCCCAGGAGCGGGTGCGCAATGCCTATGAACGCCTGACCTCGACATATCGTAGCTTCAACTATCACGGATGAAGCCCGGGTTACATCGGTGCTTCATTTTTTACGCATAAATTTCGCACACACGTGCGAATAAAGGAATCTGCCATGTTCATTCTTGCCGGATGCATTGCCCTGGCCGTAGTTGTCGGCCTAGGCGCGTGGCGCTTGCGTCACTTTTCAGAGTGGAATATTCCAGCCTGCAACGACGATTTCATCTTCTTTTGATCAGCCCTGACCATCCGCCATTCCCACCGACAGAAAGCCCCTTATGGACATGTCCTCCAATCCGAGTGCCCAGATAACTGCAGGCACTCCGGCGCGCAGACCACCGCCACCCGCGCACCTGCTGACATTGCTGAGAGCTGGCTTGCACATGTCGCAAATCATGCCAGCAAAGTGGGCCACGCGAGTCGCTGCTCGGCTGTTCTGCACACCGGTTCCCAGCAAGCTGGCGTCGCGCCGCTTTGCCCCGCCGACCGGCGTGCGCGTTGAATCGCTGCCGTTTGAACAAGCCTCGCTGACGCTGTATCACTGGCCGGCGCCGAAAGATGCACCGCAGTTGCTGATGACGCATGGCTGGGGTGGCTGGGGCTTGCAACTGACGGCATTGGCCGAGGCGTTGAGCGCAGCCGGCTGGGCCGTCGTGCTGATCGACCAGCCGGCGCACGGACGCAGCGCCGCCTGGCGCAGCACACTGCCGCAGTTTGCGCGGGCGCTCGGTTACGCCGCGGCACGCCTGGGCCGGGTGCAAACTGTGATCGGCCATTCGATGGGTGGCGCCGCTGCCTGCATCGCCGCCGCAAACGGCTTGAACCTGCACAAGCTGGTCCTGATTTCCGCACCGATTTCAATGATTCAGGTGACACACGAATACGCCACAGCCTTTGGCCTTCGCGAAAAGCTGCGCGCAAACATGGTGTCTTACCTGGAAGGGCGCGAAGGCATGGTGTTCGAACGCATGGACGCCATCCATACCGCGCCGCGAATCAACGCCCCAACGCTGGTGGTGCATGACCGCGAAGACAGTGTCGTGCCCTATGCTGCCGCACAAACGCTGATCGAAAATCTGCCCGACGCCAGGTTGCTTGAAACAAGCGGACTGGGACATCGGCGGGTACTGAAGGATCCGAGCGTGATCCACGCCGTGACGCAATTCCTCGGACCGGTCAACTAATCACATGCATGTTGCAGTCCTGTCATGGCCGGCCACGCCATGGCGGGCGCGTTTCCGTATCGCCTCGCAGAGTGCTATGAAAAATGCAACGCAGCCCGCAAATGGCGGCCTGTTTGCTATCATGCCCCTTTCGCCCGCGCCTTCTAGCGCCGCGGCACGCCTCAGACTCACCGATACGGTAACTTGATGACATCCTCCATTGCGCACCCTGCCCCCCTCAGCTCCCCTTCTGGCGCGATTCCAGAAGAGGCGATCGACGCTGCGGCAAAGCATCTGCGCGATATTCTTTCGATTGCCATCGAGCACAGCGACCAGCAGCGCGCCCTGGTGGTAGCGGATGGCCGCTGCGATCTTGCAGTAGCCCTCACCGAAGCCTATCGGCGCTGTCTGCCGGAGGCGATCTTCATCGACTTTGACACGGTCACGCCGGATGCTGTGCTAGCCGCCTTTGCCGAATTGGGCGCCAACGATCTGGTGATACTGGTGCAGTCCACCAACTTCCGCCTTGAAGCTTTCCGCATCCGCGTCGAACTCTTCAAGCGCTCGCTCAAGGTGATCGAACATCCACACCTGTCGCGCATGCCCTGGCCGCAAGGGCTTCATTACATTGAGTCGCTGGCGTATGACCCGGCGTACTATCGCGGCGTCGGCCAGGCGCTGAAGGCGCGTATCGATAATGCCAGCAGCGGCATCGTCGACAGTGGCGGAGAACAACTGGTATTTGCCTCGCCGTTCGAATCGGCCAAGCTGAATATCGGCGACTATAGCGAGATGAACAACGTCGGTGGCCAATTCCCGATCGGTGAAGTGTTCACCGAAGCGCAGGACCTGGAAGCCGTCAATGGGCGCGTACGCATTTTTGTGTTTGGCGACACCTCATTCCGGGTCAACCAGCCGGCCAAGCCAATCACCCTCGTGATCAGCAAAGGCCGCGTGGTCGACGTCATCGATTCAACACCGGATTTCGATCAGGTGCTGGCCAATATCCGCGCAGACGAAGGCGAGGTATGGCTGCGCGAGCTCGGCTTCGGCATGAACCGCGCCTTTTCGCAGGAACGCATGGTCAGCGATATCGGCACCTACGAACGCATGTGCGGCGTCCACCTGTCGCTCGGCGCCAAACACGGCGTCTACAGCAAACCCAACATCAAACGCGCCAGCGCCAGATATCACATCGACGTCTTTGCAGTAACGGAAGCGGTCTACCTGGATGACGAGATCGTATATCGAAACGGCGCCTGGCAAGTCTGAGCGGCCTGCGGCTGGCGATCCGATCCCGGCATCAGTGGTGCGCCAGCTCGTGCGGACGTGACGTGGCGGCAAACACGGCCTGGTTGAAATAGCGCTGCAGCGCCATGATCTCGCGCGCCACATTCACCGGGAAGCCTTGCCGCCCACCGCGGTTATCGAGCAATAGCTGCTCCAGGAATCGCATGCACGCCGCCGGCTTCTCCCATCTCTCCGCCAACTCATTGGTAATCCTCGGAAAATACCTAGCCAACTCCCACGGCTTTTCAGATGCCGGCAACTTCGCAAACCACTGGTAAGTCTGCTCGCGCAAATCCTGATCCCGCCGGTCTTCCTGGCGCCGGAAAAATTCCCAGCGCTTCACCTCGGTTTTCGGCATCGCATCAACGCCATCGAGCACCGATTTGGCTTCAATGATGGATACCTTTTCAAATGGCAAAGCGTGCAATTCTGTATTTATTGTTTTCATGCCTATCCCGTTTAGTCTACAACTGTCACATTGAGAGTTAACGGCTAAGACACGCGGATATTTAGAAGAGAATTTTTGTGATTCCACAAGGAAACAAAGGTGGATATCGCCGTGTACTCACTGCACCACGGCGCTCGAGTTCAACTGCTTTATTTGGAATCGGAAGCAATCGATGCGGAAGGAAAATCTCGCCGTTGGCGACCTGCAAGGTAACGTAGACGAATAGCAATATTCGCCGGTTCGGCAATGTAGCGCGACACCAGCGCAGCAACCACGATGGTCAACCCAAGGAACAAACACAACCAAGGCAAGCTGGCGCCATAGCTCAGTTGCTCCCTGTTCAGCACATTGCGCATCAGCCCCAGAACCACAATATGGAACAGGTAGATCTCATAACTGTGCCGCCCCAACCAGCGCAGTGCGCCGGTCATCCGCCCCGTACTCCAGCCCGGAGTGCGATCGTTTGCAGCGCCAAGTAAAAAGGCAGCGCTGCACAACGCGATCAACGAGAAGCCGAATATTTCATGTCCCCGGATTCCACGCAGGTAGACAACCGTCAATGCGATGCCGGCAATCCATCTCAACCAACGTCCATACTTGAAACCTGACGGCATGCGGCGCGCCAGCAACGCCGTGAGGCAACCAAATGTAATGGCGTCGAAACAGGCAAGATAGCCATACATGAAAAAAATCTCGTTGTCGGTGTGCTGGCTGCGATAAATCGGTCCAACGACAATCGCGACGATGCAAACGCCCGCAATGAGCCAGGTGCGCCGCAACAGCAGGCATATCAAAGGAAGAGCCAGGTAGAACATCTCCTCGACCGATAGTGACCAGTAAATATTGAGGCAGTAATTGAAATAGCCGGTCGACTGCATCAGCACGTTGTGCCAGAAAGTCAGCACCGATCCCGCGGCGATGAAGAAATAGGAAGCCGGCAAATGATGATGGCCATCGGTGTTGCTGAAAAACGGCGTGCCCAAGCAACCAAGAGTGACGATGATGACAAGCGCCAGCAACAGGCAAGGCATGATCCTGGCAAAGCGAAAAAGATAAAACGTGCGCGCATCAATGTTTTTCAACTCGCCCCAGCGGCTCAGTGAGGTGGACGTAATCAAGAACCCGGAGATCACGAAGAACATGGTGACGCCGTAATTGCCGTTGCGCGTTATTGCATCCAGAACAGCCGGGTTCAGCACGCTGCCAAGCGGACTATTCTTCAAGCCGTAAGCCAACGTAAAGTGCAAAATCAGTACGCAGAAAATCGCGATACCGCGAAGAAAATCAACCCGCTCATTTCTCATCGAAACGTTCAGCGACACATGCATTCCTTGTTTGGTAAATTGCAATAGATCGGATACAGCTGGCGCACGCTGCAAACTAGTGACAGCGATTATCGCGCGAAATTGGATTCTCGTTGTTGCTGCGGTCGCTGGCGCAAATTGATCTCCGCGCTGGTTTCGGCGCACCTATTATGCTGGACCGCGCTGATCTGTCCTGATGGGGTTGGCCTCATGGTTCGTGAATGACCGCAATGTGTTTGTTGCGACGGGCAGCCCCCTAAATCGCCGTTCAACTCCAATTGCTGGAAGGTCTGCAATCTTACTCAGAGCGGCCTCTCAAACCAAACATCAAAAGCAAGTCAATCTATTGGTAAATCGGACAGGACGGCCTGATCTGAAAATACGAATTGGCCATTGACCGTTGATCGAGAACGCGGATTGCGATACGCAAAATAACTCAATAGAATGACGAATTAATACTTGGTAGCCTTGGGAATTTTTGGCCATGACGATTGAATATCACGATATCCCTCGATCATTCAGGCAATCGGAATTTGTAGAGGCGCGACACCGTATGCTCCATGAGTCTCACATTGCTCCGCTGACCGCGTATGTGAAGAGTCTCCGTGCCAAACATCCCGATTGGGAATTTCAGGACTTTGATCCGATGGATGGCGGTATTGACGCGGACATGCTCTTTTTGCTGGAAAAGCCCGGTCCCATGACCTCCCCTCAAACGAAACGGAAAGGTTCAGGCTTCATCTCCCGCAACAACGACGACTCCACTGCAGAGGCTCTCTTTAGGTTCATGCAACAGGCGGGAATCGACCGTAAAAGGGTCGTGCTGTGGAATGTAATACCCGGGTGGAACGGCACTATAAAAATAAAAACTGGTGAGAGACATGCGGGAGTGGAGGAGTTGGCAAACTTAATGAAGTTGTTGCCTCGACTTAAAACGGTGGTTCTGGTTGGGCGTCAGGCAGGTAAGGCCGAGAGGCTCATGCTGTCGATGAACGTGAAAATTTTCATGTCGGCGCATCCCTCCCCCAAGGTCAGAAACATGAATCGGGCAATGTGGGATCTAATACCAGAGCAATGGGCGGAGGCCAGTCGAGTTCATCAGATAACGATTTGCTAACGAGTGTTGCGGCCAGTTTGTAGACCGTTGCCCTCTCCTGCTTTGGCCCGGCTACCGTTATCTCTTCGAAGGGTGGCTCTCTCCTCATGTACGGACGTTCGCGAACGGATTTCGAGGAACTGCTCCTGGCCGGAGTCAGCTCTAAGCGACACTCGCGCTTCTCCAAACCGCTCATTTATTCAATGGCAAGTCGATTTAATACGTATTCCGGTCAAAGCCAACCATCTATTCTCGTTCAAAACCAGTCAAGCATTCTCATTGAATGCAGGTCAGTAACTTCGATCCGGACTAGGCCACTGATTCCAGTTGAATACCGACATGCGAGAACTTATGAAAAGATCTTTGCAAGAACGAGCTACGCGACCATAACAATGCCAGGCGTTGAGTAACGTTGAGACGTATACCGCAGTTTTAAGTGAGCAGCGGCTTCCGCACCCAAGCGGACGTCGTGCAGCACGGCTAACGTAGCATTCTTTCAATCTGTTCACTTTCGCGCGTGATCTCACGATAAATAAACACTGAGGCAGCAAACCAATGTGTGACTACATTGAGAGAACTTCCGGATGACGCACAGTGTTTCCTGGACAGTTAAACCACGGTAGCGCTAAACGACTCGGGCCGCCGCGCAAGTAGATGTGACAATCGTTGAAGACCCGCCTGTAAGTGTCCGCGGTCCTTGATGCTACCCAATGAGATCCGAATTGCATTCACCGATCCGCTGCCAGTTGCGAATGCTTCCGCCGGCGTGACCGCGATGCCCTCGCTGTCGGCTGCGCGTGCAAGCTGTGAGGAGTTCCAATACGCCGGCAACTCGAGCCATACGTGCAGGCCGTCACCAAAGCCGTTGTACCGCCCCGCCAGAATATCCCGCGCCATCCTGTGGCGCAGGCGCGCCTCGTTGCGTACGCCTTCCATCAATCGGTCAGCCGAACCGTCGAGGATCCACTGAGTGGCCAGTGCGGCCGTCAGAGGGGCGACCATCAGCGCAAATGATCTTAGCGCGACCAGGAAACGTTCGCGTTCGTGCGGGTCGCGTATTAGTACGAAGGCGACACGCAAGCCGGGTGTCAGGCATTTCGACAGGGTTGAGATGTAGTACACCTGTTCCGGGGCAAACGTCGCAATAGGTGGTGGCGGGGCATCGGCAAGGAGCCAGTAGGGATCGTCCTCGACGATGCGCACATTGCAGCGCTTGGCGATGCTGGCGAGCTCCTTGCGCCGGCGTTCCGGAATGGTGATGGCGGTCGGGTTCTGTAATGTCGGATTGAGGTAGATCAGCTTGGGCTTGTGCTGGCGGCACGCTTCTTCAAGCATCTCAGGCAGCATTCCGTGCTTGTCCGCTTCCACCGCAATGATGTGCCGGCCGAATTGGGTCGCTGCAGCACGCAAGCCGGGATAACTCATTGGTTCTGCCAGGATGACATCGCCAGGCCCCGTCAGCGCAAGGATCAATGCGGCGATCGCCGCTTGCGCTCCCGGACAGACAACAACCTGTCGAGAATCCAGGTGTCCAAACATCGGTGCTAGCCATTTAGCTCCAGCCTTGCGGTCGGCGTCGCTTCCGCCGGCCAAGTGGTAAGTCATCAGCAATTCATTATCTGCCCTCATCAGTACTTGGGACAAACCTTGTTTCAACATGTCGTCGAAGTCCACGCCATCCGGCGGTGGTGGGATATTCATGCTCAGGTCGAGGATAGCGTTCAATTCGACTTTCGGCGCCGCGACATAAGTGCCTCGCGCGCCGCGGCCCTCCAGCAAGTTGCGGCGTCTGGCTTCGTCGTATGCGCGCGTGATCGTCGTCAGGTCGACATCCAGCTGTGCTGCCAACTGGCGCTGCGGAGGTAGACGGTCACCCGGTTTCAGCGATCCATCTACCATCGCCGCCTGCAACGCATCCGCAATCTGCAAAAAACGTGGCCCTTTGTTCCCGGCCAATCGCGGCAACCAGATTGGCACATTTTCATCTTGTATGGTTTTCGGCTGGGACATTTTGTCTCAATGTATGGAAATTGTTTTCAAGTAGTATGCATCAGGACGTGCAGCAACAACATCCTTGCATGGCAGTCGTTGACGTTTTCTCCTCCCTCATCTGCCTTCGGCAAATCACTCCGCGGGATGCCATTCTTATTTCGTAGGTCGATGTAATCAAAGATTCGAGCAAGATGCCTGAGAGGATGGTTTGAACAAAAAATGAAGCTGCTGAAGCAGCGTTTTGAGGTAGTGCGCCTCACGATAGATAGTGTCAAGTAATAGCCTGGAAATATCCAAAATGATGGAATGGATCCCTATAGTCTTAGTTACGTTCAAGGTTCTCGTGCTCGGCACGGGCATGTTCTTCGCCATCAAGTGGCATTACGATCAAGGGAAGAAGGCGACGGAGAAACGCGCGGTGCTACGCGCGAGCGGCAAGGTGGCCGCGGTCTTCGTGCTATCGCTCCTGGGCCTGGTGCTCGTCACCTACGTCCTTGCCAGGGTGCTCGATTTGGACTTGACCTTCCCATGATGGCAAAGCGTAGTCGGCCGATATCCAGTGATGCGACAGCAATTCCCTGACGCAGCTATTGGGCTGCGTCGACAGGCGGGTCAGTTTGCAGCTCAAAAAATGGAGGAAATCGCGCACGAAGTTGCCAACTGACAATACAATGACATCTGGCTCATTTTGTTTTTGGGATCGACCTTCATGAAACCGCTTCAGATGATTGCTGTGACAGCTCTTTCGATGCTCGCCGCATCCGCCTCGGCGCAGGCAATCTTTCACGCCGACTACGAAGATGGCAGCGTGAGCTCTGGATACCCGACGAAAGGACCGAACCGCGTCGAAGTTCCCGGCATCGAACCGGGTCTCGCTACTGCCCGGGATGCTGCTTACGTGGTGGTCGGTGGCGCCCATGACACTGCTTACGCTGTTGCCAACAAGGTGGTTCTGGATGACCCTGCATATGTGGGCGGCGGCTTTCCCCGCAGCGAATTCGGACTAGGGCGCATCGCGGGCGCCAGTTACCGCGACGGCGACCACGGCGTATACACCTTCAGCATGCTGCTCAAAGATCTCGTGCCCTCCGTGAAAGGAACACGCAAAGCGCCTTCCGAGGACGTGGTCTGGCAGTTCAAACATCACGGCGGCGGACACGATATCCATCTCGCGCTGCAGGGTACACAACTCAAACTCGGTTGGGGTGGCAATGTCCATAAGATGGTAGTCATCGACAATGTCATGCCATATGTGAATCAGTGGATAGATTTCCGCTTCGATATACTCTGGAAGAGCGACAACACTGGCAACCTCACCTTCGAAATGAAACTGCCTGGAGAAACCAGATTAGGGCATGCCGTTACCATGGAGGGTCTACAGACCTATGTGACCGCGAGTCCCGATGGCACGCCGTGGACCGGCATCGGTTCTGTCCAGTATGGCCTGTATCGCAATGGGGCAAATTCTGCGGCCGGTGACACAAAGACGCTCATCGTCTACCACGATGAAGTAACCGCAACCAACTTCACCGCCCAGCCTTAGCCTTCTAACTAGGACGTGCATGATCATTTTGAGACTGTCGCGACGGAGTTAATTTCCCAATCCGACATTCAGACTGAGGACGACTGATAGGTCCTCAAAATCAAGTATATGAGTTAAATTCTCGGTTAGCGACCGGCCTTGGTAATTTCAATCGCATGAGTTTCACCGGTTTCCAATGTAATCCGAATTTCCGAAACCCCGATCTGCTCAATCTCCTGTACCCACCATATATTAGACGCGATGCGCCTCACTTCGCGATATTGGCCAGAGATTTTGTTGTAAGCAAAATCATCAAATGGCTCTTCGAGATAATAAATGATAAGCCCACATCCACCTATCACACACCATTTTTCGTCAACGTCAATGATCGCTGTTACTGGATCACCATAGAAATCACCGATAACGATGGGATCGCGATCATCTAGCTCCAGCCAAACTGTCTCAAATTCATGCGAAATTCGATACTTATTTGAACAGGCCAATTCGTTCATACGTATGATCCATGTATCTAGAATTTGAAGAAGTTAACATTTTTAGACCAGTGCTCGCCGAACGCTTCTGGCCGGTTCCAGCCAATCACATGGGAGACCCATCAATATTTGATCCAACGCCTCATATCAAATGTCAGTGCTGGCATTTGGGCGACATCAGTGCGCGGTTTATCAGCAATTGCGCACCATCAGTCCATTCTTCCGGATGGGCGCCAAGATAGGAGAGAACCGCTCGCAATTCGTCCTCTGTTGAGCGAAGCCCCGATTCGTCGCAGACCAGTCCCAGCGAGCGCCCATACTCAGCACTTCCGTGAACGTACCCGGTTATGTATGTGGCAAGCGCTGTAGCAGCGACTTTACTTGCGAGCGCCTGATCAAGGCCACGCTTCAATTCGTCGACTGTAAGCGCGAAACAGTTTTGCGCCACAACCAGTGCACAAAAAACAAATATTAGTCTTTTAGATAGCATACTCATCACCGGTGGTGTCGTCGGCGCTATTGAATCGCGTTAAATTGAAATTGATGGAGAGAACCGACTTGCAAATATCATTAGTGCCATTGCTGTCCGTAAGATATTCACGTACCAAGTGTATTTTTTATTTTTCAAATAAACCTCGAGTAAACATTTCACGCTTAGCTGAATTGAGTTGAAGTGCCAATAGGAAAATTCTTTAGAGTTTCATTATGGCCGCCTGCCGCCTGTCGCGAAGCTCAGGGCTCGTCCCAACAGCATCAGCAGCCGGCGGCTTCAGGCAGATTTCTTTCGTGCGTGCCATTCATTTTCGCTGATGGAAAGGACAATTGTATTCCACATCCGTCCCTTGAAAAATCGATCATTGACGCGCTCCGATTCGATCTTCATTCCGAATGCGTGGCAAAGTTTTATCGCTGCCTTGTTTTCAGATATGGTCTCCGCATAGATCCGATGTAACCCCAACTCGACAAAGCCAAATTCGATCAACGCATTGCCGGCATCGCGTGCCGCACCGGCTCCTTGCCACTGCCGGCCCAGTTCGCAGCCGATAGACGCATGCCTTGGTGACTCTATTCGAATGCCACATGAGCCCATCAACTCGCCCGATGGCGAAACAACGGCGAGTTGATACTTTGATCGCGGGATCTCGTCACTTTGCGTAATAAACATAGCTAGAAGCTCTTCCGCTTTGTTGGTCGCGGAGTCTTCCTCACTATAAAAACGCTGAAACTTCGGATCACTTCTCAGGCTTTTATATTGCGCCAGATCCTCTCGACGAAAATCCCGCAGGCGCACCCCGTCGGCTGGTATTGAAATCATTGTATTTAGCTATATAGTTGGTCTATAGACCAAATATCCCACGAAATACCTGTTGTGGCGACCATCTACACGACATAGCTGCTGTGACCGGCTTCCGCTTCTTAATGAGGCATTGCCATATTTTCCGAAAGCCCATACTGCCCCATGCCTGCATTGACTCAGGGGCTTATCAAGCCGTAATTTTTTACATACCGTCAATAAGACGAATGGCTAGTTCGGGACTGAACGTGCCGGCGGCCGGGCCGCCATGACAGTCTCTGGTGGAAGAGGACGCGCCGTCCGAATTGCCTGGAAGTTTGACCCACACAGCCAGCACATTTTCCGCGATTGCGTGAATCCGAGTGCCGATCTTGCGTCCGGGAGGATTGCACCAATCGCCGGGATTGGCTCCGTTGCCGTTACGGCTCGTATCAACAACCATGGATTTTGTGTAGCCGTACCCAGAAGATAATACGGCATTGATCGCCTCGCCATAAGCACGGGACTGATCGAGGGTATAAAAATTAGAGACATTCAAGGAAAATCCTCGTGCGCCCTTCACTCCTGCTGCATTCAGGTAATTGGCCATGGTGCTTGAGGGTTTCCAGCCCACATTCCCCGCGTCCAGGTAAACATCAGCATGGGGCGCACGTTGCTGGAATCCTGCCACCGCATAATTGAACAAGGCCAGGCGGTCGCCACGTTTTGCCGGGGTAAGACATTCACTGTCTGCCAGCGCATCCGGTTCCAGAATGACGACGGCGCGCTTGTCGCCGATACCATTGATAAAGTCGTCTATCCAGACCCTGTAGTCTGCCGCATTCGCCGCGCCGCCGGCAGACGCCCTGCCGCTGCAGTCACGGTTAGGCAAATTATAGGCAACAAGAATCGGAGTTTTATGGACACTATCCGCAGCCGAAACGTAACGGCGGACTGTCTCAGTAAGCTTGTCCGTCGTCTGGCTGCTTCCGGTCAACCACATGGCAGCCGGCACATCGGCAATCGATGCCCTAATTTTTGCTACGCGGGGATCGTCAGGATTCCTCTTTAGCCACAGCGCGGCGGATGAAGCAGGATTGACGTAAAAGGCATCGCGGCCATCGTCAGGTGAGCCCGAGACAGTCATTTTTTTGTGCTCGTCCCGCGGCCTAGATTGCTGAGCACATGCGCTTGTAAGGATCAATAGAAAAATCAGTATAAAATTTTTCTTCATCACTTCTCTCCGCGATATGTATCGATAGAAATGATTCGACTAACTATTAGCGACATCATTTTGTATTTTGGGGTGCAATGAATCGCCATCCGTTTGAGAGACACTTTCGGCCATCCGCAATTGGCCGAACGAGTACGTCTAAGGAGTAAATTTTCCAGGTTCGGATAGCCTGCCGAATCACCAAAGACGCCACCAAGTTTTCCTCTCAATCTCGACAGGCTTCTTCATGAAGACTGGCTCAGAACGCACGTATGACGTCCAGACATCCTCACCCATCAAATCACTAAGCCGATTTATGATTTTCACCGAGCGCTCCATGATTTGTCGCGCTTGCACTACAAGTTCGCCTCTGGGGACTCGGATACAAGTGTGCGTCTCATCATGGTCGGGGTCTCGCTGTCGGAGATAGACATAATCTTCATAGGCGTCAGCCTCCATTTCCCAGCCCTGATCAATATCGTAATCAATCTCCCCCGATTCGACTGACAACAGCGCATTCAGGAAGCGCGATATCTCTGAATAACTGTCATACCAAGGAAAGGAGACATGAATGTTGTCTTCGCCATTCCACAGCCGGAAACGCAACCAGAAGTGGTGACGAATTGAATTAAACGTCAGCCCATGATGAACGGCAAATTTAACAACTTGCTTATAGTAAGCAGACAATTCGTCCTCGTGTCCAATAAGCTCGTTAGTGCAAACCATAGTGGGCTGCTGCCTGGGAATTGAGGGCAGGTCAAGACTCTGTGTGAATTTTGACCTGTCTGCATCTATGTACCTGTCTGGACCGAAATAGAGTTCGTCCTTTAAGAGGAAACAAAGCTCCGCATTCAGCATTGATACTGACTTCGCTTCAGAGAACCAAGGTTTCATATTTTGCGCTCAAGTTTAATGGCAAGTGCTCTGTCAGTGTGTCCGGATCTGGCCGTTTTTTTGTCGGTTGTGATCGCTGCAATTTACCTCGAAACGATCATGTGATCTTCTCTAAAAGTAGTCGATTCGCACGCGGTAGCAAAACGCCATATCCATTTTTCTACGCATCCGCTTTTGCAAAAACCCGCTCTACCAAAAAATCGATGAACACTCGCAGTTTAGGTGTCCAGTGCCGGCTGCTGGGCCACAGTACACGGAACACAATCGTGCGATCAACATATTCGTCGAGTACTGTACGTAACTTGCCGCTCGCGATCCCTTCGGCGGCGGCAAAGTTGGGCAGGCAGGCGATGCCTAATCCGCGCTGGGCGAAGCAGACTCGGGTTTCTATGTTATTGCAGATCATCGATACCGGAAGGGTGATCTGCGGCTCGGACGGTTGTTGGCGCAGGGGCCAGACTTCCAGTTTGCCGCTGTTGGGATAGCGATAGTGCAGGCAGCGATGGGCGGCCAGATCGGCCGGCTTCTGCGGTACGCCGTGGCGCGCAAAATAGTCGGGCGAACCCACCAGGAGCACGTGAAATGTGCCCAAGGTGCGCGCCGACAGCCGTGAGTCCGACAAGTCCCCGGTACGCACCACCGCATCGAATCCTTCCTCGATGACGTCGACGCTGCGATCGGTGAAGTCGAGGTCAAGCTCGACCTCCGGATACTGCTGCATAAAGTCGGCCAGCACCGGTAGCATCAGTGAGCTGACCAGCGGCAGGCTGACGCGCAGGCGTCCGCGCGGCGCGCCGGTGCTGAGCGTGAGTTCTTGTTCTGCCGCCTCGATCTCCGCCAGCACGCGGCGGCTGCGCTCCAGGAACATCACGCCCTCTGAGGTCAAGGTGATGCTGCGCGTGCTGCGATGAAACAGACGCACTCCGAGCCGTTCTTCCAGCCGCGCTACACGCTTGCCGATGGCTGAAGCCGACACGCCCAATAGGCGGCCGGCAGCGACGAAGCTGCGGGTTTCTGCGACCTGCACGAATACGGCGAATCCACTCAGGCTTTCCATAGCTCTCTCGATTGCGGACATTCATGTCCCTATAGTCTGGAACTATAGCCCAGTTTATCTTTAATCGATGGCCTCCTATGATTCTCCGACACACAATCAAAAGGAGTCATCCATGCCGATCCAAACGCCTATCCTTGAGGCAGATCACCCGCCCGCCTTGCCGCAAACGCCAATCGATGCGGCGCTTGATGCCGCGCTCATCGAGCAACGTCTGGTTGGTGCGGTGGTCCTGGTGGCGCAACATGGTCAGCTTGTTTACGTACGGGCTGCCGGCTTTGCCGATCGCGAAGCGCAGCGTCGCATGCGTACTGATGCACTGTTTCGGCTAGCCTCGATCAGTAAGCCCTTTGTTTCCACCGCGGCCATGATCCTGGTGGGACAGGGCCGGATCGGGCTGGACGATACGCTGGGGCGTTGGCTGCCGGAATTCCAGCCGCGCCTGGCAGATGGTGCTCCGGCGCGGATCACCGTGCGGCAGTTGCTGTCGCATACCGCCGGCCTCGGCTACCGTTTTTTCGAGGCCGATGAGCAAGGACCGCTAGCGCTGGCCGGTGTCTCTGACGGCATGGATTCCACTCCCATTACGCTGACGGAAAACCTGCGCCGCATCGCCACCGTGTCGTTGCAGTACGAGCCCGGCGCCAGTTGGGGATATTCGCTGGCGACCGATGTGCTCGGGGCACTCATCGAGCGGATTTGCGAAATGCCTCTGGGGGCCGCGTTGCAGCAGTTGTTAGCGGGACCGCTGGACTTGCGCGACACGGCGTTTGTCGCTGTCGACGCCAGCCGCCTGGCCACTCCTTACGTCAGTGAATCACCGCAACCGCGACGCATGCGTGAGCTGGACGTGGTACCGGCGTTTGAGGGAACTGTTGGTATCCGCTACGCGCCGTCCCGGGCGCTGGATGCCAATGCCTTTGCGTCGGGCGGCGCCGGCATGACGGGCAGCGCCGGCGATTTTCTGCGGCTCTTGGAGTTGTTGCGTCAAGGCGGCGGCGAGCTGCTACCGGCGGCGCTGGTCGATGAGATGGGCAGGAATCAAACGGGTGAACTGGAGCTGCCGAACTCGCCCGGCTTTGGCTTCGGTCTCGGTTTTTCGGTACTTCGCGATCCGATCGCCGCAGCCTCCCCGGAAAGCGCTGGCACTTGGCGCTGGGGCGGTGCTTACGGCCATTCCTGGTGGGTGGACCGCGCTCAGGGCTTGAGCGTGGTGGCCTTCACGAATACGCTATACGAGGGCATGTCGGGTCGGTTCGTCACCGATTTGCGGGATGCGGTTTACGCCCATTTGCCGGCCTGGAAAAACGTGGAGCAAGCCGCATGAAAGGCGTCGCAATGTGCAGCACTTCGCCTGCGACTATCGTGGTGGCTGAAGCTCCCGCGTTGCCGTTGGCGGCGCTGCTCGCGCTTGCCACCGCGGGCTTTATCACTATCCTGACGGAAGCGCTGCCGGCCGGACTACTGGCGCAGATGAGCCGCGATCTGGCGATCTCGGAGGCGTTGATCGGACAATTTGTCACCATTTATGCCATTGGTTCGTTGCTGGCGGCGATTCCGTTGGTGGCGCTAACGCGCAGCTGGCGCCGGCGGCCTTTGCTGCAAACAGCGATATGCGGTTTCTTTATCGTCAATACGATCACAGCGCTGGCCGACAATTATCTGCTGATCCTGCTGGCGCGGCTGTTCGCCGGGATCTTTGCCGGTTTGCTGTGGGCTTTACTGGCCGGCTTCGCCGGTCGCATGGTGACCGATTCGCTGCGCGGCCGTGCGATCGCGGTCGCCATGGTGGGAGCGCCTCTGGCCTTATCTCTCGGGATTCCGTTGGGGACGTTGGTGGGCAGCTGGGTCGGCTGGCGCTACACCTTCGGCGCAGTGAGTCTACTGACGTTAGTGCTGGTCTTCTGGGTACAGATGAAGGTGCCTGACTTTGCCGGCGAACCGAAGAGCCGCCGCAACACGGTGGTCGATGTGCTTGCCATGCCTGGTGTCAGTGCGGTACTGGCGGTCACTTTTTCTTTTGTGCTGGCGCACAATATTCTCTATACCTACATCGCCCCCTTCCTGACGCAAGCCGGCATGGCGGCGCGCACAGACCTGGTGCTGTTCGTCTTTGGTTGCATGGCGATGGCGGGCATCTGGATTGTCGGCGTCGGCATCGACCGCTGGCTGCGACGGTTGACAGTGCTGAGCATCATATTGTTCGGCATTGCGGCGCTGGCGCTCGCGGTCTGGAGCCGGACGCCGCCGATCATCTATCTCAGCATCGGCATCTGGGGGCTGGCCTTCGGTGGCATTGCAACCCTGTTCCAGACTGCCGCCGCCAATGCCTCCGGGACCGCAGCCGACGTCGGACAAGCGCTGATCGTCACCGTCTGGAACGCTGCCATTGCCGGCGGTGGCGCCATCGGAGGGGTGCTGCTGGAAATGCGTGGTGCGGCGAGCTTACCCTGGGTTCTGGTCCTATTGCTAGCGCTCGCCTTACTGATCACCTGGCGCGCTTCGCGCCACGGTTTTCCGGCCAGGCAGCTGACCACCAAGTCGACACCAGGCGTGGCCTAAGCGGCCGTCAGCGATGTGCGTGTAACGGAACGCACAACGACTACCGGCCCGGGTATCAATTTTTCCGGATTAGGCAGTTGCCATGGCCGGCTGCGGACGCGGCGAGAAATTGCTGGGGAAACAGCGATCGCGTAGACGCATGAAAGGCCGCTCGACCAGGTTGTACATTGCCCATCCCACCAGCAGCGCTGCCACTGCGATGATCAGCACAGCGGTTGCAGAGCCTGGCGCAATGCCGAACCGTGCCAGCTGTGTCGCGATGATCGTCGCGAGTGGCTTGTGACTCAGGTAGATCGCATAAGACCACAACGCAAGATGGGATGCCCCGGGTACGCGAATCCGGTGCAGCAACGACGTCGGGCTGAGTGCTGCCAGGACCAGCACGCCGAAGCACAAGGCGATCAGGGAATAACCGAAGCCGCTCATGAAGTACCCGTAGCCATAGTTTTCGATGTAGTAAAAATCGACGAGCGACCACACCAGCACAGCAGCGGCGACCAATCCGGCAACAAGGATTGCCTGCCCGTGCCGCATCAACCGCTCCCATTGATCGCGATGAAAATTCTTCAGCAGCGCCAAGGCCACGCCGGGCAAAAATTCGTCGCCGCGGCAGAACGATGAGTAATACACGTTCGGATAGTAGCCGCCCATGGAGCCATCGGCGATCCGTCCATATTTCAGCCACAACACACTACGCAATATGACGCCGGCCAGCATCAGTCCACCTAGCAGGATCCAGGCCAGCCGAATCGACTTGCCAAAGCGAGCCGCCAGCAACACGGTAGCCGGCAACAGCAAATAGAACTGCTCTTCGATGCACAAAGACCAGGCGTGTGAAAAAGCGGTGCCAGGTGTGAGTTGATAATTCTGTGTGAAAGTAACAAACCGCCAAAGCGCCGGTGGTGATGTACCGCCCATCATCAGCGGGAACAGAAAATAAAACGCCAGCACCACGTAATAGTTCGGCAGCGTGCGTAGCAGTCGGCGCGCATAAAACAGCGGCAGCGATAGCGTGCGCCCACTGGCTATGCCGGAAAATAGCTGATTCCCGATCAGGTAACCGCTCAGCACGAAGAACAGATCGACGCCAATCCAGCCGACCATGCTGGCCCATCCGAAAGTCGCGTCATGGCTGACGAAACACATGTAGTGATACATGAACACCAAAACGATGGCGATGCTTCTTAGCGTATCCAGGCCATGTATGCGCGGTCGTGCTGCCGCATTGAGCGGAGTTTGTTGTGGGTTCATTCGCGGCGATGTGGGTTGAAGATTTCAGGATGCCAATTTCAGGGCGACATGAAGCGCCGCAAATAATTGTCGCACGACAACACTATCATCATTGATAAATATTCTGCGGCTCGCCACTCCCCCTTCAGGCACGCATGTTTTTTGTGAGAAGTGCGCATGGCACGCCAAACAAGAGTGGCAGCTCTTGGACTTGCTGGAAGCCCAAAGCGGCATACAAACGCTGGGCGGATTTCATGACCGCCGTGGTGTGCAATGCGATCACGGCAGCCTCATCGCGCCTGGCCCGCGCGATGCACTCTTCCAGCAATCTCTTGCCAAGGCCAAGCCCGCGATGCGCTGGCGAGACGGACAGCATGCGGACCATCGGCCAATCCGGCTGAAAAAAGCTCGGCTTGGGTTGAGTCGCGCCGACGTAGCCAACTGCGCCGACGATCTCGCCGCTTAATTCAGCCACGATGACTTCGCTTTGGTCGGCCTGCTCCGTCAACGACCCCAGCCTTGCTGCCAGCTTGTCTCCTTCGGGCATCAAGCCAATCAATTCGGTCCACGCCAATTTCACCACCGCATCGACAGCCTCCTTTTCGTCTGCGCGAAAATTCCTGATTTGTATTTCTGACGTCGCGCTGCTTGATGTCACCTCTACCTCCATTTGAATTTACAAACGTTTACAGATGTCAATGTATCTCAATTCATGCCCGAAACAAACGATCGTCACGCAACCATACGCGCGATTAATCGAAGCCTCTTGGACAAGTCATCAAATCACAGCATTACCGCCCGCAGCGCAAGATGGGGAAGCGCTTGAGCGAAAATGAAAGCGGCATCGACGTGTGAAAAAAAACTGTCTCAATTTAACAAAAAATGACAAAAATTCACAAAATTTATCGCCATTTACGGCATCCTTACGCCGCAGGGAGAGTTTGATAAAAATCGGGGAATAAAATGACAAAAAATAATTTAACAGTAGAGGCAAGAGCAGAGCTGGGCCACGTTTCGCCGTTGACAGCATCGCTCGCGGGGCTGGAAGAATTCAGGATCTCGTATCCCAAAACCATCGCCCAAGTATTGCGCCAGTTCGCGCGCCAGATGGATTTTCTGAATATCGCGTTCGGACGGCACGGCGAACGCACCGTTACGCGCATCCTCGCTGTAGACGAAAACAGCCGCACCTTTCACTACGACTACGGCGCCACCGAAACCGAAAATCTGCGCCTGCAGGATTCGGTGGAAAATCTGTTCTCCGGCATGCAATCAGGCGTCCACGTCCAATTTCTCTGCAGCCGGCCAGAACCAGTTCTGCACGACGGCTTGCCGGCCTTCAAATCGCCGTTTCCCGACAGCGTGTATCGCATACAGCGACGCGAAAGTTTTCGGGTGGAAACGCCGATTGCCAATCCCTACATCTGTACTGCTACGTTGCCCGACGCGCGGCGCGTGCGTTTCGATATTGTCGACCTGTCCTTGACCGGCATCCGGCTGCGCTCTACCGACGCCAGCATCGGCGAACTGGAAATTGGCACGACGCTGACTGAGGCCACATTCGATTACCGCGATCTTGGCGCCATGGAGTCGGAATTGAAAATTACATTCGTCCACAATAGCCAGAGCTTCAGCAATCCGATTTACCACTTCGGTTGCCGTTTTCTGACTTTGCCGAAAGCCAAGGAAGCGAGCTTGCAGCGCCTGATCACCTTTCTGGAACTCAGCAGAAACCGACGTTGACTCACCACGACAGACCTTCTCACACAGCGGCGTGTGGCTTGTAGCCAACGCCGCTTTTTCTTTATCTGCCAACTGCCGTAATGAAGGAAAAAAGATTGGATCAGGAATTACTGCCCGGCACCGCGAACACCTTTGCTGTTGCAATTAAAAAATTAGGACAGAAAAAGCGCATATCCGTTATGAAAAAAGGATATGAGCGCGTGCTTGTAATCCCCTCAGGATTGATTAGTCTGAACGTGGATTCGTTGAATGAGGAATCATCGAAAGGTGATTTGTTTTATGGAAATCGGTCTGATACTTGTGCTGTTGATTCCGTTCTCAATCATCGTCGCCTGGGTCGTCGATGAGGTGTACCAGGAGTACGTTCTGCACCATTACTATTGATACGCAGTTGGGATTTGCAGTAATGCAAACCCGGCGCAAAAATCGGCGCCGGAATTTACCAGGCAAAACGCAAACCAACCGTCGCGTTGATGCCATCGCGCTTTTGGCCGTCTGCACTGTTCAACGCAAATTGATAGGTAGCGTTGGAATAGAAACTAAAGTTTTTGGCGATTTTGGTCGCCAAGCCGCCGCCTAGCTCTAAACGGCTGCTGTTGGCCAGCAACGGCGCAGTCTCAGCACCCGAATAAACGGTATTGGCATTGCTGCCCCAGTCCTTCCACAGGTTGGTCACCACGCTAGGCTCCCAGAGTTGGCCGCTGGCGCTCTCGATTTCCCACTTGGCCCGCAGGCCGAGACGACCGCTGAGGCCGTTGGTCGTCCCTAATGCCACATTTCCCAAGCCATCGTTTTGTTCATCGAAACGCACCCGCTGCCACACCAGTTGCGCTTGCGGTTCGATGTTGAAACCCGGGCCGAATTGCGGCAGCGAGAATCCATAGCCGGTTTCCAGCGAGCCCAGCAAGCCGAGTCCGTTGGTACTCAGATTGGCATTCTGTGTGGAAGCTGAACCGCTGTAATGCGTCGCTTGCAATACCGCATCGAGATACCAGCCGTCGGCGCCGTAGTGCGTCCAGTATGCGCCGCCCGACCAGGCATTGAGGTTCAGCGTGCCGGTGCGTTCGCGCACATAGCCGGTGGCGTCGGCATTGGTGACCAAGCCATCGACATTCATGTTCGCATTGCTGAACGCGGCATAGACGCCGGCACTATCCTGCCGCCCTGCGTTACCGGCGCCACGCCACAGATCGGCGCCGACCTGGAAACCAGCCATATTGCCTTTGACGCTCGGACTGGCGTAGGCCTGGTAGCGATTATTGGCGTAATTGTTGTAGACACGCCCCCAGCCGATCGACGACATGCTTTGGCCGGGCACATTCGGTGTCGGAGCCAAACCTGCGTTTGCATCCGCTCCGCTCCGATCATGCAAGGTACCAAGTGCGAGCAGTCCGAGTTGTCGTGCAATCGGCTGCACTACGCCGTAAGTGGCGATCTCCGGACCGATAATCGGATACGTGCCCGGCGGCAGAATTTCATCCGGTGGCGTTGGCGGCAGGGTCGGATCAATCGGCTCCTCCGGATCCAATGGATCGGTAGTGAAGACATTACGCAGGAACCAGTTATCAGGAAAATTTCCGGCAACGCCGCCGCGGAACAAATGATAGTCAGTGAAGCCGCTACGCACCTCTGCCGCCAGCTTGAACGCATCCGCGGTGGTTGTGCCGCCATTGACGGCGGCAATCACTTCAATGCCATCGCCAGTCGAGGTGACAGGCGCACCGGGATTCGTATTGTGAATCAATACTGCGGTGCTGCCCGTTGCGGCGCCACCATCGATGATGAGTCGATCGGATGGTGAGCCGTCCGCGCCCAGATAAGTGTTGAGCATGAGCCTGCCATTCATGCCCGTGTAATTGCCTTGAACAGTCAACGCGCCGTAATTGGTACTGCCACTGATTCCGCTACCCGGCCGCAGCGTCCCTTGGTTGATAACGTTGCCGACGATGGAGCCGAAACCGGCCAGCGTGCCCGCCGCCGCAACTGTAGTGTCGGATGTAATGGAACCATTGACCGCAAGGGTGCCGCCATTAACCAAGGTCGGTCCTGTATAGGTTTGCGCGCCCTCCAGATTGAGCAAACCCGGCCCGGCCTGGATGAGTTCACCTGGCCCACTAATCTGATTGGCAACGCTCACCGTATCTGCGCGGTTGAATATCAACGTGCCGTCATTGATGATGTTGCCGGCCACGCTACCTGTCGTGCCGCCGTTACCAAGCTGCAAAGTGCCAGCCGCAACGGTAGTCGCGCCGGTATAAGTGTTGTTGGCCGTCAGCACGGTTGTACCGCTGCCGGCTTGTGTCAGCGCCCCGGAGCCGGAGATCACGCCCGGCAGCACGGACGTGTCCGATCGATTGATCACCAAGGCGCCGTTGTTGCTAACGTCGCCAACGATGCTGCCCGTCGTCCCGCCATTCCCCAATTGCAAAACGCCGGCACTGATCGTGGTGCCGCCGGTATAGGTGTTGTCGCTGGCAAGCACGGTGACGCCGCTGCCAGCCTGCGTCAGCGAACCGGTTCCGGAGATCGTGCCTGGCAATGTCCTGATGCCCGTCTGATTGACGACCAGTGCGGCGTTATTGACGATGTCGCCGAGAATAGTGCCGGTGCTGCCGCCATTCCCCAGTTGCAGGGTGCCGCTATTGATCTGCGACACACCGGTGAATGCATTCATCCCGGTTAGCGTCAGCACGCCGGCGCCATCCTTGATGACGCCACCGGAACCCGTGAGATTGCCGGCCAGGGTCACATTGTTGCCGTTGGTATCGAATACAGCGCCATTGCTACCCAGTGCATTGAGGCGCGCCGATACGTCAGTGGTGACACCAGTGCCCCACTGCAGGCCGCCGCCGTTGAGGTTGAGGTTGCCGGTGCCGAAGTTGGCCAAGGATTGGAAATTGATCAGGCCGCCATTGATCGTGGTGTCGCCGCTATAGGTGTTAGTGCCACTCAATGCGAGCGTGCCGCTGCCCGCCTTCAGCAGGGTCCCGCCGTTGCCGCTGATGATGGAACTTACCGAAGCGAGCGCATTGACGCCATTGACCTGGAACGTGTGCGTGCCGGTGGTGGCCAGGACGATGTTAGCGCCCGAAACGTCCATATTGGCGCCATCGGCCAGGTTGGCGATGCTGCCGTTGTTCCAGTTGATCGTGCCGGTGTTACCGCTGCGAATTGTCCCCGCTTGCAGAGTACCGCCGCTGTTGATACTGACAGACCCGGTGCCTGATGTGCCATTACCGAGCGTGATGGTTTGTACGCTGGCGGTACCGCCATTGACGTTTAATGTACCAGTGGCCGAGCCGTTAATGCCAGCGGAGCGGTCGCCAAGCATCATGGTTTGTGCCGTGATTGTGCCGCCGCTGTTGACGGTCAGCGATCCAGTAACACCAGCACTACTGCCCGTGCCGCTCTGCCCCGTAACGATTGACGTCGCAGCCAGCGTTCCGCTTCCAAGCGTTAACGTACCCTGCGTCCCCGCGCTGCCACCGGGACCGGATTGGCCAATCAACAGGTTGGTAACTACTGCGTCGACCGAGCCGGCGCCGAGATTGACATTCCCTAACGTAGATGCGAGAGAACTATTGCCGCCCGCGCCGATGGTCCAGTTTGCAACCGGACTGCTGCCATCGGTGCCACGCAAAACCAGTGTTCCACCTGCCGCAAGGGTGATCGTGCCGCTGGTCTTGGCGCCCGTCCCGACATTGATGGTATCGGCATTGATCCTCGTGTTCGCACCCAGATTGACGGTGCCAATATTGCGCACAGCATTGGCTGCGCCACTGGCGGTGGCAGCGACATTGAATGAAGACGTAGTGATGACGCTGTCCGCGGCCAGCGTCAATATGGCGCTGGTGTTGGTACTGCCATTGTTGCTGCCGGCATAGCGGCCACCAACCGAGAACGACTGCGTCGGATTATTGAACGTGAAATTCGACAAGCCAGACATATCCAGGTTCTGCGCGGTGTTATTCGTTATGCTGCCAAGAACAAAGGGGCTGCCTCCTGCATATTGGAGTGTGCCGCCCGCACCGGTAATGACGCCGCTGACATTGTCAGCCACGGTGAGGCCGGTAATCGGATAAATTGCATTGCCGATGTCATAAGTCGGATTGGCGCTCGTCAAATTGATGGTTTGTTGCGCATACGCCATAGGCGCGACCATCATGCACAAAGCGGTGAGCGTCATCGGACGGATGTCCCAAGCCGCATGTAAGGCAGACACCAAACGTGTTTTAGGTTGAGGGGCGGTAGATTTCATCATCTCTCTCAGCACTCCCGTTGGAAAGCCCTACAGACTAAAGTTATCTATTGTTACCTTCCATTATTATATGTTTTTGAAAGTTTAATGTTTGTACTTTATTTTCATAAAGCAAGAGAAATGCGGGAGTTATCTGAAAACCCCTTGGTCACCAGCGTTGCGCCGGTATTCATCAGGATTCCAGTACCTGCAGCCGAATGGCTAGCGAGAGAACAAGATCAAAAAAAGCCCGGCACCACAATCGTGGTGCCGGGCATATCACTGGATCAGCGTTGGACTTTACCAGGAGAAGCGCAAACCGACCGTAGCATTGATGCCGTCACGCTTTTGGCCGTCTGCATTGTTCAGCGCAAATTGATAGGTCGCCTTCGAATCAAGTTTTGGGCGGCCGCAGGTGCTTTCATGAGTTCTGTTTAATTTGGCGCGGCGACCAGGACATTGAAGGTATCAGGCAAAAGCGCCGGACGTGGATGAGGATTCGCCGCAGTTGGCGTCGGCGCCGCGCCGAATTTCCCGCTCACCAGATACACCTGATGGTTTTCCGGATTAAGCGCAGCCATGCCTTCCGATTATTTCATCGGCTTCTGCGGTCCCACCCCGTGCACCAGCAGGGCAATCGCATGCCGTGCAATTGCCTCAGCATCAATCGGGTTGCGCTCGGTGCCGAGTTGGCGCGTCATGCTTGTTGCAAGCGGCAGGATCGTCAGCCCGAGCAGCGACAAGAATACCAGCGGCGGCTCCAGATCGGCATTGAGCATCCCTTCGCGCTGCCAGCGTTTGATGCATCGTAACGCCGCCTTCCGATCTTCATCGCCGACACGTTCGCCCATCCGCTGCCTGATCTGGTCGTCATGCGTGATCACTCCGCGCAGCCATAGCGGCGCAAACCACGGATACCTTGTCGCGACATCCATGAAGCGTCGCGCCAGTTCTGTGATGGCGGCCACGGGATCGTCCGGATACTCCTGGAATACGCCGCTTAATGCCGCTTTCACTGGCAAGAAACGCTCTTCAATCAGCACGTCGATCAACTGGTCACGACTGGTGAAGTAGTAATTCACCATCGCCGGCGTCACCTTGGCTTCGCGCGCAATGGAGACCAGCGTCGTATCGAGGATACCTTGCCGCGCAAACAGCACCAGCGCCGTATCGAGCAGGCGGTTGCGCTGTTCAGGCCCGCGCGCACTGCCCGCAGGCCTTCCCGGCCGCCTTGCGGTTGCCGCCGCTACCGTTGCATTCTTCTCAACCTTTGCAGGCACAGTGGTTTTTTTCGTCGCCATGTCGATTCGATTATTTGACTACCCAAGGGATTTCAAATATATTAAACGATCATTTAATTAAATACAATCAGGTTTCCACATCATGAGTACCGATATTTCCGTGCAAATTGAAGGCGCCGGTGCGATAAGCGAACAAGCGCAAAACCGCCCGCCGATCCGCCTCATTTTTTCGGCATTGCTGCTGGTGATGCTGCTGGCAGCGCTCGACCAGACCATCGTGTCGACCGCATTGCCGACGATTGTCAGCGACCTGGGTGGCCTTGAAAGCCTGTCGTGGGTTGTCACCGCCTATCTGCTGGCGTCGACCATCGTCGTGCCGCTCTATGGCAAATTCGGCGACCTGTTCGGCCGCAAGATCGTCTTGCAGGCATCGATCGTGTTGTTCCTGATCGGCTCCGTCCTGTGCGGCGTGGCGCAGAACATGACGCAGCTCGTGATATTGCGCGCGCTGCAGGGATTGGGCGGCGGTGGCCTGATGGTGGTGACGATGGCGGCCATCGGCGACATCATTCCACCCGCCGAGCGCGGCCGCTACCAAGGCATGTTTGGCGGTGTATTCGGACTGGCGACGGTGGTCGGCCCGCTGATCGGCGGCTTTATCGTTGAGCACCTGTCCTGGCGCTGGATCTTCTACATCAACGTCCCGCTCGGCATCGTCGCACTGCTGGTCATCGGCACCGCGTTCAAACCGCGCATCGTGCGTGTGAAACATCAGATCGACTACATGGGCGCGGCATTCCTGGCATCGGCGCTCACCTGCATCATCCTGTTTACCAGCCAAGGCGGCACGATCATGCCATGGTCATCGCCGCAGCTATGGTTCACGCTGGCGCTGGGCATCGTCTCGATAGGCGGCTTCATTTATGAAGAACGCATCGCAGTCGAACCGATCATCCCGCTCGAACTGTTCCGCCAGCGCACCTTCGTGCTGAGCAGCCTGATCGGATTCATCGTCGGCATGTCGCTATTCGGATCGGTAACCTTCCTCCCGCTCTACCTTCAGGTCGTCAAGTATTCGACGCCGTCGGAAGCCGGCATGCAATTGCTGCCGTTAATGGGCGGCTTGCTCGTCACATCGATCATCGGCGGCCAGATCATCAGCAAGATCGGCAAGTACCGCCACTTCCCGATTATCGGCACATTCCTGGCCTGCATCGGCATGTTCCTGCTGGCCTCCGTAGATAACGCAACACCGCTTCACGTGATGTACCTGTACATGGCGCTGCTCGGCGCCGGGCTCGGCATGGTCATGCAAGTACTTGTGCTGGCGGTGCAAAACAGTGTGGAGTTCAAGCACATGGGCGTGGCGACATCCGGTGCGATGATGTTCCGTTCGATTGGCGGCTCAATCGGCGTTGCAGCCTTCGGCGCACTGTTCACGCAGGGATTGCACACCCGGCTTGCCGCACTCATTCCGCCAGGTACGGAACTACCGCAAACATTCGGCCCTTCAACCGTGCATCATTTACCGGCAGCGCTGCGTGACGATTATCTGCAAGCATTTGGCGGCGCACTGAGTTCGGTGTATATCGTCGCGGGTTGCCTGATCGCCCTGGCGTTCGTGCTGGCATGGCTGTTTGAGGATGTGCCGCTACGAAAAAAATGAATTGCATGCTTGGACTTCAAGAATGCGGACTACGTGCCTCTTCGGCAAGACGGTAACTACACTACGCACTGTATTGCGGCCAGAGAAAATCTCAGGCCGTTTCTTCCTGCAATAACGGCTTTCCCTGCGCATCAAGCGTACGCGATCGCCCCTGCGCCTTGGCGCTGTATAGCATCACATCGGCACGCCGCAGCATCGCTTCGAGCGTATCGTCGGCGGAGGTGCGGATGGCAATGCCGGCACTGTAGGTCATCTCATGGCCAAGTTCACGCAACGTCGCTTCGGCAAGATAGGCACGCATACGCTGATCAAATGCCTTTGCCGCGGCGTGATCCGCCTGCTTCAGAAGCACGCAGAACTCCTCGCCGCCGTACCGGCCAACGATATCACCCGAGCGTACTGCCGCCTGCAGCGCCCTGGCGAGAAATTTGAGCGCACGGTCACCGGCCTCATGGCCCCGACTGTCATTGACTCGTTTGAAGTAATCGATATCCAGCATCAGCACAGCGAGCGGCGTGTCATAACGGACGCTGTTTTCCAGTTCGATGTTGGACTGCACCAGCCACGCGCGCCGGTTGAGCACACCGGTCAGATCATCGTACGTCGCCAGGCGATCCAGGGCGCGCGCCGCTTCGTCGCGGTGCGCCAGCAGGATGCCGGTCAGCGACAATACCGCGGTCGCATTGGCAACCAGCGCGAACGCAATATTCACCGGATGCGGCGTGAGGAAAGCCGGGAACTGATCGGTAAAAAATGCCCCGAGCACACCGCGCCAGGCAGTCACCACCATTTGCGCCATCAAGGCGACCACCAGCAGCCAGCGCCATCGGCCGACAGGCAGCAGCGGTTCGCGCCAGAGCGTCGCCGCCACCATGGCCATCTGCAGCGCCAGCAAACCGTTGGCCCAACCTACCCGAAACGCATAACTGGAAAACCCGATGCCATAACCAAGCGTCAGCACCACGGCAATGATCGTTGGCGCCCGCGCCAGCGCCGTCCGGCCGCACCACAAATCGAACGCGGTGGCGTTCAGCGCCAGACCACCGGCGATGCCGGCCATCGATAAAGTAGACAAGGTGCGGTCGGTCCACGAACCGGCTTCGACCAACCCGGAGATCAGCAGCAGCACCCAACCCGCCGCCTGCAAAAAGATGCCCAACTGCGCCCGCCGTGCCGCCATGTTTACCCGCCCCATCACGGAAGGCAGCGCGACGGCCATGGTCAGCATGCTGACAGTCAGTGCAAACAGCAGGGAGGCAACGTCGGTGGGCATGGGTGGGTGCGCAGGCGGCAGGATATCGGCGGGGGTATGGTAAGACGTATTCAGTTTTCTTGCATGCAGGGGAAGCACAAATGTAAAATTGCAAAAGCCTCGGACCAATTAAGGCACGAGGCTTCCAACGGATTCATATTTTCTGGGCACGCTGCCCCGAAAAACGACGAGCGATTTTGCTACATAACGCAAATCATCTCTTTTGCACTGTCCATTTTCCCTCGGGCGTTTTGCAAACCGGCATCGACAAAGTCTGATCCTGTCCTTTTGCATGCAGCACAATATGCAGTCTGCGGCAAATATTGGCATCTGTCTTGACGGTGTCCGTCGCACTCAACTCAGCCTCAATGCTCACCGAATTGCCCAGACTTTTATTGGACCATTGCTGCGTCTCGCCATCCGCTTTTTCCGTCAGAACGCTATCGGCAGCTGCAATGAGCGATGTCTTGTCTTTCGGTTTCAGATAGGTGATCGGCGTGTCACTCAAAAATCGCAGGTTAGCCGCCTGAGAGGCGCCAATTAAGCCAACAACTAAAACGGCACTCACTAAAAATGACATTGACTTACGCATTTTTATCTCTCCATATAGCATATTTGACAATGAATTATCACACATATTTCATCGCAGCAACTGCAATCAAACTTCTGCCTCGGTCGCAGCAATAGCCATTTGATGCAGCGGACGTGCCGCCCTTCAATTGCGGCGCTAAATATTCACCTTACTATTCACCTGGCACCCGCCGGGAACATTTCCGTTTTCGTCGGCGGCTACGTGCGCTTCAATGCGAAGAACTCAACGCGTCCGGCAGATTCGGGCGAGGCATTATCTTGCAGATAATTTCCTGCCTTGAAGTAGACCTTCTCACCATTCCAAGTGGAGTCGTACTCAAAGGACATTGAGGCGCCGTTGACCGTTACATTAACGACATGATCGGATTGAGAGATGATGTAAGAGAAGCGCTCGTGCAGAGGAATGCCTTTGAGTAGCGTAAATCTCTCCTCTGTTGCGCTCGTGTTTCGCTTTACCCCAACAACAATATTCCCTTTCGACCAGCGGATCTTGAGCGCCTCAGTATTCCCGTGGGTACCGTGGATTTGTCCGACGATGAGGTTCCCCGTGCTCGGTTGCTGATCGACCGCCAGTGTCGCAGAGAGTACATGTTGTCCTGTGAATTCCCATTCATTGTTGTCGCGTAATTCCGTTCTCGGATAATGCGAACCTCTGGTAGTTGCGCCGCCAGATGTGCAATAGAAAACCATCGCTCCGTTATCTGCGTTCAGAAAAAAATACGGCGACGCATATTCGTTGAGTTGCTTCCCCCGTATTTCCTCAATGCTGTCGCGCTTTGCAATTGGAAGCTGCAACGTATAGCCGCTCAAATCAAAACGTTTTCCGGGTGGATCCAGTACTGGTTGCTCCTGGGCGAACGCCGGGAGCAATGCCGTACCGAGCAAAACGGTGGCAAAGGCGTGGACAACAAATTTCCGCGACTTTTTATTCATATGGATCCTATTGTCCTATTGAATTGAGCATGCTGAAAGAGGTTGGCCTCAGTCCGTTCAACGCGCATCAACGGCGTCGTGGTCTTGGGCACGCCATTCGCGGCGCAAGTGCGCCATCCGGTTGAAGGCCGTCCTCGCCAACTTCCACCAGGCGAACGGACGCGGATCGGCCAGCATGCTGAGTGCCCTGGAATAATCCAGCGTCAGCCCGGGCGTCCACGCCATCGTCACCGCGCGCTTCCGAATCTGCGCGGCGACCCACAACTCCGGCGTCGCCAGGATGCGGAAGAACACCCGCCAGCCGGCGCGATTACCGTACAGCCGGCCAACGGCGCCGTCGATGGCGGCTTCCAGCGCCTGGGCTACGGTGCTGGAGCAATTGCGATGCGTCAGGTTATAGGTAGCATCGCTCCGATAACGCAGCCAAAACGACTGCAGCCGGCGCGGGTCGTAATTGCGGATGCGCACCTGGACAGTTGATGGACACCATGCCTTTGATTCTGTCGCATAGTCCGGCTGGAACACCCCGGGCACATCGTTCTCTCGGGTGGCGCGCAGCAGACGCCCGAAATCATCCGGCGACCGGTCGATCTCTACTCCCGGGTACAGGCTGATGTAAATCCCCTCCGGCGATTCCAATGCTGCATGCCCGGTGGAGATCACGCCGTTGACATCGACCGCTGCGATATAGCGGTCGACAATCGGATAATTCTGGGTCGGCGATTTGGCGGAGCCTGTAGGCGTCCAGATATGCACAGTCAGCGCCTGTTCGTGGTCCGCAGGCGGACCCTCCCACTCCACTTGTGTGAACCCAGAAACCACCGCTTCATCCGGCTGCACGGCCGGGTGCGCCGATTCCGACAGGGCTGGATTGCCGTTCATGCGACGCACGCGGGCTGCCAGCCCAATCATGTTGGCGCCGCCGAACATCAGGAACAGGCCCAGGCAATACGGCAGCGTTCCCACGTAATGTGTCGGGTAGGGTTGATAAAAAAAGATCGCCAGCAAAATCTCGGCGACTCCCCAGGAGAACGCTACGCGCCAGCGACGATAGCGGACCATGTAGGCAGAGATGCACTGGATGAGGCCATCGGTCAGGAACAGCGTGCCGAAGATCATCGACAGCAAGAAATTGCCATGGTGATGGCCCGCGAAAATGAGTATCGCCGCCAGCACCACGGCACTGCCTTTCACATAGCGCAGGATGCGCTGGCCGCCGACGCCAGTCCACGCCACGGCCAGCGTTGCCAGACCTTCGATCAGGAACAGATAGGCAAAGAAATTGATCGGGAAGTACAACGCACTATCGAGAGCATCAATAAAGACGACCAGGCCGGCAACCAGCCATGTCAATCCGATGACGACGATGCTGCGCCAACGCTTGCGCAGATACTCGACTCCCAATAACAGCAACACCAACCGGATCATGAATGCTCCTCCTGCTTTTGCCTGCGGCGGCAATGCTGATTGACTCGCTCGCTGCCATTATGGTTAGTGCGCAGCGTAATCGCAACAGCGGACGAAATCACTTTGCGCCGCCTGATGGTTACCCAAGGAAAACCAGGGATTTGATCATATCAGAGAATTTCTGTGCCTCGGACTGGCATAAAAATTACTCAGTGGAGCAACAGGAGATTTCATCCATCTAAACAAAATGAGGTAACGGGCTTGCCGAAAATGCGTGCCGACCACCGCTCCAGAGGCCGGCACGTACGATTTCATATGGTCCCTTGCAAGCGGTGCTTGCACACACTTCCATGTTTTACCTTGCTTGCAGTTCTTGCAAGATTTTGCGATCACGCCATGTGTTGACGGAACCAGTCAGCAGCATGGCCGGCGGCGCGGTCTACTGCATCGGGCTCGTCATAATATTGGAAGTGATTGGTGCCGTTCTCCCAGATCAGTTTTTTGTCTGTTGTTGGAATCGACTCGTAGTGCCGTTTTGCCGCGGCCGGGTTCATGCAGGTGTCGGAATGAATAATCAGCGCAGGCTTCTTGAGCGTCGAGACGCCGGGAACAGTGGTGTACGAGAAATGATCGAGATCGCTCATGATGGCATAGCGATTCTCCCAGCCTTTGAGGGTCCAGGGGCCATACCAGCTCCAGACGAGCGGTCCGGGAAGGCCGGCATCCGAACCAGTCTTCGGATTACCGAGATCGGGCGAAACAATCGGTTTGTAGACGACCTCGCCGGTCGCCTCATAGCGCAGCTTGGCATCGCGCGCGCGTTCAAGCCGGGCAGCCAACAGCGTTTCCAGTTGTTCGGTTGAGGGCGCCGTTGCGGCGTCAAAAGGGTTTTCGCTAACCCCTGCCGCAATCATGAACAGGTCTGTCTCTCGATCACGATAATAGCCAGTCACGGCCGTCACTGCTTTCACCCGGTCATCGTAAGAGGCAATATCAAGCATCTCCGGACCGCCCTGGCATATGCCGAGCAAGAAAACCTGCGTCGAATCGACATCCGGACGCGTCAGCATGTAGTCGAGTGCAGATACCACATCCTCATTCTTCATCTTGGGATTTTCCAGGCGGCGCGGCATGCCGCTGCTCTCGCCGACCGTACGCGGATCAAAAGCGAGTGTCACGAAGCCCTCGTCCGCAAGCCGGGTGGCGTAATGGGTAGGAGCCTGCTCTTTCTGGAAAGAATAAGGTCCGAGCACGACAATCGTCGGAAACGGCCCCTCTCCTTTGGGGCGATACAGGACACCAACAACAGTTTCGCCATGCGAAGGGAAACTTACTTTTTCAGGGGTGTAGTTACCGTGTTTAGCCAAGATGGTTCTCCTTTTGATCTTGCTCAAATTCTATGGGACGATCATTATTGATACAATCTCGCCAAACTTTATACTCAGATGAATGAATTTCACCAATTGAAGGGTCACGATCTTTTCGCGATGACCGTGTTCCTGTCTGCAGCAAGGAACCGCAGCTTTCGCGCAACGGCGATCGAATTTGACGTGACGCCCTCGGCGATCAGCCATTCAATCAGAAACCTGGAAGAACGCATTGGCGTACGCCTGTTCAATCGGACTACCCGCAGCATTGCACTGACGGATGCGGGCGAACGGCTTGCCGCCAAACTACGCCATGCAATTGCGTCTGTCGCGGACGCAATGCACGAAGTCGAAGACTTGCGGAATACGCCCAGCGGAACCGTGCGAATCAACGCCAGCGATGTAGCGATACGCATGATCCTGCGGCCGATACTCGCACGCTTCCTGCGCGAGTATCCGCTGGTGCGGCTCGACATCGTGACCGACGGCAGGCTCAGCGACATCGTCGCCGAAGGCTTCGACGCCGGCATTCGGTTGGCAGACGCGGTCCCGCAAGACATGGTCGCGGTACACCTGACGGAAACCGTAAGCTTCGCCGCAGTGGCATCCCCTGGCTATCTTGCCGCGCACGGCCGGCCGCAGGTTCCTCAGGATTTATATCGGCACGATTGCATTTGCTTTCGCTTTGAGAGCGGCTTGATCTACCGCTGGGAGTTCGAGCGTCATGGCATCGTCGAAACAATCGACGTCAAAGGACCGCTCACCCTGACCGATCAGATTTTAATGGTGGACGCCGCCATTGATGGTATCGGGATCGCGTTTGTGCCCGACTTCCTGGTTGCCGATTCGCTCCAGAATGGCGCCCTCGAACGTGTCCTCGTCGATTGGTGTCCAGCATTTGCCGGCGTCTGTCTCTACTACCCCGGTCATCGTCACGTTTCAGCGGGCCTGCGGGCACTCATCAATGCCATAAAACATTGACATTCGCGCAGCGCGTCACTCGCAAATCCCTCCAAATGCAGCTCAGCACGTCGGCAGCGTTGTTTTTTGGCACTATCCCAACCCATTATGTGTAATAACGCGAATTCCACGACCTCGCAGCGCAATCCAGTCAAGACGATTTAATTGGGCGTGTTACCTTGACTGACGCGGATATTCTTCTATTTCCGCTTTTTACAATCAGCAAGCTCAAGACCGGGACCAGGAGGACCGATATGTTCAGTGCACCTGATCCAAACCAGAATCATCTCCTGGCAGCATTGCTTGACACCGAATTCGATCGCCTGGCGCCACATTTGGAGTTAATCCCGATGCAGCTGGGCGATCTGCTCTACGATTCCGGCGGCAAGCTGCAGCATGTCTATTTTCCGACCACATCGATTGTCTCGCTGCAATATCTGCTGGAAAACGGCGGCTCTTCCGAAATTGCCGGTGTCGGCAATGAAGGGATATTAGGCATTTCCATTTTCATGGGCGGCGATACCACGCCCAGCCGTGCCGTGGTGCAGACCGGTGGCCATGGTTATCGGCTCAAATCGCACATATTGATTGAAGAATTCAATCGTGGAGGGCCGGTGATGCGCCTGCTGCTGCGCTACACCCAAGCTCTGCTGACACAAACGAGCCAGACTGCCGTGTGCAATCGCCATCACTCGCTAGATCAGCAATTGTGCCGCTGGCTCCTGCTGACACTGGATCGCCTTCCCACGAATGAATTGACGATGACGCAGGAATTGATCGCCAACATGCTGGGAGTGCGGCGCGAAGGAGTCACCGAGGCGGCCGGCAAGTTGCAAAGCCTCGGTTTTATCCGATATCGGCGCGGCCACATCACCGTGCTGAACCGGGCTGGCCTCACCAGCAACGTTTGCGAATGCTATGACGTGGTCAAGAAGGAATTTGCGCGACTGCTGTCTGATGTGCGTCAGCGTCAGGGCAAGCCGGCGCCAATTCGCCCGGACTGACAGGATTCACCATTACCTTGTTTGAGCCGAGGCTAGCGCTCAATTGTAAGTCCATCAGAATCTGAATTTATGCCCACCATAGAAGAACCGTCTGCCAACCAGGCACAGCAAACCGTACAGCAGCCATTGCTGAAGGCGGGGGCCTTGCAAGACGCCATTTTCAACAGCGCCAATTTCTCTTGCATCGCCACCGACGCCCAAGGCGTGATTCAGATTTTTAATGTCGGCGCTGAGCGCATGCTCGGTTACAAAGCGAGAGATGTCGTCGACAAGATCACGCCTGCCGGGATTTCGGATGCGCAAGAATTGATTGCCCGCGCCGCTTCCCTGAGCCTGGAACTGGATACCCCGATCACCCCGGGATTTGAAGCGCTAGTGTTCAAAGCCTCGCGCGGCATTGAGGATATCTATGAACTGACCTATATCCGCAAGGATGGCAGTCGATTCCCGGCGATGGTGTCGGTCACCGCACTGCGCGATGCGCAAGAAAAGGTCATCGGCTACCTCTTGATCGGCACCGACAACACGGCGCGTAAACGGGTCGAAGCGGAGCAGGCACTGCTCGATCAACGGCTGCGCGACCAGCAGTTCTACACGCGTTCATTGATCGAATCGAATATCGACGCCTTGATGACCACCGATCCGCGCGGCATCATCAGCGACGTCAACCAGCAGATGGAAGCGCTGACCGGCTGCACGCGCGATGAATTGATCGGCGCACCGTTCAAAAATTACTTCACCGATCCGCAACGTGCCGAGGCAGCGATCACGCGCGTGCTGCGCGAAGGCAAGGTCACCAATTATGAATTGACCGCGCACGCCAGAGACGGCACCGAAACCGTAGTCTCCTACAACGCCACCACTTTCCATAACCGCGACAACAAGTTGCAGGGCGTGTTCGCCGCCGCCCGCGACGTCACCGATCGCAAGCAATTCGAACGTAAGGTGCAAGAAAATAACGTCGAACTGGAAAACGCCAAGGCCGCTGCGGAAAAGGCTAATTTGGCAAAATCGGAGTTCCTGTCCAGCATGAGCCATGAGTTGCGCACGCCACTCAATGCCGTGCTCGGATTCGCGCAGCTGATGGCATCCGATGTACCGCCGCCCTCGTCCGCACAGAAGCTGTCGATTGACCAGATACTGCAAGCCGGATGGTATCTGCTGCGACTGATCAATGAAATCCTCGATCTGGCGATGATCGAGTCCGGCAAAGTGACGTTGTCGCAAGAATCGATGTCGCTCACCGAGGTCATACAGGATTGCCAGGCCATGATTGAACCGCAGGCACAAAAGCGCGGCGTGCAAATGACTTTCCCGCTTCTTGACGATCTCTTCTATGTGCATGCCGATCGGACCAGGGTCAAGCAAGTGATGGTCAACCTGTTGTCGAATGCGATTAAATACAACCGGGTCGCCGGCACGGTCGTTGTCAAATGCGTGATGCGCGGCGCAGATCGGGTCCGCGTCAGCGTCACTGATACCGGGGCCGGCTTGACGCAGGAACAGTTAGCGCAATTGTTCCAGCCGTTCAATCGGCTCGGGCAAGAGGGCAGTATCGAAGAAGGCACGGGCATCGGCCTGGTGGTCACCAAGCAACTGGTCGAATTGATGGGCGGCGTCCTCGGCGTCGAGAGCAGCGTCGGCGCCGGCAGTGTATTTTGGGTCGAGTTACCTTCATCGAGCATGCCGGAACTGGCGCTTGACAGCATCGACGCGCACAAATTGGCGAAACGGAGTCATGCGGTGGCACACGCATCTAGCTCGCGTCACACATTGCTCTATGTCGAAGATAATCCAGCCAATCTGGTCCTGGTCGAGCAATTGATTGCGCGGCGCGGCGATATAAAGCTGCTGACAGCGATCAATGGCCATCTCGGCATCCAGATGGCCCGGGAACATCACCCGGACGTGATTTTGATGGATATCAATTTACCCGGCATCAGTGGTTATGGCGCGTTGAAAATTTTGCTCGAAGATGCGGCAACAGCGCACATCCCGATCATGGCGCTCTCGGCCAACGCCGTCCCGCGCGATATCCAGAAAGGCATTGACGCCGGCTTCTTCCGCTATTTGACCAAGCCCATTGAGGTCATGGAATTCATGGATGCCCTCGACGTTGCACTGCGCCATGCAGAACAAAATGGTTTGTCGAATCGCGTCTAGGCAGTGACGAAATGCCGTATGGTTTATTAGTAGGTGAATGATTTTTTTGGGAATACTGCAATGCTTGAAGCATCCGAAATTCTGAATGCCAGCATCTTGATCGTCGATGATCAGGAAGCTAATGTCCTGCTGTTGGAAAGAATGCTGCGCAATGCCGGTTACCAACACATCACGTCGACAATGGACCCGCGTACCGTCTGCCCCTTGCACCTGGCGCATCGCTACGACCTGATTCTGCTCGATCTGCAAATGCCGGAGATGGATGGATTCCAGGTCATGGAAGAGTTGAAGGGAATCGAAAGGACAGGATATTTACCCGTGCTGGTCATCACCGCGCAACCCGACCACAAACTGCGCGCGCTACAAGCCGGCGCTAAAGATTTTGTCAGCAAACCATTCGACTTGATTGAAGTGCAGACGCGCATCCACAACATGCTGGAAGTCCGGCTGCTGTATCAGAAACTGGATAATTACAACAAGATACTGGAACAGACCGTGCAGGAACGCACGGCCGAACTGCGCGAGAGCGAGTCGCGCTTCAAGAGCTTGACGGAACTGTCGTCGGACTGGTATTGGGAACAGGATGCGCAAGGAAAATTCACCAAAGTCTCCGGCCCGGTCTTTGAGATGCTCGGCATCGACGCCAACCACACCTCCAGCGCCAGCAGTGTTGCGGATACAGGGCAATGGAATGAGGCCGAGCGCAAACAATTGAACGACAACATTGCCAATCGTCGCCCCTTCCTCGACTTTGTCTACAGTCGCAGCAAAGCCGATGGTACTACGCAATATCTTCAGGTCAGCGGAGAGCCGATGCTCAATTCGGCCAGCCTTTTTATCGGTTACCGCGGAATCGGCATGGACATCACCGACCGCATGCCTCGTGATACGGAAGAAAAGCATTTGCACAGTGATGCGGATAAAAACGAAGGCGGCACGGATTAATCGGAATGTAGCGGCTACGCCGGATGACGTAGCCGGATTTGCAGTTTGCCGCTTGCGTTCGCGTCAATCGGTTACGATCGACTAAGAATACGCGCTAGCAGCCACGGTTAAAGTTAAAGTGCCTCCCATTCGTCGTTTGCGATAATTTTTTTATGCGCGTTGTTGCTGGCGACAATGCCGATGCGGCGCTGATTTTCTGCCTGGGTGAACGCTTTACGCTGTTGGTTGGCCGTCGACATGGCAACCATCTCGAACTTGTCATTGAGCTTGAACACCCTGACCACGTGCGCCAGATTGTCAGCCTGCTCTTGCAATGACACGGTCGCAGCGGCCGCTTCCTCCACCAATGCTGCATTCTGTTGCGTCACCGTGTCCATCTCGCCAATGGCTTGATTGATCTGTTCGATGCCGGCCTCCTGCTCGCGGCTGGCCGAGGTGATCTCGCCCATGATGTCGGTGACCCGCTTGACGCTGGCGACGATCTCGCTCATGGTGCTGCCGGCCTGATTGACCAGCTCGCTGCCTACATCGACCTTCTCGACCGAATCGCCAATCAGCTGCTTGATTTCTTTAGCCGCGCCAGCAGAACGCTGCGCCAGGTTGCGCACTTCTGTCGCCACCACAGCAAAGCCACGCCCCTGCTCACCCGCACGCGCCGCTTCCACCGCCGCATTCAGCGCAAGGATATTGGTTTGAAAAGCGATGCCATCGATGACACCGATGATGTCGACGATCTTGCGCGACGAATCCTTGATCGAACCCATGGTATCAACTACCCGAGACACGACCTCGCCGCCCTTGACGGCGACGTCCGATGCCGATATCGCCAGGCGGTTGGCTTGATGCGCGTTATCTGCATTTTGCTTGACGATAGAAGTCATTTCCTCCATCGAAGAAGCGGTTTCCTCCAGCGAACTTGCCTGCTGCTCGGTGCGCGAAGAAAGATCCTGGTTGCCACTGGCGATCTGCCCCGATGCAGTAGCGATGGTGTCGGTGCCGTTGCGCACCTGGCTGATGATGTTTTCCAGGCTGCCGTTCATATCTTTCAGCGCCGCCATCAATTGCCCGGTTTCATCGGTCGAGTTGACGACAATGGTACTGGTAAGATCGCCGTCCGCGACCTTGCGTGCAATGGCGACGGCCCTACTCAACGGCCGCGTGATACTGCGCGTCACCAACACGCCGACGAATATGCCAATCAGCGTGGCCGCAATCGACAGCGCCAGCACGCCCATGCGCGTTTCCCTGGCTTGCAATTCAGACGCTTTGCCGGATTCCTCCATCAAACCAGATTGAAAACTGACCAGTTTGTCGAGCGTATCCTGATAGCTCCGCTGCTCTGGACGCAATTCTCCGAACAGCACGCTCTTTGCTTCCGCGATCTTGTCGTCCTTCACAAGCTTGAGGAAGGTCGTTCGCGTGGCGATGAATTTTTGCCTGATTTCCATGAGCTCCTTGAGAAGTTCGCGGCCCCTCGGGGTAGTAATGGTTTTATCCAGCTTCTCAATGGACTCACTGATGACTTTGGAGTTTTTCTCGATACTTGCAAACTCGCTATCCCGGCTATCGACATCCGTCATTAAAAGGACATTGCGCAGGGAGCGCGCGGTTTCATTCAGCTCATCCTTGATCGTGTGGGCGAGAACCGTTTTGGGATAACGGTCGGCATTCGTCAGATTGATGTTGTCACTCAATCCTCCGACACGAACATAAGCAAGGGTCGCAATCACTAACAGCAATGTGATGACTGCACTAAAACTCAGGAATAACTTCTGGCCAATTTTCAGGTTTCTCAGTTTCATTTTTATTTTCCTTGGTATATGAAGTGATTACATGAGCTGGCATTTCGATGGTGCCGCTCTAGTGGACGACATCCGTTGATCAATGTCATCAGATACGGAAAGCGATCAACCAAAGCGGCGATCTGCCAGACTCCTTTATCGATACAAAAAGATCTCGAACCGATGCACTCCAGGCAAACGCAATCCCCAGGCGAACTATCAATTCATAGCGCCTGGTGCAAATACTTTGTCGGGCCTGCATCTTTGAATGGAACTGGATACGCGTTATCCACGTACTCATGTCCCACGAATGCATTAACGGCAACATTTGTAAAAACTTTAACGTTCGGGAAAATCCGACTAGCGACAATCGCGAAATGAGCAAGGCAGATAATGGAAGAGTCATTGGTGGCATGACGTAGTGACAAGCATCAGCTTGGCGCTCTCGATAAAAAACTTATATCGGGCATTTCCGGGAAAGCACAGAACTTTGGAATTGGTCTGGGCTCTGACATGAACACAACCTGACACTGGAGAGACGATATGACCCAGACGACATGGAAGCCACATGCACAACATGGCGAGTTGAACAGCAAGGAAAGGGATCATTTACCCGAGAGCGCATTCGCATTTCCGAAACAGCGCAAAGAGCCGATGACCGATGCCTCACATGTGAGGAATGCGCTGGCGCGCTTCGACCAGGTAGATGCAGTATCTGACGTTGAGCGTGACGCCGCGTTCGAAAATATCAAGGCAGCGGCAAAGCATTTTGGCGTCGAAATGACGGAGATGAACTGGAGGGAGCTTGGTAAAAAACCGCATACCAAAAACCATTCCCACAAATAGGCGTTAATCGATGGCGTGATTGGACGATTACCAAACCTTGATCACCAAACTTCCACTTTTAGCCCGCTCTACAGATCGGTGGATTTCCGAAGAAAGTAGCCATCACATTCTCCATCTCTCTTCATTATTTTGCATAGACACTAAAAAGAATACGACACATACGATCGCGCCAGGTCGTATGCGCGGGACTTACCGCGCAAAAGCGAAACACATCCCCAATCTATCAGCTTGCTCATGATGAATGCACTAGATTTTCTGGTGTAAATGCATCAGGAATCTTTGCCATCGCAGTCCTATACTCCCCCAACTCAAGCAGTCCCCACAGGGCCAATGACGGCCGTGCGGGGCCGCTCCGATCAATTTCAAACGTGGGGTTATATGGAAATCTATAACGACAATATCGAACAGCGTCCTGAGTTGCTGCGCTTTGGCTGGGGTATCTCATGGAGCGCCGTGCTGGCCGGATTTTTCCTGTCGCTGATGATCTACCTGGTACTGACCGTGCTCGGCACCGCCATCGGCGCGGGTGCGGTCGATCCGCTGGGCGACAAGAATCCGCTGACCGGCGCCGGCGTGGGTGTCGGTATCTGGCTGGCGGTCACCACCCTGATCTCGCTATTTTTCGGCGCCTTCATCAGCGGCCGCGCGGCGCCACGGCAAGGCGCTTTGCACGGCTTGCTGACCTGGTCGCTCATGACGGTGGCCGGCACCTGGCTGCTGGCCTCTCTGGCTTCCGGCGTCACCGGCGCCGCCGCCAACATGGTAGGCAACGGCCTGTCGCTGGCCGGCCGCAGCGTTGCCGCAGCGGCGCCCGACATCGCCTCAGGCGTCAAGGATCAGCTGCAGCAGAAAGGCATTGAATTCGACTGGAACGGCATGCAGGATCAGTTGAACGATTTGCTGCGCGATTCCGGCAAGCAGGCATTGCAGCCGGGCCAGCTAAAGGCTAATGCCAAGAACGCCGCCGACGATGCCAGCCGTACCGCGCAACAGGCCGGCTCCACACCGCAAACCGCTGGCGACGACCTGGCGCAATGGTTTGCCCGCGTAAAGCAGAAGGCTTTGCCTGCGCTGGACGCGGCGGACCGAGATGCACTGGTCAACATCGTGGCGGCGCGCAGCGGCAAATCGCACGAGGAAGCGCAAAAAATCGTCGACAACTATGCCCAGGCCTACGCTACAGCGCTGGTCAAATATCAGCAACTGAAGGCGCAGCTCGAACAGCAGGCGCGTGAGACGGCGGCGAGCGCGGCCAAGGGCGTCTCAAAGGCGGCCTGGAGTTCTCTGGCGATCCTGTTGCTCGGTGCGCTGGTTGCTGCGTTCGGCGGCTGGTTCGGTTTGCGCTTGCGACCACGCCCGATCTAAGCACTGCCGCCTTCCGCATCCACGGCAATCCAATCTGCACCGCAATTTTCCAGACAGGTATAGTGGATGCTGGTCCGCACCTGGCGAGACGGCGACAATGTCGTCATCTCGCCAGGTGCACATTCACATTGAAGCCCAAGTCAGAAATCTACTATGGATCAAACTCCCGTCGTAAGCGATGCCGACGACAAGGTGCTGCGCAGCCAGACCGACCGTCGCCAGCTACAACAGATCATCACCGGCCTGACTGAAGGCGTGATCCTGGTCGAGCCAGACCAGAGCATCGTCTGGGCCAATCAGGCGGCGCTGGACATGCACGGGGTCGAAGACTTCAAGCAGTTGGGCGCCAACGCCAGCGAATACCGCGACCGCTTTCGCCTGCGCTATCGCAACAACCACGTAGTGCAGCCCGGCAGCTATCCGATCGATCGCGTGGTCGCCGGCGAAGGATTCAGCGACGTGATTGTCGAAGTCTATCCGGCCCACGACGAAGAACAATACTGGGTGCATCGGGTACGCAGCCTGGTGCTGACCAACAGCGCCGATGAGCCGGACTGCCTGGTGCTGATCCTGCACGACGCCACCGACTGGGCCAGCGCCGAACAGCGCTTCGAAAAGACCTTCAACGCCAATCCGGCGCCGGCCGTGATCTGCCGCCTGAGCGACCAGCGTTATATCAAGGTCAACCAGGGTTTCGTCGAAATGACCGGCTATGCACGCGAACAGGTAATCGGCCGTTCAGTTTATGAAATCGATGTCTTCGAAAATGCCGACCGCCGCGAGCTCGCTATCGAGCGCCTGGGAGAAGGCGCCACCATCCCGCAGATGGAGGCGGTGCTACGCCTGCCGCATGGCGACACCAAAGCCGTCGTGGTGGCCGGCCAGCCTATCGATATCGGCGAAGAAGCCTGCATGCTGTTCACCTTCATGGATCTGGAGCCGCGCAAGAAAGCCGAAAACGCCTTGCGCCAGAGCGAAGAACGATTCGAGAAATCGTTCCGCATGACGCCGGTCCCGACCGTATTGCTGACAGCCGACGATTTCGTCGTGCTGGACCTCAACTCTGCATTCACCGCCACCACCGGCTTTACCCAGGAAGAAGCGCTCGGCAAATCGATCGATGACATGGGCCTGTGGTCTGCCGAGGTGCGCGCACGAATCGCCGCCTCGCTGGCCGAATCGGGGAGCCTGCTCAATGCTGAATTCCAGCTACAGAACAAGGATGGCGATACCCTCTCCTGCCTGGTGTCGGTGGAAGTCGTCAGTATTCACAGCAAGGAATGCCTGCTGATGGCCTTCCTCGACATCACCGAGCGCAAGCGCTCCGAAATGGAACTGGTGGTGGCAATCGAAACCGTGATGCAAGATGCGTCGTGGTTCAGCCGCACCCTGATCGAGAAACTGGCCAATGTGCGCCGCTCCAGTATGCCGGACGGCGGCAACGCCCAACTGGCCGATCTCACCAGCCGCGAGCGCGATGTCTTCGACCTGCTCTGCCGCGGCATGGCGGACAAGGAAATCGCCAAGGAACTGGCGCTGGCGCCGAATACCGTGCGTAACCATGTCTCCACCATCTACGCCAAGCTGGACGTGCACAGCCGCAGCGAAGCCATCGTCTGGGCGCGCGAGCGTGGCTTCTTCGGCCTGCCTGCCGCCGACGTCACGCGGCGCAAGAAGGCTGAGCGCGGCTGAAAGCGCAACTGTTAGCGCAACTGCTAGTACAACTGCTGCAAATGCACTAGCCGGATCGGTGCATTTGCAACTGTTTTCGGGGTGAGCAAATGACGACAATGGAACCGTTGAAGAAGCAGCTGACAAATCTTGCAGAAGGATTCTCTTCTCAACATTGATTCAGTCTTTACCATCAATCACTTACCAGGAGCACAACATGGACAAGAATCGCATCGAAGGCGTTACCAAACAGGTCAAGGGTTCGGTCAAGGAAACCATCGGCAAGATCACCGGCAACAAGAGTACGGAAGCCGAAGGCATTGCCGAAAAAGTCGAAGGGCAAGTGCAGACCAAGGTTGGCGAAGCTGCTGACAAACTGCGCGATGTAGTCAAGAACAAGTAAGCAGCCAAGCTGGCCGGCGCGCGGCGCCGGCCGCTTTCACTCACCTCATTCCGAAGGATGTATATGTCTGAAGACCGCATCATAGGCAACGTCAAGAACGTCGCCGGCAAGATCCAGGATGCCGTGGGCAACCTGACCGATGATCCGCACATGCAACTCGAAGGCAAAGCGCGCCAGTTGGCCGGACGCACTCAAGCCAAATACGGCGAAGCGATCGACACCGCCATCGAATTCGCCAACCAACGCCCGATCAGCACGCTCGCCATCGCAGGCGCGATAGGCTTTCTTGTCGGTGCAATCTGGTCGCGACGCAACTAGGTATTCGCTGAATGGCCCGTTGACCGGTGAGCCAATTTGGTTCGCAGCCATTCAACAAAAAATGGGCATCGCTCCCATACCCAGCTGTGAAAACGCCGCGCGAAGCAGCTTACATCGAGAGCAAAGCCTCATTGCGCCGGCAAGATACCTGAGACGATCCGCACAAAAAGCCCACGAATCTTGTGGCGGGCCCGGAAGAATTTCTACAGAGAACTACTGTTGGGATGAGCACCGCCAGCACATATTAAATGACAACAATTTCTTTTTAGTAACAATATTTATATATGCAAGCCAACGCGTTTCCTCGCCTCAATTTCTTTCAGTGCTTATTTCCTACTCGCAGTTAGGAACATTCTTAATTTAAGACAATTCCTATATTTTACAAAGACATAGATCCACATACTCGCCCTGTCCCCACATTTATCGAGCAGGTGCAAGTCATGAACAATGTATATCGCGTCATATGGAACACCACCACTGGAACTTGGGCTGCGGCATCCGAATTAACAAAGGGTCGCAAGAAAGCTACAGCCACATCCGCATTGATCGCTGCAATTGCAGGCGCTACTTTCGCACCCAGCGCAACCGCACAGCAGATCATCGATGGTCAAACAATCACCGTGACTACACCTGGAAGCGCAGCACTTACGCCTGCGCCCGGCGCTAGCGTTAGCGTTATTAATGGCTCAGTACTGAACGCGTCTGGCATGGGAGTCATAGGCGTAAGTATGAGCGGCTTTGGATCGACATTGACGATGTCTGACTCGACAATCAATGCAAGTGGCCCGCTAGCGATAGGTATTAACCAAATTGCCGGCAGCCTGAGCATGCAAAACATGACTCTGAACAACACAAGTGGGGGAACAGGAATCAACGTTGGCAATGCAGTCAACGCACCTATACTCAACATCGCCAACTCCAGAATCAATACTGTAGCGAACGGAATTAGCACAAGCGCAGCAAGCATCATCACGTTGAGTGACAATACCTCCATCGATACCTCGGGCGCCAATGGGATTGGCATTGATCTGCATAAAGGGGCTATCTTGCGCGCATCCGATACGAACATCCTGACTATGGGCGCCACCGCCGCCGGCCTTAGCCTTGGGGGCGGCGATGCCAGCACTGCAGCCGCCGCCGCCGCGGAACTTAACAATGTGAGCATCAATACGCTCGGCACAAGCTCCGCCGGTATTTTCGTCGCCAACAGCGGCAGCGTCAAAGCACACGGCAGTTCAGTTGTCAGCGCACAATCGTACGGCGTGCAATTCAGCACCGGCGCAAATAACAGTTTCTCAATGGATGCCGGTAGCGGGATTGACGCTGGGCAGGCAATCGTTATCGCCGATCAGTCGGGTAGCAATTCACAATTCAGCAGTACCGATTCGACACTCACTTCGCGTGGTGGCTCGGGATTTGTCGCCAGCAACGGCGCGCATCTCAATGCGACACTGATCAACTCTGCTGTCGATGTGGGCGCCGGTGGTTTGATCGCACAGGCTGGCAATGGCGGCCAACTGATTCTGAACAGCTCAGGTACAGCCCTTACAGGCGGTATGCACGTGCTCGATTCAGCATCGACTTTGAGCCTCAACTTGAATGGCGCACAATGGATTGCTGACGGCAACTCCAGTCTCACTAATCTCGCCATGGATAGCGGTAGCGTCGTCAATGTGAGCCAGGGTCACGCAGTGGGCGGCGTGCTGACGGTCAAGGGCAACCTGATCGGCAACGGCACGATCGCACTCAACACAGTACTTGGTGGCGATGACTCGAATACCGACAAGGTCGTTATCGACGGCGGCCACGCCAGCGGACAGACCACGCTGGCCATCAACAATGTTGGCGGCACGGGTTCGCAGACAAACAACGGCATCATGGTGGTTGAAGCAATCAATAGCGGCACGTCGGATATCGGCTCGTTCAAGATGGACGCGCCGGTGCGCGCTGGCGCCTTTGACTATCGCTTGTTCCGCGGCGGCCAAAATGCCACGCAGTCGGACAACTGGTATCTGCGCGACACCTATAATCCAGACCCTGTGATGCCTGATGATCCGGTAACACCGATTGATCCCAACAAGCCTGAACCGGGCGACGCTGGCGGTATCACACCGCCTGTACCTCAGAAGATCTTTGGCCCCGAGTTGTCGGTATACGGCAGCGTCATGCCAACTGCCGTACGTATCGGACAAGCAACCCTCGGTTCGCTGGATAGCCGTCTCGGGCAGTCGAACGCCATCGCTACCGATGCACAATCGCAAAGCAATCCATCGAATGGCGCCTGGGGCCGCGTGTTCGGGCAATCAGTTCGGGACAACTATTCGAGCATCGTCGATCCGTCGGTGTCAACCAAAATCGGCGGCTTCCAGGCCGGTGTGGATATCCTGAATCTGCAGCAAGCACAGGGCGAACGTGATCGCATCGGCGCTTACCTCGGCTTTGCCCATGCCGATGCAAACGTCGACGGTACAGTGACGCTGACCAACGCCGACGGCAGCGGCCAAAATGTACGCCAGAACACTGGCAGCATCAAACTTGACGGCTGGAGTGTCGGCGCGTACTGGACGCATTTCGGCCAGTCCGGCTGGTACACCGACGCAGTGCTGCAAGGCACCGTGTATAACGGCAATGCATCGACCGATCGTGCGTCCGTTGGTGTTAACGGCACTGGCATCACTGCATCTGTCGAAGGTGGCTACCCGTTCGTAGTTGGCAAAAACTTGACGCTCGAACCGCAGGCACAGTTGATTTATCAAAACGTGAACCTGAAAGATGCCGCCGACAGCCTCGGTTCTATAGACTTCGGCTCATCGAACAGCGTGCTGGGCCGCATCGGTGCGAAACTTCAATACACGCATCAAGACGGCAACAAACTTATCCAGCCGTACCTGAAGGCGAATTTGTGGTCGACACTTGGCGGCACGAACAGCGCGGTCAACTATGGTGGCGTCGATTCGATCAGCACCAAGACGGACGGAAGCTGGGGGGAAATGGGTGCCGGCGTTACAGCCAAGGTTAGCCAGAAAGTCAGCCTCAACGCGCATGTCAATGGTCTGTTCAGCATGGGCGGCCAGAAGCGTTCTGGAGTCGATGTAGGCGCTACCCTGAAGTACGAGTGGTAACACCTGCGCGTCTCAGCCCATCTTGCTCGTTCTGATAGTCGTCGCGGCAATCCTCCCTTGCCGGCGCGCCCGTTTCCCCTCAGTTCCCCTTGGCGGCAGCAAGAATCACATTGACGACCGCCTGCGGCTGCGACAGCATCACCGCATGGCTGCTCGCCACGCTTGTGACGGTGGCTCCGATCTTCTTGGCCATGGCTGCTTGCAGTTCGGGCAGGATCATGCGGTCTTTAGTGGTCAGAACATACCAGGATGGCTTGGTTTTCCAAGCTGCGGCCTGAAGTGGCTCGCCAAAGCTTTTACCCAGGATGGGACCTTGGCTGACCGCCAGAAGCGCGGTTTTTGCTACTGGCAAATCCTGTGCAAAATCTTCTGCCATCGCCTTGGTGGTCAGCTTGACGAAGCCGCCGGCATCCGCTTCCAGGTGCTGCGAACCGGGTGCCGGCGGATAGTCCTTACCGGTGTCGAACACCGACTGCGCTTCAGACGGCGCAAACGCAGCCACATACACCAGCGCTTTAACTTTGTCGTCGATGCCGGCCTGGGTGATCACAGCCCCACCCCAGGAATGGCCGACCAGGATTACCTGTCCGGCTTGTGCATCAATGGCGCGCTTGGTGGTGGCAACGTCGTCGGCCAGGGAGCTCAGCGGATTCTGTACAGCCACGACTTTGAAGCCTTTGGCTTGCAGCAGCGGGACTACCTTGTCCCAACTGGAGCCGTCGGCAAAAGCGCCATGCACGAGAACGATAGTTTTTTGCGACGATGCTACCTCCGCCGCACTTGCCGGCGACTGGGCAAACAACATGCTGACGGCCGCCATGGCAAACACCGCATGCTTCAACTTGGCGGAAGCGGCTTGCCATTTTCCGGGGCTTCGTAGCCAGGACGTCGAGGAAACCGGGGTATTGGTGAAGAATTGTGTGTGCATTTTTGGTCCAGTTCAGTTTGAGTAAAAATTGTGATAAAAAACCCGTTCCCGGGTCAAATGGAAAGCAGCCGCAGCCGCGTCCATGATTCATGCTGCCGGCGTCAGCGGTTCACGGTCCTTGCAGGCGAGCGCATTGAATTCCTCTACCGGCAACAGCCCTGCAATTAGGCGTTGTCGCAGCAGCCATGCCGGCGTTCCCTGCACACCATACTGACGTCCCAGGTTTTCGGAATCGCTGACTGCGGCCAATGCGCTGCCGTCGGCAAATGCCCTGTGCAAGCCGTCGAGGTCAACACCCAACCTCAAGGCGTGGCGGTCAATGACAGCGGGATCGCCAATGTTTTCGCCCTGGACAAAATGCGCTGCAAAGATATCCTCGTTGAACTGCTTGAACATCTCCGGCTGATAGCGCCGTAACCACTCAGCAGCCGCCAAAGCGATGCGGCTGTTGGGCAAGCGCGGCGGCCAGTTAAGCGGCAGCCCGGCTTGCCTGGCTTCTCGCTCCAGCATGCGATACATCGGGCCGTCGCGCGGCCCTGCTTCTATGCCGCCGAACGGAATCTCAGGGTGTGCTTGGAACGGCAGCTCGATTACCTCAAATCCTGCTTGCACCAAAATTTCAGTCCGGTGCAGGCCGACGTAGCAGAACGGGCAAAGAAAGTCGTACCAATGCAAGATCCTGTTATCGTCAGCGGTTGGCAGCAAAGTAATCGGATCATTCATCTTCTCCACCTTTCTGCGGAAAGCGCCGTATCAGCTCCAAAAGATTGTTAAGCAGAAGGCTGAAGAAATGACGACTCTTGTCGTCCACCAGCCGGCCGTTGGCATCGAAGCGCTCGCTGGCATTGCCGATCATGACTTCGGGTTGATTGACGGCGGTGACGTCCAGTGCGACTAGAATCTGTCGCAGGTGATACTGGGCACGAGCGGTACCGAGCACGCCGGGCGATGCGCCTGCAATCGCCGCCGGCTTACCGGCCCATGCGCTCTCGCCACCCGGCCGCGAGGCCCAATCGATGGCATTCTTGAGGACGCCCGGGATCGAATAGTTGTATTCAGGCGTGGTGAACAAGATCGCGTCGGCGCGCTTGATGGCTTGCTTCAGACGCAGCACACTGGCAGGCAAGTCCTGTTCCAGCTCCTGGTTATAGAGAGGCAGGTCTTCCAGGGAGTAAATCTCCAGCTCCACTTCAGCCGGCAGCAGCTCTTGCGCCGCTTGCAGCAGCATTAGATTGTAGGATTGGGCGCGCAGGCTGCCGGCGACGCCTAGGATGCGAATACGGTTGGTCATGATGCTCGTTCTGATTAAAAGTTGAAAAATTCTGTCGGCGCGGAAGGCGGTGGCGTACTGCTAGGCACGTACCTCGTTCTGCACCGGCGGCTCGACATAGGCGATGCTGCCCGCCGGCAGGAAGAACAAGGCAATCAGCGCCCCGCCTTTGACTTCCGGGTAGTGGCGGCTGCCCGGCGCCGGCGCGGTCCAGCCGGCCCCGCACCAGCCGTTGGGGCCCGCCAGGACAGCACCTTCATCCAGCGGCACCACCAGGTTCACCTCGCCATGCGGATGCTCGTGGAAATCGCCTCGAAATATCTTGCCGGCCGCTACCGAAGGATTACTTTCGCTATCGATGTAGACGGCGGCGATGCTAAAGTTGCAGGTCTGCGCCGTCGGCTCGGCCAGGCGGCCACGCCGGTAGTGAGCGCCGCCGATCTCGATATCAGCTGCCCAGCCTTCTTCGACGCCGGTCTTGATCAAGCCGGCAAGCTGGTTGTACAGGGTGCTGTCGGGGCCGTATTTTCGGTTGAGCCATTGTTCCATCTCCGTGCCCGCCGTCATGCCCTGGATTTCTTCCAAGAATCCTGCGCATTGTTTGATGAGTTGATCGCGTTTGTCCACTATCGCTCCCCCGGAATCAGGCAGTGCCTTATTGCGTTTGCCTGCCGTCCAATAAGCTGTCCCCTTCTGCCGGGCATCCCTTGTTTGGTCGACGTGAGAATCTTCGCATGGCCTATTTCAAACAAAAAGAGATGGTTTTACATGATAGATATGCATGGCATTCAACTCAGAGAAACCTCCCTTCCCACAGCGCCAGATTGCCTGGTTGGCGAACGCCGGGCGATAATACGCGCCCGCGAACAATCCAATACGAAAGACAGCTGAACATGATCAGTTTCGACAGGCTGGACCTCAATCTTCTACGCGTCTTCGACGCAGTCATGGAAGAGCGCAGCGTATTGCGAGCAAGCCAGCGGCTGCACCTGAGCCAGTCGGCGGTAAGCCATGCGCTGGCGCGCCTACGGGAAAACCTGAGCGAGGAAATTTTTGTCCGTACCGGCAGAGGAATGACGCCGACCGACTATGCCTTCGAAATCAGCACGCCCTTGCGCAGCGCTCTGCAAACTATCAGCAGCGCGCTGGCGCAGGCGTCCTCGCCATTCCAACCGGCGACGGTCAGCCGATCGTTCGTGATTGCCGCCAACGACTATGTGTCGGCAATCCTGCTGCCGCGTTTCAACCGCGTCCTGTCCGACATCGCCCCCGGCGTTGACCTGGTCATTCGCCCCTCCACCCGCCTCGACTTGGCTGAACAAATCGATCTGGGGCGCATCGACCTGGCCATCGGCACCTTCGACAGCATTCCAGAACGTCTGCGTTCGCAGCTCCTTCTATTACAGGACGAGGTGCTGGTCATGCGCAGCAAGCATCCGACCGAGGCCAAGAAAATAGGCCTGAAAGACATGGCCGCCTATCCGTTGATAGTGGTGTCGTTAGGAGGCCAAGAGGAAGGCGCAGTCAGCGGCTTCATCCATGAACGCGGTCTGGGGCGACAATCCGAGATGTATGATCGACCGGCGCTGGAGCATGCCTTCCAAAAAGCGCCCGCTCAACCGCGCAGGCACATTACCATTCCGCATTTCATGGCGATTCCGGCGCTCCTTGAAGATGGCGATCTGATGGCGATCGTGCCGCGGCCACTGGCTGCCTTGTTTGCGAAAGCGCACGGACTGCTGGTTAAGGAACTGCCTTATAAAATCTTGCCCAAGCGCCTGGACCTGGTGTGGCACTCGCACAATGACCTTGATCCAGCGCATTGCTGGCTGCGCACGCAACTCAGGGAAGTGGCAAGAGAATTGCCCGGCACAATGTTGGAATCATGATTGCGTGCGCGCACCGAATCAACGTTATCGGCAAGCACGCCCATCCAAGCGAAGATAAACGACCAAACAGTGTTTCGCAGCTAGGCATGCTGCGATAAGGTCATCGCCGAAACCATTACTCACAAGAGTTGTCACGAGAACTGATTAATCTCGCGGCGAAAATTCAGGAATTGCCGCCACACCGTAGGTATTTTGTTGAAGAATACGTTGAGCAGTTGCAGCAGGATCTGTAATGGCTGCCGCATCCGGACAACTGTCGCTGTCTATTAATTAAAGAGAACAAATAGATAGTTGTCCGGGATTTTTAGATGGGAAGCTAACGAGGGAGAGTTAGCGGAAGTTGGGCAAGGCAATCATGAGTTGATGCAGCTAACTCGCGATTCATTGATCAACTTCGAACATGCACAGCGTACGTGTGCGCATCAATGGCGGCTTACAATTTTCTTCGATTTTTCAAGCAACGTCCCAGTCCCCGGTTCTTCATTCGTCGTGATCACAAACGGGGCAATATTCTGACACCAGCTAACCGTCGTATACCTGACCAAAGAATTAATTGCGCAATTGCAACAATATATTTGATAGACTTACATCAAATTGTGCGGCAATTCACGAACCTAGCCACGAGAAGCGTCCATGCCTACTCTTGATGAAGTAGCAAAAAAATACAGCGCCACGATAGTGCGCAAGCGCGGTTTGGACATCATATCGGTGCCGGTAGAGTGCGATGGACAGATTGATATCGGTTTTTTTCGCACAGAACGGAAATCTCTGGGTAAAGTGCTGCCTTTTTTGGCACGAGAAGAATTCAGTCCGGACCTATACACATATGGGGGTCAGACGGAAAGTTGGCTTTCGTTATTTGGTGCCGATGAAGAGCTTTGCCACGCGCTTCGAACACTATTGGATGGGTGTGCTACCAGTATCGAATGGTCTGGTTCACGGGCTACTGCGCGAGTAAGCATTCTGCGCGGCTCCCCGGATGGCGACTCAACGGGAGGTGAGAGATTCTTTGCGAACCTGGCCATGATCGCTAATCGGCTTGAGACGATTTACGTAATTGGCCGAAGTAACGATATGCCTCAGAACGCAGGGTCATTGGGGCCCGCGAAAGTCAGAAAAATTATGCTGACAAGCATTTTCATCGGCACATTTTCTTTTCTGATGGCAGTGCACTACGCATTTCGCCGCTAGAAATCAGCGTACTTACAGTGTCGCCAATCTGAAAATTATTGCTCATCAAAGTTACTCCATATTAAGACAGCTGTGCGTAATGCACTCAACATTTTTGTTGACCATCTTATTTATGTGTGTTTTTACGGACAGCAGGAATACTGTATGAAATATCGAGACCGGATCCCGAATACTTCCGGCATGTACTTCTGTGAGTCTAGATGTTGTTGGATTTGCCGATACAATTCAAAACCAAGTGGCATGACACCGCCCTAGTTAGTGACTGCCAACAAACGGCTTGCAATTCGGTCGACGACGTTACTTTGTGCTTTTGGCACATCACTATATAGAAATCGGCTTCCGTTTTTTTAGCAATATCCATTGACGAACAAGGAAAAAAGCGAGGGTGAAGAAGATCGCATTTCGTATCGCATCGAAGATCGAATCGTCAACCCAGAGTTTGACCAATTGATCTTTGCTGTAATCGATATATGTTAGCCCGCTTGAACTTAATCGCACGACAGCTTCACTATAGCCAAACAAGGTACGATATCGAGCAACTTCGGCGGTAACGGTTTGCCTGTTCAAATCTCTATGTCCGCATGCGACCCGGCCACCAACAAAACTAGCACCACAAGAAAGGCAATGGCCGCCGGTGATCGGATAGGAGATGGCGGTGGGTGTTGCAAGCATTTGTCCGGGGCTGAACAGCATCGGCTGATCTTTTTTGTAGCTGGGAACAACACCGTCCTGCCGATCACGCAATAAAATCAACGATCATTTATATGCGAATTGACGGAAACACTAGAAGTTGGCTACACTGAAACATTTCTTTGCGCAAAAATTTCAGAGAGCGCATCCATCACGGTTTGCTTCCAATTCGTGATGAAGGACATAGCCTGTGCAGGTAAACGAAAGTACGGGTAGCGAATTTCATCGGATACAAAATATTGATAGGAATTTCACGTGATGAGCCCGACCAGACCTGTTATTGCGTTCGCTCTACTCAGGCAGTGTGCTGAAGCATTACAGACCGATTTATTTGGCGGCGTTTCTTTGCTTATCCGCCCGCTAATTTCGGATCTCGCGGGACAGGTTTACAACTCAAACCTGTTGGCATCTCGGATGGCTGATGCATACGGAATTTCTTTTCCATCAACGGTCTTGGAAGATTTCCTTCCGCGTTTAATCAGTGCCGGAATATTAAAAACCGAAGATACATCAAGCGGAATAGCGCGTGCCGTCTATTGTGATCAAGGTGACAATGTTGTTGAGATTCAGGATGAGGAAGAATTCCAGAACATTATTGATGATTTTCTCTCTCACTCAGAAATTTTACTTAAGAGCGCAAATCTGCAAATTCCTGAAAATTTGCTGATTTCTGGATTTCTCACCCACTTAAGTACATTAGATTTCTCATCAATTAGGGCGCGTCCGATTGTTAGCCGCACCACAGAGACAGGCATCATTCAAGGCCCTGCAATTAAAGAAAAAAATGCGCTCAGCGAACAGTTGGAGCAAGGAGCTGCCATTGATGTTTTGGTGGCATCGTATGTTTCGAAGTTAAAAGCTTTCGATCCAGACAAACTGGTTCTTTTATCAAAAGTTGCCGATGGTGCGCTTGGGCTCGAACTGGTATTGGATCTTCAAGCTCCATCTTCTGTTCCGAGAATTTCCTCGACAACCGTTGTCATTGACACGCCGATATTGCTTGCGTTTTTAGATCTTTCATCAAAACAAGATTTGGATGTGACCCGCAGGCTAATCAGTCAAATTTCTGCTGCTGGCGGGAAAATTGCCGCTTTTCAGCACTCCATCGAAGAGGCGGAGGGAATTCTTGCAGCAATAAAAGCGGCTCGTTACGCGGGAAATGCCTATGGGCCAACAATTTCACGATTGTCGAATTCTACCTATCGAGCTTTTTTCGATTCAATGAGCAATCGAGTGGCGTTTGTTTGGCACGAACAGCATAAATTTGAATTAATTCAAGAAACATCTACGCATTTTTATAAAAATTTTACGCAGCAGGACGAAGAGGATCTGACTCATCGAATTCAGCTGAGTGCCTTCGATCGTCGCTTGACTCGTGAGCGTGACTCGAAATCAGTAGCCGAGACCATGCGACGATTAGGTGGAGCTCATGTCCCTATTGGTCAAATATCCACTTGCAAATTTGTCTTTGTAACTGGAAATACTTCCTTGCAACGAAACGCGGCGAGGTTCTTACGAGATCAGGGATTTGTAAAACCCGGTGAATTCACACCAATCGTAACTGATCGCTATATTGCGGGACTTTGCTGGCTTATATCCGGCGGAGTCGCTGACAAATCACCTTCTACGGCACGACTTCTTGCGAATTGCGCCGCAGCTTTACGACTTCGTCCTGAGCTTGCAGAACGGACGAAGCGGTTTCTTTTGGCTCTAGACGACGAGAAGGCTAAACACTTTGAAGCGCTGATGACCAACGATAGAGCGTCACAATATTTGGTTGAGGCAACTTTTGGCAATCCAGATGTAATAACAGCGCTGAATGTCGAAGATATCTTTGATGAGGTGCAACGACGTGCAGCCGAATTAGTAACTAAGGAAAAGGATGAATTCTATCGTGCTCAAGTTACCAATTTGGAGGTGGCTGCCGCCGAAAGCAATGCCCTAGCCTTGTCATTACAGGAAAAGGTCATAGACTTATCAATCGACAATCAAGCAAAGGAGTTGCAAGCAAAGCATCTAGCCGAAAAGGCTAATACATTGGAAAATGAATCGGCTAGGCAGCGCGAGGTACTGGATAAACAAGAAGAAGCACTGTTGAAACAAGCGACGGAAATTTCCTCACTGGGAACTACGTTGCTGCAACTTAACGATACCGCGACTAGTGCACGTGAAGCAATGGAGCGTCATAAGACAAGGGCAATCGCCACTGCGTCGCGTTATGCGGACAGGAGAATTCTGCAAATTCGAATACTTGGATGCATACTATTATTTGGGTGCGCCTTATTACTCGGCTTCACCGATAAATTCTGGATCCCCACTCTTTCAGTTGATGCACAAAAATATGCAAATGTGTGCTTGGTTGTTGCACAAGCCATTTTCGCAATTTTAGGCGTGGCGATTTTTTTCGATAAATTTTTTGGACAGCGTCTGCGGTCTTGGCGAACTAAACTCTATACGGAAAAATTGCTTGAACTTGGTTTTGACGATAGTCAGGCTATCCCTTGACTGCTATGTAATGAAACATTTTTTCACCAAGTCAACTGGTATCACAGCAAGCTGTTCATTCTTGCCCGGGAAAATGCGATCACACTTCGGATAGATCGGCCATCACATTCCCCATCCCCTCAAACATCTTTCAAGTTTGCAAACCCCGTCAAATCCCGCGTAAAATGCGGGTATCGCGGGTGTAGTTCAATGGTAGAACGAAAGCTTCCCAAGCTTTAGACGAGGGTTCGATCCCCCCTACCCGCTCCAGACCAGCGTTGGCACCTGCTATTCGAGGTGCCATTTGTATTTTTGAGGCGTGCAATTGTCTGGCGTTACAATGACGCTGTATTGCTGCAGTACCTTGCGGGCATTCCTGCGCTTGCCTCACCCTAACTTTCTCTATCCAGCATGTCAGAAAACAAATCCGGCAAACCACTTTTTTACGATCCGACCGAGCATCGGATCCGCAGCTTTGTCACGCGCGCCGGGCGTTTGTCGACGGCGCAGGCGCGGGCTATTGAGGAATTGGGGCCGCGTTTTTGTGTTCCTTATGACAAGGCCGTGGTTGATCTCGACCAGGTTTTCGGGCGCAGCGCGCCGACAGTGCTGGAGATTGGCTTCGGCATGGGCGAGACTTCGGCGAAGATTGCTGCCGGCATGCCGGAAAAGAATTTCCTCGGGGTCGAAGTGCATACGCCTGGCGTCGGCAGTTTGTTGAAGTTGATCGGCGAGCAGCAGCTGGAAAACTTGCGGTTGATCCAGCATGATGCGGTGGAAGTGCTGACCAACATGATTGCACCAGGCTCGCTGGCCGGTGCGCATGTATTCTTTCCGGATCCGTGGCACAAGGCGCGCCACAACAAGCGGCGCCTGATCCAGGGGCCGTTGGTGAGTTTGCTGGCATCGCGCATTGCGCCGGGTGGTTATCTGCATTGCGCGACCGACTGGCAGGAGTATGCTGAGCAAATGCTGGAAGTATTGAGCGCCGAGCCGTTACTGAAAAATACCGCGGAAACCTACGCGGAACGGCCGGATTATCGTCCTGTGACCAAGTTCGAGAATCGTGGCTTGCGTCTTGGACATGGCGTATGGGATCTAGTGTTTACACGCGTTTGACCTGATCGTCGGCGCTGTTTTTTGCAGCGCGACGCCAGGCAAATGTTTTCTGATAGAAGGTCTGCGGCATGTTGATCATTCGATTTTTTTCCGGTATCGACAACAGATTTGCCAAGATGGCGGCTTCGATGTCGCTGCTTGCGCTGTTTCAATTTCCGCTGGCGCACGCCGGCGAGCAGCCAACTGCGCTGCCGCCCGGCACGATAACAGTGGAAGACACGCACTATGCGCCTGCCCCTCCCGGCACCGCGGCGCCACAGCAGCCGGTTGCTACTCACCGGCCATCGGCTGAGGACATGATCGATGCTGCGAAACGCAATGTTGGACAGATAGACCGTGATCTGCGCAAGGACTCTCCTCCTGCCGGCGAGCCGGCGCCTGCTACGACAGCTGCGCCAAACCGCCAGGAAATACTGGAAAAGGCCCTCGCCGGGCCGGTCGTGCCGAAAGAGACGCCCAGGCCGGGGGAAACCACCATGGAAGACATCACGCGGCCGGATGGCCAGCGGGTGACCAAGGTGACCGGGCCGAACGGTACGTATTGTGTAACGCAAATTTCGGTCGGCAACACCAAGGGTGAAGACATCATCCAGCGCGGCGCCGTTTCGCGGACTACCACCTGCGGATCACCGTTCTGACCAGGCTTGCGGCAACGCAATCTTTCGGCACGAATAATTCAGTAAAGTGCTTGTAAATCGGCTGAAAACGCCCGTCATTCGGTACAATCCGTGGATGTTGTCCGAATTCGACCTAATCTCCCGCTACTTCACCCGCCCGGCACGCAGCAATATTGCGCAGATTGCCCTCGGCGTTGGTGACGACTGCGCATTGCTGACACCCGCTGCCGGCACCCAGATCGCCATTTCCACCGATATGCTGGTGGAAGGACGGCATTTTTTCCCCGACGCCGAACCGTTCACGCTGGGCCACAAGTGCCTGGCAGTCAACCTGTCCGACCTGGCGGCGATGGGCGCGCGGCCGCTGGCCTTTACCTTGGCGCTGGCGCTGCCAGCCGCCCGCGAAGATTGGCTGGCGCCGTTTTCCGCTGGTTTGCTGGCCTTGGCCGATGAGCATCATTGCGAACTGATCGGCGGCGACACCACCAAAGGCCCACTGAATATCTGCATCACCGTCTTCGGCGAAACCTTGCCGGGCCAGGCATTGCGCCGCGATGCTGCGCAAGCGGGCGACGATATCTGGGTTTCCGGCACGCTGGGTGACGCGCGGCTGGCGCTGGCGGGTTACCGCAACGAACTGAGCGATCAACTGGTAATGGATGCCGATCAGCATGCGCTGGCGGCAACGCGCATGCACCAGCCGACGCCGCGCGTCTCGCTGGGCATTGCGCTGCGCGGGATCGCGCGGGCGGCAATCGACATTTCCGACGGTTTGATCGGCGACCTCGGCCATATCCTGGCGCGCTCTGGCGTCGGCGCCACGCTGGCGGTCGACAGCTTGCCAGCCGGCCCGATCCTGGCGCAGCAAACCCAGGCGATCCGCCGCCACTTCACATTGGCCGGCGGCGACGACTACGAATTGTGTTTCACCGCTCCCGCCGACCGCCGCGATGCAGTAGTCGCCGCAGGCCAGGCAGCGGCGACCGACGTGACCCGCATCGGCAGCATTGATGCCGCCAGCGGCTTGCGCCTGCACGATGCCGACGGCGCCGCGCTGAACCTGCAACTTACTTCCTTCGACCATTTTCGCTCCACATGACCACACCGGAAAGCAGCACCACTCCTCGCCCAATCAAGGCCACTGGCCGTTTCATGCTGGCGCATCCGGCACACATCATTGCCCAAGGTTTCGGCAGCGGCTTGTCGCCGGTGATGCCGGGTACCTTCGGCACCTTGTTCGCCTGGCTGTCGTATGTGGTGATGACCACGCGCTGGCCGGAAATCTTTACGCCGCTGAATTGGCTGGTGATCATCGCCGCCGGTTTCGTGGTCGGCGTCTGGACTTGCCAGGTCACCGGCCGCCATTTGCGCGCGCCCGATCACGGCAGCATGGTGTGGGATGAAATCATCGCGTTCTGGCTGGTGCTGGTGCTGGTGACGCCGGCCAACATGTCGTCGCAATTCGCGGCGTTCCTGGTGTTCCGTTTTTTCGACATGGTCAAGCCGCCACCGATTTCTTACTTCGACCGCCATCTCAAAGGTGGCTTCGGCGTGATGTGGGATGACATTGTGGCAGCGTTTTATACGCTGCTGGCGCTGGCTTTGTGGCGGGTGATTTAAACGACTGCACCGATTGCATCTGCCCACGACAAGTGGCAGTATGTACTGAACCGGGCAGACAAGAGGAGTTGAGACATGAACACGAGCAACGTGGTTGAAGACAACACCGAACAAATCATCGATCTCGCAGGACAAGTCGGGCGCGCCTTGCAAGCCAAGGGCTGGTTCCTGTCGACGGCGGAATCATGCACCGGCGGCGGCGTGTCGCAAGCCATCACTGAAATCGCCGGCTCATCGGAATGGTTTGATTGCGGCTTCGTAACCTACTCGAACGCCTCCAAGACGGAACTACTGGATATCCCGGAAGCTGAGATCGCCCAGCACGGCACAGTGAGCGAAGAAATCGCCGCGGCGATGGCTGAAGGCGCGCTGGCCAACAGCAATGCCGACGTCACCGTCTCCACCACCGGCATCGCCGGACCGGGCGGCGCGGTTCCCGGCAAACCGGTCGGCACCGTCTGCTTCGGCTGGTCAGCGGGTCATCGCACGCGTACCGAACGGCTTGTATTTTCTGGCGATCGTCGCGCGGTGCGGGAACAGACTGTCATCCACGCCTTGCAAGGGCTGCTGCGCTTCCTGGAATAAATCGGCTTCAATGCGTTGACCGAAGCCGGTCTACATGATTAACCCCGGAAACGATTGATCGCGTCGCGCGTTTCGCGTGCTACGCGTCCTGCTGCCTGGGCAAAATCTTCGCCGGCAGCCTGGTCCGGCTTGGCATACAGGATCGCCCGCGACGAATTGATCATCATGCCTTGGCCGCTGGCGGTCTTGCCGGCGTTCACGGTGGCCTGGATATCGCCGCCCTGAGCGCCGACACCTGGCACCAGCAACGGCATGTCGCCGATGATGCTGCGCACTTGCGCCAGCTCCTGCGGGAAAGTCGCTCCCACCACCAGGCCGCACTGGCCGTTGGTGTTCCATTTTTCAGCTACCAGGCGCGCCACATGCTGATACAGCGGCACGCCGTCGACCGTCAGGAATTGCAGGTCGGAGCCGCCGGCGTTGGAGGTGCGGCACAGTACGATCGCGCCGCGGTCCTTCCACTCCAGGTAGGGTGCGACGGAATCGAAGCCCATGTAAGGACTCACTGTCACCGCATCGGCGCCGTAGCGTTCGAAGGCTTCGCGCGCATACTGCTCAGCGGTTGCGCCGATATCGCCGCGTTTGGCGTCCATCACGATCGGGATGTGCGGGTAATTGGTGCGCAAATATTCACAGATGGCCTCGAGCTGGTCTTCCGCGCGTATTGCCGAAAAATAGGCGATTTGCGGCTTGAAAGAGCAGGCTGTATCGGCAGTCGCATCTATAATTGCCTTACAGAAATCAAAGATGGCATGCGATTTCTGCTGCAGATGTGATGGAAATTTGGCAATATCCGGATCCAGCCCTACGCACAGCAAAGAGTTGTTGGCGCTCCAGGCGGCGGATAATTTTTCGATGAAAGTCACGATGAAGCCTCAATAATGCGAACCCCGCATTGTAATTCCAAATTAGGGCCTGATTGCCCGTCGGCCCAGTATTTAACACTTGAGCGGCTATCAATAGTTTGCTAACGTGCATCACACTTGTTTCTTTTTTCAGGGATCCCGAATGAAAACTTACTTCAAATGGCTGGCCATCGCCCTCCTCGCATCCTTGCTCAGCGCTTGCGGCTACAACGATTTCCAGACCAAGGACGAAGCCGTCAAGGCGGCTTGGGGTGAAGTCGTCAACCAATATCAAGGACGTGCCGACCTGGTGCCGAAAATTGCCCAGATCGTGAAGGCCTACGCCACCCATGAAGAAGCCACCTTCGAAGCGGTGACCAAGGCGCGCTCGGCCGCGACCAGCTTCCAGATTACGCCAGAGGTATTGAACGATCCGGCGGCGTTTGAGAAATTCCAGCAGGTACAAGGGCAGTTGTCATCGGCCCTGTCGCGCCTGATGGCCGTCTCGGAAAATTATCCGCAATTGAAGGCGGATGGCTTGTACCGCGATGCCCAATCGCAGCTGGAAGGCATCGAGAACCGCATCAAGGTGGCACGCAACCGCTACATCGTCGCGGTGCAGGACTACAACGTGCTGGCGCGCAGCTTCCCGACCAACCTGACCGCCATGGCGATGGGTTACAAGGTCAAGCCTTCCTTCACGGTCGATAACGAAAAAGCGATCTCGACATCGCCTGACGTCGATTTCGGCGGCAAAAAATAATGTCCCGTAGCACGACGATGTCTGCTTTGTCGCGCGTGGTGCTGGCCTGCTGGCTGGCACTGCTGGCTGTACTGGCCCTGCCCGCCCTGGCGCAAACCATGGCGCAGCAGGTGCCGGTGCCGCCGTTGCAGTCACATGTCACCGATCTGGTCGGCATGCTGCAGCCGGAGCAGCGCGCTACGCTGGATAACGTGCTGAGCCAGTACGAAGAGCGCACCGGTAGCCAGATTGCGGTCCTGTTGTTGAGCAAGACCGAGCCGGAAGGCATCGAGGATTATGCAGTGCGGGTTGCCGATGCCTGGAAACTGGGCCGCAAGGGCATCGACGACGGTGTCATCCTGCTGGTCGCCAAGGACAATCCGAAAGCGCTGCGGCGCATGATGATCCTGACCGGGCGCGGCGTGCAGGGTTCGCTGACCGATGCGCAATCGAAGCGCATCTTGCAGGACATCATCGCGCCCTACTTCGTCAAGAATGATTATTACGGCGGCTTGACCGCTGGCGTCTCGGCCATCATGCCGCTGCTCGACAGCGAGCATTTTGCCGCACCGACGCGCAAGGCGGCGCAACAACAAGAACCGACATCCGATCTGCTGGGCGCACTGGCGCCGCTGCTGTTCTTCGGTTTCATTATCCTGATCACGGTCATTTCACGCGCACGCGGCGGTGGAGGCGGCGGCAGTGGCAACTCCGGCCGCACGCTCAACAGCAATGTCTGGGGCAACGCGGCTGGCGTCATCATCGGCAGCATCTTGAGCCAGGGCGGACGTGGCGGCGGCGGTGGTTTTGGTGGCGGTGGCGGAGGATTCGGCGGCGGTGGCGGTTTTTCCGGTGGCGGCGGTGGATTTGATGGCGGCGGCGCCTCGGGGGATTGGTAATGGCATCGACTCTACAACGCTTCTGGCGCCACCTGCTGACAACCAGGCGCAGCGCACAGCGCGCCTTCCCGGCGGCGACGCTGAAGGCGATCCAGCACAAGATTGCCGAAGGCGAAATCACGCACCGGGCCGAGGTCAAGATGATCGTCGAAGGCTCGCTGACCCTGCCGGCAGTGCTGAACGGCGTCACGTCGCGCAACCGCGCACATGAACTGTTCGCTCACTATCGCATTTGGGATACCGAAGAAAACGTCGGCGTGCTGCTGTATGTGAACCTGGCCGATCACAAAGTCGAAATCGTGGTCGATCGCGCAGTCGGCCGCGCCATCAAGAGCGCCGAATGGCAAGCTGTGTGCAAAACCATGACCAAGGAATTCGCCAGCGGCACCTTCCATGACAGCACCCTGGCAGCGCTGGAACAGATGAACGGCTACCTCACCCAGCATTTCCCCGACCAAGGCCGGAAAAAGAACGAGCTGTCCGACAAGCCGCTGGTCCTGTAATCCCCACCAATTAAATCGACTCTGACCCCAATTAATTAATTGGGGTCAGAGTCGATTTATTTCCGGCGCAGTTCAGTCACGCAGCTTAGCCGTTCTCATATACCCACTGCAGCAACCCATCCTGCGCCGCCTGTCCTTTGGCTGCGTTGGGGTCGTTGATCAGGCACACCACTGCGTAATATTTTCCCGAAGCTGCCAGCACGTAGCCGGCAATCGCCCGCACGTCGTTCAGGGTGCCGGTCTTGACGTGGGCCTGTCCGGCTACGCCTTGGTCTTTCAGGCGCTTGCGCATGGTGCCGTCGTAGCCGACCAGCGGCATTGAGGAGACGAATTCCGGCATGGTCGGCGACTGGAAGGCGGAGGTCATCATGCGACCCATGGTCTTGGCCGAGACGCGCTCGTTGCGCGACAGGCCGGAGCCGTTCTCGATCACCAGGCCAGTGGCGTCGATGCCCTTGTTGGCCAGCCAGCTCTGGATTGCCCGCGCGCCGCGCTCCGGCGTCGCCGGCACTTTGAGGATATCGGCGGCGATGGTCAGCAGCACCTGGCGCGCCATGACGTTGTTGCTGTATTTGTTGATGTCGCGGATTACTTCCGGCAAGGTGACCGAACTCCATTCGGTGACCAGCCGCGCGGTCGGCGGCACCACGCCGTTCTTGACGCTGCCGCTGAAGCTGCCGCCGAGGTCGGTCCACATCTGGCGGAATACCGCGCCGAAGTATTGGGTCGAACTCATCTTGTAGGGATTGACGTACCAGGTCTTCTCGCCGCAGGAGGCTGGCAGCGCGCCGTTGAAGCTGGCGCCGTCGGCATCCACCGAGGCTTGCAGCTTGCCTTGCCAATCGTCGCAGCCGCCCTTGCCGAGCCTTGGCGCGGCGACGGCGTAGCCGCTCATCGGCGGATCGATGACGACGCTGACCTGGCGCTTGTCCTGGTCCGGCATGAACTGGAACGTCAGCGTCTTGTAGTTCAGCAGCAAGGCGTCAGGACCGACGTTGTATGGCTTCATCGGATCGCCGTCGAATTCGGACGGATCGTAGGCATTCTGGTCAAACGTGCTGCGGTCCAGCAGCACATTGCCGCGGATGTCGCGGATGCCCTTGGCGCGGATCTGGCGCAGGAACAGCCAGAAATTTTCCAGCACCAACTTGGGATCGCCGTTGCCCTTGAAAATCAGGTCGCCCTGCAAGGTGTTGCCGACCTGGTTGCCATCGGCGTAAGCCTGGGTTTTCCAGCGATAGGTCGGCCCCAGCAACTCCAGTGCCGCATCGGTGGTGAGCAGCTTCATGGTGGAAGCCGGATTGAACGGCACGTTGGCATTGGAGGAGGCCAACACGCGACCAGTGCCGTCGACTTCCTGCACGTACACGCCGACGCTTTGGGCAGAGATGCCGGCCTGCTGCAAAGCGTTGCTGAACGGCGCCGGCAATGAAGGCGATGCATCCTGGGCCTGGGCATTGACCAGCGACAGAGAAGACAAGAGGGCAAGACTGAACGCGTGGATTTTTTTCAAGTGAGCACCGGTGAAAAAGAAATGTTGCGAGGGATTATCCCACGCGATCACGCGATGCAAGGATTGAAGATGGCGATGAGGCCAGAAACAGTATAGGAAACAGTACGGGAATAGTCAGCTCTATGTCCGCTGCACAAAAAAAGGAACCCCCAGCATGCCGGCCGGTATCCCGCCCGTACATGCCGCTGTTGCTGCTGCGCTGCCGCTCAGAGCAGCGCCGGGATCGATTCCAGGATAATCAGGGCCAGCAAGGCGCCGCACACGGCGCCAATGGCGCGCAAACCGCCCCGCGCGACCCGTGATGCCACCGGCACCTCACCACACAAAATCAACCCTGCAATGGCCATCGGCACGAAGAACAGCAGGTTCTGCATAATCAAGTGGACCACGATTGTCTCCTTATGGATTGCAGAAAACGTATTCGGCGCGTTTGCAACAATCTCGGTAACTTGCCATTTCAGTATAGGTTTTTGATGCTGGAAAACAAGTACAAATAATCGAATGGCAACGAAAAACGTGACTAATAAGACAACTGGAAAGTCGAACCAAAAAAGCTGTTGCTGTCCTGCACAATACTTCTTGACCGCCATCCATGGCGCGGCTACTATCCACCAGTCTAAATTTTATGGAGTCCCTTTAATGGGCACTTGTTCGAGTGACAGTTGTTGCCAGACCCGTTCTGGCGCCGCCTCGGCAAGATAACGCAGGACTTCCCCTGCCGTCATCTCGCCATAGGCGAATGATGGTATCCCCCAGTGCTCGGCGTCCGTTTTTCGACGTTCGTTTGCGAGTACTTCGTGTTCCACCACCTGATCTTGTTATACCAAGTTGCGCGGCCGCCTCGTTTGTTGTGCCTGCCGCCGGCTTGGCGAAACCTGTTCCGATTGCAGCTTTGCAGCTGCGGCGGGGCTAGTCGAATAGTGCGCCGTTGCCAGGACTCTTGATATTGTCATCAAGATGTCACCGATCGACTTTACAGTCTGGGCCGCACTGGACGTTTTTTACTTTTGCGAAGAGCTTGTCATCCATATGGATCGGCAGTCGTTAACATAAAGTTAAAAAGCGATAAAGTGAAAACCGCGCAGATGTACCCTGATCGACGACAGCCGACCGCATTGCATGAAAAAAGAAGAATTCCATGAATCTGAATATTCTCAAAGAAACCTTCGTTAGCTTTGTTCACACGCATGGCATGGATCGCCACTTCCGTCGGCTTGCTCCCGACATGTTCCGCAGCACGCCAGTTACCAAGGAAGTGCCGCATACACTGGCGGAAACCTTGTCAACCGCAGCCCGCGTTGACATCAATGAACTGTTCAAGACGTTACACAGCCGCGCCGACGGCCTGACCGAGGCAGAAGCCGACGATATCCGCGCCACCGCGGGGCCGAATGAGGTCGAGCACGAAAAGCCGATCTCCAAGTGGGTCCATTTGTGGCAGTGCTACAAAAACCCGTTCAACCTGCTGCTGACGGTGCTGGCCACCGTGTCTTACCTGACGGAAGACATGAAAGCCACCATCGTCATCGGTTCGATGGTGGTGCTGTCGACCTTGATGCGCTTCATCCAGGAGTCGCGCTCCAACACCGCCGCCGACAAGCTCAAGGCGATGGTCAGCAATACCGCCACCGTGCTGCGTCACGACCTGGCCGAAGACATTGCCGAAGAAGCCTTGCGCTACTTCGACGTGACCCTGCATCCGAAGGGCGCGCGTCGCATCGAATTACCGATCAAGAAACTAGTGCCGGGCGATATCGTCCAGCTGTCCGCCGGCGACATGATCCCGGCCGACCTGCGCTTGCTGACCGCCAAGGATCTGTTCATCAGCCAGGCGGCCATGACCGGCGAATCGCTGCCGGTGGAAAAATTCGTGGTCCATCGCGGCGCCGCCACCAGCAACCCGCTGGAACTCGATAACCTGTGCTTCATGGGCACCAACGTGGTCAGTGGATCGGCTACAGCGATCGTCGTCACGACCGGCAACCGCACCTACTTCGGCGCACTGGCCGAACGCGTCACCGCCTCTGACCGTACACCGACGGCTTTCCAGTCCGGCGTCAACAAGGTCAGCTGGCTGCTGATCCGCTTCATGATGGTGATGACGCCGGTGGTGTTCCTGCTGAACGGCTACACCAAAGGCGACTGGGTTGAAGCGTTCCTGTTCGCGATGTCGATTGCGGTCGGCCTGACGCCGGAAATGCTGCCGATGATCGTCACCTCAACCTTGGCCAAAGGCGCCGTCGCCCTGTCGCGCAAGAAGGTCATCGTCAAGCGTCTCGATGCGATCCAGAACTTCGGCGCGATGGACGTACTGTGCACCGACAAGACCGGCACCCTGACCCAGGACAAGATTTTCCTGGAGCGCCACACCAACATCCTCGGCGAGCAGGACGACCTGGTGCTGGAATACGCCTACCTCAACAGCCATTACCAAACCGGCCTGAAGAACCTGCTCGACGTCGCCGTACTGGAACACGCCGAACTGCAGCGTGAAATGGCGTTGGCGTCGGCTTACCGCAAGGTCGATGAAATCCCGTTCGACTTCCAGCGCCGCCGCATGTCGGTGGTGGTCAGCGAACGCGAAGACCATCACGAGTTGATCTGCAAAGGCGCGGTTGAAGAAATCGTCTCGGTTTGTACCCACGCCCGCCACAACGGCGAGGTGGTGCCGTTCACCAAGGAACTGCTGCAAGAAATCTACGAAACCACATCCAGCCTGAATGCCGAAGGCTTGCGCGTGGTAGCGGTAGCGGCCAAGGATCTGCCACCGACCAAGGAAGTATATGGCGTCGCCGATGAAAGCGACCTGGTGCTGATCGGCTACATCGCCTTCCTCGATCCACCGAAGGAATCGACCAAACCGGCGCTCGACGCACTGAAGGCGCACGGCATTACGGTCAAGATCCTGACCGGCGACAACGAACTGGTGACGGCCAAAATCTGCCGCCAGGTCGGCCTCGTCGTCGACGGCATGTTGCTCGGCAACGACGTCGAAAAAATGAGCGATGCCGACCTCGCGGTTGCAGTCGACACCACCACCGTATTCGCCAAGCTCAGCCCGACCCACAAGGAACGCATCGTGCGCGTGCTGCACGACAAGGGCCACGTAGTCGGCTTCATGGGCGACGGCATCAACGATGCGCCGGCGCTGCGCGCTGCCGATATCGGCATCTCGGTCGATACCGCAGTCGATATCGCCAAGGAAGCCGCCGACATCATCCTGCTGGAAAAGAGCCTGATGGTGCTGGAAGAAGGTGTGCTGGAAGGCCGCAAGACCTTCGCCAATATGCTGAAGTACATCAAGATGACCGCCAGCTCGAACTTCGGCAACGTGTTCTCGGTACTGGTGGCCAGCGCGTTCCTGCCGTTCCTGCCGATGCTGCCGCTGCATCTGCTGGTGCAAAACCTGCTGTACGATATCTCGCAAATCACGATTCCTTTCGATAACGTCGACAAGGAATTCCTGGAAAAACCGCAGCGCTGGAACGCCGGCGAAATCGGCCGCTTCATGGTGTTCTTCGGTCCGATCAGCTCGATTTTCGACATCACCACCTTCGCCCTGATGTGGTACGTCTTCGGCGCCAATACGCCGGAACATCAAACCCTGTTCCAGTCCGGCTGGTTCATCGAAGGCTTGCTGTCGCAAACCCTGATCGTGCACATGATCCGCACCCGCAAGATTCCATTCTTCCAGAGCCGCGCGTCGTGGGCGTTGATGAGCATGACCATCATCATCATGCTGGTCGGGATCCTGCTGCCGATGTCGCCGCTGGCGCATTACTTCAAGCTGCAAGCTTTGCCGCTGACTTACTTCCCATGGTTGCTGTTGATCCTGGTGGCGTACGCGGTGCTGACGCAGGCGATGAAGGGCTGGTATGCACGTCGCTACGGCTGGCAGTAACAGCCGGGGCGAATCGACACGGCGGGAGTGAACATCTGAACCGGCACTTCCGCCGGCACAACAAAAAAGCCAATCGATCGATTGGCTTTTTTTACGTCTATCCAGTCACCTGCCTGATATTCAACTGACCAGACCAGCTGCGATATTGATCGACAAACCGAGGATTGCCGAGTTGAACAGGAAGGTCAGCACCGATTGCATCAGGACGATCTTGCGCATCGGCCGCGTCATGATGCTGACGTCGGAGGTCTGTACTGCAACGGCCATGGTGAACGAGAAATACAAAAAGTCCCAGTAATCGGGATTCTTCTCGTCGTCAGGAAAACGCAGCGGCAGTTTGTCGATTGCGCAGGCATAGAACAGACGCGCATAGTGCAGCGCAAAGATGGTGCCGAGCAGGAACCACGAGCCAAGCACGGTCATGCCAGTGAACAGGTAGCGCAATTCTTTTGGTCCCGGCAGAAAATCCTTCGCTTGCGTCAATCCAAGCACCACGGCGCCGATGCTGGAGACCGCCGCGATGCAGATCAGGATCAGGATCGTGGTGTCGTTCTCATCCTCGATAGCAGCGCGCAGTTTAACCTGGGCAGAGTTGGCCCGGGTCATCATCCACCAGAGCATGGCCAGGTAGGACCATACGCCGGCATTCCAGCCCACCAGCGCGCGGGTCAGTTGGGAGCCGATAGGAAGAGTCACCCAGGCTACAACGCCAATCGCCAGCGCGATCACCAAACGCGGGTGGGTGTGGAAAATCAGGCGGCTTATGTTCATGATGCGGATGTCCTTGGGTGAATGCGAAATCGATTGCTGCACGACGGACGGGAAATCCTCGCGCCGCTTTTTAAATCGACAGCATATTGCAACTATGGACTTTCGTGTTGCGCGATGACGTTGAGACCAATGACAGGATGATGAACAGTGCCGAACCGTAGCCCCCTGTTCTCGCAAATAAAAAATGCCGTTCAGTCTTCACTGAACGGCATTACAACAAAGCGTGCTTGTAACTAGGACGGCTTCAACTCGGGCGCTACCGGATGGGCGGCCGCAGCATGCTTCTTCCTGAACTTCTTCGATGTCCATACAAGCAAGTCATCGACATAGGTGAACACGACTGGAATCACCAGCAAACTCAGGAAAGTCGAGGTTACCAGACCGCCGATCACGGCAATCGCCATCGGCCCGCGGAAGCTGCTGTCGGCTCCCCAGCCAATCGCGATCGGCATCATGCCGGCGCCCATCGCAATGGTGGTCATGACGATCGGCTGGGCACGCTTGTGGCAGGCATCCATCAAGGCATCGAAACGGTTCAGGCCGTGATCGCGGCGAGCGACGATGGCGTATTCGACCAGCAGGATCGAATTCTTCACCGCAATGCCCATCAGCATCAGCAGACCGATCAATGACGGCATCGAGAACGAATTGTGCGTTATCAGCAAGGCCGCGAACGCGCCGCCGATCGACAACGGCAGCGCCGCCAGGATCGTCACCGGTTGCAGGAAGCCCTTGAACAGGAGCACCAGCACCATGTACACGCACAATACGCCAGTCAACATTGCCATGCCAAAGCCGGTGAACAGGTCCTTCATCACTTCCGCATCGCCCAGCTCGCCGCGCTTGACGTTGGGCGGCAGGTTCTTCAGGTTCGGCAACTGGTTCACCTTGGCCAGCACTTCACCCAGTTCATGGCCGTTCAGCTCCACATGGATGATGACGCGACGATTGCGGTCGATGCGGTCGATGCGCGCCGGGCCGCTGTCGAAACGGATATCCGCGACCGAATTCAATGGCACGTTGCCCTTCTTCCCAGGCACTGACAAACGCTCCAGCACGCTGATATCCTGACGCGCAGATTCCGGCAGCCGCACCCGGATCGGCACCTGGCGTTCCGGCAGGTTCAGCTTGGCAAGCGATTGGTCGTAATCGCCGGCGGTGGCCACGCGCAGGGTTTCGCCGATTGCCGAAGCTGTCACGCCGAGGTCGGCGGCTTTGGCGAAGTTCGGTGTCACGATGATCTCCGGCCGCACCAGACTGATGCTGGAGATGATATTGCCAAGTCCGGGTATGGTACGGATTTCACGCTCGATCGCTTTAGTCGCCGCGGTCAATGCTTGTGGATCGTCGCCCGACAGCAGCAGCTGCAATTCCTCGCCATTGCCGCCAGCGCCGATCGTCACGCGCACGCCAGGCAATGTCGCCAGCGTCGCGCGCAGTTCCGTATCCACCTCGGTCTGACTGCGCTTGCGTTCTGGACGGTCTTTCAGCAAGACGGTCAATTTTGAACGCCGCGCTTCGTCGCCGCCGATGGCGCTGTAGACCCGATCAACGTCCTTGTTTTGCATGATCAAGCGCCGCGCCTCCTCGGAGCTCGCCTTGGTATCGGCGAGCACGCTGCCTGGCGGCAGTTCCAGCGAAACCTGGGTCTGGCCGCGATCGCTTGGCGGAATGAAACCGGTCGGCAGGAATGGAATCATGGCCAGCGAACCGGCAAAAAAGACGGCTGCCATTACTGTAGTTTTGACGCGATGGTGCAAGCACCATGAGGCAATCGCCAGATAGCGGTTCATCAGGCGGCTGTCTTTTTCCGGACGGACGATAGGCTTCAGCAGATAAGCTGCCATCATCGGCGTCAGCAAGCGCGCGACCACCAACGATGCCGTCACGGCAATGGCCGCAGTCCAGCCGAACTGTTTGAAATATTTACCGACGATGCCACTCATGAACGCGGTAGGCAGGAACACCGCTACCAACGTAAATGTCGTGGCGACCACCGCCAGACCGATTTCATCCGCCGCTTCCAGCGCCGCCTGATAGGGAGTTTTTCCCATCCGCAGATGGCGCACGATGTTTTCGATTTCGACAATCGCATCGTCGACCAGGATACCGACCACCAACGCCAGCGACAGCAAGGTGACGCCATTGAGCGAGAAGCCGAGGAAGTTCATCACTAGGAAGGTCGGGATGATGGATAGCGGCAGCGCAGCAGCAGCCACCAGCGTAGCGCGCCAGTCGCGCAGGAACACCCAGACCACCAGCACCGCCAGCAACGCCCCTTCGTACAGCAGCGACATCGAACCTTCGTAATTCTCCTGCACTGCATCGACGTTGTTGAACGCTTCTTCGATCTTGACGTGCTTCTCTTTTTCCGTCAGTTGGACGATAGCCTTGCGCACCGCCTTGGACACCGTAATTTCACTGGCGCCCTTGCTACGCGTGATTTCAAAACCGACCACCGGCTTGCCGTCGAGCAGTGTGATCGCGGTGCGTTCACCGATGCCGTCGGTCACCTTGGCGACCTGATCCAGGCGGATGATGTGCCCATCCGGCAAAGCCATTTGCAATGCGGCGATTTCCGCTACGTTGCCGACGGTCCCAATGGTACGCACCGATTGGCGAGCGCCGCTGATGTCGGCTTTGCCGCCCGGCGACTCCTGCTGCACGCGCTGCAGCTGGCGCGAAATATCGGCCGCCGAGACATTCAGTGCCGCCATGCGCACCGGATCCAGCTCGACCAACGCTTCGCGGCTGACGCCGCCGACACGGGCTATCCGCCCGACGCCGGGAACCGACAACAGCGCTTTGGACACCGTGTTGTCGACAAACCAGGACAAGGCTTCTTCATCGAGTTGATCCGATTTGACCGTATAGGTGAGGATAGGCTGACCCGAGGTGCTGGCCTTGGAATAGACCGGATCGCGCACATCCACCGGCAAATCGCTGCGGATGCGATTGACCGCATCGTGCACGTCGTCCATCGCCTCCTGCAAATCCTTTTCCAGGCGGAATTCGATGGTGGTATCGACCACGCCATCATTGATGGTGGTGTAGATGTGGCGGATATCGGTAATGGTGGCGACCGAATTTTCGATCTTGCGGGCGACCTCGGTTTCCAGCTGCGACGGCGAGGCGCCGGGCAAGCTGGTGGTCACCGTGATGAACGGAAATTCGATGTCGGGAGAGTCCTGTACCAACATGCTTTTGAAGCTCATCAGGCCCATGACGGTGAGCATGATGAACAGCAGGATGGCCGGAACCGGATGCTTGATCGAGAGGGCGGAAAAATTCATGGCCGGTCCTCGCTTATTTCATTGCCAGCGGCGCGGCATTTGCAGCGGCCGGCTTGGCTACCGGTTTGGCGTCAGGCGCGGATACCGGCGTCACCGTTGCAGCTGGCACCACGCTCACCGTATCGCCATCGGCCAGGAAGCCGGCTCCCTGCGACACCAGCGTCATGTCCTTGGTAATGCTGTTGGCGCCGCCGGTGACTTCGATGCGGTCGCCGACACGGCGCCCCAGGGTGATCTTGGTTTGCGTAACCTTGTCATCCTTGCCCAACTGGTAAACGTAGCTGAAGCCGTCGCGCATGACCACTGCGCTCTGCGGCAAGGTCAGCGCCTCAGCGTGCCCCAGCACAAACTCGCCAGTGCCAAACATGCCGGCATGGGCGTTGCCCGGCGCCGGCAGGTCGACATAGACCAGTGCATTACGTGTTACCGGATCGGCCGTCGGCGCAATCATGCGGACCTTGCCATCTACGGTGACACCGTTGGTGATATGCAGTTTGACCGCCTGGCCCGGCTTGATCTGCAACAGGTCGGTGGCATTCACCTCGGCGCGCCACTCAAGGCGATTCTGACGAATCAAGCGGAACAACTCCTGCCCTTGCGACGCTACCGCACCCACCGTTGCCGTGCGCGACGAAATCACGCCGTCGTCGGGCGCCACCACCTGTGTCTGACGCAAGCGGATCTCTTGCATGTCCAGGCTGGCCTGGGCCGACATCAGGCGCGCCTTGGTGCTGCGTTCGGCGATCTCGTATTGCGTGGTCTGCTGCGCACTCAACGCGCCGCTGTTGGCCAAGGTATGGGCGCGTTCGGCATTCGATTGCGCCTCTGCCAAGGCCGCTCTTGCTTCCTCCACTGCGGCTTTCTGCTGCGCCACTTGCGCGGCGACGCTTTCGTTGGTGAAGCGCGCCAGCACCTGGCCGCGCTTGACGACGTCACCGACATTGACGCGCACTTCCGCCAGTTGAATCCCGCCCAACTCGCTGCCGACGATGGCTTCCTGCCAGGCGGCGACGCTGCCATTGGCCGTGAACGACATCGGCCAGTCTGCGCTTTGCGGCTTGGTGGTGGTGACCGTCAGCGAGGCCCTGGGTTTGGCGTCAGCGGCGCTCTTGTCCGTGGTCTTGGCGTGATTCGCCGTCATGGCCCACAATCCGACCGCGCCCAACACAACGACGACGCCGACCGATGCTGCCTGTTTTAAAGATGGCTTTTTCATGAAAGTATTCTTTGCTTGTCTGGTATTAGGAACGATCGGATTGGGATGCCGCTGCCGGCACTGCGGATAGCTTGGCATCTTGCTGCCAGCCTCCGCCTAATGCCTTGTACAGTGCGATCCAGGCATTGACGTGATCGCGCTGCACACTGATCACGGTTTGCTGGGCCGCCAGGAAAGTACGGCGTGCATCTTCCAGTTCAAACAGGCTGCCTCCACCGGCCTTGAACTTGTCGTCATTGGCGCGATAGTAGCTCTCATAATCGCGCGATGCCGCAGCCGCATCGGCCTCGCGCCGCGCCGCCGCATCCAGGCGCACCAGCGCCTCTTCAATTTCGCGCACTGCGCTGCGCACCTGCAGCTGATAACCGGCATACGCTTCGTCGTAGCGCGCTTGCGCCAGGTCGACCGCGGCACGGCGGCGGCCGCCATCGAACAGCGGCAGGCTGATGGATGGACCGAACGACCAAGTGTTGGAACGGCTGTTCTGGCCGTCGAAGCGCAAGCCGCCGACACCGATGCTGCCCATCAGCGAAATCTTTGGATAGCGGTCAGCCTGGGCGACATTGATGTCAGCACTGGCGGCGGCCAGGGTACGCTCGGCCATTGCGATATCGGGACGCTGCGAGATGGTCTGCGCCGGGATGCCGTCGACCGTGATGCTATGCGGCTGCGGCAGGCGATCACTGGCGCTGAGCTTGGCGCGCAGGGCCGGTTCCGGGATATCGGTCAAGGCCACCAGCGCTTTGACGTCGAGGTCGCATTCGGCGCGCTGTACGATCAGCTTCTGCCGCGCATCGGCGGTCGAGCCGTTGATCAAGGCGCCATCGGCCGGTGCGGTAAATCCGGCCTTGATCTTGAGTGCGGTCAGCTGGGCGGTCTGTTCGCGCGAGCTCAGGTCCTGCGCCAGCATCGCTGCGGTCGCTTCGCAAGCACGGTAATTGACCAGGGTGCTGCCGACTTCGGCCGCCAGCGAAACCCGGGTGCCGTACCAATCGGCATTGCTGGCCGCCAGGCGTGCATCAGCGGCGTCGATTGCCTTGCGTTTGCCGCCGAACAGATCGAGTTCCCAGCTGGCGTCGAACGTCGCGCTGTTGCTGGTGGCGACGTAGGCGGTTTCACCGCTGAACGATCTGCTGCGAATGCTGCTGGCATTGGCTGCCAGCGACGGGTACAGGGCGCTGCCGGACGAAGCGGCGTTGGCGCGAGCCTGCGCAATGCGCGCCAGGGCCTGCGCCAGGGTTGGATTGCCAGCCTCCACGGCGGCCACCAGTTCGCCGACCAGAGGATCGTCGAATTGCGACCACCAGCGCGTCAGGTCCGTCGTGCCGCCATCCGCCGCCGGTGTCGGCAGCTTGGTCTGGAATTCGGGCAAAACAGCTTTCGATGACACTGCCGGCGTAGGTACCTGGTAGGTAGGCCCAACGACGCAACCGGCGATCGCGGACAGCAGGGGTACGCTGCCGAGAATCTGAAGTAAACGCATCTTTCTCCCTTACTTAGTTTTTGAAGCTCCCAGATGGGATTGGTTATTGGTTTTATGCTCTTGGACTGCGCATGACTCGATCTCTGCCCCCACTACCTGAATTTTCCCGGAAAAGTGAGTGTCGCCACTGTAGAGTGGAAAATTGCCGCTTGGTACGTGATTGCGACGATATGCAGGATTTGTGGGACAAATTGACAAAAACGAGGGCCGGAATGCAGGAGATTGCGCCAGATCGACTTCCTCGAAAAATTTATAAAATACTAATTTATGGCTATGACTTCCCGCTGAAACCAGAAAATTTCCCGACGGCAATCATAACGTGCTTCGCCTCTGTTTCGTAAGTATTTACCTGAGCAAATCAACGAAAGATTAGCAAACCTGGCAATCGGTTAGTGTGTTTTTTTGTTCGTTTGCTTTAAGTGTGGATTTTGCAGCTAGCCGGAAGGCGGAGCGCACGACGAGAAGCTGAAGAAGAGCGAATGGCCAAGTAGCCTACATGTCGGTATCAAGCTGGAAAGGGAGACTTGTTTCGGCGTTTGGGCGCACAGTCCGGCCGCAAATCAGAGGTTGATTCTGGTCAATCCGCACATCGCGCCGCCGGCGTGGTCAACACTACCCTGTCACCGCCGGCAAGACGGTTTCAATAGCATTCGGTTTCTTGCAAGACCAGACCTAACAGCGGATTAATCACGGCGACCAGGCGCCCGGCGTTGGACAGGCGGATCCAGTACCCCGTGATTTGCCCTTCATCGATGCCCGGGTTTTCCCGCACGGTTTTTTCGAGCGCGTGCAGCCAGGCAACCTGGCTTCCAATCCCCGGATGGAGCGTCATCAGCGTTGCAATGGCCGATAACCTGGCATCTCCGTCCTGCTCTTGCATGGCAACCGCTACTGCTTGCATGTGACCCCTCTTTCCAGCCGAGTCATCGGCAGGCATTGCGTGCTTGAATGCTTTCCTTGAACGTATTCTCGATGCCACCGGTCGGGTCGGCGATTCGGCCAAGATGATTTCCTGCCTGGTTGATCAACATAAAGGCGCTGTCGTTGCCCAACTGCTCGTTGCTGACACCTATCAAGGCAACGCCCATGACTTTGTAGCCGCTGATTGCGCCGACGCCGCGATCGGCACGCAGGAACTGGATCGCATTGCGGGTCGTCTGCGCGTGGTAATACTGAACACCGCCGAACACAACCATGGTGAGCACCATCGGCCGCGGCGGCGGTCCGCAAAAATTGAATTCATTGATTATTTTTGCCAGTTCCGCGGACGACGAATGCAATCCGGCCGATTGCGCCAGTATCGTCCCCCGCAGATCCAGCACCAGCCCATGAGTCAGCCCGGCACCGACCAACTCTTCGACAAATTTCTGCCAATCCGTTGCCATACAAACCTCCTGAACAAAAAGGATGGGTGACGACTACGTGTGAAGCATTGGGTTATTTTTACTGGACTGGATTGCCAAGCTGCCTGGCACAGTCGTAATTGGCCAGTATAGGAGATGCCGAAAAGAAATATAAATTCCTTTTGGAAATATCAGACATAGAGAAAGTGCATAACACTTTGTACACAAAATCTCCGGGTGCGCGATTGATGTCCTTATCTGGCTAATCACCCTTCCGGACGATCAATGAATCAAGCCGCCACCCGCTCCGCCAAGCCATCCTTCATGCGCGCTTTGGCAAAGGCGCCCGGCGAGCATCCGAGCCTCTGCCGGAACACTCGGCCAAAATAAGCCGGCTCACTAAAGCCGGAGCGATAGCCGATTTCTGCAACGGTCAAAGAAGAAAAATGACTATCGGTCAACATCCGTATCGCGGCAGTCATGCGCAATTCTCGCAACGCATCGAGAAAAGTCGATCCTTGTCGCGCACGCGAAAAGCGCCGATGGACTTCTCTCACCGAAATTCCAAAATGTTGCGCAATATGCGTGGCCGATATTTCCGGGTCCATGTAGTGTTCCGCTAGCCAGTTATGCATGCGCGCAAACAAATCGGCTTTATTGTGGCTGGAAATGTGGGCGTCCGCCGGGAGTGCGGGGCCGCTCTCCTGCAAAGCAAATGCATAGATGGACAGCACGTGCTCAAACATCTGCAAGTGCTGCCCAGGGGCCGTTGCAGCAATGACTTCCGGCTTTAAGTGATTCAAATAGGAAGACAAGACGGCTGCCCATCCTTTGTCGCCTGGCAGCACCCGCGCGCCGTGCCCGTGCGGCTCAGGCCTCCAGAGGCGAACGACGGCATCAGGAATCGACAAACAAGTAAAATTCGCATCCGGCACCTTGACCACCATATCCTGCGTGGTACTGAACAAGACCAGATCGCGGGCGCCAAAATGCGTTTCCTGATGTCCTTGCTGAAGCACGCCATTGCCGCTGTGCCTCATCACGACGACCTGATACGAATGGCCCGTCGCCTCAGCTGCGTGCTGGCACGTCCCGTGTACGACAACCGGGCTGGCGCCTTGCGAAAACAGGCAAGCCACGCCTCCCAACTGGAACGTGCTGGCGCGTGCATCGAAATGCTCACGCTCACTACTATCCAGTTCAACCGGATTCAATACTCTGGAAACTATCCCCGCCCAACGTTCAAAGCGTGGCATTTCCGATACAAGGTCAACGCTGTAGGAAGAAGACAGGACTGTATTCATTCACAACCTCGCAGTTTTCCGTTGTTGGTTGCTCCCCTGATATCGCCAAGGACATACGTTGACTATGTCGGCTTTGTGCCATGCGTGTGTCGATAGGAGATTTGAGACAAACAATAATAAATCTGGCCGGCAATTGTCAACAAATATTACTTTCAATCAACCAAATATCATTACGGCAATAAAATCGCTCATCACCTTGCCTGCGCATCGCAATTTGTCCACATACCGGGTTGAGCGCACAGCCCGCTCGCCTCAACCTTCCGTCTCAGTCAATCTTGCGACTGCATTGCGGCCAATCCGCGAATCGTCACAAAAATTCATACAATTGGCGCGAATTTACTATTCCCGGATTCTTTTTTCATATCTGCAAAATTCTGTTCGGCAATAGTATTTCCACAAGCAATCCGCTATTCAATTGTGCAGTGATCCAAGTTAACACTTCCATTCGCTGCTGGCTGTCGCCGTCGATTGAACTGTGCGATGTGCGGATAACGTTGCCGGCCTTGCCTGAAGCAATCCGGGCTTGGCGAAGGCAAGTACTCCCGGTCTGCTCATTCGCAGCCTGACGGATGACATCGACAATTTTCATGGAGGTACTTCCATACCCGCCTTCGCGACGCCGAATCGCGCTGGCCGAATGTGCACCGTATCGGCTCTGCAATTTTTCCAATGTAATCGTTTTCTATTGCCAACCACGATAAAGGCAACATCATGAACCGCATCTACCGCGTGATATTCAATCGTCGTACTGGACAACTTGTCGTCGCATCAGAATTGGCAAACGGTTACGGAAAAAGTCAGAGCGCAGGATTGGGGGCGATCATTTCTTTGGGCGGCAAGACCATCATTGCCTTGGCGCTGGCGGCGTCCGGCGATCTTTATGCGCAACAGTCGGCCGTTACCCTGTGCGGGCCGACCAACAGTTACAACATCACCAACAGCGTAGCTCTACCAACAAATGGAGCCTGTGGTTCGTATTCGGCAACCTTGTCTTCAGTCGGTGTGAGCTTTACGTTATATGGCAGCGGCACTAACGCCGGATTAGCGAATTTGGTCACGACGAATGGCTTCAATATCAGTGGCGGCAACGTATCCGTTGGCAATTTCCAGATAAAAAACGTGCTGGCCGGGACCTTAGGCACCGATGCGGTCAATCTCAGCCAGCTTAACTCACTGTCGACAACCGCCTCTACCGGCATCAGCAATAACGCAAGCAACATTACTTTGCTTTCGACCAGCCTCAGTACCACAAACAGCAACGTGTCGTCGCTGTCGACCTCGACGTCAACTGCTTTGAGCACGGCGACGAGCAGTATTACCTCACTGTCGACTTCGACTTCAACTGGCCTGAGTACAGCAACCAGCAGCATTACCTCATTATCGACCTCTACCTCAACCGGATTGAGCACGGCGACCAGCGGCATCACGTCACTGTCGACCGGACTGAGCACGACCGACAGCAATGTAGCCTCGTTGTCGACTTCGACTTCAACTGGCCTGAGCACAGCAACCAGCAGCATTACCTCATTATCGACCTCTACCTCAACCGGATTGAGCACGACCAACAGTAATGTAGCCTCTTTGTCGACTTCGACTTCTACTGGATTGAGCACAGCGACCAGCGGGATCACTTCATTGTCGACTGGTCTGAGCACGACCAACAGCAATGTAGCCTCGTTGTCGACTTCGACTTCAACCGGCCTGAGCACAGCAACCAGCGGCATCACGTCACTATCAACCGGATTGAGCACAGTCACAAACAACGTTACGTCGTTATCGACAAGCGTTTCGGCTCTGCAAGGATCGGGCGTAGCCAACTACTTCAAAGCCGATGGCGCTTTGAACGGTTCGGACGACGCGTCGGTCGCCGCTGGAACACGCTCGGTGGCAATCGGCGCGAATGCGAAAGCAACCGGTACGAACTCCGTCGCGCTGGGAGCGGGTTCAACCGATGGCGGCACCAACAATGTGGTCTCGGTCGGCGCGGTCGGCAGCGAGCGGCGAATCATCAATGTTGCAGCCGGCACGCAAGATACCGACGCGGTCAATGTCAGCCAACTCACTTCATTGTCGACCACTACCTCAACCGGACTGAGCAGTGCCACCAGTAGCATCGTCTCTCTGTCGACGGGGCTGAGTTCCGCCAATAGCAATATTTCCTCACTGTCGACCTCAACTTCAACCGGCCTGAGCACTGCGGCCAGCGGCATCACTTCATTGTCGACGGGCTTGAGCACAACCGACAGCAATGTGGCATCACTCTCAACGTCCACGTCGACCGGATTGAGCACGGCAACCAGCGGCATCACCTCGTTGTCGACCGGCCTCAGTACGACCAACAGTAACGTAACGTCGCTGTCGACGTCGACATCAACTGGACTGAGCACGGCAACCAGTGGTATCACTTCATTGTCGACAGGGTTAAGTACGACCAACAGCAATGTCTCATCTCTATCGACCTCGACTTCAACCGGCTTGAGTACCGCGACCAGCGGCATTACTTCGCTGTCGACCGGCTTGAGCACGACTGACAGCAACGTGGCGTCGCTCTCAACGTCCACGTCGACCGGCCTAAGTACCGCCACCAGCGGTATCACTTCGCTGTCGACTGGCCTCAGTACAACTAACAGCAATGTCTCATCACTGTCGACATCGACTTCAACCGGCTTGAGCACAGCAACCAGCGGCATCACTTCGCTGTCGACTGGCCTCAGCACGACCAACAGCAACGTATCATCACTGTCGACCTCAACTTCAACCGGCCTGAGCACCGCAACTAGCGGCATCACTTCGCTGTCGACCGGCTTAAGCACAACCGACAGCAACGTGGCGTCGCTCTCAACGTCCACCTCGACCGGACTGAGTACAGCCACCAGTGGCATCACTTCGCTATCGACTGGCCTCAGCACGACCAACAGCAACGTATCATCATTGTCGACATCGACTTCAACCGGCTTGAGCACAGCAACCAGTGGTATCGCGTCGCTGTCGACCGGCCTCAGCACAGCAACCAGCGGCATCACTTCGCTGTCGACCGGCTTAAGCACAACCGACAGCAACGTGGCGTCGCTCTCAACGTCCACCTCGACCGGACTGAGTACAGCCACCAGTCGCATCACTTCGCTATCGACTGGCCTGAGCACGACCAACAGTAACGTAACTTCACTGTCGACTGGCTTGAGCACCACCACCAGCGGCATCACATCCCTGTCAACCGGCCTCAGCACAACCAACAGCAACGTAAACTCGCTGTCGACCAGCGTTTCCAGTCTGCAGGGTTCTGGGGTAGCAAATTACTTCAAAGCCGACGGCGCAATGAATGGCAGCGACGATGCAACGGTGGCGCCAGGTACGCGCTCGGTGGCGATTGGCGCGAATGCCAACGCGACTGGCCTGAATTCGGTGGCGTTGGGTGCAGGCTCGACCGACGGCGGCCTCAATAACGTGGTGTCGGTTGGTTCGGTGGGCAGCGAACGGCGGATTATCAATGTGGCGGCGGGTGTCCAAAATACTGACGCCGTCAACGTCAGCCAGTTGAACTCATTGTCGACCTCGACCTCGACTGGTCTCAACTCTCTGTCGACCAGTTTGTCGTCGACCAACAGCAACCTCTCCTCCTTATCGGCCTCGACAGCGGGCGGCTTGGGTGCGGTAACCAGCAACATCAGTTCGCTGTCGACCGGTCTTTCAACCAGTGTCTCGAATGTCGATTCGTTATCGACCGGATTGTCGAGCACCAACAGCAATGTATCGTCGCTGTCGACTTCAACCTCGACCGGCATTTCTTCGCTGTCGACTGGCATCTTGTCACTGTCGACCGGCTTGAGCCAGGTGATCTCGCTGTCGACCGGGTTGAGCACCGTCAATGGCGGCACCGCTTCATTGTCAACCGCGCTCAATCCACTGCTCGCCGGATCACGCGCCGCCACCTCCAACGGCGATGTATTGGTTGGCACCACAATCGGCGGCGCCAACAGCGACGGCACAGTGCAGACCCGCGGCGTAGCTGGGACGGCTATCAGCAACGTCTCGGCGGCAACCTGCACCACCGTCAATGGGGTCGATGCGACCGCCACGGGCTTGTGTGCGCAAGCGACCAAGGACGGCTCAACCGCGATGGGTTCGAACGCGCAAGCAACCGATACCAACACCACGGCAGTGGGCTTCCGCGCCCTGGCGTCGCAAGCCGGTTCGGTGGCAATCGGCTACAACGCCCGCGCGACCGGCGATCCCACTGTAGCCGTTGGCAACAACGCGCTGGCGTCCGGTAACGATGCGGTAGCGATGGGCGCCGGTGCGCAAGCCACGGCGAACAACTCGGTAGCATTAGGTGCGTACTCGGTGGCGGACCAGGCCAATACGGTATCGGTAGGCGCGCCTGGAAGCGAACGACGCATCACCAATGTCGCGCCAGGCATCAACCCGACCGACGCCGTCAATGTCTCGCAATTGAATAACGTGCAGAACCAGATCGGCAATGTCCAGCGCATCGCCTACTCGGGCGTCGCGATGAGCATGGCGCTGTCGGGCGCGGTGACGTCTGCCCTGGAACCCGGCGAAGGACGCGTTGGCGTCGGTATCGGCTCTTACCAGGGATATGGCGCACTGGCCTTGCAATTCCGAGCCAAGAGCGGCACCGGCAATAACACCTGGGGTATCGGCGTGAGCACCACCGGAAGCGTATGGGGCGTCTCGGCCGGCGTCGATTTCAAGGTCTGGTGAGCATCGTCACACAGGAAACGGCGCCTAATTTGGCGCCGTAAAGCCTGGGCACAGATGGACCCGAGATGGCGTCGGTACGCGGCTCCAATCAGCAGTCTGACCTTTGCACTGCCGCCTGGCTCTCTCACCACCCGAACTTCAACTCCACTCCCAAGTAGTCGCCATTTCTGCCACCAGCCTGGCGGATCGTATCTCCCACCTGGAAATGCACCGCTTCTACAGAGGTGACCAGGTTCGGGCTGATGCTCCAATCGGTACGCAGTTGCGCGTACGCTCCGGTCCAGCGATCGCCGCGGCCGGCAGTCCCCGGTGCGGCGGTAGAACCTTGCGCATAGACGGCATCGGCCGTAGTCGCACGCCATTGCAGACCGAGTGCAGTCAGCACCGTCAATGTGGCGGACGGCCGGATCGTCAGCGACGGTTTTACATGAATCAGGTTGCTGTATCCGGTAAAGCCAGCCAACGTAAAGTAGTAGCCATTCGGGAAAAGCGGGTTGAAGGTCCCGATCTGACCGTCGCCAGGATGACGATCGCCCGAAGCCACGTCCAATTGCATGCCGAGGCGCGGCTTCCATGCCTGGTCTGTAAAGGTATAACCGCCCAGAGAGCCAAGCGCCCAGGCCGAGATGGTCTTGTTGCCGACTCGCCCGCCCTGCCCCATTATTTCGACATCCCAGTCGATCCGGCCGGTGTTGATGGCGTAACGCATGTCGACAACGTCACGCCGCTCGTCACCGCTTGCATCGAGAAATTTCGCGCCGTCGCGGCTGTAGCGGGAATAATAGGCTGAAAGATCCCCTGGACCGACATTCTTGCGCTCCAGACGCACTCCGTTGAAGGTCAAGTGGCTGTTGGAGGTGTCGTCAAAGTCGGTGGCGGAGCGGTTTTGTACCGGATGGGTGACATAACCTATTGTCCTCCACTGGCCACTTTCCCAATCTCCCCACAATGCATCGAAGGCCTGACGCACATTCGGTCCATCGCGGACGGATACGAAGCGCTGCAGGTCAAATGCCATTTCCTGGCGCCCCGCGCGCACTTTGAAGGTTCCGCTATCGAGCTGTCCGGTAGCGGTGACGAATGCCTGCTCGACATCCAGCTGATCCTTGTCCACAGGGCTGATCGCATCCTTGCGGAATGGGCGCGCATCCTCAAGCTGCAAGAAAGCCTGCACATGCTCGCCAAGACGCAGATCCCCATGCAACTGGGCACGCTGCAAGAAATAGGTATTGGGACGCCCGCCGCCGGTGCCGAAGAGCGCGGAATTATTGACTTCCATGCGTTCGCGCAAGCCTGCGCCGAGCGAGAGATAGGATATTCCATCGTCGGACAGCGCTATGTACTTCAACTGGTCAAACGGCTTTCTCGGCAAACAGAGATCGGCCAGTACTCCCCAATCCTCTTGCCAGCGATTGAAGCTGATTGCCGGCCTTTGAAGCCCACAGACTCCCACGTCTTGGGCGAGTGCGTCGTGCAGCGGAACGCAGCCCGCAATCAAGGCCAGCAAACTGCGACGGCCGAAGCCGCCGCTCTTCAGCACGGACGGCAGATCACTTCGCCGCATCGTGAATCTCTGCTACATAACCTCCTGGAAATTGCACCACGGCGCTATTACCCTCACTAGTCTTGTAGGAAGGCGAGAGCAACTTTACGCCGTTCGCCTCGGCCTTTGTCAGCGTTGCAGCCAAGTCCTTGACTTCATAACCAGTGATCTCGCGACCGAACGGGTAAGGCAGTTTGCCATCCGTGGCGAACACGACCATCTTGCCGAAGCCGGAGTTGATCCTGATGCGTCGGATCTTGTCGGCAGGACGTCCGATCTCGCCGCCATCCGCCTGCTTCTCATCCGATAGAATTTTCCCATGCGAGAACCTGACAAATTGCTGTATGAATTTATCGGCCGCCAAGCGCGATACGTACACACGGTTTTCCGGGATGGATTCAAGCGGCGCATACGATGGCGCCTTGGTGTGCCAGTACAGCTGCATCTTGACGCCGCCGGCCCATTGGATCAGAACATCCTTGCCGATCGGATCGTCGAACGGCTCGACCGTGAGATCGGCGCCGGCTGCCACTGCGGCTTTTGTCGCCGCCGCCATATCCGTCACCAGGTAGCCGGTACGTTCTTCGCCGAAGCCGTAGGGAATCGGTGTCTGGAAGGCGAATACCGACAGCATGCCGACCGGGGTCTGGATGTACTGGGATGCCGTCTTGCTGGGCGTCGGAGTAACAGTAAAGACGGCCCGCGGCGACGCCTGACCGCCGAATGTGGCGACGAAGCTATTGACGAAAGCATCGATATTTTCGCCGGATACGTAGACATGCGTGGTGTCGTATTGCGGCCCGACGGCTACGCTGGCAGTCGTAGTTTCATTTTTTGCCGCAACCGGAAGAATGGAGCCGCAAACCAAGGCGCCAACGATGCTGACGGCGACGAAACGGCGATAAAGTGGAAAAATTCGCATGGATGAATTCCTTTAGCTGGAAATTGAAATGGATGCGCCTACATCGGTTGCCCGAACTTGCGTAAAGAACCCTGCATTGATGATGGAAATCTGAGTCACTTAAGCATTGCCGAAGGCTGTACTGGAAAACCGACTTGCCTTGAGATCTGTCTGGCCGCAGTGCAAGGCAACGCTTTCACCGAAAACAAGTTTGTATGCCTGAGTGTATCGCTCAAGACGGTTTTTATCCCCTCCCAAAAGGAGGGGCCCCGACGAACGGTTGCATATTTTTTCATTTCCCCGTCACGGCACAATCCAAATGTTTGATTGGACGACATTACTTCAACGACGAATTGAGCAGCTTACTGATCTTTTGGCAGTATCGAAACAGGCGTCGACTAACTAGACTTCTCATAGCTTACCCAAGCGTCCAAGGTATCTCACGTACCTCAATCGTTTACCAAGAAAGGCTAATATCATGTCAAAGAAAATCGAACGTGAAGAAATCAGCTCACGCCGCAAATTGCTGGTTTCCGCGGCAGGCGTAGCTGCCAGCGCAGCCGGTGCAGTGCTGGTTTCGTCCGGCGCAGCTGCAGCTTCCACCGTATCGGCGCCCGACGCCAGCGCCGAAAAACGTACCATCAACTCGATCACAACCAAAGACGGCACCGTGATTCATTTCAAAGACTGGGGAACCGGCCCGGTTGTCGTGTTCAGCCACGGCTGGCCATTACAGGGCGACGCTTGGGAAGATCAAATGATGTTCTTGGCCAGCAACGGCTATCGGGTGATTGCACACGACCGTCGCGGGCACGGCTTGTCGAGTCAGCCATGGGGCGGCAACGACATGGATACCTATGCTGACGACCTGGCAACACTGATTGATTCACTGGACCTGAAAGAAGCCACCTTGGTCGGCCATTCTACCGGCGGCGGCGAGGTGGCGCGCTACATCGGACGCCACGGCAGCAAGCGCGTCGCCAAGGCGGTACTGGTGGGTGCCGTGCCACCGCAAATGGTTAAGTCCGCCAACAACCCCAACGGTTTACCGATGTCCGTGTTCGACGGCATCCGTAGCGCGGTGCTGGCCGATCGTTCGCAATTCTTCAAGGATTTGACGTTACCGTTTTACGGTTACAACCGTCCTGATTCGAAGCCGTCCCAAGGCGTGCGCGATACCTTCTGGGCGCAGGGCATGCAGTGTGGGATTAAAAATGCCTACGATTGCATCAAACAATTTTCGGAAACCGACTTCACCGACGACTTGAAGAAAATGGATATACCGACGCTGATCGTTCATGGCAGCGATGATCAGATCGTGCCGATCGATACCGCCGGCAAGGCCTCGGCAAAAATCGTCAAAAATGCAAAGCTGATTATCTACGAAGGCGCACCACATGGCCTGCCGACTACGCACAAGGATAGATTGAATGCAGATTTGCTCGCATTCCTGAAATCTTAAGCGCCGCTTGTCCGGCGCGATCGTTCAGAGAGCGTTGTCCAGCCATTAAATGTGTCGGGCGATATGCAACGCCCGACACAAGACGGAGCGACTTATTTGGGATCGTTGAAATCGATGTGACCGCGGAATATCTCCTCAACCCAATCGGCGAACAGGCGCAGCTTGGGCACATTTTTCCGATTTTGCGGGTACAGCAGCGATACCGGCATGGGCACGGGTAGCCATCGGGGCAAAACTTCCACCAACTCTCCGCTGTCCAGATATTCACGTACCTGGTAACGCGCCGGCTGCATCAGGCCGAGGCCCTGCAGGCCACAAGTGACATGGGCGTCGGCATCGTTCACGGATACGATGCCCGACATCTCGACCTTGACCACCTTGCCGTCCACCTGAAAATCCCAGTCGAACGCGCGCCCTGTGCGCCCAGAGCAGTGCGTCACCAGACGATGCTGTCGCAGTTCTTCAATAGTGAGGGGAGTGCCGTAACGCTGCAGGTAGGATGGAGAAGCACAAGTTACAAACTGCATGCTGCCAATCTGCCTGCCGACCAGAGAGGAGTCTTGCAAGCTACCGACGCGCAACGCACAGTCAACGCCCTCCTGCGTCATGTCAACCAGGCGGTCGGTGAGACTCATGACCAGTTCCAGGTCCGGATATGTATCGTAGAACTCGGAAATGCGAGGAAGCACCACGTGACGACCGACCGCTCCCGGCATATCGAGACGCAGCTTGCCCCTGGGTCCCTTCTGGCTGTGATTGCGAAAGCCGTTTTCCATCTCCTCGATGGTCGCCAGTATCTGGATGCACTTTTCAAAATACTCGGCGCCATCCGGTGTCAGCGACAGTCGGCGGGTGGATCTTTGCAAGAGCGTGGTGCCAAGAAAAGCCTCCAGATTTTGCAATGTCGAAGTCAAGGCGGCACGTTGCAGATTCAATGTTTCGGCAGCCTTCGAAAAACTGTTTGCCTCCACGATCCGCACGAAGGCTTGCATGGCTTTCAAACGATCCAAGACACTCTCCTCAATATTGTTCAATTAAATCATACAGTATAGATCGGACAAACCAGAACAATCTTTGACCGGACTTTCCCTAGAATGGGGCAGATGAACCGCTAGCGAGCAAGGGTACCGCGTCCGCTAAAAATACCTGTATCAATACCCCTTTCGTATAAACGGCAATCCCACTTCGCACAGGATAATTCCAGCACTCCTTGGTTCTTTCCGCAGGCGGCGAGACGTTAAACGATGCCAGGGAATGCTCGCTTACAAATCCGTACCTGATGTTCCACCAGGGTCCGACAGTCAGCATACGATTGCTACAAACAAGGCAGGATACGTCAGCCCCAATCCAACCACATTGAATCGCACAAGCGCATGAACGCCATAATCGCCAGAGAGCTAGTGATCGACTTGTCGGAGTGGAAATTAATGCCACTGCACGCGAATCGAACGATCGTATTACATCGGGCAAAGCGCATCGCGAGCGCAGGCGCCGACCTGGATAGCGCGCTGGTTGCTCTCGCTGGCGCCCACATTCAGAACCCCGCAGCGCAACAGCTTCTGGAGCGTGAATTTGCGTTGCGAATGCGTCTGGATTCCAGCTGGGCCCTGCACCCACTTTCGCTGCAAACCTACGGCCAAGGACTTGCACTTTTTTTCCCCGATCCAGGCGGCGTACCGCTATGCAACCTCCCAAAAGGGAGGCTGAACACGGGAGACTTCTTGTCCATCGCCCTGGCTCTCACGGCTGCAGTAGATGAGATGCACTCCAGCGGAATGCTGCATCTGGCGTTACATCCTTCAAACATTGTTCTGGCAGACAATCGACGTGTGTATTTGACTGGCTTTGGCAAAGCCAATTATTTGAGCAAAACACCGACAGGTTTCGAATGTAGCAGCAACATCGTTCCAATCCGGGCCGTATCGGATCGCCACACGATTTTTCATGGAATGGATGGTCACGGCGACGATCTGCACGCATTAGGCGCAATACTCTATGAGCTATTGAACGGAGTACCGCCATACGCGTCGCCAGAAGGTTTCAAAGCAAGACATTCACGTATCCATGGCGAGACCGGCTTACGGGAATGCCTGTCCGAGATCGCGATCAAACTGATCGACAGAAACAATAGTGAATGCCATCAAAGCGCCAAATCTGCGCTGGACGATCTCATAAGCTGCCGGAGCAATTGGCGCAAAATCAGCAAGACACCTGTCCTTACGCCTTTGCCTCGTAAAGACGGGCATGAAGTGTCAGCGCCACAAACCGCGCTCTCACTGGAGAACACCAATTTATCCCGGCAACTGCAAATAGAGAGAGAAAAACGCAGAAACGCCGAAGAGGCGATGGAAGCCAGCAGAACTTCAGTCGACATCGCGCGCCTGCTAATTCGAGCCGGCACATGGCGATGGAATATAGCAAGTGGAGAACTCAGCTGCTGCGAAGAGTTTCTTCACCTATTCGACTTTGACCCTGCCCTCCATCCCGTCACCTTTGAAGAATTCATGGCGCGCGTTCACTACGAAGACAGAACCCGGGTAGAAAGAGAACTCTATGAGGCGATCGGCACCCAGCTATGCCTACTCCACGAATTTCGCATTACGCTCCCAAATGGCAGCTTGCGTCACCTGCGCAGCGCGGGACAGGCAAAAGCCAATCGCGCCGGCAGACTGGAATTCACCGGCACTATCATGGATATCACTCATGAAAAGCGCTCAGACGAAGCTTTACGCCAAGCGCAGGGTGAGCTTGCACGTTTAGCGCGGATATCTGCAATGGGTCAATTTGCCGCCTCGATGGCGCACGACGTAAGTCAACCCCTGGCCGCCATTGTGCTCAGTGCAGATGCAGGACTCTGCTGGCTGCGGCAAGAGCCGCCGCAACTGGCTCCGTTGGAGGACGCCCTAAAACAGGTGCGCCAGGCGGCCCAGTCCGCGGGCGACATGATCCGTGGCATCAGAGGCATGGCAAGCAAATCCGGACCAGAATTTGCTCCCGTCATCGTTGACGACGCAATCCGGGAAGTATTGCAGCTGTTCCGTGCCGAACTACAAATTCGTAAGGTCACGTTGTGCCCCCAACTTTCACTTGGCGCACACTTGCTCAACGCCGACCGGGCTCAGTTGCAGCAAGTCGTCATGAATCTGTTGCTGAATGCGCTTGAGGCCATGAATACCGTCGAAAACAGAATACGTGTTCTGTACATCCGTTCTGCCATCATTGACAAGTCCGGCACTGTTCGACTTAGCATCGAGGACAATGGGATTGGCATTACCCCCCATTCTGCCGACTGCCTGTTCGAACCGCTTTTTTCCACCAAACCGGATGGCATGGGCATGGGCCTCACCATCTGTCGCTCAATCGTCGAATCCCACGGCGGAAGGATCTGGTGCACTTCGCGGCAACCGCATGGCACATCATTCCACGTCAGCTTCCCATCAGGCGATACGCGGCCACGCATGTCCGTCAATCACTACCTCCCCACTTCCGAAGAGAAAGCAACCTGATATGGAAGCCATTTCGATTCTGATTGCAGACGATCACCCACTAATACTCGCCGGCCTGACATCGCTAATCAACGCGACTCCCGATTTCCGTCTTGTGGCACAGGCAGGAAACGGACGACAGGCGTTGGATTATTATCAGAAGCTGCGCCCGCAAGTGGTTCTGATGGATCTCAACATGCCGGAAATGAACGGCGTTGAAACCATCGGGCAGATTCGTCAAATTGATCCCAATGCCTGCATCGTGATCCTGACATCGTATCGAGGTGAAGAAGATGTCTATCGCGGTCTGCAGGCCGGTGCACAAGCCTATTTGCTCAAGGATGCAGGTGTGGAGCAACTGATCAAGTGCATCAAGGCCGTTGCCGGCGGAAGCAAATTCTTGCCGACCGAAGTCGCATCGAAATTGGCCGAGCGAATGGAAACCAACCGCTTGTCAAAACGCGAACTGGAAATTCTGGTTCATCTGGCCACCGGAAAGAGTAACAAAATGATCGCGCGCAGCGCCGGGATTGAAGTCGGCACCGTCAAATTCCACGTCAACAACATCCTTGCCAAGCTCTGCGTTTCCAGTCGCACCGAAGCAGCAACCGTCGCCGCACGGCGCGGCCTGCTCAGCGGATTTTGACGATGAGGCGCGGCTTCTTGTGCATCGCCTCATCGAATATTTAACGCGACTCACCGCGATACAATACGCATCGATACCGTGCCGGCGTGAGCAAGCTTCGATTTACGAGCCGATCTTGCGCAAGGCCTCCGCCACACCGGCGCCATAGTCCGGATCCGCCTTGAGGCAGTTGCCGACATGGCGCGCCTTGATCTCATCAGAGACACCGCGCATAGCGCGGGCCGTATTATCGAAAAGGATTTGCTGCTGAAGCGGGGTCATCAACCGAAACAACGCACCGGGCTGCGAATAATAATCGTCATCAACCCGATGATTCCAATGACCGGCGGCGCCGCTGATCGCCAGCGGAGGTTCCCGAAAATCCGGTTGCTCCTGCCATTCGCCATCGCTGTTCGGTTCATAGGAAGTGGCTCCCCCCATATTGCCGTCGACCCGCATCCGGCCATCCCGATGGTAACTGTGGAAGGGGCATTGCGGAGCGTTGACAGGAATTTGATGATGATTCACGCCCAGACGGTAGCGCTGCGCATCGCCATATGAAAACAGGCGTCCCTGCAACATCTTGTCCGGCGAAAAACTGATACCTGGAACAATCTGCGCCGGATTGAATGCCGCCTGTTCGACCTCGGCGAAAAAATTTTTGGGATTGCGATTGAGTTCCATCACGCCGACTTCAATCAGCGGATAGTCCTTGTGCGGCCAGACCTTGGTCAAGTCAAATGGATTGATGCGATAAGTCGCAGCGTCTTCTTCCGGCATCGCTTGAATAAACAACGTCCATCGCGGAAATTCCCTGTTTTCGATGCTTTCGTATAGATCACGTTGCGCGCTTTCGCGATCTCGCCCTGTCAGCGCTTCAGCTTCAGCGTCGCTCAGGTTTTCAATGCCTTGCTGGGTCTTGAAAGTAAACTTCACCCAAAAGCGCTCATTCTCTTCATTCAAGAAGCTGTAGGTATGGCTGCCAAAGCCGTGCATATGGCGATAAGTACGCGGTAAACCTCTGTCGCTCATGACCACCGTGACCTGATGCAAGGCCTCCGGCAGCATGGTCCAAAAATCCCAGTTGCTGTTGGCATTGCGCAAACCTGTCCGCGGGTCGCGTTTGATGGCGTGGTTCAGATCCGGGAACTTGAGAGGATCTCGCAGGAAGAATACCGGGGTATTGTTACCGACCAGGTCCCAGTTGCCGTCCTCAGTATAAAATTTCAATGCGAAACCGCGGATATCGCGCTCTGCGTCCGCCGCCCCGCGTTCGCCGGCCACCGTGGAAAAGCGGGCAAACATCGTCGTTTTCTTACCCACTTCAGCAAACAACTTCGCTTTTGTATAGCGGGTGATGTCGTGCGTCACAGTAAACGTTCCATATGCGCCGGCGCCTTTGGCGTGCATGCGGCGTTCAGGGATGACTTCGCGGTCGAAATGCGCGAGTTTTTCCAGGAACCAGACATCCTGCAGTAGCGCCGGACCGCGCGGCCCGGCGGTTTGAATATTTTGATTATCGACGACTGGGGCGCCGGCTGCGGTGGTAAGTTTTTTCATGATATCTCCGGAATTAGGTCAGATCAGAATAGCTTCGTTGTGCCCGCCTTCCGCCTGTCGAAAGCCTACTTTTCACCATGCATTTGGATCAGGTTTTTCGCGGCCCATATTGCAAACCTGAGCTGCGCTTCAAGCTTTATGATCCAATCCCTGCTCCGTCGACTCTTTCGTCGCCAACGCTGCCGGCTGCTCCACACCGGTAATCTTGCCGACGCATTCTGTGCGCAGCCACGAGACGGTAATCGGCTCGCCGACGATAATGCGTTTGACTGCCGGCACCACCTGTTCGCCGACCAGAATACCCAGCAAGCCTATCAAGGCAATTGCAGGCGGCGCAGGCGAACGCACCTGCAGCAAGGCATAAATGATGCCCACCAATAATCCGGTTGCCAAGGAAATGATGTAGATTTTCACGGTTCTTTCTCCTTCCAACAATCATGGCGGCCGAGTTGAATCCTGACGGCCGCTCCAGAATTCCAACGCCAGCGTCAAACCGACAATCCGACGCTGGCGTGGCTGCTCATTCTTTACTTCCTGGCGTGCACCGGCGCCAGTGTTTCGTGGCTACCAGTAATGCGCTGCGGCGCCTTATGCACCATCGTGTAAGCATAGTCGACACCCATGCCATAGGCGCCGGAATGCTCTTTCACGATCGCCATCACGGCGTCATAGGTGTCTTTCAGCGCCCAGTCGCGTTGCCATTCGAGCATCACTTGCTGCCAGGTGACCGGGACAACGCCGGCCTGGATCATGCGCTGCATGGCGTGGTCGTGCGCTTCTTTCGAGGTACCGCCAGAGGCGTCGGCAACCATATATATTTCATATCCCCCTTCGAGCATTGCGCAGAGTGCAAAACTGTTGTTGCACACTTCGGTCCATAAGCCGGAAACGATCACTTTCTTCTTGCCGTTGGTGGCGAGCGCATCGCGTACTTTCTGATCGTCCCAGGAGTTCATTGAACTGCGCTCCAAGATATCCTTGCCGGGAAAAACGTCGAGCAGTTCCGGATAGGTATGGCCCGAGAACGCCTCAGTTTCTACTGTAGTGATAATGGTGGGAATATTAAAAGCTTTCGCTGCTTTAGCTAGTGCAACGGTATTGTTCTTCAGTGTCTGGCGATCAATCGATTGAACGCCAAAAGCCATTTGTGGTTGCTGGTCGATGAAAATGATCTGGCAATTTGTCGGGGTTAATACTTCAAGTTTCGGGTTCATCATGATGGGATCCGTTCATTGTAGGTAATAGCGGTGCCTTAGCGAACATGCCGCGCAGCTCAAGCGATAGACGTTCCGCTCGACGCCAGGCAATAACTGCCTGCGCCCGGATACGTACCATCGCCAACCATGCTATGCCCTTCCAAAATCGAAGACCACTATCTAAATGTATGACAAGACGCAATTAACGAAAATTTCTTTGCGCTTTTTCAAGAAACGTCGGTCTCCTCCAACAGCGAAAAAAGCTCTTCCGATCCAATATCTTTGAAGAAAAATGGACGAAGTCGATTGATATATCATGTGCTAGTTTTTTAAACCTCGCCAAGGAAAGATCTCCGTGATGACCACAACTTTGCCGCGACCGATCCGGGTGATGATTGCCGACGACCATATTTTGATGCGTGAAGGAATCGCCGCGGTCCTTGCCGGCCTGGACAACATCGAGTTGGCAGGGCAAGCCGGTAATGGACAGGAAGCGGTAGAACAGTTTCTGCGTTTGCGGCCCGACGTAACGCTAATCGATCTGCAAATGCCACTACTGAACGGATTCGATGCAATGATGTCGATTCGCTCTCAGGACAAAAATGCCCGCATTATCGTTCTCACCACTTACAAGGGTGACGTTCGGGTCGGGCGCGCGCTAAATGCCGGTGCCATGGGTTATCTGCTGAAAGGTGCGTTGCGCTTGAATCTGGAGGCGGCAATTCAGACTGTCCATGCAGGTGAGCGATATATTCCCCCTGAACTCGTCGCGGAAATTGCAGATTATTATGAGCGCGACGCGCTATCGGGGCGAGAGCTGGAAGTGTTGCGACTTGTTGCCGAAGGAAACACGAATAGAGAAATAGGCAGGCAGCTGGCAATCAAGGAAGAGACTGTGAAAGCCCATGTCAGCGCGACGCTGGCAAAGTTAGGAGCAAACGACCGCACACATGCGGTGACGATTGCAGTGCGGCGCGGATACCTGGATGCATGACTGAAAATTAACCGCCATATCGTCTTTCATATCCGTACCGACGTTGGCCGAGAAAATTAACCCTAGCCTGTTAACATCAGCAAATTTCCCTATCTTTCGTTCAGTAGCTATCACTGCATTTTCCTCGTATCGTAAAAGAAACTAGGAAACTTCATGACTACTTCTTCCACACGCGATCAATCCCATCCTCGATTTCTGGCTTTGGTTGCAGCCAGCCTGACTTGCGCTACGTTGACATTCTCCGCTGCGCCTGCGATGTCAGCAGAACCAACGAATGCGCTCCAACACGGGCGTGAGCTCGCGCAAGCTTGCGCCGCCTGCCATGGAGTGAACGGCAACACGGTGAATCCCACGCTCTATCCGAATCTGGCGGCACAAGCGCCAGCTTACCTTGAACTACAACTAGCCAATTTCAAGAGCGGAGAACGACCTAACCCGATTATGAAAGGCTTTGCCGCTTCACTGTCAAACACCGACATGCATGACCTCGGCGTCTATTTTGGCGCGCAGATTGCCAAGGCTCAGCCGCAATCAAATCATGAGTTGGAAGAAAAGGGAAAGCGCATATTTACCAATGGCGGTAGCACCGGCGCTCCAGCTTGCGCAAGCTGTCACGGCGCTCAAGGACATGGCCAGGCAGCATTTCCGCGTATCGCATCACAACCGGCAAACTATACGCTGGAACAGCTGCATGTCTATCGCGATGCTCCGAAGTTCAACAACCCTTTGGCGATGATCATGAAAAGCGTCGCCGTCAAGCTCAGCGAAGATGAGATGAAATCGGTTGCAGCCTATATTGCAACGGTGCCATAAACACGTCTGGCAAGGCCGGACATATTCAGTCCCAGCGTAGATTTTCTATGCGCCGATCGGGTAGAAACCAAAGGATCGCCACGATCGCATACACCAGCAAACCGGCAATCCCGTTCCACAACGAAAACGATATCGCCAAGATATAGAGGCAAATCGAGATCTGGTTTTTTCTGCCTTTTCCCAAGGCGAGAGCCAGGCGAGAATTTTCCCCCTCTTTGGCGAGCAGGGCTTTGCCCAACAACAGGAAGGAAAAGGAAGACATCAGCAACACGACTCCGTAAATCGCCACCGGCGGAGAAGCAGATGGATCCACACTGACCCAGGCCGTAACAAAAGGAATCAGCGACAGCCAGAACAAGAGATGCAGGTTCGCCCACAGAATCAAACCGTTGACACCATGCACCGGTTGCATCAAATGATGGTGATTGACCCAGTATATGCCGACGTAAATGAAACTCAGCAGGTAGCTGAATAGCGGCTGCGCAATCGCAGACAGTTCCCCCCAGTTGGCGCCACGAGGAATTTTGAGATTAAGAACCATGATAGTGATGGCAATCGCGACTACACCGTCGCTAAATGCCTCCAATCGGCTCTTGTTCATACGGCTCCAACCCGGATACGCCCCAGATTCCATTGCGCAACGATCATCCCGCACAAAATCGCAATCGGCAAAAGCAAGGCGCTGAATCCGATCGTCAGATACGCAAATGCGGCAAGAATCGCTCCTGCTCCAAACGCAGCCAGGGGCCAGATGAATTTCGCGCAGCGCGCACCGACTGTCTCGTCCGCAGCGCCGCGCAGTACGTCTACCGTATCGATTACAAGTTGCGTCACATTCCCGGTCATCATCGATGTCGGCGCCAAATGCGACAACAACAGCCGACTAGTCGCGCTGTGCACGCCCATCGCGGCGGTGCCCAGCAGGCCTGCCGCCATCGCAAACGGGGTGACATCCGCCTCCACCGGCGAGGCAAGCCAACCGAACACCATGAAGCCGCAAAGAAGCACCATCTGCAGACTCAGCGCCAGCGTCAAACCCGGCCATTTTCTACTTTCAGAAGCCGCAATCAAGAGGCGCGCAGCGGCGACACCGCAAATAAAGGCCGGGAAAGCCAAAAACTTGAGAAGAATGGAAACATGCGACGGATCCGCCAATCCCGCTCCGATCAATACAAAGTTCCCTGTAACGTGGGCGGTGAACAGCCCGAACAGAGCGATGAAGCCAAGCGTATCCACATAGCCGGCGACACAGCCAAGGCTCACTCCCTGTAATTGATTCCGGCGATTTTCATCCATGCTTCCGCTCTCCTGGTATCGACTTTACGACATACCGCCCGGCTCTGATGGCAAGCCGCGGCGTCGACTCATGGTATCTGATTGCCGTATCAATTCTCCCTGCCATTTGGCCAGTTTGGCCGAACCGAATTTCGGCCATCAGCCTTCCTTGAAAAACTGATCTTTTGGTCCGTGTCTAAAACGATAGCGACGAATAAACTAGCCCTTGGCAATTTCGTGCATCTGCCATTGCCGCCGCGCCGAAGCGTCTCTTCGTCCATCGGGGTTGACATGAATCGATCCAAAGCGCTACCGCCACACACAATTGCGCGCTGATCGTGCGCCTTCGTTCTTTCGTATAGTTCATTAATGGAGCAGCACATGGAACAAACTATCTCAACACCGGCTCCGCAAGGTACCCCCGATGTCTTGATTCTGACGAATGGACGTTTTCATACGGTGGACCGGAGCAAGCCACAGGCCAATGCGGTAGCAATCAAGGATGGAAGATTTCTTGCGGTAGGCGATACCGAGGAGGTGATGCGGCATCGCACCGCTACCAGCCGGATAATCGACCTGAACGGCCGCACAGTCATTCCGGGCTTGAACGATTCACACCTGCACCTGATTCGCGGTGGTCTTAACTACAATCTCGAACTGCGCTGGGAGGGCGTACCGTCGCTCGCCGATGCCTTGCGCATGCTGAAAGAACAGGCGCTACGCACGCCCAATCCGCAGTGGGTCCGCGTCGTAGGCGGTTGGAATGAATTCCAATTTGCTGAAAAGCGCATGCCGACCTTGGAAGAAATCAATCTTGCTGCGCCTGATACCCCGGTATTCATACTGCATCTGTATGACCGGGCCTTGCTGAACCGTGCAGCGCTGCGCGTCGTCGGATACAACAAAGATACGCCAAATCCGCCTGGCGGCGAGATCGTCCGCGATGCGGCCGGTAATCCTACCGGTATGCTGATCGCCCGCCCGAATGCCATGATCCTATACGCCACCTTGGCAAAGGGACCGACCTTACCGCGCGAATTGCAAGTCAACTCGACACGGCAATTCATGCGCGAACTGAATCGCCTGGGCCTGACCAGCGCCATCGACGCCGGCGGCGGATTCCAGAACTACCCGGAAGACTATGCCGTCGTCGACCAGTTGGCGCGCGATGACCAGCTGACCATACGAATCGCCTACAACTTGTTTACGCAAAACAAAGGCAAGGAACTGGAAGACTTCGAGAAGTGGACAGGCATGCTCACACCTGGACAAGGCACAGATTTTTACCGTCACAACGGCGCCGGTGAGATGCTGGTATTTTCCGCGGCCGATTTCGAAGACTTCCTGGAGCCACGTCCAGACCTTGCGCCCGGCATGGATGATGAGCTGGAAAAAGTCGTGCGTCATCTGGTATCCCAGCGCTGGCCGTTCCGCTTGCATGCCACTTACGATGAATCCATCGAACGCATGCTGAATGTGTTTGAAAAAGTGAATCGCGACATCCCTTTCGACGGTTTGCATTGGATGTTCGATCACGCAGAAACAATCAGCCCCAAGAACATCGACCGTGTGCGCGCTCTTGGCGGCGGTATCGCCATTCAGCATCGCATGGCATTCCAGGGAGAATATTTCGTTGATCGCTATGGTGCGGAAGCCGCGAAAAATACTCCTCCTGTCACCCGCATGCTGGAGGCAGGTTTGCCGGTGGGCGCCGGCACGGACGCCACGCGTGTCGCCAGCTACAACCCCTGGACCGCACTGTACTGGCTAGTATCCGGCCGCACGGTAGGCGGCCTCCGCATGTATGACGCCGCCAGCCGCCTCGCGCGCGAGACCGCGCTGGAATTGTGGACTGCCGGCAGTTCCTGGTTCTCCAGCGAACAAGGCAAGAAGGGCAGGATCAAGGAAGGTATGCTGGCCGACCTCGCGGTACTCAATGCGGATTTTTTCAGCGTTAACGAAGAAGCCATCAAGTCGATTGAATCGGTATTGACCATCGTCGGCGGGAAAATTGTGTACGGAGAATCCGAGTTCAAGCCACTCTCACCTGCGCCAATTCCTGTGCTGCCAGACTGGTCGCCGGTCAATACTGTCGCTGGGCACTATCGACCGCAATCAAATATGAAATTGGCACTCACGCCGCATCAATGCCAGGGCGCCTGTGGCGTGCATGCGCACGCGCATGACGTCGCCCGTAAATCGACTGTGCCGGCATCGAATTACTCTGGCTTCTGGGGCGCGCTGGGCTGCAGCTGTTTCGCGTTCTGATGCGTGGGGCAGCTACGTCATTTGAGTAACTCCCCAGCAAACCGCTCGATACGCTCCTGCCATGACCGAGACCGGCATCGATTGTTCAATTAAAACGAACAGTGTAAGTGCGTTCCGCCCCAATTATCTTTATTTGCATTGTGCCTAGAATGAGCCCTAGCAGGAAATCGGTGCAAGCATTTTTCGCCATGATCGGCATGGCCTCTCAAATGAAGGATATATCGTGAGCAATACCTCAGAATCGGACATTTCTCCTGGCATGGTATGGCTGCTAGCCATCTCTACCGGACTCATCGTCGCAAATCTGTACTACGCACAAACGCTGGTTGGCCCGATCAGCGCGGCTACCGGCCTTTCGCCCGAGGCGGCCGGCCTGATCGTCACATTGACTCAAATCGGCTATTGCCTTGGATTGCTCTTCATCGTCCCGCTTGGCGATCTGATCGAAAATCGTCGCCTGGTCACTAGCGCTCTGGCATTTACCGCGGTCGCACTGGTCGTGGCCGCAACTGCTGCGAATCCGACGATCTTTCTGGCAGCATCGCTGGCAATCGGACTGGGTTCGGTAGCCGCCCAGATCCTGGTTCCTTTCGCCGCGCATTTATCCAAGGAGGCAACACGTGGCCAAACGGTCGGTAAGGTTGTCAGCGGCCTCCTGATCGGCATCCTGCTGGCGCGCCCTGCAGCAAGCCTGGTCGCTGGCCATGCCAGCTGGCATGTCGTGTTTGGCGGCGCCGCTGTCATCGTCGCTGCGCTGGCGGTCCTATTATGGAAAAAATTGCCGCAACGCGTTCCCGTCTCACCACTGAGCTATCCGCAACTGCTCGCATCGCTCTGGCATCTGTTTCAGCGCACACCCGTGCTGCGCCGTCGCGCCGCCTATCACGCTGGTCTGTTCGGCTCATTCAGCTTATTCTGGACAACGGTTCCTCTTGCGCTGGCAGGCCCGGAATTGCATCTGTCGCAAACCGGTATCGCAATTTTTGCACTGGTTGGCATCGCCGGCGCAGTAGCGTCCCCGATCGCGGGACGGCTCGCCGATGCTGGTTTCACCAGGCCTGCCACCGGTGTAGCGTTGTTGCTGGGCGTTATTGGATTTGCACTACCCTTAATCACCACCGATTCACGCAATGCCGCACTGGCTATACTGGCCTTGGCTTCCATCATTCTAGACATGGGAGTCGCCGCCAATCTGGTGCTTGGTCAACGCTCGATTTTCGCACTGGGTGCAGAAGTACGAAGCCGCCTGAACGGTATCTATTTCGCCATCTTCTTTGCCGGCGGCGCACTCGGCTCGGCACTGGGAGCATGGATGTATGCCAATCATGGCTGGCAAGCTGCCATGCTGACCGGCATGGCATTTCCGGGCCTGTCGCTGCTCTACTGGGCGACAGAATTCGTCCAGGGCAGCGTAAAGACATATAAGCGCGTCGGGTAAACCCATACTCTTTGGCAGCCGTCATTTCCTGCAACATCGATAGATGCAGATCATGTCCACAAAAACAAAAATTGCCAGTCTGATTATCGTTGCCGTGTTATGTGCAACAGCAGCTTTTATCTGGGCCTGGCAACCTGCGATTCCTGCCATAAATGGCGACGGCGAGATCAGGCCCGATCCACAGCGCATATCGCAGGGCCAACGCGTCGTCGCACTCGGCGATTGCATGATCTGCCACACATCAAAGTCCGGCCAGCCCTATGCTGGCGGCTTGCCGCTGCGGACGCCATTCGGCACCATCTACACCAGCAATATCACGCCCGATCCGGATACCGGAATCGGACACTGGTCGCTGACAGCGTTTCGCCGCGCAATCCGGCATGGCGTCTCCCGCGACGGCCATCTACTCTATCCGGCGTTTCCATATATTCACTATACGCAAATGAGCGATACGGATATCGAGGCGGCATATCACTATCTGATGAGCCGTACGCCCGTCAGTTATATCCCGCCGGACAATGAACTTCTGCTTCCCTTGCGTTTCCGCCCCATGCTGGCGTTCTGGAATCTGCTCTATTTGCGGCCGGGAGAACGTCCAATTACGAGCGCTGACCAGCAGACAGAACGAGGACGTTACCTGGTCAATAGTCTCGGTCATTGCGCCTCCTGCCACAGCGCACTTAACTTTATTGGCGGCGAGGCCAAGCCGGCACTGGGAGGCGGTTCCGTCGATGGCTGGGCAGCGCCGGCCTTGACCGCGCTAGCTCAAGGCAGCACTCCCTGGACGCAGCAGCAATTGGAAACCTATCTGCGCACGGGAATATCCGTTCAGCACGGGGCTGCAAAAGGCCCCATGCGCCCGGTCACCGACCGCTTAGCCGAAGCCTCGGACGCCGATGTCGCTGCGATCGCGAAATATGTCATGTCGATACAGCTCACGGCCGCGTCGGCACCGCCGCCGGCAGCCTCCAGCCAGCAGTTAGCGCCACAGGGCGCCATGCTGTTCTCAGCGGCATGCGCCTCCTGCCACAGTGCCTCTGCGCCAATGCATATGAGCGCCCAGCGCCCGTCCCTGGCGCTCAGCCGCTCGGTCAGCGGCGACACGCCTGTCAATCTGATTCAAACCATCCTTGGCGGCGTGCCATGGGCGATACCGCATAGCGCTATTTACATGCCGCCTTTCGCAGACGTCCTGACCGATGAACAAATTGCGAGCATCGCCCAATATGTTCGCGTTGATATCGGCAAACAGCCTCCGTGGCAAAACCTGCCGCAGCAAATTACCCGCGCTCGCAAGGAAATGCAACCATGACTACCCAGATACACCTCAACGGAGTCGTTAAAACCGTAGTGTCTCCCATCTCGGCGCCTTTACTCTATGTGCTGCGCGACGAACTGAACCTGAACGGCGCAAAATTTGGCTGCGGCTTGGGACAATGCGGCGCTTGCACCGTTTTGCTGGACGACAAACCCGTTTTCTCCTGCCTGACTCCACTCGGTGCAGTGGCTGGACGGCGTGTCCGCACCATCGAAAGCTTAGGCTCGGCGGCCGCGCCAGGCCCATTGCAGGCGGCCTTCATCAAGCACCAGGCAGCCCAATGCGGCTATTGCATCGCCGGAATGGTGATGCGGGCACAAGCTCTGCTTGAACAGAATTCTGCCCCGACTGAAGAACAGATGCGCACCCACATGGAGCCGAATCTTTGCCGGTGCGGAACCCATATGCGGATATTGGCCGCGATACGCGAAGTGGCAACAACAGGCGCCATTCTGCCGGCAAAGAAAGAAGGCTGACGTGGACCATTCATCTGAAAATTTCACACGCCGCACTTTTCTGAAAGGCAGCGCGCTGATCGTCGCATTTTCACTATTTCCCGAACTGGCGCGCGCCGAACTGAATGCGATGGGATTGCCGCAAATCGTAAATAAGGATCTGCCCGGAAGCCTTAAAAGTACGCCATGGCTAGATGCATGGATCAAGATAGACAGCGATGGAAAGATAACCGTTTGCAGCGGCAAGGTAGAACTGGGGACCGGCGTCCGCACGGCCCTGTTGCAAATCGCCGCGGAACAGCTTGAAGTTCTACCCGCCAGCATTTTCTTCATTGCCGGCGATACCAGCCTGACGCCGAACGAAGGTTTTACCGCAGGCAGCCATACCATCCCGGATAGCGGCACCGCGTTATTTCACGCCGCGGCCCAAGTTCGCGCATTGTTGTTGCAAGGCGCCGCCGCAAAATTACATGTCAATGTCGACAGCCTCACCATCCGCAACGGCAGCATCGCGCATGCTGACGGACGCAGCATCGGCTACGGTGCAGCTATCTCAGGCATCGATCTGCACCGACAAGCGGACAACGTATCCCAACTCAAACCACCCGCCAGTTACAGGCTGATAGGCCAACCAGTCCATCGCCTCGACATTCCGGGCAAACTCACCGGCGGCGCCAGCTATGTGCAGGACATGCGGCTGCCCAATATGGTGCACGCGCGTGTGATTCGCCCGCCATCGCCGAGCGCTCGCCTGCGGACGGTCGATATTGCAGCAGCGGAACGCCTGCCTGGCGTACTGAAAATAATCCGCGATGGCAGCTATCTTGCCGTGGTGGCTAGCGACGAATGGAGCGCGATCACAGCAATGCGCGCCCTGACTGTCAGCGCACGATGGGATAGCGGAGTCGCCCTGCCTGACCCGCATTCTATCCACGCGACCTTACAGGCCTTGCCGGCGGAGGACATCGTCATCCTCGACAAGGGCAACATGAGCGCGCCGCAGGTGCGCTCGTTCAAGGCCAGATATACCAAGCAGTATCTGATGCACGGTTCGATCGGACCATCATGTGCGCTGGCGCTGCTGGAGGACGGCAAAATGACCGTCTGGACACATACCCAAGGCGTATTTCCTTTGCGTCATGCATTGGCTGAGTTGCTGGGCATGGCGGATGAACAGGTTCGCTGTATCCACACCGAGGGTTCTGGATGCTACGGCCAGAACGGCGCTGACGACGTCGCCGCGGACGCGGTCCTGATCGCCCGTGCGATGCCGGGAAAGCCTGTGCGAGTACAACTGATGCGCGACCAGGAAAATCAATGGGAGCCGTTTGCACCAGCCATGATCACCGAGATCGAAGCCGGCCTGGATAGCAGCGGCCGCATCTCTCACTGGCACTACGAATTGTGGAGCGGTTCGCACAATGAGCGTCCAGGAAACGCCGGCAAGCTGAGTCCAAGCTGGCTACTGTCGAAGGCCTTCACTCCGAGCCCGTCCCTGCCTATGCTGCAGCCGGAAGGCGGCGGCGACCGCAATGCCCTGCCCTTGTACGCGATACCCAATGCGCGCATCACTAACCATTTTTTACCACGCACACCGCTGCGCACTTCTGCCATGCGTTCGCTCGGCGCCCACATCAACATTTTCTCCATCGAAAGCACGATGGATGAACTTGCTGCCATGGCTACCGTGGATCCCGTGGAATTCCGACTGCGCCATCTAACCGATACGCGCGCGCAGGATGTGGTGCGTGTAGCGGCCAGGCAATTTGACTGGCCGCATCGGGAAAAGAAGCGCAACCGTGGCGCCGGCTTTGCCTTTGCTCAGTATAAAAACTTGATGGCCTACGTCGCCATCGCACTGGAACTTGAGCTGCAACCGGACACCGGCAAGGTAAATATTCTGCGTGTGGTGGCTGCTGTCGACTGCGGCCAGATCGTCAATCCTGACGGCGTAAAAAATCAGATCGAGGGTGGCATATTGCAATCGACCAGTTGGACCTTATACGAGCAATTGCAATTTGCCAGCGACGGCATCAAGAGCATTGATTGGTCGAGCTACCCGATCATGCGGTTTTCCCAGGTGCCAGCCAAGGTAGAAGTAAACCTGGTGGAGCGTCCCGGCCTGCCATTTCTCGGTGTGGCCGAAGCTGCTCAAGGGCCGACGGCGGCGGCATTGGCCAACGCCTTGGCGCAGGCAACCGGCAAGCGCCTGCGCAATTTGCCGTTAGCGACGGCGCAGTTGCGTTCGTGAATATTAAAAAATGCATCTCCCAATACCGCCCTCGGCGTTTCGGCGGCTGATGCAGATTGCCGGTTAACTCATTTTCAAAGGAACACCAGAATGAACGCGAATCTGTCTCCACGTACAAAATTGACCGCGCTGGGCAGAGCGCTGCGCGATTTGCATAAACAATTAATCCAAATTGAAACGCAACGCTTCGGGATGGTCGGGAGTCCCTTGGAACACCTGCATCTGGTGGTCAATCACCCTCATTTTTCCTGGTTACAGAAATTATCTGGCTTGATGGCGCAGATGGATGAACGCCTTGATGAGCCAGAAGAAATCAGTCTTACGGAGGCATTTGCATTTCGCACCGCGATAGAGGAACTGATTGGACCTGGCGACAAAGGGGATATGGTATTTCGGAGCAGATACAACGCTTTGCTACACGATTCGCCCGATATCGTCATTTCCCACGGCGCGGTGCGCCAGCTACTCGTGAGTATTGTTCCGGACAATCACGGCAACCGGCCCTAGCATCACGCCACCCGGCAGGATTCGCATCTAAGCTCCAAAAATCCAGCCAAAGCGGCTTGGCGACGGCTTGTAAGCAGTTCTCGCCGGAATACTCAAACGCAACGTAGTACCCTGTCCCGGCACCGAGTCCAACTGCATCGTTGCGCCCAACTTGCCTGCGCGCTCACGCATGCCAGGCAAGCCCCAATGTCCCGCGAGTCGCCCCGAACGTATTACTTCCACCGGCAAACCACGGCCGTTATCCTGCACCACCAGAATCAGGGCTTTGCGCTCATGTCGCACTTCAACCTTTACCTTGGCGGCCTGGGAATGCCGGAAAGCATTGGTCAGCGCTTCATTCGCGATACGGTACAATTCGTGCCCTACAAACGGCATGATGTCGCGCTGTTGCGCCGACTCCACGAATTCGAACTGCATGCCGTTTTCCTCAGCCAAGCTGATCCCGTTACGCCGGATTGATGCGGTGACTCCAACACCAAAATGGTCATGAGCACGCAGGTCGTGCACCCGCTCTCGGCCCTCCTGCAACATGTAATCCGCCCCCTCCAGGGCGTTATCTATCTTTTCCCGCGCCGGATCTTGTCGTGGAACGTGTACCGTTGCGGCATGAAAGCGAAGAATCATCGCCTGCGTCCCCTGCAGCAGGGTGTCGTGCAATTCACGCGCAATCCGCTCGCGCTCCATCAGCCGTTCCTCACTGCGGGCGCGCACCTGGCGCGCGACCTGCGCCAGGCGCAATTTGTAAAGCACCCAAAGTACAGCGACGATCAGCAGCGCCATCAGTATCCGGAACCATAGCGTTTGATAAAAGGCCGGCGCCAGGTAGAACTGCATGGCAGCCCCTTCCTCGTTCCATACGCCGTCATTATTGGCGGCCCTGACTCTGAAGCGATATTCTCCCGGGCCCAGATCGGTGTAAGTTGCCGTTCTGTTGACGCCTGCATCCTGCCAATCACTGTCCACGCCCTCCAGCTGGTAACGGAATCGCATGCGCTCAGGCATGGTCAAGCCCAATGCCGTGTAATCAATCTGGATACGGCCTGGATGCGGGGGCAAGCGCACCGCGGTTCCGGCGACAAATGGGATAACAGCATGTTCGGTAGTGACACGTCGAACGTATACTGGCGGCGGCAACGGATTCTTCTGCACCTTGGAAGGATTCAACCAGAATACGCCGGCCGTCGTACTGAACCACAACACGCCATCACTACCGATCGCTGCCGACGGCAACGGCTCGCTTTGTGTCGCTGCCCCACGCAGCCCATCCTTATAGTCCAGGCGGTGAAACCGTACGCGATATCCCGGCTCTCTCTGCGCGCGCCTGAGCTCGTCCATGGCAATACTGGTAATGCCCGCCGTGCCATTCAGCCACAAAGCACCGTTAACCTCCAACATGCCAGAGACGCCCAGCATGCTCTCGTCGCCAATGCCTAGAATGGGTGTAAATTTCCGGCCATCAAAATGGAATAAACCGTTTTCCCCGCCTACCCAAATATCGTTGCCGCTACCGATTATCTGTAGTGTAGAACCAACTTGAAGACCTTCTTCGGCGCCATATTGCTGCAACTTTCCGCGATAAAGCATCAGCAATTTGTTGCCTCGGCATGCAAACCACATGCGGCCGTCCCGATCTGCGTGCATCCAAATGACCTTCTGTTTGAGTTCGGGGAAGCCGCCACCCAGCTCCCACCCGCCATCACGGAGCCGATAAGTTCCCGCCCTTGCCACGGAGATCCATAGTGCTCCTTCAGCGTCACGGACAATGCCATGAATCTGCGGTGACAGGAGCTCCTTAGGTAAAGCAATTTTCTCTCGCACCAGGCCGCTCTGATGAAACAAGCCGTCTCTTGCCCCGATCCACAAACTGTCCGGTGCCTCATGCCATAGCGCGGTGACAGTATCCTGCCCACTTTCCCGCGGCATATTCGCGAACGCTTCTTTTGTCGGCTTGGCGAGCAGCGTTTTCCCGACCCACAAAGCGCCATTTTCCCCGGCCGCCAACGCTGGGCTATCGCCATAAATCTGCGGTAGAGCGACACCGGAAAGCGCATTGCGCCGGAAACGATCCAAACCGTTCTCGGTTCCGATCCACACATTGCCCTCTTTATCTTGCAAAAGACAATTCGGAATCGCGCCGCTCAGACCATGCACAACACCAAAAATCTCATTGCGACCATCAGCGTCCGTGCGGATCAAGCCATCAGCCCGGGTAATCCACAGGTGTTCGGCATCTCGGTCAAACAGCATGGTCCCGCCACTCACCCGGGGATGTGGCCACTCATGTCTCGGCGTCGTAGCGCTGTCGTTGAGAGCAACAATCTCGCCCTTCGCTCCGCCGACACTCCATACGGTCATATCCGGTCCCTGAACCAGACGCCCCAAACCCACGGGACCTGGCATCCGAACGAAGGATTGCCCTTGCGGAGCCAATTTGAATACGCCAGATTCACACTGCGCCCAGACATTCCTGGCGTGATCCTGCAATAGCGTGCATATGCTCTCGGGGGCATGAAAATCCTGTGCTGGCTGCTGCCAGCGCTCACCATCGAAAACGCGCAATCCAGCGCCTGTGGCAATCCAGACTCTGCCGGCGCCATCCTCTGCGAAATCGAAGACGCTGGCCGACGGCAATCCGTCTTCAGGACCGAAATTGCGAACCTGCCCGTCTTTCCAGACGCTGGCGCCGCCACCCACATAACCGAACCAGAGCGCCCCCGATGTCAGCAGGCGCATGCCCCAGACATTGTTAGACATGGGCTGAATTCCGTTTGGGCGAAAGCGCTCAAACGTTACGCCATCAAACCGGAAAATGCCACTAGGGGAAGCAAGCCATAACCAGCCATCAGGCGTTTGAGCGATTGCGATAATGTAGGGAGGAGCGCCGTCCTTCGCCGTCCAGCTCGTGTGATGCATGTCTATCGGGACAGCGTTACTTGCGGTCATGGGATTGTGCGCAGCTTCCGGCGAGGAGCGAGTGGCTGACAGCGCGGTCTGTTGCAGCAACAGCAGCACTAATCCAAAAATCCAACCAAACATGATTTTTTGGCGCCGCTCAAAAAGCATCCACATGAAAGACCTTCTCTCGTGCACTCCTTCCACACTCATGTTCCATTCCCACAAAACGCACGCCGGCAGCCAAACCGGCCTCTTCTTACCCGTTCGGGTACTAATGTATGGCGGGACGAATGTTACGCCACGTGCTTGCCGATTAGCAATCAACTTCAGAGCAAGCCAAAGATCAATGTCTCGCAATTGAATAACGTGCAAAACCAGATCGGCAATGCACAGCGCATCGTCTACTCGGGTGTTGCGATGAGTACGAAGCCGATGCCGTCATCGAAATATTGGAAACAACTCGGCACCTGTCAATTTTGATAGTAGACAACTGTAATTTGAGGGATAAGATTGAAAACACACCCTAGCGCTATGTTCCCGCGCTGTTTTCTACGGAAACCGTGAAAGCCAAAAGTAAGATCCAGGCGCAGGAGTTCGATGAACGGTGTTCTGGTTGCCACCGCAAGGATAGCCGTCGCGCCTTGTGTTTTGACGAGTTTTTAAAAATACAAAAGCGTTTGACAACATCGACGCCAACTTCAGATTGTCCCCCGCAGCAGGCTCACAGTATTATTCTTTGAATAATGAGGAACGCCATGCAAGTCATCAACGACCGTCAATGCGTGGTAGATCGCAGCTTGCACCTGACTGATTTTGAAATCGAATACGATGTTGAGCAGCGCATTTTGTGGGGATTTTTTAATCCACATGACGCCCCAAGTTTTACGTCGAAATTATTGACTGACATCCATGCACATGATCGGCTGCTGGAAAGTATTCAAGGTAGCATTTTTCACAGAGTTGCCGCTCAACCGATCGACTACTACGTTTGGGGATCTCGCATCCATGAGGTTTTTAGCCTCGGCGGTGATCTCGCCTACTTTGTACAGTGCATAGAATCCCGCGATCGCAATGCATTAATGCGCTATGCCACGCGCTGCATTGACTCTCTTTATCTCAGGATTCGCAATTACTTTTCCCACAATCTCATCACCGTGTCTCTCGTACAAGGAGACGCCTTGGGCGGCGGATTCGAAGCGGCACTGGCAAGTGATGTGATTGTCGCCGAAGAGCAGGTGAAATTCGGATTGCCCGAGATTCTTTTTAATCTTTTTCCAGGCATGGGCGCATACAGCCTGCTGTCCCGCCGCGTCGGTTCGCGGCAGGCGGAAGAAATGATGTTGTCCGGCGATCTGTATTCGGCTGCCAGCCTTTATAAAATGGGACTTGTCGACATTCTTGTCCCTGAGGGCCAAGGCGTATCTGCTGTGTACGAATATGTGCAGAAAAATCAAAGGCGCCGAAACGGCGTGGCGGCTATCCATCAGGCGCGCAAGGCGGTATTTCCGGTAACCCGTGAAGAGCTGATGACTATCACTATTGCCTGGGTGGACGCTGCACTCAGATTGCAAGCCAAAGATTTGCGCATGATGACGCGGCTAGCGCGTTCGCAAAGTCGCCTCATGCCGAGCACTTCAACTGAAACATTCGGCACAGAAAATCTACCTGCTTAAAATCCACCCAAGGGACATCGCCATGAGCTACGTTTTGGGACATTCGACCGAAGAACTGGAGCGCCTCACGTTTCAAGCCCAGGTATTGCAACCCATCACTTTGCGCTTGCTTCAAAACGCAGGAATCAAGCCTGGCATGCGCATACTTGATTTGGGATGCGGTGCGGGAGATGTTGCGATGCTGGCAGGCGATCTGGTCGGCCCCTCCGGGTTCGTACTGGGTATCGACCGCAGTCCGGATGCCGTAGAACTGGCGACGCATCGTGCGTCCGCGGCCGAGCAAGACCATGTCCGCTTCGCTACTTGCGCCATTGAGCAGTTCTCCAGTGCCGAAGCTTTTGACATGGTGGTTGGACGCTACGTCATGGTTCATCAGGCTGACGTGCCGGCATTTATTCGCAAGGCCGCCAGTTTGACAAAGCCGGGAGGCATCATTGCCTTCCACGAAATTGTATTGTTGGATCCGATGGTGGAATCACATCCGGTCGTGCCATTATGGGATCGCACGGGAAATTGGATTGTTGCCGTGTTGCGCGCAGGCGCACCGAATCACGACGCCGCGAGCCGCATGCTGGAGCATTTTGCCAACTCCGGTTTACCGCCACCATCACTATTCTGCGAACGTCCCATCGGCGGCGGCAAAGATTCTTCCATGTATCGTTGGGCTCGGGAGAGCGTGCGAACCATTCTCCCCCACCTTGTCAAACTGGGGTTGGTACAAGCCGGCTCCGAGGACGTGGATACCTACGAAAGCAGGCTCCGCACAGCTACGGTGGATGCGCATAGCCAGCTTATTGGACCGATGCAAATCGGCGCATGGGTGAGAGTCGGTGGCCCCGCTGAACGCTAGGGCCCGATCAAAAGCGCGATATGGACGTGCAATAGTAGGTTCGGATCACCTGCTGAGGCGAGCGCAGTTTGGTAAATCGACAGAAACTTACTCTAAATGTGATGTTGCCATAAAGACACATCAAGAATTAGATAATCAAAATTCACAGATCAATGAATATCTGCTCTCATTAGATCAATTCTTACATTAGTTTTGCATGTCGGCTTGAAAAATCGACAGAGCGTCCCTATACTTAGCACTCGTTAGGAGAGAGTGCTAACAATCTCCCCGACCTAGTCACTGTGCGGCGCATCTATATATAGCAAAGCAGAGCGGTCTGTTCACTTTGCTGCGATGTTGCTGCAAATACAAATAACCTGTTGAATCTCAAGGAGTCACATATGAATCTTCGTCCTTTGCACGATCGCGTTATCGTCAAGCGTCTCGACCAGGAAACCAAAACTGCATCCGGTATCGTATTGCCTGAAGCAGCTGCTGAAAAGCCGGATCAAGGTGAAGTTCTGGCCGTAGGTAACGGCAAGATTCTGGAAAACGGCAACGTCCGTGCGCTGGCAGTCAAGGTTGGCGATCGCGTTCTGTTCGGCAAATACTCGGGCCAGGCTGTCAAGATCGACGGCAATGAGCTGCTGGTAATGCGCGAAGAAGACTTGTTTGCCGTAGTCGAAGGCAAGTAATTCGACTGGTTCGGATCACGTCTAATCGACCACCTCTCTACATTCAACGGCTTTATCTGATTAGTTGGGGACAGAGTAATTCGTCGCACGGCGGCGACTCTTGAACTCTGTCCCGCAATGAGTCTTAATAGGAGAATAAAACATGGCAGCAAAACAAGTAATTTTCGGCGATGATGCACGCGCCAAGATCGTCAACGGCGTTAACGTTCTGGCTAACGCAGTCAAGGTAACTCTGGGTCCTAAGGGCCGTAACGTGGTTCTGGAGCGTAGCTTCGGTGCCCCAACCGTGACCAAGGACGGTGTTTCGGTTGCAAAAGAAATCGAACTGAAAGACAAGCTGGAAAACATGGGCGCGCAGCTCGTGAAAGAAGTTGCTTCCAAGACTTCCGACAACGCTGGTGACGGTACTACTACCGCTACCGTGCTGGCACAAGCTATCGTTCGCGAAGGCTTCAAGTACGTTGCCGCCGGTTTCAACCCAACAGATCTGAAGCGCGGTATCGACAAAGCTGTTGTCGCCATCGTTGCTGAAATCAAGACTCTGTCGAAGCCAACAACAACTAGCAAGGAAATCGCCCAAGTTGGTTCGATCTCCGCTAACTCCGACACCGACATCGGTGAAATCATTGCCAAGGCAATGGACAAGGTCGGCAAAGAAGGCGTGATCACTGTTGAAGATGGCAAGTCGTTGGAAAACGAACTGGACATCGTCGAAGGTATGCAATTCGACCGTGGCTACCTGTCGCCATACTTCATCAACAACCAAGAAAAGCAAGTTGTTGCGCTGGAAAACCCGTTCGTCCTGCTGTTCGACAAGAAAGTATCGAACATCCGTGACCTGCTGCCAATCCTGGAACAAGTCGCCAAGTCCGGCCGTCCACTGCTGATCATTGCAGAAGACGTCGAAGGCGAAGCACTGGCTACTCTGGTTGTGAACAACATCCGCGGCATCCTGAAGACAGCAGCTGTCAAGGCTCCAGGCTTCGGCGACCGTCGTAAAGCCATGCTGGAAGACATCGCTATCCTGACCGGTGGTCAAGTGATCGCTGAAGAAGTCGGCCTGACTCTGGAAAAAGCCACTCTGGCTGAACTGGGTCAAGCCAAGCGCATCGAAATCAGCAAGGAAAACACCACCATCATCGACGGTGCTGGCGAAGCCATCACTATCGAAGCACGCGTCAAGCAAATCCGCGCGCAGATCGAAGAAGCAACTTCGGACTACGACCGTGAAAAACTGCAAGAACGCGTTGCCAAGCTGGCCGGCGGCGTTGCGCTGATCCGCGTTGGTGCTGCAACTGAAGTTGAAATGAAAGAAAAGAAAGCACGCGTTGAAGACGCTCTGCACGCTACTCGTGCAGCAGTGGAAGAAGGCGTTGTGCCAGGCGGCGGCGTTGCATTCCTGCGCGCACGTGCCAACGTCAAGGACCTGAAAGGCGACAACGCCGACCAGGAAGCCGGCATCAAGATCGTGCTGCGCGCGATCGAAGAGCCACTGCGTCAAATCGTATTCAACGCTGGCGACGAGCCATCGGTTGTGATCAACGCAGTATTGGCTGGCAAAGGTAACTACGGTTACAACGCTGCCAACGGCACCTACGGCGACCTGGTTGAACTGGGCGTTCTGGATCCAGCCAAGGTTACCCGTTCGGCATTGCAAAACGCCGCTTCGGTTGCCGGCCTGATCCTGACTACCGACGCAATGATCGCTGAACTGCCAGAAGACAAGTCGGCTGGCGGCATGCCAGGCGGCATGGGTGGTATGGGCGGCATGGGCGGTATGGACGGCATGATGTAATTTTGGCGGACCGGAATATTCCGGTCCATCAAAGAAAGCATTTGTTGTCATGCTTCGAAAAGCCTGCGATGGTTATCCATCGCAGGCTTTTTTTATGCCGCAATCTGTAGTCTCCGTGCTCAATAGGGGACAAAGTTTGTAAACCGCCGAAGCGCGGCGAGCTACTCTGTCCCCTATTGACGGCAATCGAAGAAAGAGCTCAGCATTTTTATAGCGTGCTCCGCAACAACTCCTTAAATCGAACATTAAATGGGGTCAGAGTCGAATTATTGGCCGTCAATAATTCGACTCTGACCCCATTTAAATCGCTGGTGCAGTCAGTGCGCCGGCAATCTGCATGAACAAATCTGATTCAGATGTGGCCAGCCATCATTTAGCCACATTTGATGACAATTAAAAGAAGATCAGTATTTGAATATGCAAAAAAGTAATAACAGCATGTCTAAATGTTCCTTCCCATGCGTATCAAACGCTTATAAAATAAGCACCTACTAAAAAACACATAACGGCGGCGAGATTGTTGAAGTTTATGCAATCAGCTGCCTTTTTTCATTCTGAAATGATAGAAATCAAAGCAGTCACCCAGCGTTTCAATGGCGCGCGCGGCCCGGTCGATGCGGTCCGCAACGTCAACCTGACGATACGCAAGGGCGAGATCTTCGGCATTATCGGCCGCAGCGGCGCCGGCAAGAGTACGCTGGTGCGCACCCTCAATCTGTTGAACCGCCCTACTTCCGGCAGCATCATCGTCGACGGCAAGGACATGACGGCGCTCAACGCCGAGCAGTTGCGCGCGGCGCGCCGTGAAATCGGCATGATCTTCCAGCACTTCAACCTGCTGTCGTCGCGCACTGTGTACGACAACATTGCGCTGCCGCTGGAACTGGCGGGCTTGTCGAAAAGCGCCATCGCAGAAAAAGTCACGCCGCTGCTGGAACTGGTCGGCCTGACTGCGTTGAAGGACAGCTATCCGGCGCAAATCAGCGGCGGCCAGAAACAACGCGTCGGCATCGCCCGGGCGCTGGCCAATGAGCCGAAAGTCTTGCTGTCCGATGAAGCGACCTCGGCGCTCGATCCTGAAACTACACGCTCGATCCTGGAGTTGCTGCGCAAGATCAATCGCGAACTGGGCCTGACCATTGTCCTGATCACGCACCAGATGGAAGTGATCAAGATGATCTGCGACCGCATGGCGGTCATGGAAAGCGGTGAAGTAATCGAGCAAGGCGAAGTGCTGGAACTGTTCCGCTCGCCCAAGCACGAAGTGACGCGCGCCCTGATCGGCGACGTGATTGCCCAGGAACTGCCGCAAGGCGTGCTGCAGCGCCTGCGCGCGCGGCTGGCACAGAGCGATGCCGGCAGCGGTACCGATCACCTGTTCCGCTTTGCCTTTACCGGTTCCGGCGTCGACCAGCCTTTGCTGTCGGAAGCCGTGCGCAAATTCGACCTGGATTTCAACATCCTGCATGGCCAGATCGACGAGATACAAGGCCAAGCTTTTGGTTCGCTGGCGATTCTCGCCAACGGCACCAGTGAAAACATCCAGGCCGCCATGGCTTATCTGACGGCCCAGGGCGTCACTGTAGAGGAGCTGAACCATGTCATCTGAAATGCTTGATCTGTTTTTATCGTCGTTCGGCGAAACCTTGATGATGGTCGGCATCTCCGGGGTTCTCGGCGCCTTGCTCGGCGTACCGCTCGGGATTGCGCTGCACCTGACCGGCCGCGACGGCATCCTGCCGCATCCGATTTTCAATCGCATTGCCGGCCTGATCGTCAATGCAGTGCGTTCGACGCCGTTCATCATCTTGTTGGTCGCGGTGATTCCATTTACCCGCTTCTTCGTCGGCACCTCGATCGGCACCGCTGCCGCTATCGTGCCGCTGACGATTGCCTCGGCTCCCTTCATCGCACGCCTGGTGGAAACCGCGCTGCGCGAAGTCGAGCGCGGCCTGATTGAAGCGGCGCAAGCGATGGGCGCCACCACCTGGCAAATCGTCTACAAGGTTTTGGTGCCGGAAGCATTCGCCGGCATCGTCGCTGGCTTGACGATCACCTTCGTCAGCCTGGTTGGTTATTCGGCGATGGCGGGCGCCATCGGCGGCGGCGGCCTCGGTGACTTGGGCATCCGCTACGGCTATCAACGCTTCCTGCCGGAAGTGATGTTGCTGGTGGTGCTGATTCTGATCGTCTTCGTGCAACTGGTTCAGACATTAGGCGACGTGCTGGTACGCCGCCTGAGTCATCGTTAATTTTTTTGGGTTCGCATCGGACCCGTCGTGATTTTTGAAAGGTAGATAATGAATCGTCGTCAATTAGTCAATTTCTTCGCCGGCCTGAGCGTCATCGCCAGCCTGGGTACCACCGCCCCTGCTTTCGCCCAGGACAAGCCGATCAAGATCGGCGCCACCGGTGGCCCGCACGCGCAGATCCTGGAAGTGGTCAAGAAAGTCGCCGCCAAGGATGGTCTGAATATCCAGATCGTCGAATTCAGCGATTACGTGCAGCCTAACGCCGCGCTGGCCGCCGGCGATCTGGACGCCAACAGCTACCAGCATCTGCCTTACCTGGAAGCGCAAATCAAGGATCGCGGCTACAAGCTGGTCAATGTCGGCTACACCATCACTTTCCCGATGGGCGTGTATTCGAAAAAAATCAAATCCCTCAAGGATCTGAAGAACGGCGCCCGCGTCGGCATCCCTAACGACCCGACCAACGGCGGTCGCGCGCTGCTGCTGTTGCAAGCACAAGGCTTGCTGAAGCTCAAGGCCGATGCCGGGCTGAAAGCGACACCGCTGGACATCGCCGACAATCCGAAGAAATTGAAGATCGTCGAAATCGACGCCGCACAATTGCCGCGTTCGTTGGATGACCTGGATGCCGCGGCTATCAACGGCAACTACGCCGAATCGGCCGGCCTCGACCCAACCAAGGACGGCATCGCCATCGAAGGCGCTAAAGGCCCTTACGCCAATGTTATCGCGGTCCGTACCGCCGACAAGGACAAGCCGTGGGTCGCCAAGTTGATCAAGGCTTACCATAGCCCTGAAGTCAAACAATACGTGCTGACGCAATTCAAGAGTTCGGTGATTCCTGCCTGGTAAATCGCAGAAGCAAAAGTAAAGAAGCCCGCGCTGTGAAATGCAGCGCGGGCTTTTTTTCATCCCGGCACAACTAGTCGCCCGAACAAAAAAACGCCACGGCAATCTTTCGAAGCCGTGGCGTTTGTATTTGCTGCCAGCTCTAGAGCTACGCTCTCAAACCGGGAGCAAACTGCTTACTTCCATTTGAAGCCGTATCCAACGCTGAAGCCGGTGTTATTACCGGTCGAACTGACACCTGCTCCCCAGGCGCTGTTGCCGGTCTTGCTAATGGCCTTGAATTGCAAGGCCAGCGCGGCATAACCCTGGTAAGAGCCGATACCGACGCCGACGCCCTTTTCACCGGCATCCAGAGGCGGCATCACCGCCCCATTCAGCGCCATGCTCATCGCGATACCCGAATAAGCGATACGCTGGACATTGCCGATCTGGCTCTGCACGTTGTTCAGCTGCGAGACATTCACTGCATCGGTCGGGTTGATACCGGCCGCCACATTGGTGATGCGACGTTCGCTACCGGTTGAGCCCACCGACACGGTATTCGCCTGGTTCGCCACCGAGTACGCACCCAATGCCACCGAGTTGTTCGCCGTCGCTTGCGCGCCGGCGCCCATCGCTACCGCATCGTTGCCGGACGCCAGCGCATTGTTACCAATGGCCACGGTCGGATCGCCAGTAGCCCGGGCGTTGTAACCGATCGCCACCGAACCGGCTTGCGACGCCAAGGCGCGGAAGCCGACTGCAGTAGTGTTGGTATCGGTTGCCTGTGCGTTCGAGCCAATCGCGGTTGCGCCATCCTTGGTCGCTTGCGCGCACAGGCCGGAGCCGGTCGAATCGACGCCATTGACGGTGGTACAGGTCGCCGCCACGACGTTGTTGATCGCCGTACCGCTGGTCCCGCGAGTCTGCACAGTGCCGTCGCCGTTGGATGCGCCTATCGTAGTGCCGCCCAATGTCGCGCCGTTTGCAGTCGCGTTCTTGGAAGCATCCACCAGCGATGTCAGCGACGTCGACAGCGAGTTGGTGCCATTGGTGATGCTGCTCAAACCAGAAGACAGCGAGACTACCTGGCTCAAACCGGTCGACAGCGATGAGATCCCGGTGGACAGCGAAGCAATGCCGGTCGAAGTTGAGGTCGACAGCGACGATACATTGCTGTTGGTGCCAGACAGCCCGGTCGACAAGGAACCGACGCTCGAGACACTGGTTGAAAGACCGGTCGACAGCGAATTGATGCCGCTGGCCGCCGCACTCAAGCCGCTCGATGTCGAAGTCGACAAGGAAGAGACACTGCTGTTGGTCGACGACAGGCCGGTCGACAACGAGTTAAGGCCGGTCGAGGTAGCGGTCGACAGCGAATTCAACTGGCTAACGTTGACGGCATCAGTATTTTGAACACCCGCCGCCACATTGATAATCCGCCGCTCACTGCCCACCGAACCAACCGACACCACGTTATTGAGGCCACCGTCGGTCGATCCGGCACCCAACGCTACCGAATTCACGCCAGTCGCGTTGGCATTCGCACCGATCGCCACCGAGCGCGTACCAGGCGCCACCGTTGCATCATCCGTGCCGTTCATTGCACCGTCGGCCTTGAAGTAATTCGCCACGCCCGAACCCTGCAGGTTCGAAACGCTGGTCGACAGCGACGACACGTTGCTGTTGGTTGTGCTGAGGCCGGTTGACAGGGATGAGATACCGCTGGTGGCTGTGCTCAAACCAGTTGACAACGAAGTGACGCCGCTGGTCGCCGTGCTCAGGCCAGTTGACAGGGAAGTGATACCGCTTGTGGCTGTGCTCAGGCCGGTCGACAGTGAAGTGATGCCGCTGGTGGCTGTGCTCAGGCCGGTCGACAGTGAAGTGATGCCGCTGGTTGCTGTGCTGAGGCCAGTCGACAACGAAGTGATGCCACTAGTTGCTGTGCTGAGGCCAGTCGACGTTGAAGTCGACAACGACGCGACATTACTGTCGGTTGTGCTCAAACCGGTCGACAGCGAGGTCACGTTGCTGTTGGTCGTGCTCAAGCCAGTTGACAGCGAAGTGATACCGCTGGTGGCTGTGCTCAAGCCCGTTGACAGTGAAGTGATGCCGCTGGTGGCTGTGCTCAGGCCAGTCGACAACGAAGTGATGCCACTAGTTGCTGTGCTGAGGCCAGTCGACGTTGAAGTCGACAACGACGCGACATTACTGTCGGTTGTGCTCAAACCGGTCGACAGCGAAGTCACGTTGCTGTTGGTCGTGCTCAAGCCAGTTGACAGCGATGTGATACCGCTGGTGGCTGTGCTCAAGCCCGTTGACAGTGAAGTGATGCCGCTGGTGGCTGTGCTCAGGCCAGTCGACAACGAAGTGATGCCACTAGTTGCTGTGCTGAGGCCAGTCGACGTTGAAGTCGACAACGACGCGACATTACTGTCGGTTGTGCTCAAACCGGTCGACAGCGAAGTCACGTTGCTGTTGGT
>NZ_JBIUZX010000013.1:0-153153 GCF_044745265.1 Collimonas sp. NPDC087041
ACTCGCTGCGCTCAAACATGTGTCCCATAATTCCCGACTGTCGCGCGTCCCATTTGGCAACGTCAGCATGCGAAAAGTCAAAAGCAACGGCAACGACAAAAGCCAATTCAAAAGCGACGTCAAAACCAACAACAACAACATCAAAACCAACCCCGAGCAGTTAAATGGGGTCGGAGTTTTTTTCGCGGCCTTTTGCGAAAATTACTCTGACCCCATTTAACGGACCACGGAGTACGTGCCCCAAATGCGACGACACCATCAAACCAACCAACAGCTTTTAACTATTGCGACGCCTTCTTGATTACCTCTTGCGCAACTTCCTTGGCGGCTTTTTTGTAGGGGCGTAAATACAGGATGGTGCATAGAAAGAAGATGCAGCTGAGGGCGACTTCGATCCAGCCCAGGCGGGCGGACATGAGGTTGCTGTCGCTGGTGGCGCGGACGATGCCTTCGGCCAGGTAGAGCAGGATCAGCATCGAGGCCCATTGCATCGTGTAGACATCGCGCTTCATGACGCCGCGTAGCGGCAGTAGCAGCGGCAGGACTTTCAACACCATCCAGGAGCCGCCCGGGCGCAACGGCGCCAGCAGCAGTTCCCAGGCCACGCCCAGTGCAATCAGGGCCAGCAGGCTGCCGACCGCTCCGAAGTAGAAGAAGCGCGGCTGGCGGGCTGCGTGCGGCAGCGGGTGGGTCGGCGTGCTCGGTTTCAGTTTGGTGGTCATCATGCCCCCCGTTGGCCTGTGTTGAGCGGTGCATTCAATTTTAGTGCAGTTTCAGCCAGGCGGCGTCCCTGGGCAATGGCCAGGGTGCGGCTTTCAGCGGAAATCGGTTGGCTGCCGTTCATGCCCGACCAATGGCTGGCGCCATAGGGCGTGCCGCCACTGGAGGTGGTCATCAGTTCCGGCAGGGTGTAGGGTAAGCCCATCACCAGCATGCCATGGTGCAAGAGCGGCGTCATCATCGACATCAATGTCGATTCCTGGCCGCCGTGCAGGCTGCCGGTGGAGGTGAACACGCAGGCCGGCTTGCCGGCCAGGGTGCCCGCCAGCCAGTCGGTGCTGGTGCCATCCCAGAAATATTTCATGGCGGCAGCCATGTTGCCGAAGCGGGTCGGCGATCCCAGCGCCAGACCGGCGCATTGCACCAGGTCCGCCAGTTCGACATAGGGTGCGCCTTCCAGCGGGATGTCGGGTGCGCTGGCTTCGACCACGGTTGATACGGCCGGCACCGTGCGCAAGCGCGCTTCACAGCCCGCCACCGAGTCGATGCCCTGGCCGATCAGCTCGGCCAGCTTGCGGGTTGAGCCATGGCGCGAGTAGTACAAAACCAGAATCGGTGTATTAACGATAATGTTGGATGAGTTCATAGTTGGTATTATAGGGCGCTTTAGTGTCGGTCCATGAGGCAAAACGTGCGTTTACGCGACTGCGCCGACCGGCAAAATTAGGTAGAGCATGAAGTTGATAAAATTTTCCGGATTACGCGGCCTGTCCTGGTCGCAATTGCGCGATCTGTTTCGCTTTGCGGCGCGCCGCCTGGACGAGGAGCGCCTGCCGCAAGTGGCCGGCAGCCTGACCTTCACCACGATCCTGGCGCTGGTGCCGATGCTGACCATCGCGCTGGCGATTTTTACGGTCTTCCCTCTGTTCAGCACCTTCCGCGCTTCGCTGGAAGCGTATTTCGTACATAACCTGATGCCCAAGGGCGTAGCCGACACCATCCTGAATTACCTCAACCAGTTTGCGACCAAATCGGCGCGCTTGTCGGCGGTTGGCGGGGTGGCGCTGATCGTGACTTCGGTGCTGACCATGTCGACCGTTGATCACGTATTCAACCGCATCTGGCGCGTCAAGACCCAGCGCCCCTGGATCCAGCGGGTATTGGTGTACTGGGCAATCATCACGCTGGGGCCATTGCTGATCGGTATTTCGATCACGGTCACTTCTTCGCTGTCGGCTGCCGCCAACGGGCTGGTCGTCAGTTGGGTCGGCGCCTGGTTTTATACGCTGCTGTCGGTGTCGCTGACCACCGGCGCCTTTACGCTGCTGTACGTCGCCGTGCCGAATCAGCGAGTCAATTGGCGTGATGCCATCTGGGGCGGCTTGCTGGCCGGTATCGCGTTCGAGATCGCCAAGCGGGTCTTTGCCGCGTATATCATCAAGTTTCCGACCTACACCATGGTCTACGGTGCGCTGGCTGCGTTGCCGATTTTCCTGTTGTGGATCTACATGCTATGGATGATCACACTGTTCGGCGCGTTGCTGGTGGCTGCCTTGCCGGTGGTGAAGTACGAGCGCTGGTGGCATGTGCCGACGCCGGGCAGCGCGTTTGTCGATGCGATGGCGGTGTTGCGGGTGTTATATCAGGCAAGGAACGGAAGCGAATCGGCTGCGGTTGATGCGACACAGATCCGACAGGCGACCCGGCTTGGTTTCGATGAATCGGAGAGCCTGTTGCAGCAGATGCTGGAGGTCGGCTGGGTTGGCTGTGTACAGACCGAAATGCCGACGCGCAGCCAATGGGGGCGTAAAGTGCGGGTCAGCGTCGACGGCTGGATCCTGTTGGCAAATCCGGATGCATTGAAGTTGGCCGATATCTATCGTCTGTTCGTCTGCAATCTGGCGGCCGACAAGATGGCGGAAACGGAGTTGGCGCAACAGGTCGAAGTGGCAATCGAGCAGGGTCTGGAACAGACGCTGGCGTCGTATTTTACGCACGGCAGCAACTTGCCGGTTCGCCAGTGACGTTCACGACATGGGGACTTTGAGCAGCGCTCCGTACATGGAACGCAGGCTCCAGAAATAACTGATTTGCACTGTGCTGTTGTAGGTTGGCCGTGAGTAGTTCATCGCGAACACTGTCGGCGCCGACGGCGGCGTAGGCGGCTCTGCCAGCTGGTTTTGCTGTTCCACTCCCGGCGTAATGCCTGCTTTGGCTGTTTCCATGTAACTCCCCCTGTTCGCATATCAGGATTGGCCGTTCGAGATTCGGCCGATCGCTGAAGTGATGTCTAAATATAAAGATATCGCTATTTTACGGGACAAACGGTTCACATTGCTGCAAGTTATTAATACAAAGCCAATTAAAACGAAACCTGGCCGGTCAGCATTTGCCAATACATGACCCAGTCGCCGAGGAAGGAATAGAGCGGCTGCTTGAATGTGGCCGGGCGATTCTTTTCGAACACGAAATGGCCGATCCAGGCAAAACCGTAACCGCAAACCAGCGCCACCAGTAGCCAATACAGGGCGCCGGTCACTACCAGCGCAATCAGCGCCAGCAGCACCAGCGTCGAGCCGAAAAAATGCAACTGGCGACAGGTGCGATTGCTGTGCTGACTGAGATAGCTCGGGTAAAACTCGGCGAAGGTCTCGTATTTCTTTTCAAGCACGGTAGGCATGGCGTCTCCTGGTTGTTACTCGTTGGTGCTGTTCTTTAAGCTTAGTCTCCCACGGCCACAGGTGCAACCGATGGCGCCGATTGCAGTGCGCTGATCGCGGCGGCAGTGGCGAACTGGAACAATTGGTCGAGCACCGCATCCGGCTGTTCAGCCATCAACGCATGGCCGCTGGCGGCAATCTGCACCACCTTGGCTTGCTTGATGGCGGCGATCAGCCCGGCTGCCGCTTTGGCCGGCGTCATCACATCGCGCTGGCCGAGCAGGAACAGGGTCGGGCAAGTCACCGCGCGCGCTGCCTGCTCGCCATTGGCATAGGCGTTGCAGGCGGCAAAATCGGTATGGAACACGGTCGGCTTTTGTTCCGACTGGCGCGCGATGCGCTGCATCAGGCGTTGGCTGGCGCCTTGTACATAAAAGCCGGGGCCGGGCGCCGACGGTTTCGGCGATATGGTCGAATGCGACCAGATGTTGACCATGTCGATGGCGGTTTGCTGGTCATTATTGGCGGCATCCAGCAGCGCATCGGCGACTTTCATCGGGTAGGCGGTGCCGACCAGTGCAATGCCGGCGATGCGCGCCGCAGAGCCGCTGCGACCCGCGCTTTCCAAGGCGATCAGCGAACCCATGCTATGCCCGATCAGGATGGCAGTGCCAACGCCGGCGGCATCCAGCAATGCCGATAACCAGTCCGCCATGTCTTCAATCGACGCCAGCGCCGGTCCCTGGCTGCGCCCATGTCCCGGCAGGTCGACTGCCAGCACGCCGAAGCCGTGGTGGGCGAAGTAGCGGGTCTGCAGGATCCAGACCGAGTGGTCGTTCTGGCCGCCGTGGAGGAACACCGCGGTCGGCAACGCCGGATTGAATGGTTTGCCGCCGGTATAGCAATAGGTGTCGTAATCGCCGCCGCGGAAATGTGTTTTCAATAGCATCTCATTTCTCCTTGCGGCCGGCGTGTTCAGTGCGCTGCGACATCTTCAAACCATACGACAGGTCTTCGATCAGATCGTCAACGTTTTCCAGTCCGATCGACAGGCGCAGTGTTCCTTCGCTGATGCCGGCGGCGGCCAATTGTTCGCTAGGAACCCGGAAATGGGTGGTCGAAGCCGGATGGATCACCAGCGATTTGGCATCGCCGACATTGGCCAGGTGGGAGAAAATCTTGAGCGATTCGACCATGCGTCGTCCGGCAGCGCGGTCGCCCTTCAGGTTGAATGAGAACACGGCGCCGCAGCCCTTGGGCAGTAGCGTTTTGCTCAGTGCGTAACCAGGGTGTGAAGGCAATTCAGGATAGGCGACCGATTCGACCGCCGCATGCGCCGCCAGGAATTCGACGACCTTGCGGGTGTTGGCGACATGCTTTTCCATACGTAACCCTAGCGTTTCAACGCCTTGCAGGATCGCGAATGCATTGTGCGGGCTCATCACTGCACCGAAGTCACGCAATCCTTCGCGCCGCGCGCGCAGGGAAAACGGCGCAACGGTCGATTCTTCCGAAAACACCATGCCATGGAAACCTTCATACGGCTCGCACAGTTCGGCGAAGCGGCCGCTCTTGTCGTAGGCCTGCTGCCAATCGAAAGTGCCGCCGTCCACCAGCAGTCCGCCGACCGCTGTGCCGTGTCCGCACAGGAACTTGGTGGCGGAGTGGAATACCAGATCGGCGCCGTGATCGAACGGGCGCAGCAGATAAGGCGTGGTAAACGTCGAATCCACCATCAACGGCAGATAGTGTTCATGCGCCAATGCCGCGATACGCGGAATATCCAGCACGTCCAGTCCCGGATTGCCGAGCGTTTCGCCGAACAGTACCTTGGTATTCGGCCGGATCGCGGCGCGCCAGGCATCCAGGTCGCTCGGATCGACGAAGGTGGTTTCGATGCCGAAGCGTTTCAAGGTGTAGGAGAGCAGGTTGTGCGAACCGCCATACAGTGCGCGCGAGGCCACGATATGCGAACCGGCGCCGGCGATGGTGGCTAGTCCAAGATGCATGGCAGCTTGTCCGCTGGCGACCGCGATCCCGGCAACGCCGCCTTCCAGTGCCGCGATGCGTTCTTCCAGCACCGCGTTGGTCGGATTGGAAATGCGTGAATAGACATGGCCGGCGCGTTCCATATTGAATAGCGACGCGGCGTGGTCGGAATCCTTGAATACAAACGCCGAAGTCAGGTAAATCGGCGTGGCGCGCGCGCCGGTGGCCGGATCTGGGGCGCTGCCGGCATGTAGCGACAGGGTGTCGAAGCCGGGGTAGTGAGGGCTGCTCATGGCGCTTGGGTCTCCATCAATTTTTATAAAATATGAGAAATCACTCTAGTGATGCTGCGCTGCGCGGTAGATTTTTGGTCTCGCTTAGGCTACATTCCAGTACATAAGCATAACCCAAGCATAACCCAAGCAAAGGCAGGATGACCCCATGAAAGTTTCCGAAATCCTCAAAGTCAAAGGCAATATCCTTTACACGGTGACACCCGATACGCCGCTGATTGATGCCGTCAATACCATGGCGGAGAAAGATATCGGATCGCTGGTGGTGATGGAGTTCGGTTCGCTGGTGGGCATGCTGACTTTCCGCGAAGTGTTGGTGGCGATCCACCAGAATGGCGGTGCGGTCGGCAGCAATACCGTGCGCAAGCATATGGATGACAGCCCGATTACTGTTACCCCCGACACCGAGGTCAACGAAGTACGCCGCATCATGCTGGAACGCCACGCGCGTTATGTGCCGATCATGGATGCGCGCACGCTGCTCGGTGTGATGTCGTTTTATGACGTGGCAAAAGCCGTGCTGGATGCGCAGGGCTTTGAGAACAAGATGCTGAAAGCCTATATTCGCGACTGGCCGTCGACCACCGAAGAATAGGATTTGTCTGAAGTCTGGGGAAACCGTTTGTGGCAGGATGATGCCGCAAACGGTTTTTTTGTGTAAGCTGCACAAAAATAAAATATCAAAAAAGAAATTTATTCGTCGCCGCCAATTATTGCCGGAGCGCGCAATCCTTTCCCATTTGTCTAATCCATGTCCAAATCCAGTCAATTTTCCCTACTCCGACAGCGACGCTTCGCACCATTCTTCTGGACCCAGTTTTTCGGTGCATTCAACGACAACGTATTCAAGACCGCGCTGTTGACGATCCTGACCTACGAAGCGCTGAGCTGGACCAGCATGGACGTCAACCTGCTGAACAACCTGATTCCAGGTTTGTTCATCCTGCCGTTCGTTGTGTTGTCGGCGACTGCCGGCCAACTGGCCGACAAGTTCGAGAAATCGCGCCTGACACGTTACGTCAAGGTGCTGGAAATCGTCATCATGTCGATTGCCGCCGTCGGCTGGATGACGCATTCCTTGTGGCTGCTGATTCTGGCGATTGTCGGCATGGGCGTGCATTCGACCATTTTCGGACCGGTCAAATATGCGTATCTGCCGCAGCAACTGCGCCAGGATGAACTGGTCGGCGGCAACGGCATTATCGAAATGGGAACCTTCGTCGGCATCCTGCTGGGCGAAGTGCTGGGCGCGGTGCTGGTGGTCCACAAGCCGTGGGGCATTGAGCTGGTGGCCGGTGGCACGGTGGCGATTGCGATTGTCGGCTGGCTGTTCAGCCGCCGCATTCCGCTGACGCCGGCGGCGGAGCCGGCACTGAAGGTCAATTGGAATCCGATTACCGAAACCGTGCGCAATCTTGGTTTCTCGCGCAAGAACCGTCCGGTGTTCCTGGCAATGCTGGCCAACTCCTGGTTCTGGTTCTACGGCGCCATCGTGCTGGCGCAGTTCCCGTTGTACGCCAAGAATTATCTGCATGGCGACCATAGCGTATTCGTGCTGCTGCTGACGGTGTTTTCACTCGGCGTCGGCGCCGGTTCGCTGTTGTGCGAGCGCTTGTCCGGCCATAAAGTGGAAATCGGCCTGGTGCCGTTCGGTGCGATCGGCTTGTCGGTATTCGGCCTGGATCTGTTCCTGGCCAGCATCAGTTACACCAATACCGTAGTAGTCGACATGGGCGGTTTTGTACAGCAGCACGGCAGCTGGCGCATCCTCTTCGATTGCGTGATGATCGGCCTGTTCGGCGGCTTGTACATCGTGCCGCTGTTCGCCGTGATCCAGACCCGTTGCGACCGCCGGCATCTGTCGCGCACGATCGCCGGCATGAATATCATGAATGCCTTGTTCATGGTGGTGGCGGCCTTGGTGGCGATGGTGCTGCTGCAATCCGGCTTTACGATTCCGCAGATTTTCCTGATTACCGCAATTCTTAACGCGATTGTCGCGATCTACATTTTCACGGTGGTGCCGGAATACCTGGTGCGTTTCATTGCCTGGATCTTGATCCAAACCATCCATCGGGTGAAGACCATCAACCGCGATCTGATTCCCGCCGAAGGCGCTGCGGTGCTGGTTTGTAACCATGTCAGCTATGTCGATGCCATCGTCATCATGGCGGCCAGCCCGCGTCCGATCCGTTTTGTGATGGATCATCGCATCTTCAAGATTCCGGTATTGGCCTGGGTCTTCAAGACCGCCAAGGCAATCCCGATTGCGCCGGCCAAGGAAAATCCGGAATTGATGGAGCACGCTTTCGACCAGATCGCAGCAGCGTTGGCGGATGGCGACCTGGTCTGCATCTTCCCGGAAGGCAAGCTGACCAGCACCGGCGAAATGAATGAATTCCGCGGTGGCATCAAGAAGATCGTCGACCGCACTCCGGTGCCGGTCATTCCGATGGCGCTGAGCGGCCTGTGGGGCAGCATGTGGACCCGCAGCGCCGGCAATCCTTTCCATCGTTCGTTCAAGCGCGGCCCGTTGTCGGCGCTGCAACTGGCGGTGGGCGAGCCGGTGGCGCCGGCACAAGCTACGCCTGAGTATTTGCAGCAGCAAGTGCAGGCCTTGCGCGGCGCTTGGCAGTAAACTGTCGTTTTTTCCAAAACACATTGCGAAAGAATCGACGATGAAGAACAAGACTACGGAGGACGCCGTTATGGCCCGGCGCAATTTTCTTACCCAGGGCGGCAAGCTGCTTGGCGGCAGCCTGCTGTTGAGCGCGATGCCGATGGGTTCGGCACTGGCGACAGACGCTGTGCCACTGCCGCTGATCATCGATACCGATCCTGGCGCCGACGATGTGATCGCCTTGCTGCTGGCCTTGTCGGCGCGCGATCAGCTCGATGTGCGGGCGCTGACCACGGTGGCAGGCAATGTCCAGTTGAGTTACACCTCGCGCAATGCGCGCATGGTGCGCGAGTGGGCCAATCGGCCTGATGTGCCGGTCTATGCCGGCAGCGCGCGGCCGATGTTGCGCACGCCGATCTATGCGGCCGAAGTGCATGGCGCCGAAGGCGTGACCGGCGTCAAGGTGTTCGAACCGAAGCAGCCGCTGGCCGAGGGCAATGCGGTGCAATACCTGATCGATACCTTGGCAAGCGCCAAGCCGAAAAGCACGACGATCGTGACGCTGGGCCCGCAAACCAACCTGGCCTTGGCGCTGATCCAGAATCCGCAAATCGGCCAGGGCATCCGTGAAGTGGTCATGATGGGCGGCGCCCATTTCAATGGCGGCAATATCACGCCGGTGGCGGAATTCAACGTGTTCGCTGATCCGCATGCCAGCGATGTCGTGTTCAAGAGCGGCTTGCCGATCACGGTGATTCCGCTCGACGTCACCCACAAGATGCTGACCAGTCCCGAGCGCATCGCGCGCCTGCGCAATATCGGCAACCAGGCCGGCAAGATCGCCGCCGACATCCTCGACGCCTACGTTGAGCACGATATCAAGCAATACGGCCTGCCGGGCGGCCCGGTGCACGATGCGACCACCATCGGCTATCTGTTGCGGCCGGAGATGTTCAAGGGACGCATGGTCAATGTCGAGGTCGATACGCGCGAAGGGCCGACCTTCGGCCAGACGGTTGTCGACTACTACCACGTCACCAAGCGCCCGGCCAACGCGCGCTGGATCACCGAAGGGGATGCGCAGGGTTTTTTCGATTTGCTCACCACTCGGCTGGCCCGCTTGTCTTGAGGGCGGTCCGGCAACATCGATCACCGCGCCAATGCCGGAGTGCAGATAGGCATGGTTGCAGATGAGAATGGGTTCGCCATGGTTGAACGGCATGATAGATGTCTGAAAGACAATAATTTTGCCGTCCAGGTAGCCCCATGGGGGCCGCACTGGTAAAATCGGGTTTTTCAGCCCTTTTATCTGGATCATCATGCCCGGCAATACCTTCGGCAGTCTGTTTAGCGTCACCAATTTCGGCGAATCCCACGGCCCGGCCATCGGCTGCGTGATCGATGGTTGTCCGCCGGGGATGGAATTGTCGGAAGCCGATATCCAGCCTGACCTGGATCGCCGCAAGCCCGGCACTTCGCGCCATGTGACCCAGCGCCAGGAGCCGGACACCGTCGAAATCCTGTCCGGCGTCTACGAAGGCAAGACCACTGGCACACCGATTGCGCTGCTGATCCGCAACCAGGACCAGCGCAGCAAGGACTACGGCAACATCATCGAGACTTTCCGTCCCGGGCATGCTGACTACACCTACTGGCAAAAATACGGCATCCGCGATCCACGCGGCGGCGGCCGTTCGTCGGCACGGCTGACGGCGCCGATTGTCGGCGCTGCGGCAATCGCAAAAAAATGGTTGCTGCAACAATACGGCACCACGTTCAAGGGCTGCATGAGCCAGCTGGGTGAACTGCCGATCACCTTTGAGTCCTGGGAGCATGTACCCAACAACCCGTTTTTTGCCGCCAATATCAGCCAGATCGCCGAACTTGAGGCGTATATGGATGCGTTGCGCAAGGATGGCGATTCCTGCGGCGCGCGCATCGATGTGGTGGCCTCCAATGTTCCGGTCGGTTTGGGCGAACCGCTGTACGACAAGCTCGATGCCGAGATCGGCTACGCGATGATGGGCATCAACGCCGTCAAGGGCGTGGAAATCGGCGCCGGCTTTGCCTCGGTGGCGCAAAAGGGGTCGCAGCATGGCGACGAAATTACCCGCCATGGTTTCCTGACCAACAACGCCGGCGGCATCCTGGGCGGCATTTCCAGCGGCCAGGACATCACTGTCTCGATCGCCATCAAGCCGACTTCCAGCATCCGCACGCCACGCCAGTCGATCGACAAGCAGGGCAATCCGGCCACCGTTGAAACCTTCGGCCGCCACGATCCTTGCGTCGGCATCCGCGCCACGCCGATTGCCGAAGCGATGCTGGCGCTGGTGCTGATGGACCATGCGTTGCGCAACCGCGCGCAATGCGGCGATGTCCGCGTCGCACAACTGGTCGACCCCAAGTAATTCCTCTGGCGCCGCCACTATCCAGCGGCGCCTGTCTTCATTCATCATCTCGTGCTTTTCCGCTCGCCGGAAAGGCCGTTGCCAACCACCGGATTCCCATGCTTGACGGACTATTGCTATTTTGCGGCAACCTGCTTCTAGGTGGCGTGCTGGGCGGTGTCGGCGGCTTGTTCGGCATTGGCGGCGGCCTGATCGCGATCCCGGTGCTGGGCCTGCTGTACGGCATGGACCAGCAACTGGCGCAAGGCACGGCGCTGGTCATGGTGGCGCCGAACGTGATGCTCGGTTTCTGGCGTTACCGCCAGCGCAACGGCCTGGAATTACGCTCTGCAGCGGTGCTGGGCGGTTCGGCCATACTGGTGACCTATGCCGCAGCCTGGTACGCGACCGTCATCAGTTCCGCCAGATTGCACGTCGCTTTCGCGGTTTTCATGGGAGTGTTGGGACTGTATCTGTTCTGGAACGCCGCCCGCAAGAAGCCGTTGCGGACCGGCCCACCCTTGCTGGGGCCCCGTTACCTGCCGGTGGTGGGCGTTATCGGCGGCGCCATTTCCGGCTTTTTCGGGGTCGGCGGCGGCGTGGTTGCGCCACCGGCACTGGTGGCTTTTTTCGGCATGACCCAGACTGCAGCCCAAGGCATGGCGCTGGCGCTGGTCTCGCCGGGAGCGGTGATTGCCCTCGGCACCTTCGCCTTTGCCGGCCATGTCGACTGGCATATCGGCATTCCGCTGGCCATCGGCGGCATCTTCAGCGTCTCCGCCGGTGTCGCGCTGGCGCATCACCTGCCTGAGCGCAAGTTGCGCCTGAGCTTCAGTACGGCATTGATTTTGCTGGCAGGATGGCTAATCTTGCGCGGCTGATGGTGGTTTACGTTACGCTAGTGCGAAGATTCAAATCGAGACCCAAATCAAGTCTCAACATCAGATCGAATCCGGAGAGAAGGGGACATCATGATTGATACACTTTCCAGTGCCGCCCTCGCAGGCGGTTTGTCCTGGGCCAGCGGCATTCGGCTGTATATGGCGCTCTTCATTGCCGGCTGGTTTGGCCGCGCCGGCTGGATCGATCTACCGCAGGCGCTGCAGATATTGGAGTCGCCATGGGTCATCGGCGTTACCGGATTGCTGACAGCCATCGAATTCCTGGTGGATAAGATTCCCGGCCTGGATTCGGTGTGGGACGCCATTCACACCTTCATCCGGATTCCGGCCGGCGCCATCCTGGCGGTAGCCGCGATGGGCCACATGGATCCAGCCTGGACCACGGTAGCAGCGCTGGTCGGCGGCACCTTTGCATTGGGCGCGCATGCCACCAAGGCCGGCAGCCGGGCCATGATCAACACCACGCCGGAGCCTCTGAGCAATTGGACCGCGTCGTTTTCCGAAGACGCCACGGTGCTGGGCGGTTTATGGGCGGCGTTTTTTCACCCCTGGTTATTGTTTGCATTCCTGATTCTATTTTTCCTGTTTGCGATCTGGCTGCTGCCCAAATTATGGCGCGGCATACGCTGGGTATTTCAACGATTGGCTACTTGATTCTAGATTCGGCAGTTGACCGCTTAGTTATGTTTGGCAGGCTTTATGCGTATTGAATTTCTTTTTTTTAATGATGCTCACCTATCGGGGGAAGAGCGCTACAGGTTCGCACCCGTTCAACTACCGAATCTAGAATGATTTTATTTCAATCCCTACGCATGACCCAGCGCGATTGGCGCGCCGGTGAACTACGATTCCTGTTGATTGCCTTGATTGTGGCCGTTGCCTCGTTGTCGGCAGTCGGCTTTTTTGTCGATCGCATGCGCGCCGGCATGACGCGCGATGCACACCAGTTGCTTGGCGGCGATCTGCTGATTTCGGCCGATCAGCGCATAACGCCAAGCTGGCGCGACGAAGCGGCACGCCGCCAGCTGACCTTGGCCGATACGGTCGTGTTTCCCAGCATGGCGATTGCCGGTGAAGGTGATGCCACCCGCTCGCAGCTCGCCTCCCTGAAAGCAGTCAGCACCGGTTATCCGTTGCGCGGCAATCTAGTCGTTTCCGACCGCGTGGGCGGCGCCGACGAGACTACCCACCAGATACCGGCGGCCGGCACGGTGTGGCTGGATTCCAATATGCTGATCGCGCTGAACCTGGCGGTCGGCGATCCGCTCAAGCTGGGTGATCGCACCTTCAAGATTGCCAAAGTGCTGGTGGTCGAACCGGACCGCGGCAGCGGCTTCATCAATTTCGCGCCGCGCGTGATGCTGTCGATGGCTGATCTGGCCTCCACCAATCTGATCCAGGACGGCTCGCGCGTGACTTACCGTTTGCTGTTGAGTGGCGCAGCGCGACAGATCCAGGACTTCCAGAAGTGGGTCGAAAGCGATATCAGTCGCGAGAACCTCAAAGGCGTGCGGATCGAGGGCCTGGAAAACGGCCGGCCCGAAATGCGCGCCACGCTGGATCGTGGCGAACAGTTCTTGTCGCTGGTCGGGTTGTTGTCGGCCTTGCTGGCGGCGGTAGCGGTGGCGATGGCGGCGCGCCGTTTCATGCTGCGCCATCTGGATGCTTGTGCAATGTTGCGCTGCCTGGGCCTGACCCAGGGCCAGGTGACGCAACTGTATCTGCTGGAATTCCTGCTGATCGGCATAGCCGGCAGCGTGATCGGTGTACTGCTGGGTTTCGGCGCGCATTTCATGCTACTTGAGTTGCTCGGCAAGTTTGTCTCCAGCGATCTGCCGCCGGCCAGTGTAATGCCGGCGCTGCAAGGTTTGATTACCGGCTTGCTGCTGTTGATTGGCTTTGCGCTGCCACCGATCCTGCAACTGCGCAATGTGCCGCATAACCGTGTGATCCGGCGCGAACAGGATGCGCCGCAGGCGATGGTGCTGGCCATCTATGCCCTCGGCACGCTGACATTTATCGGTTTGCTGTTGTGGCAGGCCGGCGACTTGAAACTGGGTTTGCTGACCGCGCTCGGCTTCCTTGGCGGCTTCGGTTTGTTTGCACTACTGGGCTGGCTGGCGCTGAAGGCCTCGCGTCATGTACGCGGCTTGTCGCGCAATCCGAGCTGGCGTTTCGCGCTGACCGCGCTGCAACGACGTCCGGTCGCCACCATCGTGCAGATCGTCGCCTTGTCGCTGGGTTTGATGGCCTTGCTGCTGCTGACGGTGATCCGCGGCGACCTGGTCGGCGCCTGGCGCCAGGCCACACCGGTTGATGCGCCGAACCGTTTTGTGATCAATATCCAGGAAGACCAGCGTGCCGAGATCACGCATCGCCTGCAGGCAATCGGCATCGCCCAACCGGAATTGTTTCCAATGATTCGCGGCCGCCTGACGCAAGTCAACGACAAGCCGATCACGGCCGATACCTATCCCGACGATCGCGCCAAGCGTCTGGTGGATCGCGAGTTCAACCTGTCCACCATGAATCAACTGCCGGAGCAGAACACACTCACCGCCGGTCATTGGTTTACCGATCAGCAACCGGCAGCTTCGGTCGAAGAAGGCCTGGCTAAAACCCTGAACCTGAAGATTGGTGATCGCCTGCAATTCGACATCGCCGGCCAACTGGTCAGCGTGCCGATCACCAGCCTGCGCAAGCTGGAATGGGGTTCGATGCGAGTCAATTTCTTTGTCATCCTCAATCCCAAGCTGATGGCCGATATGCCGCAGACCTGGATCACTGCTTTCAATTTGCCGGATGCGCATGTGAATTTCGCCAATCAGCTGACGCGCGATTTCCCCAACTTGACCGTGGTCGATATCGGCAGCGTCATCAAGCAGATCCAGGGCGTGATCGATCAGGTGGTGGCGGCGGTTGAATTCCTGTTCCTGTTCACTTTGGCGTCGGGCGCACTGGTGCTGTATGCGGCGCTGGTCGGCTCGCAGGACGAGCGGACCAGAGAAGCGGGCCTGCTGCGGGCACTGGGCGCAACGCGCAAACAGTTGTCGCAGTCGCAATGGATCGAATTTGCGCTGGTCGGCAGCCTGGCCGGTTTCCTGGCGGCGACCGGCGCGGCGGCAATCGGCTGGGCGCTGGCGCATTACGTGTTCAACTTCACCTGGACCTTCAGCCCGCTGGTTTGGCTGGCCGGCATGGCGATAGGCGCGGCCTGCACGTTTGCCGGCGGCTGGGTCGGATTGCGCAACGTATTGAACCAGCCGCCGCTGCAAACCCTGCGCGGAACCTGATTTCAGCCTGGTTAGGCCACCCGCAGGCGTCATTTCGGGGATAATGCTGGCTTACGCCTTCATTATTTCCCCATGACTACAGAACCAAGCATCTCCGCCGATACGGCCGAGCAATCAGAGAAACAACCGCAAGCCACCTTGTACGAGCTGATCGGTGGCGCCGACAAGCTGCGCGAACTGGTCGACCGCTTCTACGACCTGATGGACCTGGAGCCGCAGTTCGCCGTGATCCGCGCCTTGCATCCAACGACGCTGGAAGGCTCGCGCGACAAGTTCTACTGGTTTTTGACCGGCTGGAGCGGCGGCCCCGATTTGTACATAGAACGCTTCGGCCATCCGCGCCTGCGCGCGCGTCATCTGCCTTATGCGATCGCGACGCCGGAGCGTGACCAGTGGCTGCGCTGCATGGCAATGGCGATGCACGAAGTCGGCATGGAAGAATGGCTGCAGGAGCGCCTGCTGACTTCTTTCTTCCAGACTGCCGACTGGATGCGCAACAAGGCTGATGTTCAGCCGTGATGCTGCGTTACTTCGCAATTTTTAATTTCGCAATTTCAGTTTTACCAGGGAATACATGACCTCATCCGAATTGCTCATCCTGCTGGCAGTCGCCGCCGTCATCATCGCGCTGCAGATCATTGCCATTGTGCGTAGCGCCCGTGGCACGGATCCGGCGCAACAGTTGGCGCAATTGCAAAACGATTTGCAACGCCACCAACAGGATTTCGGTGACCGCCAGCAGCGCGAACTGCGTAGCGAAGTGCAGACCAGCGCTCAGGGCATGCGGCAGGAACTGGGCAGCAGTTTCGGCCAGCTACAGCAAACGCTGGCGGCGCAAATGACCAGCGTCGCGACCTTGCAGAACAATCAGATCGATACCTTCGCCCAGCAACTGGTCAAGCTCAACGAAACCAACGCCCAGCAACTCGACAGCATGCGGCTCGCGATGAACCAGCAGGCGCAAACCAACCGCGAAGAACAGGCGCAGTCGTTGAAGCGTTTTGGCGACACCCTGAACCAGACGCTGGCGGCGCTGACTGAATCGAATGCGCAGCGCATGGCAGAAGTGCGCGCTACCCTCGAAGCCAAGATCAAAGACCTGCAAAACGACAACGGCCTGCGCCTGGAAGAGATGCGCAAGACCGTTGATGAAAAATTGCACGCGACGCTGGAACAGCGTCTGGGCGAGTCGTTCAAGATCGTTTCCGACCGCCTGGAAAAAGTACATCAGGGGCTGGGTGAGATGCAGCAACTGGCAATCGGCGTCGGCGATCTCAAACGCGTGCTGACCAACGTCAAGACGCGCGGGACCTGGGGTGAAGTGCAGCTGGAAATGCTGCTGGAGCAGGTGCTGACGCCGGAGCAATACGCCAAGAACGTGGAGACTGTTCCGGGCAGCGGCGAGCGGGTTGAGTTTGCCATCAAGCTGCCGGGCAACGACGATGGCGGCACCCCGGTATGGATGCCGATCGATGCCAAATTCCCGAAAGAGCAATACGAACGGTTGGCGGAAGCGGCCGATCGGGCCGATGTGGAAGGCGTTGCACAAGCTTCCAAGGAATTGGAGCGTGCGGTCCGTGGCGAAGCCAAGACCATCGCCGAAAAATACCTGTCGCCGCCGCTGACCACCGATTTCGCGATCCTGTTCCTGCCGACCGAGGGCTTGTATGCCGAAGTCATGCGTCGTCCGGGTCTGGCCGACGAACTGCAGCGCGTGCACCGGATCAGCATTGCCGGGCCGTCGACTTTATCGGCGCTGCTGAACAGCCTGCAGATGGGATTCCGCACGCTCGCGCTGGAGAAGCGTTCATCGGAAGTTTGGCAGGTGCTAGGCGCCGTCAAGACCGAATTCGGCAAGTTCGGCGATGTGCTGGCCGCCACCAAGTTGACGCTGGAACGCGCCGCCAAGAATATCGACCAGGCCGAGGTGCGCAGTCGCCAGATGGCGCGCAAACTGAAATCGGTAGAAGCGTTGCCGAGCGAGGCGGCTCAGCGCTTGCTGGGCAAGGAGCCTGATTTGTTGTCCGACGAAGAGGGCTGAAGCGGCATTTCATCTTCAGTCCCATCACCGCGCAGCCAGCTACGGCTGTTGCGGTTGTTCAGCGATGTGCCACAACACCCCCGCCGGATCGTGCAGAAAAGCGACGCGCATGCCCCACGGCTGCATCTTCGGTGCGGCTGGCGTCGGTATGTCGTGCTTCTCCGGCAGTCCCAGCGCCATCATGCGTTGCCACCATCCATCCAGGTCGCTGACTACTATCTGCATCATGCAATTATTCGCCCAGCCGGCATCGTAATAATTCTGCAATAGAAAACTGTGCGGTCCGTTCTCCAGCACAGCGACATCCGGGCCGTCGTACGTCACGGTAAAACCGAGGTCGAGGTAGAAGCGTTTGCTGGCGGCGAAATCGCGGGCTGGAATGAAAGGCCGCAAGGCAACGAATGGCGTGGATGGATCGGGCATGCGGTTGTTCCTTGACTGATTGTTCTGTGCGTTGGCATTGCTTGGAATGGCAATGTACAACGCGTCGTCAAGCCATGCAAGGCATCGCAAATGGCGGCTTGCCAATTTGCCGGATTATTTCGACATCAATACCGAGGCAAGCCTTGACGATATGCGGCGTCATGGTCAGTGCCGGCGTGTCCTGCACCAGCAGCGTACCGTCGGCAAGCCATGCCAACTGGTCGGCGTAGCGCGCGGCCAGGTTGGGGTCGTGCATGATCGCCAGCACGCCGATATTCCACTCCTTTGCCAACTGCCGCAAGGTGCCTAGCAGATGATGCTGATGCGCCAGGTCCAACGCGGCGGTCGGTTCATCCAGCAGCAGGTAGCGCGGTGTCGGCTGTGCTCCGCTGTCGACGTCTTGCGGCCGCAACTGCGCCAGCACACGGGCGAACTGCACGCGCGCCAATTCGCCGCCGGAGAGAGTGGTGACGTCGCGCTCTGCAAGTGACGCCGCGCCGGCCAGGGCCAGCGCTTCCATGGCGATCAGCCGGTCGTTCATGCTGTTGCCGCCGCCATGCGGATAGCGCCCCAGCAAGGCGATTTCCATCGCCGTGAAAGGAAACGAAAACTGCACGCTTTGCGGCAGCACCGCGCGGATCTGCGCCAGCTCCTGGGGAGAGAGTTGATCGAGCGCGCACTGATTGATCGATATCTGTCCGCTGAGGCGGGCGTCGCTGCCTTGCAGCTTGCCGTGAAATTCGCCCGACATGGCTTTCAGCAGGCTGCTCTTGCCGGCGCCGTTGCGGCCTAGCAAAGCCACGATCTGGCCGGGTTGGATGCACAGGTTCAGATTGCGCAGGATGGTTTTGTGGCCGCGCTGTAGAGAAAGATCGGTGGCAGCTAGCATGATGGTTTTCCGTTTGGTTTCAAGGTGGCGCTACAAGCCAAGCTGAGCACGGCGGCGCCACAGCAGCACAATGAAGAAGGGGCCGCCCAGTAGCGCTGTCAGGATGCCAAGGGGCAGTTCCGCTGGCGCCACCATGGTGCGTGCCGCCAGATCGGCCAGCAGGGTCAACAGCGCGCCGAACAGCATGGCGCCTGGCAGTACCACGCGCTGGTCGGGGCCGCAGGCAAGGCGGATGCAGTGCGGCGCAACCAGGCCGATGAAACCGATGGTGCCGGTGCATGCCACCAAGCCACCGACGCATAGCGAACTGACGATCAGCACTTGGCGTTTGATGCGTTGTACCGGCACACCCAAATGCTGGGCTTCCGCTTCGCCTAATAGCATCGCGTTCAGGGCAGCCGAATGGCGCGCCATGGCAGCCACGCACAGCAGCACCACAGGCGCCGCCACCGCCAGCAGCGACCAGTGCGCGCTGGCCAGGCTACCGAGATTCCAGAAGGTCAGGGTGCGCAGCTGGGCGTCGCCGGCGATAAAGCTGAGCACGCCGATGCCAGCCATCGAGATGGCATTGAAGGCGATCCCTGCCAGCAGCAGGATAGGCAGCGCCAGGCGGCCCTTGGCGGCGCCGATCCGGTACACCAGCAGCGCCACTGCCAAGGCGCCGGCAAACGCCGCCAGCATCGGCGCATAGATGCCGACCACGCTTAACGCCGTCGGCCACAGCACACCACCGAGTACGATGGTGGTGGCGGCGCCGAGGGCTGCACCGCTGGAGACGCCGATCAGGCCCGGGTCGGCCAAGGGATTGCGAAACAAGGCTTGTAGCGCGCTGCCGGCGGCGCCGAAGCCACAACCGACCAGCACCGCCAGCAGCACCCGCGGCATGCGGATGTCGAGCAGCACCGCGCGCGCCTGCGCGTCCGCGGCCGAGAGTTCGGCGCCGGACCACAACAAGCGCGGTACCTGCCACGGATCGATGCGATAAGCGCCCAGGCCTGCGCACAAGGCCATGACCACTAGCAGCAACAGTGCCAGTACAAGCAGCACCATGCGCTGGCGTGAATGGCGCGCGATTGTCAGCGGAGAAATGGCAACCGTTGGCGTCGGCGCTTGCACGGCAGCAGAGTAAGAAGACGACATGAGAAATCAGGCAATCAGTTCAGGCAATCAGTTGAGCGGAAAGGCGACGCAAGGCCGTCGGCAGCCGTGGACCGAAGCCAAGCAGAAGCAATGCGTCCATATCGGCGATCACGCGCTGGTTGCGGGCCGCCGGCGTCAGGGCCAGGCCGGGCATTTTCAGCAATTGTGCAAGGCCGCCCATGGCGGCCAGGCCTTCGCTGGTGGTCATCAGGACATCGGGTGCAGCGGCGATGGCGCTTTCCGCGGTCAGCGGCTTGTAGCCTTTGAAGCCATCCTTGCCGCCGAGGGCGTTGACCGCGCCGGCATAGCGGATCATGGCGTCGGCAGCGGTGTCGCGTCCGGCCACCATGGCCTGGGTGCCGCTATTGCTGAGGATGAACAGCACTCGCAGCGGCGGCTTGCTCGGCTGCTGCTGGCGCTGCGCCTGAATCGCCGCCGTGGCTGCCTGCCAGTCGCTATCGAAGCTTTGCAACAGGCTGGCGCCACGTGCCGTCAGACCCAGCGCCTTGGCGCTACCGCTGATCTTGTCACGCACCGATTGCACATCATGCTGTTCGGACAAGGTGATGACGCGCACGCCGGCAGCAGCGATCTGCTGGATTGCAGTCGGCGGACCGGCTTCGGCCGAAGCCAGCAGCAGGTCGGGGCGCAAAGACAGCACGCCCTCCGCCGACAGTGCGCGCTGGTAGCCCATCTTGGGCAGCGCCAGCGCGGCAGCAGGATAGGTGCTGGTGGTGTCGCTGCCGATCAGCATGGCGCCGGCGTCCAGCGCATATACCACTTCAGTGATGGCGCCGCCGGCCACTGCTACCCGCAACGGCTTGGCGTTGGCAGCGCCAGCCGGCAGCATCGTCAGAAGCATGCCGGCAGCAGCCGTTCCCAGCAGCATGCGGCGCTGGTTGTCGATAGGATGTTTCACGCTTGCACCTCAACTGCTGCTTGCAGCAGCGGCAGGTTCATGGCCGCGGCGCGCCATGCCGGCAGTTCCGGCTGGCCCGGTTTGCGCACGCCGAACAGCATGGCGATGGTGCCGCCGTCGGCGTCGAACAGTTCCAGCGAAGTGACTTCGCCATCACTGGTCGGCTTGCTGACCACCCAGCTGGAGACGATCTTGTCTTCCCGCAGATGCAGGTTGAAGCCGGCATCAAGCACGTTCAGCCAAGGCCCCATCAGTTTGATGTTGAAGACCGGGCCGGAGTGGATCTGGATCATGCCGCGGTTGCCGACAAAGACCATGATCGGCAAGCTGCTGGCGGCGGCCTGCTCGAGGATCAGGCGTGCGGCGCTATTGTCTACCTGGCGAACGAATTGTGGCGGCGCCAGGCGCAAGGCCTGGGTGCGGCTGACGCCGAAGTCGCGCAGCAGTCCGAAGAACTCGTGGGTGTCCTGCATGTTGCTCCAGGCAGCGCGGAAGCCATCGCCGTCGATTTCATCGTCGGCTTTGTCGATGGCAGGGAGCGGCGCCGGCTCGACGGTGATTCCCGGCAGCTGTTCCGGATCGCGCCAGCGCGCTACCAGGGCGTCGAAGGCGGCATGGTTGCTGTGGTCGCGCAAGAATACCTTGTGCACGGCTTCGCCATGCAAATCATAGAACTGCAAACTTTTCTGCAAACTGATTTCGTTGCCGCGCCTGATTTCTTCGATGACGGCGCAGCCAAAATGCCATTGTTTGTAGAAAATCCGCAAATCGATGGCTTCACCCAGCGCCAGTCCGACATGGCCGTTATGGCTCATTTTCTCGTACTGGCCATCCTTTTCATGCACCACGTTGTCGTTGCGGGTGAGCGCCATGACCGCGCCCAGTTGTGGTACTTCTTCAAAGATCTCGACGAAATTCGGCAGCAGCCGGATTGCTTCGGCGCCGACACAGGCCGCCAGCGCTTCGCCTTCGGAAACGCCGATCGCGGCAGCGGCGTCGCGGTTGCGCAATTTCTGTTCACTCTTGGCTGCGAGGAATTGCCGGCGCAGTTGCTGCATATCGGATTGTGGCTTGCGAGTAGTGGTAAGCATTGGATTCTCCTCCGGGAAGTGGAACGGTTAGTACTGGAATTTCAAGCCGACATTGAAGCTACGGCCGGGTGCGGTGTAGGCATCCTTGACAGTGGAACTGTCAGCCAGGCCGCGTACGTCCGACCAGTTCCAGTACTGGCGGTTGAACAGGTTGTGGATGCCGGCATACAGCGCCACGTTCTTGCTGATGTTGTAGCCGCCGCGCAAGTCCATCACGAATGCCGCCGGCGGTGCGAAATCGGACTGCTTGCTCATGTCGCTGCGGCGTTTGGCGCTTTGATAGATGAAATCGGCCTGGCCATACCAGACTTCGCTCGGCTCGTAACGCAGGCCGAGCACTGCCATGAATGGATTGACGGTGTCGAGCGGCGTGCTGCTGCCGTTGGCGCCTTCGGTGTGGCCTTTGGTGTACGCCATGCCGGCCTTGACGCCGATGCCGTTGGCGAGCTGCCAGTCGATACGCGCTTCGGCGCCGCTGATGCGGGCCTTGGCGCGGTTCACGTATTGGTAGATCAGCGGATCGACGAATGGCCGGCCGCTGCCGCTGACCACTTCCTGCGAGATGAAGTTGCTGTAGCGGCCAGTGAATGCCGCCATGCTGTAGCGCAGGACGCTTTCGCCGCCGCTCAGCTTGCCGCGCAGGCCCAGCTCAAAGGTGTTGCTGGTTTCCGGTTTCAGGTCGGGATTGCCGATGGTGGCGTAGCCGTAGATCGGATTGCCGAAGCTGTTGTTGACCTGGTCCGGCGTCGGTGTGCGGAAGCCACGTGCGTACTGGACGTAGGGCAGCAAAGCCGGGCTGATTTCAACCATGAGAGCCAGGCGCGGCGACACTGCATTGCCGCTGGAATCGGTCGGCTTGCCTGTATACGCCGGATCGTTCTTCTCCGGTGTCAGGCGATAGCCGTCGAAGCGCAGGCCAGGCGTGATGATGAGCGGGCTATTGGCCGACAGGCGGAATTCATCCTGTAAAAATGCGCCGAACAAGGTGTAGTCGGTGGTGGGGAAAGCCTTGTTGGGGAAGGGCGATTCGCCGACGCCGGGGACGGTACCGTTGCGCAGGCCGTCGATGTGCGCCGTACTGATATCGAAACCATATACCAGCTTGTGCTGCAGGCTGCCGGTGGCAAAGCTGCTTTCGGCTTGCGCCGAACCGCCGACGGTGCGTTCCTGGTAAGTGTTGTCGCGAGTGCGGTCCACCGCCGGGAACCGGTCTTCATAGGAAAACTGGTGGTTCTTGGCTTCCTGGAAGTAAATCTGAGCGTGAGCGTTCTGGAAATACGGGTTGTCACTGTCCTTGAAGTTGTAATCGATGCTGTAGCGATTGCGCTCCAGTTTGTCGTTGGCGCGCAGCGCCAGCGTGCTTTGGGTGACGGCGGACAGCACGTCCGAATCGGTCTTCTGTTCCTGATGGCTGATCGCGGCCGTGAAAGTGTCTCGCGCGCTGGCCTTGAATACCAGCTTGCCGAGTAGGGCATTGCCGTGGACATTCTGCGGATTCGCGGTGTCGCGGTTCGGGCCGTTGATATTGCGTGTGCCTTTGGTGTCGACCTCGTGACCGTCGCGCTTGTTGGCGATCAACAAGCCCTCGAAGCGTTCGCCGCCGAATGCCGCGACGGCAGTGGTCGAGGTGCTGCCGTCGGTGGAGTCGTAGGTCGGTTTGATCGAAAAATAGGTCGGCTTGTTGAAGATCTTCAGGAAGTCGGCAGGATCCTTGGTGATGAAATTGACCGCGCCGGTCAGACCGTCGCTGCCATACATGGCCGAGGCTGGGCCGCGCAGGATTTCCACCCGTTTGTACATATCCATCTCGACATAGTCGCCGCGCCCGGCTTCCAGCGGGCCGAAGTTGAATGAGCTGGGCAGGCGGATGCCGTCTTCCATCAGCAGGATGCGGTTGCCTTCCAGGCCGCGGATATTGATGCCTTCGTTGCCGCCGCGTCCACCGGCGGTGGCTGCGGAGGTTGGACGGTAAGGCCCGCGCCTGACCGTCACTCCCGGCTCGTACCGCAACAGATCCTTGACGTCGCGCGGTTGCTGCTCTTCGATGGTTTCCGCGTTGATGACCGAGATGCTGCTGGGAGTTTGCGATATCGCAGTTTCGCTACGAGTTGCTGTCACCGAAATTTCATCGAGCGCATGATTGGCGGCATAGCTGCTGCTGGCCAACTGGGTGCCGGCGCTCTGGGCGAACGCCGGCAACGCGGCGGCAATCGAAGCAACAATGACCAGGTTCGCGGCCGCAGGCAGTCCCGGCAACGAGAAACGGATGGAATATGAGTTGTACAAAGCGACTCCAAAACAATAAAGATTTTTATTGGCTGGCGACGCTAAAGGTGCGGCTGGCTGAACGAGGGTGGATGTTTGTGGGCGGGCCACCGGAAAGAGAGGGGGTTACCTTGGTCTCAATTATAAATGAGAATCATTTCCATTAAAAGCACGGATTGGAAATTTGTTACGTGTCATATGAAGCCAGGCGGAGCTTATGTTTCGTGATCTGAGGGACGGTGGCGCAGTAGGGTATGGCTATACATTTGCTTACAATGTTTGCCAAACCTGAAGCCGATTTTGTGTATCTAATACAAGTGCAAACTGCCACAAAAAGAAGGAGGCGATTATGCGTACCATCATGTTATTGGCCTTGACTGCACTACTTGCCGGTTGTGCAACAGAAGCTGAACGCTCCGCCCAGGCGCAGCGCGATGTCGATGAAATGGTTCGTGTCTATGGTCCGGCTTGCCAGCGCTTGGGATATCAAAGCGATTCGAATCAGTGGCGCGACTGCGTGCTGCGCATGGATACGAAAAATAATACTGAGCGCTACCCGGCAACCATGAGTTGCTTCGGTCATCCAGGCTTCACGCAGTGCACGACCTTCTGACGCCGATTGCGGAAATAGACGAAGCGATTGCAGGACATGAATAGCGATATTGATGTCCTGTTTTTACGTCTTGCCTTTACGTTGCGTTCTTACGGAGCATCGTGGCAGCACACGCAGATTTTATTGCCGTCGGCATCACGGAAATAAGCGCCGTAATAGTTGGCGTGGTAATGTGGTCGCAGCCCGGGCGGGCCTTCGCACAAACCGCCATGTTGCAAGGCCGCGGCATGAGCGCGCTCGACCGCTGTACGTGATGGCGCCAGCAGTGCGGTCATCTGGCCGTTGCCGGGTTTGGCAATCTCGCCGTTGTACGGCAAGCTGATGACGAATAGCGGGCGCGATGTGTCGCGCGCCATCCAGCCGGCCCATGAATGCTCGGTCTCGCAGAATTTCAACTGCACGTCCAGCTCCACCATGATGGCCGAATAGAAACGATATGCGCGCTCGAAGTCTGTGATGCCGACAAATACGTGGGAGATCATGGGCCATCCTTTCAATAAATCGTAGCCGAGCTGATTCGCCGACTCTGGCGCGATGGGAGCATTGCGCCGGCCCGCGCTATCAATAATTATCCGATCCGGAGTGCCGAGCTGTCCGCGAGGCGTAGGCGGGAATACATCCAGAAATTTCCCGGACGTCCGCGCACCATGCGAAAACTGCGCAGCAGTCCCTCGCGTTCAAAACCGGATTTTTCCAGGACCCTGATTGAGCGATCATTTGATTCGAGCACGGTGGCCTGGATGCGGATCGCACCAAGCTGCCCGAAACCCCAACTGATCACCGATTCGCACACGGCGGGTGCAATGCCCTGGCCCCAGATAGTTGGCGACAGGTCATACGCCAGTTCGGCGGTCTTGTTGATGGTTGATATCGTGTGAAAGCCTATCGTTCCGACCAGCTCGTGCGAACTGCGTAGGGCAATCGCGAAACGGATTTCCGAAGATGGGTTTGAGGATTCGAGTGCGTCGAATTTCGGCATCAGTTCATCGATCGAGCGCAGATCCCAACTGGTGTGTTCGATAACATGCGGCATGCATAGGTAGCCGTACCAGGCGGCGGCATCAGCCCGGGACAGAGGGCGCAGGTAGACAAGATCGTGCGTCAGTTGTGGCAGGTCGCTATATTGCATGGCTGTCGGCTGATGGTGAGGATGCACCAGTTTGCCTCATTTCCGGTATGCCTTTCAACCGCTTTGCACTGGATTATGCGTCGGCGCGCGTCTTGCCCGGGAAAGCCCCCGGATATTCCCTTCGATACCATCCCGTCACCGCATCGTGATCGAGACCCAGGAAGACGTGAATTCGAGGCACCAGCAACAGGCCCATCGTGCAGATCGCAATCAATATCCCGAACGCGATATAGCACTGCGCCACGGATGCGCCAAGCAAGGCAACGCCGGCAATCGCCGGCCCGAGCGTTGATGAGATCTGCCATGCGAGGATGTTGACCGAAGCATTCCGCGCGCGATACTCGGCAGGCATGGCCAGAAGGCGGTGCGTTACGCCGACAAACTGCGTTGTGGATTGCGAGATGCCCAGCATGAAAAACGCAGCAACCATCGCCGCCGGCGCAGTTGTCAAACCGACCGCAAGCAGGGCGAACACACGCAGCGCCGCTGCACTCATTAGCGCCCGGAAGCGTCCCAATTTCTTTGAGGCGAAGGATGCGCATCCGAGGAAGCCCAGGAACATGCCGGACATGATCCCCATATTGGTGGCGCCTAGCCACGCTGCGGACAAGTCCAGATTGCTTATCCGCAAAGCCGCCATCATGCCGATCGCCGGTGCGTAAAACATGCCGACAACCAGGTTGACCAAGGTCCAGTTGCGCTCCAGCGGCACATGCCACTTTATGCGCAGGCCGGCGCGCAGATCGTGCATCCATTGCCCCAGTCCCAAAGAGGCACGAGTGCTGGCGCTAACTACTTTGGGCAATCTGGTCGCGGCAAACGCCGCCGCCAACAATAACGCCACATGCAGCCACAGCGCGCTGGCGATGCCGCTCGCCGCAATCATACTGCCGCCCAGTGCCGGCCCGAGAATGCCGCCGATTGAGCCGCTGACTTTTTGCATGCTCATGGCGAGCGATACCTTGTCCGCCGCCACCAGTTCTGCCGCAATGGTTTGAATGCACGGCATGATGATCGCCATCGCGCAGACGCCGATCATTTCGCAGGCGATGATTGTATAGAGATGGTAGTAATGCGCTTGCGCCAGCAGCGCCAGGACCACGCTTTCGGCGGCGATGGCGACGAAGCCTATGGCCATCAGACGCTTCTTTGGATAACGGTCGCCCAGAGGCGAGAGCAGGGGGATGGCAAGCAGGCTGGCGGCAGCCACGATCACGCCGAAAGTAGCCAGGTCGGCGGCACCTCCGCGCTGCGCGATCCACCACGATATGGTCATGTTGCCGAGCAGTAGCGCGCTGAGCGTCGCCATTTCACTGACCAGCACGAAGAGAAAAGGTTTGCCGAGTTGGGCCAGGTCGCGCTTGAATTTCTGGATCATGCTTTTGTCGTGGCGGCTGGCGTGAATTTCAGATCAGTCCATCAAACAGGATCACTTCGACCATATCGCCGCCGGCGACATCGCCTTGGTCGTGCCCCAGCACGATCATGCAATTGGCTTCTGCCATCGAACGCAGGATGCCGGAGCCTTGCGCTGCCGTGGGGCGCACCGACCATCGTCCATCGCTCATGGTCAGGATGCCGCGCTGATATTCGGTGCGGCCCGGTCGTTTGCGGATATTGACGGCGGCAACGGCGGGCATCAGTGGCAACGCGGCAACTTGCGCTCCCATCATCTGCAGCAGCGCATCGCGGGCAAAGAAATAAAACGACACCATGACCGCGACCGGATTGCCGGGCAAGCCGAAAAACAGTGCCTGCTTGCCGCCAGACGCGATGCTGCCGAACGCCAGCGGGCGTCCCGGACGCATGCCGATTTTCCAGAAGGCGACGTCGCCCAGCTTCGCCATCATTTGCTTGGTGTGATCGGCATCACCGACCGAGACGCCGCCCGACGTGATGATGGCATCGGCATTTTCGGCGGCGCTGCGGAAGGCCTCTTCCAGAGCCTGCGGATCGTCACCGACCACGCCCATGTCGATGATGTCGCAGCCGAGGCGCTGCAGCATGCCATACAGCGTGTAGCGATTGGAGTCGTAGACGCAACCCGGATCGAGGATTTCGCCGACCGAGCGCAATTCGTCGCCGGTCGAGAAAAACGCCACGCGCAAGCGCCGCCGCACCGGCACTTCGGCGATGCCCAGCGATGCCAGCAAGCCGAGATCGGCCGGACGCAGGATACGGCCCTGGCGTAGCGCCGGTGTGCCGGATTTCAGGTCTTCGCCAGCCAGGCGTCGATTGGCGCCAGGTTTGACGGCGTCGGCCGGGATGGTGACAGAATCGGCTGTCGCGCCGCCGACAAATTCCTGCGGAATCACGGTGTCGAGCGCGGCCGGCATCAATGCTCCGGTCATGATGCGGATCGCCTGGCCGCGTCCGATCGCTCCTTCGTAGGCGCGGCCGGCATGGGATGTACCGACGACGCTCAGGATGGTATCGCTATCATGGCGCAGGTCGATAGAGTTGAATGCGTAGCCATCCATGGCCGAGTTATCGTGCGCCGGAACGTCGATCGGCGAAATGATGTCGCTGGCCAGCACCCGATCCAACGCGCTGCGCAACGCGACTTTTTCAATTGCCGTGACCGGCGTGACGAAATCGCGGATGACGGCCTGCGCCTGCGGTACCGGCATTGCATGCGGATCGTAGTCCGACAGGCAACTGGTCAGTTCTGATAATGACGGCTTGGCCTGGCGGCTCGGATTGTTCAAATTGGTCATCTTTATGTGTTGTGGCTGCCGCGGTTGTTGGGCAATTATCACGTATTTATTGTTCTAGTTGCTGCCGGGTGTTGATGTTGCGGAACGCCTCAGTATCGCTGAACAGCGTTTCGCAGTAGTTCAGGCGTCGATACCAGGTTTCCATCTTACGCCCGCCATCCAGCAGGTAGTCATTGAGGTCGGTCAATAAAGTGGTTTTCAGCAGCATGAATACAGGTTGCGGCTGGACTGCTCCGGTTTCCGGATCCAGCGTGGCTGCCACCGCCAGGTCGGCATCGGCGTCCTGCAAGGTTTGCGCCAGACGCGATACCAGATCCTGCGGCAGGAATGGTGAGTCGCAGGGCGCCGTCGCCAGATAGGGTGTGGCGCAGTGCTGCAGGCCGGCCTGCAGCCCCGCCAACGGGCCGGCAAAGTCCGGCTGCTCGTCCGCCCATACCGGCCAGCCAAACGCCGCGTAGGCGTCCTGGTTGCGGTTGGCGTTGATGAGCAGGGAACTGACCTGCGGCGCCAGGCGCGCGATCACGTGCGTCGCCATCGGCTTGCCGTCGAGCAGGACCAGGCCTTTGTCGACGCCGCCCATGCGTGTGCCACGCCCGCCGGCCAGTATCAGACCGGTGATATTTGATGAGGTGGGAGGAAGAGTGGCTGCCATGGCGTACCGTGGTCAGCCGCCGATGTACGACATTTCCACTTTCTTCCGGGCCGGCGTCAACCCTTCGGTATTTTGCGTCCGCAGTTCAGAGTAGCGATCATCGCGCGCGCGCCACAACTGGGCGATCACGCTGGAGATTTCGCGGTCGCTGCCTTCGCTGCGCAACAACGCGCGCAAGTCGTGGCCGGCGGTGGCGAACAGGCAGGTGTACAGTTTGCCTTCGGTCGACAGGCGCGCGCGCGAGCAATCGTGGCAGAAAGCCTGGGTGACACTGGAGATCAAGCCGATTTCGCCGCTGCCGTCGGCATAGCGCCAACGCTGCGCGGTTTCGCCGATGTAGTTGGCGGCGATCGGCTGCAGCGGCAACTCGCTCTGGATGCGTTGGGCTACTTCGGCAGACGACATGACTTCGTCCATCTTCCAACCGTTCGAGGCGCCGACATCCATATATTCGATAAAGCGCAGGATATACGGCGTGTTCTTGAAGTGGCGCGCCATCGGCAGGATTTCCTGATCGTTGACGCCACGTTTGACCACCATGTTGACCTTGATCGGACCGAGTCCGACCTGATGCGCAACGTCGAGCCCGTGCAGCACGTCGGCAACCGGGAAGTCGGCATCGTTCATGCGTTTGAAAATGGCTTCATCAAGTGCATCGAGCGAAACGGTGACGCGGTTGAGGCCGGCATCTTTCAACGACTGGGCTTTCCTCGCCAACAGCGAGCCGTTGGTGGTCAGCGTCAGGTCGAGATCCTTGCCGTCCGGCGTTTTCAAGGCGCTCAGCATTCCGATCAGGCGCTCTATGTTCTTGCGCAGCAGCGGCTCGCCGCCGGTCAGGCGGATCTTCTGCACGCCATGGGCAACGAACAGGCTGGCCAGGCGGGTAATTTCTTCGAACGAAAGCAGCGAGGTGTGCGGCAGGAACGTGTAATCCTTGTCGAACACTTCGCGCGGCATGCAATAGATGCAGCGGAAATTGCAGCGATCAGTGACCGAAATGCGCAAGTCGTGCAGCGGCCTGCCTAACTCATCCGCCAACAAGCCTGTCGGCGTTTCAAGTATCGAGGGCAAGGTCGGCGGCTGGAAGCTGCGGCTATCGATCAGCGGAATGACTTTTTTAGTCATGATGTGTTTCTGGGGAAATGTTCTGGCATTTCTCTACTGGGTTGCAACCTCTACAAGATACCATGGAGATCAGTTTTTAGCTCTGTTGTGGCCAGACGTGACAAAGGGAGTCTGGGACTCCCTTTGTTATATTGCCATCTTGCTTCGCCACGCATAACGCGGCGCAGCAAGATACTGCTGAGCTGCTTAACCCTGTGAGCGCTGGGTTTCGACTTGCTGCAGCGGTTCGCTGGATTGCTGCGGCAATGGCTTGCGTTCGCGCGGTACACGTGGTGCCGCGACGACGTTTGCGTTTGCTTCCTGGGCAGCGCGCAGCTTGTTCGGATCAGTCGCAGCCAGAGTCAGGCCGGCAGCTGCCAATACGCTTTGCAGGTCTTCGACCTTAGGCGATGCTGGCGCAGCAGCAGGCTTGACTGCGGCAGGAGTGGCGGCAACAGGCGCCACTTCAACCGGTGCGATGACGACTGGAGCAGCTTCGACCGGAGCAATCACAGGAACGACGACAGGAGCCGGAGCAACGACTGTTTCAGCAACAGCGGCGACTACTGGCGCAGGCGCCGCAATCGGTGCTTCAACTTCGACCTGCGGCGCAACTGCCACCGGTTCGTTGACCACAACTGCGGCCACTTCCGGTGTTGCCACGGCTACGCTTGGCGCAAATGGCACAGGCTCGGCTTTGACTTCAACCGCTGCCGGCGCTGCAACTGGCGCTGGCGCCGGAACTGCTACCGGTGTCGGTTCGACTGCCGCTACCGGCGCTGTTTCCGGTTGCAATTCGACCACTTGCGGCACCAACGGCGCTGCAACTGCGTTCGACAGGGCTGTCGGCGCTGCTGGCGTTTCTTCCGCTACCGGCGCCGCAACTTCTTGCGATGCAGGAACCGAGGAGGCCATCATCGGCACGTTGCTGCTGGCATGGCTTGGCGCTTCAGTTTGCACTGGGGCGCTGACCGGTTCGGCGGCAGGTGCTGCTGCAGGTGCAGCCATTTCACCGGCTTCCGGCGCGGCTTCTGCCGATGTTTCGCCAGTTTCCAGTTCTTCCGTCGACCCTTCAGTTGCATCACGATCACGGCGATTACGGTTGCGACCACCGCGACGACGACGACGACGTGGTTCCTCGTCTTGCTCGTTGGTCTTGGCTTCAACAGGACCGCCATCGATCTGGTTCGGCTCGATCGCTTCGACAACGCCTGCTGCGGCAACGCCGGCAGCTACTACGGCGCCGCTTTTCAGCAAGGTTTCATCGACCTTGGCTTCGCTGACGACTTCCTTGCGCTCTTCGCGTGGCGGACGTGGTGGGCGCTCGCCGCGTTCGCGACGGTTTTCGTTGCGTGCTTCCGACTTGCTTTCGTTGTTGTCGCGCTGTTCCTTAGGTTCGCGCGCTTCACGCGGCGGACGCGGCTGACGTTGTTGTTGCGTCTTGGCTTCCGTTGCTTCGACTACCGGCTTCTTGGCGTTGTCGTCACGTGCTTCCTGGGTGTTGCCATCGCGCTCTTCGTTACGGTCGCGATTACGGCCGTTACGATTGCGGCCACGCTGGCCGCCGCGATTGTTGCGGTCGCCACGGTCGCCGCGCTGTTGCGGACCCTTGGCTTCAGTCGTAGCGGCTGGAGCGACGACTGGCGCTGCAGGCTTGCTGAAGAAGAAACCGAAGATCTTGCTGAGGATGCCTGCTTCCGCCGGGCTGCTTGCGACCGGTGCTGTGGCAGCTGGACGGGCTTCGACCGGCTTGCGTTCGACGATAGGCGCAGGCTGGTCCGGAGTGATGCCCTTGACGACGGCTTCCTGGCGCGGACGGCCTTCTTCCTTCTGGGTCTTGCTGTAGCCAATGTCGGTATCGGCTTGCTCTGCCATCGCATAGCTGGCGTGGGTTTCTTCCAGGCGCGGATCGTCGTGCTTGAGACGTTCCAGCTTGTAATGCGGGGTTTCCAGATGCTTGTTCGGGATCAGGATGATGCTGACGCGGTGACGCGTCTCGATCTTCAGGATTTCGCCGCGCTTTTCGTTGAGCAGGAAAGCCGCAACATCGACTGGCGCCTGGACGTGGATCGCTGCCGAGTTTTCCTTCATTGCTTCTTCCTGGATGATGCGCAGGACTTGCAATGCGGACGACTCGGTATCGCGGATGTGGCCAGTGCCGTTGCAACGCGGGCAAGTCACGTGGCTGCCTTCCGACAGCGACGGACGCAGGCGCTGGCGCGACAATTCCATCAGGCCGAAGCGTGAAATCTTGCCCATCTGGACGCGGGCGCGGTCATAGCGCAGGGCGTCTTTCAGGCGGGTTTCGACTTCGCGCTGGTTCTTTGAATTCTCCATGTCGATGAAGTCGATCACGATCAAACCGCCCAGATCGCGCAAACGCAATTGACGCGCAACTTCTTCAGCGGCTTCGCAATTGGTGTTGAACGCGGTGGTTTCGATGTCGCTGCCGCGGGTAGCGCGAGCCGAGTTGACGTCGACAGAAACCAGTGCTTCGGTATGGTCGATCACGATGGCGCCGCCGGATGGCAACGGCACGGTGCGCGAGTACGCGGTTTCGATCTGGTGTTCGATCTGGAAGCGGGAGAACAGCGGTACGTCGTCGCGATAACGTTTTACGCGATGCACCATGTCGGGCATGACGTGGGCCATGAACTGCTGGGCCTGGTCGTGGATTTCATCGGTGTCGATCAGGATTTCGCCGATATCCGGTTGGAAATAGTCGCGGATCGCGCGGATCACCAGCGACGATTCCTGATAAATCAGGAAGGCGCCTTTGCCTTCAGTGCCGGCGCCTTCGATGGCGCGCCAGAGTTGCATCAGGTAGTTCAAATCCCATTGCAATTCGTCAACATTGCGACCGATGCCGGCAGTGCGGGCGATCACCGACATGCCGCTTGGCAGGTCCAGTTGATCCATGGTTTCGCGCAGTTCCTGGCGATCTTCGCCTTCAACCCGACGGGAAACACCACCGCCGCGTGGATTGTTCGGCATCAGGACCAGGTAACGGCCTGCCAGCGAAACGAAGGAGGTCAGGGCGGCGCCTTTGTTGCCGCGCTCTTCCTTTTCGACCTGCACCATGATTTCCTGGCCTTCGCGCAATGCATCCTTGATCGATGCGCTGCGGACGTCGACACCTTCCTTGAAGTAGGTGCGGGCAACTTCCTTGAACGGCAAGAAGCCGTGGCGTTCTTCACCGTAGTTGACGAAGCAGGCTTCCAGTGACGGCTCGATACGGGTAATCACACCTTTGTAGATATTGGACTTGCGTTGCTCGCGTCCGGTGGTTTCGATATCGATGTCAATGAGCTTTTGCCCGTCAACAATTGCCACGCGCAGCTCTTCTTGCTGCGTAGCATTAAACAACATGCGTTTCATTTTTTCGCTCCGTGACCCTTGGGTCAATTCAATGGCGCTTCCAGATGCTGTTCTTCAGCATTTCTGTCAGCGACAAAAAGTACAGGGATGTACGCGAGAACGGAGTGTCAGGGGGGAGAGAATTGCCTTGGTATGCAGCGCCTATCTACTAAGTAGGGCGCAATGCACAGGCGCGGATGCAGTACTGTCGTCTTACCGAATACCACCAGCGCGTACCGGTACAGCGTCGTGCAGTTCGCGGATCGCGAGCATGACGCCTGGCGGTGAGCAGCTTGGTAGAGCCAAATAAAGCATTGGTTTCAGTAATCTAATCGACAAATTTATAAGTACTACATCTGCCGGCGAGCTCGTCGCAATCATAAATCGCATCGGGCTTGCCGGACGTTATCCTAATCATCCAGACATTCTTGTTCAGCATCCGTGCGCGCTATCCGATGACAACAACGGTGCGACCTTGACTCGCGCAGGGGTGATGCGTACACATTTCCCATCAAATTTGCAAATTGGCGAGGCTGATGGGGACGCCCCTGTGTAGAATGGTCTTTTTATTCTTACACCAGCAACTGTTTCTGAACAATTGCGGAACAATTATATATTCAAAATGAAGGACTTAGCGAGATTTTCTGGAGGGCGAGTCAAGTCTCGCCCGGAGCCGCGGACACAAGCCGCGCTCAAGCACAAGGCTGAGCCCAAAATGGCCGTGGCGCAAGAGGTGAAGTCGCCTCCCGCGCCCCTGCAAGTTCAATTGTTAACCATCGGCGAAGAGGATGCCGGTCAACGGATCGACAATTTTTTGTTGCGTATTTGTAAAGGTGTACCCAAAAGCCATATATATCGCGTGCTGCGTTCCGGCGAGGTGCGGGTCAATAAAGGACGTATCGACCAGACCTATCGTTTGCTGGAAGGCGACGTGATTCGGGTGCCGCCAATTAGAATTGCTGAAAAGCAAGAGCAAGTGGTGCCAGGAGCGGAATTTAAGATATTGCTTGAAGATAACCACATGCTGGTGATCGACAAGCCTGCCGGGGTTGCCGTGCACGGTGGCTCTGGCGTCAGCTACGGTGTCATCGAACAGTTACGCGCGGCGCGTCCGCAAGCCAAGTTCCTGGAACTTGTGCATCGCCTGGATCGCGATACCTCAGGTATTTTGTTGTTGGCCAAGAAACGTTCTGCGTTGACCAACCTGCACGAGCAAATGCGCGACGGTGAGACCGACAAGCGTTACCTGGTGCTGGTACACGGCGATTGGCAGAACGAAAGACAGCATATCAAGCTGCCGCTGCACAAATATACGGCCGCCGACGGCGAGCGCCGCGTGCGCGTGCAGGCCGATGGTCAGGCTTCCCATACGATTTTCAACCTGATTCGCCGCTACGGTGAATATGCGTTGCTTGAAGCGGAACTGAAAACCGGCCGCACCCATCAGATCCGGGTGCATCTGTCGTCGAGCGGTTTCGCGATTGCAGGGGATGACAAGTACGGCGATTTTGCGTTGAATCGCACTTTGCAGAAGGCCGACGGCCAGCGTGTCGCGCTGAAGCGCATGTTTCTGCATGCCTATCAAATCACCTTCGCTCATCCAGAAACAGGCAAGCCGGTAACCTTGAAGGCGCCGCTGCCGCCGGAGTGCGAGAAATTCCTGAAAAGCCTGCCCAACGATGTTGCCACTGCAACACCGGAAGCCGGGGACGATTAGAATAGCAATTAATGAATAGCAATTAATACTTATTTATTGGTTTGCCGGTTTGTCGGCAGGCTGTCCAATAACATGATCAGGAGCTGGCAAGGAATTGCCAGGCAATATGGCGCGAAAGAATTTTGACTTAATCGTATTTGATTGGGATGGCACCTTGATGGACAGTACCGCCATCATCGTGAAATGTATCCAGGCAGCGGCCAAGGATTTGGGACTGGCAATTCCGGACAACAAGGCGGCCTCGCATGTGATCGGACTGGGTTTGATGGAGGCGATGCAGGTGGCAATGCCGGGTTTGGACGCCAGCCAATATCCGCGCGTGGTGGAGCGCTATCGTTATCATTACCTGGCGCAGGATCAGGATCTGACCCTGTTTGACGGCGTCCGTGAAATGCTGGCGGACTTGTCGCAACAAGGCTATTTCCTGGCGATCGCTACCGGCAAGAGCAGGGTTGGCCTGAATCGCGCGCTGCATGAAACCAAGCTGCTATCGGTTTTCGACGCTACGCGCTGTGCCGACGAGACTTTCTCCAAGCCGCATCCGGCGATGTTGCAGGAATTGACGCGTGAACTGGGGCAGGATCTGAAGCGCACCGTGATGATCGGCGATACGACACATGACCTGCAAATGGCGGTCAACGCCGGTGCAGCAGGGATTGCGGTTCAGTACGGCGCGCATCCGGCGCACGAATTGCAGGCGCTGAATCCATTGTTCAGTGCGACTTCGACCGTGCAATTGCATGCCTGGCTGAATGACAACGCCTGATGTTGGCGGTCAGTCGATTACCCGATACGCGAGCGACCAGTGAGTAATACCCTAATCCCTATCTGTCCTTCTTCCGCACTGGCTGAGCGCGGCAAAGGCGTGCGTTTCCCGGTTACCGCCGGTGGCGAGGATGCGGTGGCGTTTGCAATTCGCCATCACAATGTGGTCCACGCCTACCTGAACCGTTGTGCCCACGTGGCGATGGAGCTGGATTGGCTTGAGGGCGAGTTCTTCGAGTCCAGCGGCATGTACCTGATGTGCGCCACGCACGGCGCCGTGTACGAACCGGAAACCGGCAAGTGTGCCGGCGGCCCGTGTCGCGGCGGCAGTTTGCGCAAGATTTTGGTTGAAGAAAGCAATGATCAGGTGTTCTGGATCCCTGATGAGTATGTGCGGCCAGTCATTGCCTGATTGGCTGTAGCCTCCAATGAATGATCTCGAACAATCGATGTGAGTGAGCACCATGAGCAATAACGAATTTGACAATATGGAAACAGCCATGTCCGACAAAAAAGAAGGTTGGGAGCGCGAACTGCTGGAAAAACTGGCTTACGCCTCATTGCGTGAGCAGCGTGCGCGGCGGCGCTGGGGTGTCTTCTTCAAGCTGGCATTTCTTGGCGTGATCTGCTTCGCGTTCTGGTTGGGTATCAATTACGAAGGTTCCGATACGCAGACCGTCGGTGCGCACACCGCGCTGGTGAAGATCAGCGGTGCCATCGAATCGGAAGGCAACGGTTCTGCCAGCGTAGTGGTGCCGGCGTTGGATAATGCCTTCGCTGCAGACGATTCGGTCGGCGTCATCCTGCGCATCAACAGCCCTGGCGGCAGCCCGGTGCAAGCCGGCATCATCAATGATGAAATCGTGCGCCTGCGCAAGGAGTATCCGAACAAGCCCTTGTATGTAGTGGTCGATGAGATGTGCGCATCGGGTGGCTACTATATCGCCGCTGCAGCTGACAAGATTTACGTCAACAAGGCCAGCATCGTCGGCTCGATCGGCGTGCTGATGGACGGCTTCGGTTTCACTGGCTTGATGGACAAGGTTGGCGTCGAGCGGCGCTTGCTGACCGCCGGTGAGAACAAGGGCTTCCTCGATCCGTTCAGTCCGATGAGCGCGACCCAGAAGGGTTATGCGCAAGACATGCTGGCAGAGATCCATCAACAGTTCATCGATGTCGTGCGCAAAGGTCGTGGCGCGCGTTTGAAGGAAACCCCGGAAACCTTTTCCGGCCTGTTCTGGAGCGGCTCCAAGGCGGTCGAAATGGGATTGGCGGATGGCTTCGGTACGGTCGATAGCGTTGCCCGCGATGTCTTGAAGCAGGAAGATATTGTCGATTACACCAAGAGCGAAGGCTTGCCTGAGCGCGTCCTGAAAAAATTCGGCGTGGCGATGGGTGTGGGTGTCGTGCAATCGTTGATGAGCAACGTCAAGCCGGTGTTGCGTTGAGTTTTATTTAATGCTTGTTTGGTGGTGCGGCGGAGAAAAATTGCCGTTGCATCATCGAAGAAAAATCGGCATATCGTAATACTGTAATTCGCCTTGTATCTGCGCGATCCTGTCGTATATTAAAAGGACTCGAGGAATAGCGAATGGAGGAGGCGATTATAGATAGATCAAAATCGTTGGCCACTCAGTTGCAATTGTTTGGGTAGCAAGAAGTCTATTCCATCGCAAAACAACCCCTTGCATTGGCGTAGTAAATTAGCTACCTGACAAACCACCGCATCGCGAATGCGGCACCGAGAAGTTTTCGACTTCTCAAGATAATGTCTTTCGAGACAGGCAAATACGGCGACGGCGCAATACCGTCGCCGTTTTGCGTTCTGCAGGCATTTCTGCGGAAGTGGCCTGGAATTTATTGCGCGAGCAACAGGAAGACTGTTGGCTTCTTGTGGAAATCCGGCGCCTTGCCGGCGGCCAGTGCCGCTTTCCATTTGGCTGCCGTTTGGGTCTTGATGGATTCCGACGATAAGGTGAGATCGGTGGCCACGCAAATCAACGTGCCAGCCTGACAATTGTTGGCCAGCGCTTCCAGGAAAGCCGTGTTGCGATACGGCGTCTCGATGAACAGTTGTGTCTGTTGTTCCTGGCGTGAGCGTTGCTCCAATGTCTTGATGCGCTTGCTGCGCTGTTCCGCATCAGTCGGCAGGTAGCCGTTGAAGGCAAAACTCTGGCCGTTCAAGCCGCTGCTCATCACTGCCAGCAACAGCGACGACGGGCCGACCAGCGGCCGAACCTGAATCGCGTGCGCATGTGCCAGCCGAACCAGATTGGCGCCGGGGTCGGCCACCGCCGGCACGCCGGCTTCGGAAATCAGGCCGGCGTCGCGTCCGGCCAGCAACGGCGCCAGCAATGCCGGCAGGGCGTTGCTGGCGGTGTTCACGTTGAGTTCGGCAATCTCGATTTCCTGCAGCGGCTTGGTCAGCGTTTGCGCCGCGTCGATCAGCTTCAGGAAAGCGCGCGTGGTCTTTGCATTTTCAGCAATGAAATAATCGAGGCGGGCAGTGAGAGCCTGGACTTCGAGCGGGATAACGGCCGCCAGTGGTTGCTTGAGTTCGGTTGCGTCTTGACCCAGCGTGTTGGGAATTAAGTACAGGATGCCTGGCATGGTAGAATTTTATTATCTTGTGAAAAACGGGAAAGCGGCACGGCGCAGCATACTGGTCAGTGTAATCAAAGGCAAACCGGTTAGCGCGGTGGGGTCGGTGCTCTCTATCTTTTCCAGGATAGCAATACCCAGGCCTTCGTTTTTTGCGCTGCCGGCGCAGTCGTAAGGTTGTTCAATGTGCAGGTAGGCTTCCAACTCGGCATCCGGCAGGTCGCGGAAGGTGACGAAAGTCTGGATGTTTTCGATCTGGGCGGCGGCTTCAGGCTCGCTCTGGCGACCATCCCACAAGCATAGTGCGGTATGGAAAATCACGCGGCGACCACGCATTTTTCGTAATTGCTCCAGTGCATTCTGATGGTTGCCCGGCTTGCCGATTTGCTCGCCGTCCAGCGTTGCAACCTGATCCGAACCGATCACCAGGGCGCCGGGCGCCAGCAATGCGACGGCACGGGCCTTTTCACGGGCCAGGCGCAGAGCGGTGGCTTCGGGGCTCTCACCTGGGGCGGGAGTTTCGTCAATATCCGGAACCATGACTTCGAACGGAATGTCTAGTCGGGAAAGCAATTCTTTGCGGTATCTGGAGCTGGAGCCGAGGATCAGGCGCGGCAGTGACGGTGAGCTTGGGGCAGGGGGCATCTGTTGTAAAGTGGTCATGGTGTTGGTTATTTGAGCACTTGCCGGGCAACAAAACACCGGTTATCAACGGAAAGTGCGCTAACACTTTGACGAATAAGGGAAAAGGCTGTTATTATCGCAGGTTTTCCGGGTTCGGCTTCAGACTATGAGTGCTTTTATCATCGACGCGTTTGAGTATTCGCGCCATAAAGAGCGCCGCGAAGGCGAAATCGCCGTGGCTGACTTGAGTCGCCTAGCTGCTGAATCAGCCGATCGTTCCGGTGTGCTGCATTGGGTTCTGGTCGGCGGTGTCGATCAGCTGGGGCATCCCCAGTTGACGATGTCGGTCAGCGGTTCTACCAAGATCATGTGCCAGCGTTGCTTGACCCCATTTGCTTTCGACATCGATTCGGAGTCGGTGCTGGTACTGGCAAAGGACGAAGAAAGTGCCGATGCGATTGATGCGCTTCTCGATAATGACGAAATTGACGTCATCGTCGGCACTAAATCACTGAATATTGTTGAGTTGGTTGAAGATGAGGCTTTGCTGGCCTTGCCACTGTCGCCGAAGCATCCGGTTTGCCCGGATCAGTCCGCGCTTGAAGGTGTGCAAAGTGTCAAAAAAGAATCGCCTTTCGCGATGCTGAAGAATTTGAAGCAGCAGTAAAAAGTAAGTTAAGTAAAGAATTGCGGTAAATTTGTCGCGCTGATTTTCACATGAATGTGATTCCGTGTGACTAAGGTGTGGCAATAGGTAGTAAAATCCGCGCACAAACGCGGCAGGAATATCCAGCCTTTCCCTGTTCTGAGGGTTGGATATGTTAAACTTTAAGATCTTAAGAAAGCAGGAGTTATCATGGCAGTTCAACAAAATAAGAAGACCCCATCGAAGCGCGGCATGCACCGTGCCCACGATTTTCTGGTTGCACCTCCGCTGGCTATCGAGCCAACGACTGGTGAAACACATTTGCGTCACCACATCAGCCCGAACGGCTTTTACCGTGGCCGTAAAGTGTTGAAGACCAAGAACGACGAGTAATACTTGTTCTTGCGATGCAGGTTGAAGGCGGCGCGATGAGTTTTACTCAGTAGCGCCGTTTTTGTATGCGGAATAATTCCTCGCGTCATTTTGAATCGCGCCCAATCTGCCTCATAATACGGCTTAGAGTAGGCACTGAATCAAAACAATGACAATCAAAATTTCTATCGACTGCATGGGTGGCGATCACGGCCCGTCGGTTACCGTACCTGCTGCTATTTCATTTGCCAACCGCGAGCCTGAGGCCGAATTGGTATTGGTTGGCCTCGAAGAAGAAATTCGGGCGCAGCTGAAAAAGCACAAGGCTAGCGCACATCCCCGGTTATCGGTGCTGCATGCATCGGAAGTGGTAACGATGGACGACTCCATCGAAACTGCTTTGCGCCGTAAAAAAGATTCCTCAATGCGTGTTGCGTTGCGCCTGGTCAAGGATGAGCAGGTGCAAGCCTGCGTATCGGCCGGCAACACCGGCGCCTTGATGGCGGTATCGCGTTATCTGCTGAAGACAATGCATGGCGTTGACCGCCCTGCAATCTGCACCATCCTCCCCAATCAAAAAGACGGTCCGACCTACATGCTCGATCTGGGCGCGAACGTCGACTGCGAGCCGTTGCATCTTCATCAATTCGCATTGATGGGCTCGGCACTGGTGTCGGCCATGGAAGGCAAGCCACGTCCGACGATCGGCTTGCTGAACGTCGGCGAGGAGGATATCAAGGGTAATGAAGTGGTCAAGCAGACCGCCGAATTGCTGCGTGCCGATCACGAAAAGGGTATCCTGAATTTTTACGGCAATGTTGAAGGCAACGATATTTTCGAAGGCACTACCGACATCGTCGTTTGCGATGGTTTTGTCGGCAACGTGACGCTCAAGGCATCGGAAGGATTGGGGCGTTTCGTCAAGGCCGTATTGACCACGGAATTCAAAAGCGGCATCTTGAACATGGTCGGTGCGGTGATTGCCCGTGGTGCGATCAAGGCGATTTCACGCCGCCTGAATCCTTCGCGTTATAACGGCGCCAGCCTGTTGGGTTTGCGCGGCCTGGTTTTCAAGAGCCATGGCGGCGCTGATGCCTATGGTTACGAATGGGCGATACAGCGCGCATTCGATGCTGCGAAATATGATGTATTGTCTCGTATTGCCACCACAATTGCGGAACTGATGCCGCAGCCATCTGCCGAAGCAGTGGCCAAGCCGATTGAGGCTGGTGTGGATGCGGCATCGGGCCAAATCACTACGACTGAATCTTCCCAACAAAAGACAGCATGACTACATATAGCAAAATTGTCGGTACCGGCAGCTATTTGCCGCCGAAACGGGTAAGCAATCAGGAGCTCGCCGCACAGCTCGCTGAAAAAGGGATCGAGACATCCCATGAATGGATTTTTTCGCGCAGCGGCATCGCCGCGCGTCACTATGCCGACGCCGATGTGCAATCCAGCGATCTCGCGGTCGCTGCGGCCAAGCAGGCGCTCGATATGGCGCGCATGCAGGCTGACGATATCGACCTGATCATCGTGGCCACTTCGACCCCGGATCATTTCGGTGGTTTCCCGAGCACCGCCTGCGTGGTTCAGCAAAAGCTGGGCATCACCAATGGCGGCGCCGCGTTCGACGTGCAGGCGGTATGCAGCGGTTTCGTGTATGCGGTATCGATCGCCGACAGCATGATCAAGACCGGTGCGCACAAGAATGTGCTGGTGATCGGCACCGAAGTGTTTTCGCGCATCCTGAATTTTGAAGATCGCACCACTTGCGTCTTGTTCGGCGATGGCGCCGGCGCGGTGGTCTTGAGCGCTTCGACCGAGCCTGGCATTCTTGCCACCAAGTTGCATGCCGACGGCCGCCACAAGGAAATCCTGTGCGTTCCGGGCAAGGTCAACGCCGGTGTCGTGGAAGGCAGCGCCTTCTTGTACATGGATGGTCAGGCAGTATTCAAGCTGGCGGTGTCGGTGTTGGAAAAGGTTGCCAACGAAGCGCTGCAAATCGCCGGGATGGAGTCGTCCGAGATCGATTGGCTGATTCCGCATCAGGCGAATATCCGCATCATGCAAAGCACCGCGCGCAAACTGGGTCTGGATATGGAGCGTATGGTGGTGACTGTCGACCAGCACGGCAACACCTCGGCTGCATCGATTCCGTTGGCGCTCGACCAGGCGGTACGCGACGGTCGCGTCAAGCCAGGTCACAACGTCATGATGGAAGGTGTTGGCGGCGGCTTTACCTGGGGTGCGATTCTGGCCCGCATGTAAGGAGAGCTTGCCGGCCTGCCGTGCAACCCGATCTCCACCTTGTGTCGTGCGCCGTACCTGCCTTGCAGGTGCGCGCTTCCCGATCAAGCAGCGAGCCAGGTCGGTACAACTGCGGTTGTGGTCTTTGCAGGCATTCCAAGTCGTCGTAAGCACGCATTTGATAAATTTGAATTTGATATCCACAGGTAAGGCATGAATAAATTCGCATTTGTTTTCCCGGGCCAAGGCTCGCAAGCCGTTGGCATGTTGAACGGCTTCGCCGACAATCGGGTGGTGAAAGATACTGTGGCGGAGGCTTCCGAAGCGCTGCAGTTTGATCTCGGTAAGTTGATTGCCGAAGGACCGAAAGAAGAGCTGGACCTGACGACCAATACCCAGCCGGTGATGTTGACCGCTGCGGTTGCTTATTACCGCGCGTGGCTGGCAGCGGGCGGCGCTGCGCCGTCGCTGGTGGCAGGGCACAGCCTTGGCGAGTATTCGGCGCTGGTTGCCGCCGGCGTGATTGCTTTCAAGGATGCGGTTCCATTGGTGCGTTTTCGTGCGCAAGCCATGCAGCAGGCGGTTCCGGTCGGGCAGGGCGGCATGGCCGTCATCCTCGGTTTGTCGGACGACGACGTGCGCGCAGTTTGCCAGGCTGCGGCGCAAGGCGAAGTTGTCGAGGCGGTGAATTTCAATGCGCCGGCGCAGGTCGTCATCGCCGGCCACAAGGGAGCGATTGAGCGCGCCTGCGTTGCCGCCAAGGAAAAAGGTGCGAAACGTGCCTTGCCATTGCCGGTTTCGGCCCCATTTCATTCCTCGCTGTTGAAGCCGGCGTCGGATCGCTTGCGTGAGTACATGCAGGAACTGACTTTCTCGGCGCCGCAGATTGCCTTGATCAATAACGTCGATGTGGCAATCGTCAACGACCCGCAAGCCATCAAGGATGCATTGGTGCGCCAGGCGGCCAGCCCGGTGCGCTGGGTTGAAACGGTGCAGAAAATTGCCGGCGAAGGTATCAGCCATGTGGTCGAGTGTGGACCGGGCAAGGTTCTTGCTGGTTTGACCAAGCGTATTAATGACGGATTGATTAGCGAAGCGATTGTCGATCAGGCATCGCTGGATAAAATGTTGGAGACATTGAAGTGACCTCACAAAATTCAGTTGTACAGGATCTGGACGGCCAGGTCGCCCTGGTGACCGGTGCGTCGCGCGGTATTGGTCGCGCCATTGCGCTGGAGTTGCTCAAGCGTGGCGCGAAGGTTGTCGGCACGGCGACTTCGGAGTCTGGTGCGGCGGCAATCGGCGAATATCTGGAAGCTACCCAGCCGGGCAATGGCCGCGGTATTGTATTGAATGTGAATGATGCAGAGGCATGTCACGCTGCGATCGAATTTACCCAGAAAGAATTCGGCGGATTGTCGATTTTGGTCAATAACGCCGGCATCACCCAGGATCAATTGGCGATGCGCATGAAGGACGAAGAGTGGGATTCGGTGATTGCGACTAATCTTACGGCTGTCGGCCGTCTGTCGCGCGCGGTCCTACGTGGCATGATGAAGGCCAAGCACGGCCGTATCATCAATATCACGTCGGTGGTCGGTTCGGCCGGCAATCCGGGCCAAATGAACTATGCAGCAGCCAAGGCTGGCGTATCCGGCATGAGCCGTGCGCTGGCGCGTGAGATCGGTAGCCGCAACATTACGGTCAATTGCGTTGCCCCGGGCTTTATCGATACCGACATGACCAAGGCGTTGAGCGAGCAACAAACCGCCTCCCTGCTGCAACAGATCCCGCTGGGACGCTTAGGCGCTGCTGAAGATATCGCTGCTGCGGTTGCCTTTTTGGCATCTTCGCAAGCTGCGTACATCACCGGCACCACGCTGCACGTCAACGGCGGCATGTACATGAGTTGATATTGGTGCTGCCAGTTTGGCGGCCAATTTGAGAGTTCAATGTAAGTAGTACCTATTTAGACACTTTTGACGTTGTTTTATTAATTATTAAAGACAAATGTCGAAAGTGAATTTTCAATGCGCAAACCTGCTAAAATGCGCGCACTTTCTGTAACCTAATGGAGGCATCACATGTCCGATATCGAACAACGCGTTAAAAAAATCGTCGCTGAGCAACTGGGCGTCGCAGAAGCTGACATCAAGACTGAATCGTCGTTTGTTAACGATCTGGGTGCAGATTCGCTCGACACCGTGGAATTGGTGATGGCACTGGAAGATGAGTTCGAAATGGAAATCCCTGACGAACAAGCTGAAAAGATCACTACAGTGCAACAAGCTATTGATTACGCCAAGGCCCACGTTAAGGCGGCCTAAGCTAGCTTTGAACGTATCCAGGAGAACCGCTTGAGCCGCACACGTGAACGTCGCGTTGTGATCACTGGCCTGGGTTGCATTTCACCGGTCGGCAATACGATTGCCGATGCGTGGAGTGCGATTATCTCAGGCAAGTCAGGGATCGCAGCCATCACCAAGTTTGACGCCACTGCTTTTTCCACGCGTTTTGCGGGAGAAGTAAAGGGCTTCAATATCGAAGATTACATTCCCGCCAAAGAAGCACGGCATATGGATACTTTTATCCACTATGGCATGGCTGCGGGGATGCAGGCGATGCAAGACAGCGGTCTCGAAGTGACCGAAGCCAATGCTGAACGGATCGGTGTCATCATCGGTTCCGGCATTGGTGGCTTGCCCTTGATTGAACAAACACACGCCGAACTGACCGCTCGCGGTCCGCGGCGCATCAGCCCGTTTTTTATCCCGGCATCGATCATCAACATGATCTCGGGTAACTTGTCGATCAAATATGGTCTCAAGGGACCGAATCTGGCGATAGTGACGGCTTGCACCACCGGTTTGCATTGTATTGGTGCGGCCGGCCGCATGATTCAGTACGGCGATGCCGATGTCATGATCGCTGGTGGCGCCGAGTCTAGCGTTTCTCCGCTTGGCGTCGGTGGCTTCGCATCGGCCCGTGCCTTGTCGTCGCGAAATGACGATCCTGCTACGGCATCGCGTCCGTGGGACAAGGATCGCGATGGTTTCGTGCTGGGCGAAGGCGCTGGCGTGCTGGTGCTCGAAGAGTATGAGCATGCCAAGGCGCGCGGCGCCAAGATCTATGCGGAACTGCTCGGCTTCGGCATGAGCGGCGATGCTTACCACATGACTGCGCCGAGCCTGGATGGTCCGCGTCGCTGTGTTGGTAATGCTCTGCGCGATGCAGGTGTGAATGCTGATGAGGTTCAGTACTTGAATGCACATGGAACTTCGACTCCATTGGGCGACAAGAATGAAACCGAAGCGATCAAGGCAGCTTTTGGCGATCATGCCTACAAGCTGGTTGTGAATTCGACCAAGTCGATGACCGGTCACTTGTTGGGTGGCGCTGGTGGTTTGGAGTCAGTATTTACCGTACTGGCTTTGCATAACCAGATTTCGCCGCCGACGACAAATATTTTCAATCAGGATCCGGAATGTGATCTTGACTACTGTGCCAACACGGCGCGGGAGATGAAAATCGACATCGCAGTCAAAAACTCATTCGGCTTTGGTGGCACGAATGGCACTTTAGTTTTTGGCAAAATCTAGTAATATGGAAGATGCGAGCCGTCGTCTCTGGATGACGGCTCGAAGTTTTTTATAAAGCTTGCCATCATGTCAATTGCCGTGTCTGCGATGATCCGACCGTCCAGGATGCTGTTGTTCATGGTGGGTGGTTTGTGTTCGCTGATCGGACTGTCCGGCGCCTTGATTGCGGCGGGTGTCGTTGGCGATCTGATGCAGGCTGAGCAAATGTTTTTGGCCGTAGCCTGCTTGGCGGCGGCCTTGTACGGCATGTTCAGTTACATGCGTAGCAACCGATTGGTTCGAATCGATATCTCCGCGGTCGGCCAAATCCGGGTTGCGGACGTTATACCCGCAAGGAGCGGGAATATCCCGGTACATGTGCCGGCAAACGCATATTTGCTGCAAGGCACTACCCTCTGGTCACATTTGCTGCTATTGCGTCTTCGATTAGATAGCGGCTCAGTCAGAACAATCGCTATACTGCCTGATTGTGTTCCTAATGATACTTTTAGAGTTTTGTCCGTGGCGTGTCGATGGATTTCGATGCGCACAGACAAGATGGCGCCCGATTGATTGGGTAATGAATAGCTGTTTGTTGAAATTATGTTATTGCTTCCAGTCTACGTTCGGGTCCACAAGCTAGTCGCAAAAAAACAAGGGAATGTGGATTGACGACAGAACGCGAAATTGATCAACTGCTTGTCGAGCGCGTACAGCGTGGCGATAAGAAGGCGTTCGAGCTCTTGGTTGTTAAATACCAACGCAAGCTGATGCGTCTTGTTTCGCGGCTGGTGCGCGATCAGGCAGAAGCTGAGGATGTTGTGCAGGAAGCCTTTATCAAGGCATACCGGGCGCTGCCTCAGTTCAGGGGCGACTCTGCCTTTTATACCTGGTTGTATCGAATTGGCATTAATACCGCCAAGAACTATCTTGTGACCCAGGGCCGTAGGGCTCCGACCTCCACCGAAGCAAATTCAGAGGAAGCAGAAACTTTTGACGACGGCGAGCAACTAAGGGATATAAACACTCCTGAATCTTTGCTGGCAACCAAGCAGATAGCGCAAACTGTGAATACTGCCATGGAGGCTTTGCCGACGGAATTGCGTACGGCAATTACCTTGCGCGAGATTGAGGGGTTAAGTTATGACGAAATTGCTGAAGCAATGGGATGTCCGATAGGTACGGTACGCAGTCGAATATTTAGGGCACGGGAAGCTATCGCAGACAAGTTGAGGCCGTTGCTGGGGACGGCCATCGACAAACGTTGGTAAAAAAAGATAGTGGTTTTTCGGGAACGAAGGGGTTGGCCAGGTTTTAACTAGGTGACTTATGAATACCAAAGAAATGACCCAAGAGCAGATTTCTGCCTTGGCTGACGGGGAGTTGTCCAATGCCTATGTGGATATGGCATTGGCGGCTTTGCGTCAAACGGAAGGCCGCGATACATGGGACGTATACCACCAGATTGGTGATATCTTGCGCTCCGATGATATGGCGTTGACAATGAGCTCCGATTTTTCCGCCCGTATGGCGGCGCGGCTCGATGCGGAACCTGTCTATATTTCCGCGCCCCTGGCCGCTGCTGCTCCTCAGCACGAATCCGAGCAGATTGCGATCGGCGGCGGCCAGCCTGTGCGTTTCGGCAGTACTCGTACCCGACGTACGATCAAGCGCTTTGCGTTGCCAGGCATGGCGGCTGCGGCAGTAGCCGCTGCGGCGTTCATCATCTCGCCGCAAATCATGGTGGCTAACAGCCCGTCACCGGCAGCTGTAGCGACGCCGCAGCTGGCATTGGCATCGGCAAGCGATGTCCATGCCACGCATACCGGCGAAGTGCTGCGTGATCCGCGGATGGATGAATATCTGTTGGCGCACCAGCGTTTCTCTCCTTCTTTATACAGCGCTGCGCAATATGCGCGTTCCGCTACATTTGCACCTGATGCTGATAAATAATATGCGGCAGACACAGGTCTTGCTTCGGGTTGTTATCCTTCTGTCGACATGCATCATGCTTTCCGCTCACGCGGAAGGCACGGATGCCGTAAAAGTCGCCGACAAGCAGGAGGCGCAGGCCCTGTTGAAAAAAATCCAGTCGGCAGCGCAGAAGTTGAATTATTCCGGCACCTTCATTTACCAGCAGTCGAACCAGATTCGGACTTCACGCATTACGCATGTGCTGGAAGGCCGGAATGAAATAGAGAAGCTGGAAATCCTGGACGGGCAGCCGCGCGAATATATTCGTCGCAATGAGGATGTCACTTGCTACATCCCGGAAACCAGGACCAAGCTGGTCGAGAAGCGCGTCACGCAAGATGCGTTTCCAGCCATCCTGGCGGCTCTGCCGGCCGATCTGACTGACTATTACGATGTGAAAATGGGCGAAACCGGACGTGTTGCCGGCTTCGACTGCCAGGCTGTGCTGCTTGAGCCGAAAGACAACATGCGTTATGGCTACAAGCTGTGGGCGGAAAAGAATACCGGCCTGCTGTTGCGCGCACAGACGTTGAATGGCAAGAATGAGATCGTCGAGCAGATTTCGTTTACGCAGATCGGTATCGGCAACGTTGATCACAGTCATTTGAAGTCGAGTTTCGGCAATACCAATGGCTGGCATGTCGAAAGCAGCGTGATGAACCCGGCCAACCTGAATGAGTGGACGGTGACCGGTATGCCGGTCGGCTTCAAGAAAGTGCGTGAACTCAAGCGCATGGTAACCGATGCGCCGGCTTCGAATAATGCCGTCACCCAGGTGACGCGGCGCGAAGTGTCGCAGTTGGTCTTTTCCGACGGACTCGCCGCGATTTCGATATTTATCGAGCCGGGCAGTCAAAGTCGCACTGAGGGTTCCCTGCAGCAGGGAGCATTGAATATCGTGGGCAAGCGTCAGGGCGACTACTGGCTGACGATTGTAGGTGAGGTGCCATCGGCTGCGATCAGGCAGGTGGCGAATTCGATTGAACTCAAAAACAAATAAAACTCCATGACTATGAAGATGTTGCGCTCTGCTCGTTATGTTTTATCTGCAATGGTTGTCGGTGCGACAGCCGCTTTTTTTGTTCCTGCAATGGTCGGCGTCGGCCCTGTCGCGGTAGCGGCACCATTGTCTGGGTTGCCGGATTTTACCGAGATCGTTGAAAAGACGGGCCCAGCAGTCGTCAATATTCGCACCACTGAAAAAGTGAAGTCCGGTTCCTCGCAAGATGATTCGGATGATCCGAGCGATGCCGAGATGCAGGAATTTTTCCGGCGATTCTTCGGTGTCCCTATTCCGGGAAAACCAAGTCCGCAAGCGCCAGGTCCGCGCGGACGCAAGAGTGATCCAAAGCAGCAGGAAGAAGTGCCTCGCGGTGTCGGCTCCGGTTTTGTCATTTCGGCGGACGGTTACGTGATGACCAATGCGCACGTGATCGACGGCGCCAGCGATGTTTACGTGACGCTGACAGACAAGCGCGAATTCAAGGCCAAGGTCGTCGGCGCGGATACGCGTACCGATGTCGCATTGCTGAAGATCGATGGCAAGAACCTGCCGTTGTTGGTCATGGGTGATTCCGACAAGATCAAGGTCGGCGAGTGGGTGCTGGCAATCGGTTCGCCATTCGGCCTGGAAAATACCGTGACAGCCGGGATTGTGTCGGCGAAAGCGCGTGATACCGGCGACTACCTGCCTTTGATCCAAACCGATGTGGCGGTCAATCCTGGCAACTCCGGTGGCCCGCTGATCAATTTGCGTGGCGAAGTTGTGGGTATCAACTCCCAGATTTACAGCCGTTCCGGTGGCTTCATGGGCATCTCGTTTGCGGTGCCTATCGATGAGGCGATGCGCGTTTCCGAGCAGCTGAAAACAAGCGGCAAGGTGACGCGCGGCCGTATCGGCGTGCAAATCGGCGAAGTGACCAAGGATGTCGCTGAATCGCTCGGTTTGCCGAAAGCTGAAGGTGCGCTGGTTGCCCGGGTTGAGCCGGATGGTCCTGCCGCGAAGGCCGGATTGCAGGCTGGCGATATCATCCTGAAATTCAATGGCACGACAATTGACAAGGCGAGCGATCTGCCGCGTCTGGTCGGCAATACCAAGCCTGGCGTGCGTGGCACGCTGACCGTGTGGCGCAAGGGCAGTAATCGCGATTTTTCGGTGACGATTGCCGAGCTTGCCGCAGACAAGGTGGCGACCAATTCGGATGAAGACAAGAAGCCGAAGAAGGAGCAGGTGGCGAATGCGCTGGGGTTGATCGTCAGCGATTTGAGCGATGCCAAGAAGAAAGAGCTGAGCATCGATGGCGGTATCCAGGTTGATGCGGTAGAGGGTAGCGCGGCGCGGGTCGGTTTGCTTCCGGGCGACGTGATCCAGCGTCTGAACAATACCGATATCAAGGATGCCAAGCAATTCAATGCGCTGGTAGCCAAGCTGGAGCCGAAGAAGATGGCGGTGCTGCTGGTGCGTCGCGGCGAGTCTTCGCAATTCGTGCCGCTGCGTCCAACTAACTGACACAGGTAACTTGCATTATCCGGAGCTGCAGATCGTCGAGGTCTGCAGCTCTTTGTTTTTGCCTGCTTCCGAAGGGAATATTGATGCCGAAGCCGCACTTTATTTTATATGGCCGTTCTTATTGCCATCTTTGCGATGACATGCTGCAGGCGTTGCTGGCCTTGCGCGGGCAGCATGAACATGGGGCGGGCTGGTTTACCGTCGATGTTATCGATGTCGATGCGGATTCTGAACTGGTCGCCCGCTACGACGAACTGGTGCCGGTGCTGGTCGGCAGTGTGGACGGTTCGGCGCCGTTGCAGCTTTGTCACTATTTCCTTGACCCGGAGCGGGTGAAGGCTTTTTTGGCGGGCTGAGCCGCTTCTGGCTGTACCGAGCTCGGTAGTTGGGTTGGATATAAATGTGCAGGCCCTTTCCGCAGGCCATCAAAATGCCTGGAATTTCTGCATACTCCTGCGAAAATTGCAAAAAGAGCCTGATGTACCCCTGTTTTCAATGGCTTTACCACATACACGGTAGAGTATGTAGATAACTTGCTTTGCTTGCTATACTGTTGAGGGAAATCCCGAGGCCTTTGATTTGTCGGTTTTCCCCCCTGAAATCCGGTAAAATGGCGGCACTGAATAACCTGTCATAAAAGGCGCTCGCCTGGGACACAGGTGCAGTGTTTCGTACTTGCCGGCACATAACAGTTCGTCTTTTTGCCCCATACGCCGTTGCGCATCCTGTCGATAGTTCGCTATCGCTCCGATGCGTGCCCAGTCTGGAGCAGGAATCCTTCCTTTTATTTGCGCCAACAAGTACAAGGCACCGCACTGGGCCCGGCTCAGAGCGCTTTTTTTGTAATCGCGTCTGTCAATGAACAACATCCGTAATTTCTCCATCATCGCCCACATCGACCACGGTAAATCTACCCTGGCGGATCGTATCATCCAGTCTTGCGGCGGCTTGTCCGATCGCGAGATGGAGGCGCAGGTACTCGACTCGATGGATATCGAGCGCGAGCGTGGCATCACCATCAAGGCCCAGACCGCAGCCCTGACGTACAAGGCGATGGATGGCCAGATCTACAATCTGAACCTGATCGATACCCCCGGACACGTCGACTTCAGCTACGAAGTCAGCCGTTCGCTGTCGGCCTGCGAAGGCGCGCTGCTGGTGGTCGACGCCTCGCAAGGGGTGGAAGCCCAGACCGTGGCCAACTGCTATACCGCGCTTGATCTCGGCGTCGAAGTGGTGCCGGTGCTGAACAAGATCGACTTGCCTTCTGCCGATCCAGATAACGCGATTGCTGAAATCGAAGACGTCATCGGTATCGATGCCCACGACGCAGTACATTGCTCGGCCAAGACCGGCCTCGGCGTGCGCGAAGTGCTGGAGTCGCTGATCGTCAAAGTGCCGCCGCCAAAGGGCGATCCGGATGCGCCTCTGCAAGCGCTGATCGTCGATTCCTGGTTCGATAACTACGTCGGCGTTGTCATGCTGGTGCGGATCAAGAACGGCACGTTGCGTCCGAAGGACAAGATTTTGCTGATGGCCACCGGCTCCCAGCATTTGACTGAAAGCGTCGGCGTGTTCACGCCAAAGTCGCAATCGCGCGAATCGCTGTCGGCCGGCCAGGTGGGCTTTATCATCGCCGGCATCAAGGAATTGAAGGCGGCCAAGGTTGGCGACACGGTGACGTTGGCGTCCAAGCCAGCGGCTGAAGCCTTGCCGGGCTTTAAGGAAGTGCAGCCACAAGTGTTTGCCGGCCTGTTCCCGGTCGAGGCCAACCAGTACGATGCGCTGCGCGACTCGCTGGAAAAGCTCAAATTGAATGACGCCGCCTTGCAATATGAACCAGAAGTATCGCAGGCGCTGGGCTTCGGCTTCCGCTGCGGTTTCCTCGGTTTGCTGCATATGGAAATCGTCCAGGAACGCCTCGAACGCGAGTTCGACATGGATCTGATCACTACCGCGCCGACCGTCATTTATGAAGTGGTCAAGCGCGACGGCACCGTCATGCTGGTCGATAATCCATCGAAGATGCCGGACCCGTCGCATATCGAAGAGGTGCGCGAGCCTATCGTCACGGTCAACCTGTACATGCCGCAAGAGTATGTCGGCTCGGTCATCACGCTCTGTACCCAGAAGCGCGGGCAGCAGATCGACATGAGCTACCACGGCAAGCAGGTCAAGCTGACCTATGAAATCCCGATGGCCGAAGTGGTGCTGGATTTCTTCGATCGCCTGAAGTCGACTTCGCGCGGCTATGCCTCGATGGATTACGAGTTCAAGGAATACCGTTCGGCTGATGTGGTCAAGGTCGACATGCTGATCAACAGCGAAAAAGTCGACGCCCTGGCGATCATCGTCCACCGCGCCAACAGCCAGTACCGTGGCCGCGCTGTGGCTGCCAAGATGCGTGAACTGATTCCGCGCCAGATGTTCGATGTTGCGATCCAGGCCGCGATCGGCGCCAATATCATTTCGCGCGAGAACGTCAAGGCGCTGCGCAAGAACGTGCTGGCCAAGTGCTACGGCGGCGACATCAGCCGCAAGCGCAAACTGCTCGAGAAGCAGAAGGCCGGTAAAAAGCGGATGAAACAAGTGGGATCTGTCGAGATCCCGCAAGAGGCATTCCTGGCAATCTTACAAGTGGATGAAAAATGACATTGCAATCAATCCTGGGAAATTTCGCATTAATTCTGTTTGTCCTGACGATCGTTACCGGCGTCATCTGGTTTCTGGATCGCTTCTACCTGAGCAAGCAACGGCGCGCCAAGGCCACTGCAGCATTGGCCGAGTTCGATGCGCGTAACGCCAAGCTGAGCGCCGAAGGTATCAAGCTGGAAGCGAGCGGACGCGCCGCGCTGGAAGCGAACCTGCTGCGCCAGCCAACCTGGGTCGAATATTCGGGCAGCTTCTTCCCGGTTATCGCGACGGTATTTTTCCTGCGTTCGTTCTTGTATGAGCCGTTCAAGATTCCGTCCAGCTCGATGGTGCCGACGCTGTTGGTGGGTGACCTGATCCTGGTGAATAAATTCACTTACGGTATCCGTCTGCCGATCATCAATAAAAAAGTGATCGAGATGAACAACCCGCAGCGCGGCGATGTGATGGTCTTCAAATATCCGAAGGATATGTCGCTGGATTACATCAAGCGCGTGGTTGGGGTGCCGGGTGATAAAATAACCTACAAAAACAAACGTTTAACGATTAATGGCGAAGCGCTTTCTTATACGCCGTTGCCGGATTACCTGAATGAGGACAGCCTGGATTACTCCCAGCAATTCACGGAAAACCTGTCAAACGTGCAACATACGATTGCGATCCGTAGCGGCAGGCCGCCGATTGCGCTGGAAGGTGTGATGGATTTTCCTAATAAGGAAGATTGTTCCTACAATCCCGAAGGATTTACTTGCACAGTGCCCGCTGGCAATTATTTCATGATGGGGGATAATCGGGACAACAGCGAAGACAGCCGTTATTGGGGCTTCGTGCCAGACCAGAATATTGTCGGAAAGGCATTTTTGGTGTGGATGAATTTGGGTAATTTCAAACGTATTGGCACTTTCTTTAAATAAACCATAGGCGGGAGTCGGGGATGACAAAAATTTCCGGATATACACGGAAGCAGCAAGGGATTACGCTATTCGGGTTGATCGTCTGGTTGGCGATCCTCGGGTTCATCGGAGTTGTGGCGGCAAAGGTGACGCCGACAACGATCGAGTATTTCTCAATCAAGAAAGCCATTGCCAGCGCCCGGACGTCCGGTACGACCGTGCAGGAAATCCAGAATGCATTCAACAAGCAGGCTGAAGTAGGCTATATCGATGCGATCGCAGGGAAAGACCTGGACATCACCAAGAACGGCGACGATATCCAAATCAGCTTTGCGTACGAAAAGAAAATCCCGCTGGCTGGACCGGTCAGCCTGTTGATCAATTATGCGGGCAGCACCGCCAAGAACCCTTAAACACCATTGGACGATGACATCAAAGTAAGCGTCGGCGAAAAAATGGATCTCATGTTATTGCAAAATCGGCTAGGCCACACTTTTAAGGATGCTACGTTGTTGCAGCAGGCCTTGACGCACCGCAGCCATAGCACCTTGCATAACGAACGGTTGGAGTTCCTCGGCGATTCGATTCTGAATTGCGTTGTCGCTTCATTGTTGTTCGACCGTTATACCAAGATCGACGAAGGCGACCTGTCGCGCGTGCGTGCCAACCTGGTCAAACAGCAATCGTTGTATGAAATCGCGCAGCGACTGGAGCTGTCGCAGTTCCTGCGCCTGGGCGAGGGCGAGTTGAAATCCGGTGGATTCCGGCGGCCGTCGATCCTGGCCGATACGCTGGAAGCGCTGTTCGGCGCAATTTTCCTGGATGCCGGCTTCGATGCAGCGCGTGACGTGATTCGCGCCCTGTACATTCCGATCCTCGATACCGTCGATCCGAAAACACTCGGCAAGGACGCCAAGACGCTGTTGCAGGAATACCTGCAAGGCAAGAAGATCGCCCTGCCGCAATACAATGTCGTGGCCACGCATGGCGCCGCGCACAATCAGGAATTCGAAATTGAATGCCTGGTGCCGAAGCTGGATATCCAGGTGTTCGGCAGCGGCGGTAGTCGCCGCGCCGGTGAGCAGGCTGCGGCCAAGCTGGCGCTGGAAGCTGTGCAAAAGGCTTTCGTGAAAGCCCCGGCGGCGCCACGCAAGACCAAGCCGCGCACCGCGCAATTGAAACTCACCGGGATTGCGACGATTCAGCCGGATGCGCCTGACGCACCGCTTGACGAACCGGTTGCAGCCAAGGCTGCGGCATCTACTAAAGCTGCCGGCAGCGCCAAGGCCGGCAACGCAGTATCGTTATCATCCGCGGATGTCGCCACACCGGCAGTTACTGCCGCCGCGACTTCTGCAACTTCTAACGCAACACCTCTTATTACGAGTAAATCGAAAACCGCATGACAGACTCTACACCCCAGGCCTCGACCGCAGCATCGCCGGCAGCTGATTTCCGTTGCGGCTATATCGCGATTGTCGGTCGGCCGAACGTAGGCAAGTCGACCCTGATGAACGAACTGATCGGGGCCAAGGTCAGCATTACCTCGCGCAAGGCGCAAACCACGCGGCACCGCATTACCGGCATCCAGACCGTCGCCGATACCCAATTCGTTTATGTCGATACGCCGGGTTTCCAGACTCGTCATTCGAATGCGCTGAACAAGACGCTGAATCGCACCGTGACCACTACGCTGACCGCGGCCGACGTGATCCTGTACATCATCGAAGCCGGCACTTTCGGTCCGGCCGACCAGCAGGTAATGAATCTGTTGCCGGCTAACGTGCCATGTATATTGGTGATCAATAAATCGGATCGGGTCAAGGACAAGGCCATTCTGCTGCCTTTCGCACAGAAGATCGCCGCGCTGCGCGATTTCGCCGCCGTGGTGCCGGTGTCGGCCAAGCTGCGTTTCCAGCTGGATAACCTGCAGGGCGAGATTCGCAAGCATCTGCCGGCCAATCCGCCGATGTTTGGCGAAGACGATATCACCGATCGCAGCGAAAAATTCCTCGCCGCTGAAATCGTGCGCGAAAAAGTATTCCGCTTTGTCGGTGACGAGCTGCCTTACACCAGCACTGTCCTGATCGAGAAGTTTGAAGTTGAAGGCAACCTGCGCCGCGTGTTTGCCGCCATCCTGGTCGAGCGCGATACGCACAAGTCGATGGTGATCGGCCAGAAGGGCGCACGCCTGAAGGATATCTCGACCCAGGCCAGGCTCGATATGGAGCGCCTGTTCGGCGGTCCGGTGTACCTGGAAATCTGGGTCAAGGTGAAATCCGGCTGGGCCGACAACGAGGCCGGATTACGCGCATACGGCTACGAATAAGCCAACCAGCATGAACGCGATCATCGCCGATGCTATTGCCGGAGAGGCAGCCGAGCCGTCGGCCGGTGACGCTGTTGAGGTTGAGGTGGCGGCTATCGAATTTTCCGATGCCGCTCCCGATCCCGTTGTTGTTCCCGCCGCCGCCAGTCCCAAGCGGCGCGCCCGCATTCCCGAGAAAGATACCCGCGTCACCGCGCAGCCTGGTTTTGTCCTGCACAGCTACCCGCACCGCGAAACTAGCCTGATCATCGACGTCTTCACCCGTGACTACGGCCGCATTGCGCTGGTCGCCAAGGGCGCCAAACGCCCCTTGTCGAAGCTGCGTGGCGTGCTGCAAACTTTCCAACCATTGTCGCTGAGCTGGAGCGGTAAATCCGAAATCCGTACCTTGATTGCCGCCGAATGGGTTGGCGGCTTGCTGCCGCTGGAGAAGTCGGCGCTGCTGTGCGGGTTTTACCTGAACGAATTGCTGGTCAAGCTGGTGGCGCGTGACGATCCGCATGCCGCTTTATTCAATCACTACGTCACCACACTCAACCAATTGGCCCACCAGGAGCCGGCGCCGATCGTGTTGCGCCAGTTCGAAAGGGCGTTGCTCAAGCAGACCGGCGTGGCCGGCGATTTCACCATCTGCACCAGCAGCCGCCAGCCGATCGATCCGGCTGAAATGTACGTGGTCGATCCCGAGCGCGGCCCGCGGACGGCGCGTGCCTCCGATTCCTGGCCGCGCGTCAGTGGCAAGACATTGCTGGATATGGAACGCGAAGATTACCGCGATGTTGCCACCCAGGCGCAAAGCAAGGTGCTGATGCGCTTCCTGTTGGCATATCATCTGGGTGGCGCGCCGCTGAACACGCGCCAGATACTGATTGACCTGATGCAGTTGTAGGCTGCGCGACGACTTGAGCTGGTTCTGTCGGTAAATGGAAGCACACAGACAATCAACAACGATGATGCAACGATGAAAAATTTCCCCTGGTCCGGTGTCGCCGCCGGTTTTGTGACGGTACTGGTCGGCATTACAAGTTCAGCGGTCATCGTCTTGCAAGCGGCATCCGCCGCCGGCGCCACGCCGGCGCAAATCAGTTCCTGGATGCTGGCGCTGGGATTGGGAATGGGGCTGACTACCATCGGTTTGTCGTTGCGTTATCGCGCTCCTGTGGTGACTGCCTGGTCGACCCCTGGCGCCGCCTTGCTGGTGACCAGCCTTTCCGGCGTGCCGATGTCGGACGCCATCGGCGCCTTCGTGTTTGCCGGCGCGCTGGTGACCTTGTGCGGCGTCACCGGCTGGTTCGAACGGGCGATGGGCAAGATTCCATTGTCGATTGCGGCCGCCATGCTGGCCGGCATCCTGGCGCATTTCGGCATGAACGTGTTTGTCGCGATGAAGCCGCAGTTCGTGATGGTGTTTGCGATGTTCGTCTTCTACCTGCTGTGCAAGCGCTGGTTGCCGCGTTACGCCATCATCATTGTGCTGCTGATCGGCACCGCGTTGGCCGCGGTCGAGGGCTTGCTGCACTTCGAGAATTTCCATTTTGCCTGGGCGCTGCCGGTGTTTACGATGCCGAGCTTTTCCTGGTCGACCATCATCGGCGTCGGCATTCCATTGTTCGTGGTGACGATGGCGTCGCAGAATGCGCCTGGCGTGGCGGTGATCAGAGCTTCCGGCTATAACACGCCGGTTTCGCCACTGATGACATGGACCGGCCTGACTACGGTGGTGCTGGCGCCGTTCGGTTGTTTCTCGCTCAACCTGGCGGCGATCACTGCCGCCATTTGCATGGGCAAGGAAGCCCATGAAGATCCGGCCAAGCGCTACTGGGCGGCGGTCGCCGCTGGCGGCTTCTATCTGCTGGTGGGCCTGTTCGGCGCCACGGTTGGCGCCATGTTTGCGGCTTTCCCGAAAGAACTGGTGCTGGCGATTGCCGGCCTGGCGCTGTTCGGCACCATCGCCAACAGTTTGACGATCGCGATGGCTAACGACAAACAACGCGAGGCCGCCCTGATTACCTTCCTGGTGACTGCCTCCGGCGTCACGCTGTTTGGCGTCGGCGCCGCGTTCTGGGGGCTGGTGGCAGGTGCTTTGGCGTACTTTGTACTAAGCTGGAGGCAGGCGCCGGCTGCCGATGCAAGCACGCAGGCCTTGCCGTCGCGCCAGAATTAGTCCAGGATTTCCTTTCCATTAAAATTTCATCACTCACCCAAACCTCCGATGAGCTATCTCAATCCAACATCGTCGATTATCGACCTTGGCATCAATATCGATCACGTCGCCACCTTGCGCAATGCGCGCGGCACGGTTTATCCGGACCCGATACAAGCGGCGCTGCAGGCGGAAGAAGCGGGCGCCGATGCGATCACCTTGCATCTGCGTGAAGATCGCCGCCATATCCGCGATGCCGATGTCGAGGCGATCCGCCCGCTGCTGCGCACGCGAATGAATCTGGAAGCGGCGGTGACCCAGGAGATGATCGATTTTTCCTGCAAGATCAAGCCGCACGATTCCTGCCTGGTGCCGGAACGCCGCCATGAACTGACGACGGAAGGCGGCCTGGACGTGGTCAAGTATTTTTCCGAAGTGCAGGCGGCGGTGCGACAGTTGCAGGCGGAAGGGATACGCGTCAGCCTGTTCATCGATCCGGAAGCCGATCAGATCCAGGCTGCTGCGGAAATTGGCGCGCCGGTGATCGAATTGCATACCGGACGTTATGCCGAAGCGCATGACGAGGCCACCCAGCGCGCCGAGCTTGAGCGTGTGCAAATCGCGGTGCAGGAAGGCGTGCGACGCGGCCTCAAGGTCAATGCCGGACATGGCCTGCATTACACCAACGCCCAGGCCATCGCGGCGATTCCCGATATCGCCGAATTGAACATCGGCCACGCCATTGTGGCGCACGCGGTTTTTGTCGGCTGGAAAGCTGCAGTCAGTGAAATGAAGGCGCTGATGGTGAAGGCGCGCGTGGCTTAAGAGAGAAGGCTTGCGATGATCTACGGCATTGGTACTGACATCATCCAGATTCCACGCATTGAAGCGGCGCTGCAGCGCAATGGCGACCGCTTTGCGGGAAAGATACTCGGTCCGCAGGAGATGGAAAAATACCTGCAGCGCAAAGCCAAGGTCGAGGCGCGCGGGATTCGTTTTCTGGCGACGCGCTTTGCCGCCAAGGAGGCTTTTTCCAAGGCGCTCGGCCTGGGGATGAGGATGCCGATGACCTGGCGCGCGATGCAAACCTTGAACGCGCCCAGCGGCCGGCCCATCGTGGTGGTCAACCAGGCGCTTGAAGAATTTATGAAAAAAAACGGTTTGACCGCACAGGTGTCGATCACCGATGAAGTGGAGTACGCGGTCGCCTTCGTCATAGTGGAGAAGTCATGAGTGGTGTTGCAGGTGGCGGTGAGGTTGGTGTGAATACGCTTGGTCCGGTCATGCTGGATGTGGTTGGAACCAGCCTGACGGCAGACGATATCCGCCGCATCCAGCATCCGCTGACCGGCGGTGTGATCCTGTTCACGCGCAATTTCCAGGATCGCGCGCAATTGACGGCCTTGACCGCCGCGATTCATGCCGCGCGTCCAGGCATCCTGATTGCGGTCGATCATGAAGGCGGGCGTGTGCAACGCTTTCGCACCGACGGTTTTACGCGTCTGCCGGCGATGCGCGTACTTGGCCAATATTGGGAACGCGATGTGCTCGGTGCAACCAAGGCGGCGACTGCGCTCGGTTTCGTGCTTGCCAGTGAGCTGCGCGCCTGCGGCGTCGACCTGTCTTTCACGCCGGTGCTGGATCTCGATTTTGGCGGATCGACGGTGATCGGCGAGCGCGCCTTCCATCGCGATCCGCGTGTCGTCACGTTGCTGGCGAAGAGCGTGAACCACGGCCTGGCGCTGGCCGGTATGGCCAACTGCGGCAAGCATTTTCCTGGGCATGGTTACGTCGAGGGCGATTCGCATCATTCGATCCCGGTCGACGAGCGCAGCCTGGAACAGATCATGGAAGAAGATGTGAAGCCGTATGACTGGCTTGGCATGAGCCTGGCGGCAGTGATGCCGGCACATGTGATCTATTCGAAAGTGGACAAGCGCTCGGCGGGTTTTTCCAAGAAATGGCTAACCATCTTGCGCAAGGATATCGGTTTCAACGGCGTCATCTTCAGCGACGACTTGAGCATGGAAGCGGCCAGTTCGGCTGGCGGCGTGCTCGATGGCGCCAAGGCGGCGCTGCAGGCCGGTTGCGACGTGGTGCTGATCTGTAATTCGCCGGACAAAGCCGATCAGCTGCTGGCCGGATTGCACGTTGCCGCCGATGATCCGCAGGCAGCCGAATCTGCTGCGCGCCTCGCCACGCTGCTGCCGCAATCGGCGGCACTGGATTGGACTGCGTTGCAGCTGGATGCGCGTTATCAGGCCGCCAAAGCACTGGTGCAGGCATTGCTGTAATGATCAAGAGCGTTGAGCCATGAGTGAAGTAGAGATTCCAGATCCGCGCGCGGTGGTGCTGGACACCGTCGCCAAGCTGCCGAACCTGCCTGGCGTATATCGCTATTTCGATGCGGCCGACAATATCCTGTATGTCGGCAAGGCGCGCGATCTGAAGAAGCGGGTGTCGAGCTATTTCCAGAAGAACCTGGCCAGTCCGCGCACCGCGATGATGGTCGAGCGTATCGCGCGCCTGGAGACCACCGTCACGCGTAGCGAGGCGGAAGCGCTGATCCTGGAAAGCAATCTGATCAAGACGCTGCAGCCGCGCTACAACATCCTGTTCCGCGACGACAAATCCTATCCCTACCTGAAGCTGAGCAACCAGGAATATCCGCGCATGGCCTATTATCGCGGCGCGGTCGACAAGAAGAACCAATACTTTGGTCCTTTCCCGAACGCCTGGGCGGTCAAGGAGTCGATGCAGATCCTGCAGAAAGTGTTTTTGCTGCGTACCTGCGAAGACAGCGTATTTGCCAATCGTACCCGGCCTTGCCTGCTGCACCAGATCCAGCGTTGCAGCGCGCCGTGCGTTAACCTGATCAGCCAGGACGACTATTTGGTGGATGTCGACAATGCCGCCAAATTCCTGCGCGGCCGGCAAACTGAGGTGCTGAGTACATTGGAGCAGAAGATGCATGCCTACGCCGCCGAACTGAAGTTCGAACAGGCGGCAGGGGTGCGCAACCAGATCACTGCGTTGTCACGCGTGCTGCACCAGCAGAGCATGGAAACCACCGGCGACAGCGATATCGACATTATTGCCGTGATCGTGCAGGGCGGTCGCGCTTGCGTCAATCTGGCGATGGTGCGTGGCGGCCGTCACCTGGGCGATCGCGCTTACTTTCCTAGTCATGTTGACGGCGCGTTGTCGAGCCCGGAAGAGGTAGTTGGGGAAACCGTCGAGCTTGCAGTGCTCAGGGCATTCCTGGCGCAACACTATGTCGACGCATTCATTCCCGGCACCCTGATTCTGAATATTGAATTCGACGAACCGGCGCTGATGGTGGCACTGATGGAACAATGCGGACATCGTATCAACCTGCTGTTCCAACCGCAGGGACAGCGTCGTCAATGGCTGGAGATGGCGCACAAGGGCGCCGAGATTTCGCTGGCGCGGCTGCTGTCGGAGCAGGGATCGCAACAGGCCCGCACGCGTGCGCTGGTGGATGTGCTGGCGCTGGAAATCGAGGATATCGACAACTTGCGCGTCGAGTGTTTCGACATCAGCCACACTTCCGGTGAGGCGACCCAGGCTTCCTGCGTGGTGTTCCATCATCACACGATGCAGAACGGCGAGTATCGTCGCTACAACATCAAGGACATCACGCCGGGCGACGATTACGCGGCGATGCGGCAAGTGCTGATGCGGCGTTACGAGAAAGTGGCCAATGGTGACGGCGTGATGCCTGACATCGTGCTGATCGACGGCGGCAAGGGCCAGGTCGAAATGGCGCGCCAGGTGTTGGCGGAGCTGGGATTGGATATCAGCCTGATCGTCGGTGTCGCCAAAGGGGAAGGGCGCAAGGTCGGTTTGGAGACGCTGATTTTCGCCGATGGCCGCGCCGCACGCGAATTGGGCAAGGAGTCGGCGGCGCTGATGCTGATTGCGCAGATCCGCGACGAGGCGCACCGCTTCGCCATCACCGGCATGCGCGCCAAGCGCGCAAAAGCGCGCCAGAGCTCGCGCCTGGAAGAGATCGAGGGTATCGGCGCCAAGCGTCGTCAAAAGCTGCTGGCGCGCTTTGGCGGCTTGCGCGGAGTGGCTGATGCCAGCATTGAGGATATTGCGTCGGTCGAGGGAATTTCGCGTCAGCTGGCCGAGGAAATCTATAAGCAGTTACATTGAATTCATGCCGGCGATGGTGTCGCATGTTGCATCGCCGTCAATTGGAATGCAGGTTTTGTTTCCCAACGGCGGCATACTGCTAGATAATTGACAGACGGACAGCTAGCTCCTTATCAATAAAACTATTTATGCCATTTAATATACCGATTTTACTGACCTGGTTGCGGGTTGCCTTGATTCCGTTGGTGGTCGGCGTTTTCTATGTTCCGGATATCTTTCCTCATCTCGGTTTTTCGACCTTGCAATTAGGATTGGCATCGACCATCGTATTCATCGTTGCTGCCGTGACTGACTGGTTTGACGGCTTCCTGGCGCGGCGCTGGAACCAGACCTCGGCATTCGGCGCGTTTCTTGATCCGGTCGCCGACAAGCTGATGGTCGCCGGCGCCTTGCTGGTGCTGGTGCATCTGGGGCGGGTCGATCCGATCATTGCGTTTGTTATCATCGGTCGCGAGATCGCGATCAGCGCGTTGCGTGAGTGGATGGCGCAGATCGGCGCTTCGAAATCGGTGGCGGTCAGCTCTATCGGAAAAATTAAAACTACTGCACAGATGGTGGCGATCCCAATGTTGTTGTATTATGGCGTCCTGTTCGGTATCGACACCCGTTTCTGGGGGCAGGTACTGTTGTGGATTGCCGCAGTGCTGACAGTCTGGTCCATGTTTTATTATTTACGTAAAGCGTGGCCGCTGATCAAAGAAAGCACTGCAGTGAAAGAAAGCAACAGGCAGTGAAGTAAAAGTCGGTGTTTTAAAAAATATTTGATGAAAAGTTTTTAAAATTATTGACAAAGTCTGCAGAACAACTATAATGTCGTCTCTGTAGTTGATGCAGACAAAGAAGTAACAGCAGTAAAAAAATGCGGGAGTAGCTCAGTTGGTAGAGCGCAACCTTGCCAAGGTTGAGGTCGAGAGTTCGAGACTCTTCTCCCGCTCCAGATTCAAAAAAGGAAGCTGGATAAAGCTTCCTTTTTTTATGTGAAGTCAGTAGCTGATCGTGTTGGTTGAAGTTATAGTGCAACCAGTATTGCTTTGATTTTGCGGTAGGTATAACACCCCTGGCGGGGTAGCAAAGTGGTTATGCAGCGGCCTGCAAAGCCGTTTACGCCGGTTCGATCCCGACCCCCGCCTCCAGACTCCATACGCGGGAGTAGCTCAGTTGGTAGAGCGCAACCTTGCCAAGGTTGAGGTCGAGAGTTCGAGACTCTTCTCCCGCTCCATATTCCAGGTAAGGAAGATGATTAAATCTTCCTTACCATTTCAGTAAAAAATCCTGCCTTGATTTTCTCCTGATGTGCCGTTGCAGCGTATGCTGCGCGCATGGTTTTTTCTGGAGTCACATCATCGTCGCCACCTCCTTGCGAGGTCCGATACAAGAGTTGATTCACCTTTCGCCGGGGCCACTTTCCAGATAGGACTGGGTTCCGGGAGTCTTCTCCTTTATCGGTGAAACTGCGGACATCCGCAGTAATTTCGGGCGCAACGTTTTCCTTTCGAGGAACCGATATAAGAGTAGATTCACCTTTCACCGGGGCCACTTTCCAGATAGGACTGGGTTTCGGGAGTCTTCTCCTTTATCGGTGACACTGCGGACATCCGCAGCAATTTCGGGCGCAGCGTTTTCCTTTCGAGGAACCGATACAAGAGTAGATTCACCTTTCGCCGGGGCCACTTTCCAGATAGGACTGGGTTCCGGGAGTCTTCTCCTTTATCGGTGACACTGCGGACATCCGCAGCAATTTCGGGCGCAGCGTTTTCCTTTCGAGGAGCCGATACAAGAGTAGATTCACCTTTCGCCGGGGCCACTTTCCAGATAGGACTGGGTTCCGGGAGTCTTCTCCTTTATCGGTAAAAGATGCTTTTGTCAGCGGCATCTTTAACAGGTTGCAAAATTATTTGGCACCAATATTCAACGACCGGTTCGCTAATGCGAGCGGGTCGTTTTTTTATGCGCGTGAATTTCATCCGGCCACGTCGACGAATCAGCTTTCACAAATAAAAATGCCGTTCAGTCTGAACTGAACGGCATTGGGTCATGCAGGATTGTTTTCTGCGCGCGCTGCGCAGATCCATTTTTTACATTACGATCAAACGCGCGCGGCGCTCAATGCTGCGTTGAAGGTAGCGCTTGGGCACATGACAGCTTCGACCTTCTTCGGGTCTGGCAGGAAGTAGCCGCCGATATCCACTGCATGGCCTTGCACGTCCTTGAGTTCGGCGGCGATCTTTTGCTCGTTCTCGGTCAGGGTCTTGGCCAGCGGTGCGAAATGCGCCTGCAATTCCTTGTCTTCGGTTTGTGCCGCCAACGCCTGTGCCCAGTACAGGGCCAGGTAAAACTGGCTGCCGCGATTGTCCAGCTCGCCGGTGCGTGGCGATGGCGACTGGTTGTTGTCGAGCAGCTTGCCGGTGGCATCGTCCAGGGTTTTCGCCAGGATCTTGGCCTTGTTGTTGCCGGTCTTGATGCCCATGTCTTCCAGCGATACCGCCAACGCCAGGAACTCGCCTAGCGAATCCCAACGCAGGTGATTCTCTTCCACCAGTTGCTTGACATGCTTAGGCGCGGAGCCGCCGGCGCCGGTTTCAAACATGCCGCCGCCAGCCATCAGCGGAACGATCGACAACATCTTGGCGCTGGTGCCCAGTTCCATGATCGGGAACAGGTCGGTCAGGTAGTCGCGCAGGATGTTACCGGTGACCGAGATGGTGTCCTTGCCGCGGATCACGCGTTCCAGCGTGTAGCGCATGGCGCGTACTTGCGACATGATCTGGATATCCAGGCCGGTCAGGTCGTACTCTTTCAGGTAGGCGCGAACTTTCTTGATCAGTTCGGCTTCGTGCGGACGGTACTCGTCCAGCCAGAAAATCGCCGGCATGCCGGACAGGCGCGCGCGGTTGACCGCCAGCTTGACCCAGTCGCGGATCGGCTCGTCCTTGACCTGGCACATGCGCCAGATGTCGCCTTCTTCAACGTTCTGTTCCAGCAGCACGGTGCCGTCGAGCTTGACGATGCGCGCCACGCCATCGGCCGGCACTTCAAAAGTCTTGTCGTGCGAACCGTATTCTTCCGCCTTCTGCGCCATCAGGCCGACGTTCGGCACGGTGCCCATGGTGGTCGGATCGAAAGCGCCGTTGGTCTTGCAGAAATTGATCATTTCTTGATAGATGCGGGCGAAGGTGCTTTCCGGGATCACCGCTTTGGTATCCTTAGGACGGCCATCGGCGCCCCACATCTTGCCGCCGAGGCGGATCATCGCTGGCATCGAAGCGTCAACGATGACGTCGTTCGGTGCGTGCAGGTTGGAGATGCCCTTGGCCGAATCGACCATCGCCAGTTCCGGACGGTGTTCGTGGCAGGCGTGCAGATCCTTGATCACTTCATCGCGCTTCGATTCCGGCAGCGTGGCGATCTTTTCGTAGACGCTGGAGAGGCCGTTGTTGGCGTTCACGCCCAGTTCTTCGAACAGCTTGCCGTGCTTGGCGAAAGCGTCCTTGTAGAAAATCTTTACAGCATGGCCGAACACGATCGGGTGCGAGACCTTCATCATGGTCGCCTTGACGTGCAGCGACAGCATGACGCCAGTTTCGCGCGCATCTTCCATTTGCTCTTCGTAGAAGGCGCACAGGGCCTTCTTGCTCATGAACATGCTGTCGATGATTTCACCGGCCAGCAGCGATACTTTATTTTTTAGGACGACAGTTTCGCCGGCCTTGGTGACCAGTTCCATGCGGACGTCGCAGGCTTCAGCCAGTGTCAGGCATTTTTCGCTGGCGTAGAAGTCGCCGCCGTGCATGTGCGAAACGTGGGTGCGCGAAGCAGGGCTCCACTTGGACATCGAGTGCGGGTGCTTGCGCGCGTAGCGCTTCACTGCGGCTGGCGCGCGGCGGTCGGAATTGCCTTCGCGCAGGACCGGATTGACGGCGCTGCCGATGATCTTCGAGTAACGCTTCTGGATTGCCTTGTCTTCTTCCGACTTCGGATCTTCCGGGTAGTCAGGGATGTTGTAGCCGCCGGCCTGCAGTTCGCGGATTGCCGCGATCAACTGAGGTACCGAAGCGCTGATATTCGGCAGCTTGATGATGTTGGTTTCCGGGAGCTGGGTCAGGCGGCCCAGTTCAGCCAGGTTGTCCGGTACTTTTTGCTCTGGCTTCAAGCTGTCCGAGAACTCGGCAAGAATCCGCGCCGCCACCGAAATGTCGCTCTTGACGACGTCGATCCCTGCCGGTGCAGCGAAAGTCTTGATGATAGGCAGGAAAGAAGCGGTCGCCAGCAGCGGTGCTTCGTCGGTCAGGGTGTAGATGATGGTTGATTTACTTGCAGTCACTGTAACTCTCCTAGCGGTTAATGCGTTGGTTGTTGCCGCCACATGATATTGGTGTTTGCTTTCACCAAGCTTAAGGGCGTGTTAATTCTGTTTTAAATCCCGGCTTCAAATCGCAGTTTGCAGATTGCTAATATTTGAGGGCAATGCGTGCCTGGATGAAGTCCACATTCATCCCGAAGGATGAAATTTCATCTCAAAGTATGAAGTTTATTCGTAGTTGGGTTTTCGCGCCAAAAAATGTTAGCGAATAACATGGATTGGCGGTTTTAACGTGGCTGTTGCACCGAAGTGGGGCATGACGGCGGCTCACGGCTTGCCATGGGCTGCCTTCGGGATAGTTTTTTGCGGTTTTCGGGATGCCTGCTGGAAATCGTGATCATGAATAAAAAATGCCCACAATTCTTGCGGGCATTTTTGGGCGGCTGGTTACGGATTATTCAGCATTAGTAGCGGTGCATGTTTTTATGCTTCCGGCAGCGGTATCCGTTCATCATCGCCGGGTACCGGATCGAAGCGCTCTTCACGCCAGTCGGCTTTTGCTGCTTCGATCAGGGCGGGGTCGCTGGCCACGAAATTCCACCAGATGGTGCGCGGTCCATCAATCGGGGCGCCGCCCAAGAGCATGACTTGCGATGCTTCGCTGGCTGCGATCTGCACTGCGACACCTGCCTCCAAGACTGCCAGCACGCCCATTTCCAGAACTTCTCCATCGATCGTGACGCTGCCGCTGGCGACATACACTGCTTGCTGTGGATATTCGGCTGCCAGCGTGAATTGTGCGCCGGCATGCATTTCCGCGGCAACGTACAGGGTTGGCGAGTGCACCTTGACCGGTGCTTCCTGGCCAAAGGCGCGTCCGGCGATGATCCGCAGTTGATAACCGTCGCCGCGTATCAATGGCAGCGTAGACGCGGCATGATGGGCGAACGATGGTTCGCATTTTTCATCGGCCAGCGGCAATGCCACCCAGGTCTGGATGCCATGCAGGCGCCAGCCACTGGCGCGTTTATCTGCGGGTGTGCGCTCGGCATGGGCGATACCGCGTCCGGCGGTCATCCAGTTGACATCGCCGGGGATGATTTCCTGGTCGTTGCCGAGGCTGTCATGATGGCGGATAGCGCCTTCGAACAGGTAGGTGACGGTTGCCAGCCCAATATGCGGATGCGGACGGACGTCGATGCCGGCGCCGCTGGGGAAGTCCACCGGACCCATGTGATCGAAAAAAAGGAAGGGGCCGACACTTTGGTGACGGCCGGCCGGCAGCACACGGCGTACTACCAGTTCGCCGAGATCGCGGGCGCGGCCTGGAATCCGATATGCAATTGATGTGGTCATGTCATGTCCTGTCTGAAAGCGCAAGCCGGGGTCGATGACGTTATCATATTTTTCACGGCTTGGCTGAGGATAAAAAAAGGCCGTTGATTTTGCAATCCTGCTGCAAAATCAACGGCCTTCTTGCATGCAATGGCTATCGCAATCCGCGCTAGCCATTGCGCTGCAACTGAATTTCTACAATGCGCCCGACAGCAGATAACCGCCGACTGCAGCGATAGCAATACCGCCGACGCGCACCGCTTGCGCAGCCATTTTCTGGCCGGCGATCAGACCGATGCTCAAGCCCAGCAAATGCAACAGCGCGGTGGCCGCAACAAAGCCGGCGCCATACCAGAGAGCCGACGCGCCGTGCGGCAATTCGCTGCCATGTGCATAGCCGTGGAACAGTGCAAATACCGATACCACCGTGGCGCTGGCCCAAACTGGCATGCGGATGGCAAAGGCGATCAACAGGCCGAGTACCGCTACCGACGCGGCAATTCCGGTTTCAACGCCGGGCGCCGCCACGCCGGCGAACGCCAGCAGCGCCCCGGCCACCATCATCAACGGAAACGCCAGCGGCAATACCCAGAGTGCAGGACGCTTGTTTTGCGCAGCCCACAAACCGACCGCCAGCATCGCCAGCAAGTGATCGATGCCGGAGAACGGATGGGCGAAACCATCGTTGAAGCCGAAAGCGTCCGGATGACCGGGATGGGCGAAGGCGGAACTGATGCCGAGTACGGCAAGCGCCAGCGCACTGGCGCGGCCGCAGGTTTTGGCGGAAGGAAGGGACATGGCAGGGCTCCTTGATAGAGATGTGAAATTATTTTGGTTGATCCAGCAAGCCTTGCTTGCGGATGAAATCGATGACCTGTTCTACGCCATCACCGCTGCGCAGATTGGTAAAGATGAACGGGCGGTCGCCGCGCATTTTTTTTGCGTCATGCGCCATCACGTCAAGATTGGCGCCGACATACGGCGCGAGGTCGGTCTTGTTGATGATCAGCAGGTCGGAGCGGGTGATGCCGGGGCCGCCCTTGCGCGGGATTTTTTCGCCGCCGGCAACGTCGATCACATAGATGGTCAGGTCCGACAGTTCCGGGCTGAAGGTGGCGGCCAGGTTATCGCCGCCCGATTCCAGCAGGATCAGGTCGAGATTGGGAAAGTCCGCGCTCATGCGCGAGATGGCCTCCAGATTGATCGATGCATCCTCGCGGATCGCGGTGTGCGGGCAGCCGCCGGTTTCCACACCCATCAGACGTTCGGCCGGCAGCGCATCGGCGCGCAGCAGGATCTCCATGTCTTCCTTGGTGTAGATGTCGTTGGTGATGACTGCCATGTCGTATTTGTCGCGCATGCCTTTGCATAGCATTTCGCACAGGGCGGTCTTGCCGGAGCCTACCGGGCCACCGATGCCGACGCGCAGCGGGTTGGATGTCGAGGAAGTGTTCATCATTGGATTCGCTTAAAAAATATTGGGGATGATGGATTCAGGAACGGTATAGCCGACTGTATTGTTCTTCATGTTGCATCGACAGCAGCGACAGGCCGGGCGCCCAGTTGCACAGTTCGCGATCGGCCAGGGCTTGCGCGCGGTCGGCAGCCAGTTGCAGTTCGGGTTGCAGGGACAGCAGCAGGCGTTGGCCGGCAACCTGGCCGAGCGGAATCGATTTGACGCACACCAGCACCTGGTTTTCCGCCCAGGAAAACAGCATGCCCAGCAGTGCGGCCTGGTGCGGCACCTGCAGCGCCACTGCGGCGTAGGCGAATGCGGTAGGCAGCGGCAGTTCCGGCTGCGCCTGCAGGATCGCCAGCAGTTCAGCATCGCCAATCTGCAATTCGATTGCCAGCTTGCCCAGCGAGTAGCCCATCTGGATGGTTTCGGCGCGGAACTCGGCGCTGTCGCGGGCGGCGATGAAACGTTCCGTCCACAGCTGCACTGTAGCGCCGTCGCGGCGCTCGAAGGCTTGCAGCAAACGCCACAGGATCGGCGCTTCGAATACCGCCACCACTTGCTGCAGGTGATCGCAGATCCAGCCGCGCGCCGACTCGTGATTACTGACCCAGCCTTTGTCAATCGCTGTCTCCAGCCCCTGCGAATAGCTGTAGGCGCCGATCGGCAACGATGGACTCGCCAGTTGCAGCAAATGGAGCAGCGCGGGTGCGTGCATGATGTCCGTCAACTTATCAGCTTGGGTTCTGGTCGCCGGGGCGGTGGATTTTCTGGCGCAACGGCACCGGCGCCAGCAAGCCATCGTGATGATGGTGGCCGCCGCCATACGCGCCGGACTCAGGCTCGAACGCGGCCAATTCTTCCGTCACCGTCGCCTGCAGGCCTTCCAGCATTTCCTTCAGCACCAGATCCTTGCGGATGCGCAGGAAGCCGTCGCCGACATGCGCTTGCGTGTGGCGGTTGCCGAGATGGAAGGCGCAACGCAGCAGCGCTTGCGGATTGGCGCATTCGACTCGGTAAGTCACTTCGGCAGCAGCCAGGATGCGGATCACGCGTTCGACGCCGTCCTCATCGGATCCTTTCAGCAAATCGCCGTGGCGCAACACCGTACCGCGCACGGTGAAGACGCCGACTTCTTCGCCGTTCGCCAGTTTGGCGCGCAGGCGGCTTTTTTCGCGCAGGTCGTAGGGCAGGCGCAGTTCGCCGTCGATCCTGTCGGCGTGTTCTATCTTGGTATTGAGAGTTAACATCGTGATTCGGTTTCTTCAGTTGTTCAGAACAGGAAATAACGTTGTGCCAGCGGCAGGATGCTGGCCGGTTCGCAGACAAGCAGATCGCCGTCGGCGCGCACTTCATAGGTTTCGGGGTTGACTTCCATGTGCGGCGTGGCGCCGTTGTGGATCATGTGATGCTTGCGCAGATGACGCACATCCTTGATCGGCACAACGGGCTTGTTCAGCTTCAGGCGTTCGCCGATGCCGTCGTCGTAGGCCGCTTGCGAAACAAAGGTCAGCGAGGTCTTGAGGCCGCCGCCGTAAGCGCCGAACATCATGCGGTAATGTACCGGCTGTGGTGTTGGGATCGACGCATTCGGATCGCCCATCTGCGCCGCCGCGATCATGCCGCTCTTCAGGATGGTCGATGGCTTGACGCCGAAGAAAGCCGGTTTCCACAGCACCAGGTCGGCGATCTTGCCGACCTCGATTGAGCCAACCACATGCGAGATGCCATGCGTGATGGCTGGATTGATGGTGTACTTGGCGATGTAGCGCTTGACCCGGAAATTATCGGCCTTGCTGCCTGCATCTTCAGGCAGCGTGCCGCGCTGGGCCTTCATTTTGTGTGCGGTTTGCCAGGTACGGATGATGACCTCGCCGACCCGGCCCATCGCCTGCGAATCCGACGACATCATGCTGATCGCGCCGATGTCGTGCAGGATGTCTTCGGCGGCAATCGTCTCGCGCCGTATGCGCGATTCGGCGAACGCTACGTCTTCGGCAATCGCGGCGTCGAGGTGATGGCAGACCATCAGCATGTCGAGATGTTCGTCGAGCGTGTTGACAGTGAACGGCCGGGTCGGATTGGTGGAAGAGGGCAGCACATTGCCGTGGCCAACCGCGGCGATGATGTCCGGCGCATGGCCGCCACCCGCGCCTTCGGTATGGAAGGTGTGGATGGTGCGGTCCTTGAATGCGGCCAGCGTATGTTCCAGGAAGCCGCCTTCGTTGAGGGTGTCGCTGTGGATCGCTACCTGCACGTCCATGCGGTCGGCCACTGACAGGCAATTGTCGATGGCGGCCGGCGTCGAGCCCCAGTCTTCATGCAGTTTGAGACCAATAGCGCCGGCGCGAATTTGCTCTTCCAATGGTCCCGGCAGGCTGATGTTACCCTTACCGAGGAAGCCCAGGTTCATCGGGAAGGCATCGGCTGCCGACAACATCGCATGCAAGTGCCACGGACCGGGCGTGCAGGTAGTGGCGGCGGTGCCTGCTGCCGGGCCAGTGCCGCCGCCGAGCATGGTCGTGACGCCGCTCATCAGGGCTTCTTCGATTTGTTGCGGGCAGATGAAATGGATGTGCGAGTCGATGCCGCCGGCGGTGACGATCTTGCCTTCGCCGGCGATGATTTCGGTCGCGCCGCCGATCACCATGGTGACGTCAGGCTGGATGTCGGGATTGCCGGCTTTGCCGATGGCGGCGATCTTGCCGCCCTTGATACCGATGTCGGCCTTGACGATGCCCCAGTGGTCGATGATTACCGCGTTGGTGATGACTGTGTCCATCACGTCTTTGTGCATGCGTTGCGACTGGCCCATACCGTCGCGGATCACCTTGCCGCCGCCGAATTTCACTTCTTCGCCGTAGGTTGCGTAATCTTTTTCTATCTCGATGAAGAGGCCGGTGTCAGCCAGGCGGATGCGGTCGCCGGTGGTGGGGCCGTACATTTCGGAATAGGCTTGGCGCGATATGCGGCTCATTGTTTGATCCCGTCGAGATTGTCTGAAGCGTGTGGCTGCAATGGACCCATTACCTTGCCGCTGAATCCATACACCACGCGATCGCCGGCCAGTTCCACCAGTTCGACCGTGCGTTTCTGGCCCGGTTCGAAGCGCACCGCGGTGCCGGCTGCGATGTTGAGCCGCATGCCATAGGCATCCTGGCGTTCAAACAGCAGTGCCGGATTGACTTCGTAAAAATGAAAGTGCGAGCCGATCTGGATCGGCCGGTCACCGCTGTTGGCGACAGTGACGGTGCTGCATCGGCGGCCGACATTGAGTTCGATATCGCCGGGCTGGATCAGCATTTCTCCTGGGATCATGAAGTTCTCCGGTTTTTCAACTATGGGATCGGGTGATGCACGGTGACCAGCTTGCTGCCGTCCGGGAAGGTGGCTTCGACCTGGATGTCGGGAATCATTTCGGCGATGCCGTCCATGACGTCGGCGCGGGTCAGGATCTGGCTGCCGTAAGACATCAGTTCGGCGACGCTCTTGCCGTCGCGCGCACCCTCCATGATGGCGGCGCTGATCAAGGCGATGGCCTCGGGATAATTGAGCTTCAGGCCGCGCGCCAGCCGCCGCTCCGCCAGCAGAGCAGCGGTGAATATCAGCAGCTTGTCCTTCTCTCTCGGTGTCAGGTCCATGTGTTTTTTCCAATTTTTACAATGCTCGGATAGTGAAGTGTTTTAGCCTATTACGTAGCCGTGCAACATCGAATATCAAGTGTTCCAGATACGCGGTATATGTGCCTCGCGCTCCAATAATTCGGGTCGAATCCGCTGCCACGCCTGCATCATCCATTGCCGCGCCAGTTCGCTGGAATGTCCCAGGTAGCGCAGCACCAGCAGCGATTTGATCTGGCTGGCGCCAACGCTGGCCTGGCCCGCCGATAGCTGGCTGGCGGCGTCGCGCAGCTGTTGCACGAAGGCCGCCGGGAAAGCCTTGCCGGCCACGATCAGCGTGGCGCAGACCGTGCAATCCGCCAATCCCAATCGGCTGCGCATGGCGGCCGATCCACCGCCCAACGCGCCTTGTTCAAACCACAACAGCTTGCCATCGCGGCGGATGGTGGTGTGCTGCGCGATGCGGCCGCTGTCGAACGATTCGCCCGAAGCGGTGCGGCCGAAGCACAGGATTTCGCCGCCGATATAACGTGCGTCGCCCTGCAGTTCAACTTGATGGTCAAGTTCGACATCGGCCTGGTCGAAGAAAATGGTTTCCTGCGGCAGCCATTCCAAGGTTGCCTTATCGGCAATCTGCAGGCGCACCTGCTGCTGCGAGATCTTGCCGTTGCCTTGATACCACTTGGCGGCGCCGGGCGTGGTCAGGAAAGCGTGACCGTGTTCGCCGACCTCGGCCTTGATCGTCAATTGGTCGCCGCCGACCACGCCGCCGGGCGGATGGACGATGATGGCGTGGCAGACCGATGGATGTTCTGGATAGAGCGCCTTCTGCACCCGCAGCGGGCCGTAATGGGCACGTTCGAGCAGGCGTGTAGTGCCGCGGTCGTCGGCAAAGCGCAACGACAGCCAGGCCTGGTTGGCGCTGTTCTGGACCTTCGTCGCAAATGCCGGATCGTCTGCAGGCAGCAGCAGGGATGGGGTGAGGTTGTCCATGCGGCACTATACCGCCAAGTGTCGTTTCACGCTCTCATCATCCATGCCCTCATGGCTGCCGGAGGCCACCACTTCGCCGCGCGATAGCACCACGAAATTGTCCGCCAGTTCGCGTGCGAAATCGAAGTACTGCTCGCACAGCAGGATGCCGATGTCGCCGCGCTGGCGCAGCAGGCGGATCACGCGGCCGATATCCTTGATGATCGATGGCTGGATGCCTTCAGTCGGTTCGTCCAGGATGATCAATTTCGGTTCCGCCAGCAAGGCGCGGGCAATCGCCAGTTGCTGCTGCTGGCCGCCGGACAAGTCGCCGCCGCGCCGCTGCAGCATCTCTTTGAGGACCGGAAACAGTTCATAGACTTCATCCTTGATCAGCAATGCCTTTTTGCCGGACTTGGTGGCCATTCCCATCAGCAGGTTTTCTTCGACCGACAGGCGAGCGAAGATTTCCCGCCCTTGCGGCACGTAGGCAATCCCGAGCGCGGCACGCTGGTGTGGCTTCAAGTTGGTGATGTCGCGTCCTTCCAGCGTGATCCTGCCGGCGGCGCTGGGCAGTACGCCCATCAGGCATTTCAGCAAAGTGGTTTTGCCGACGCCGTTGCGTCCCAGCAGCGCCAGGCATTTTCCTTTTTCGAGGGACAGCGAAACACCGCGCAGCGTGTGCGAGGAGCCGTAGTACTGATTCAGTTTGTCAACGTTCAACATAATTAGTTAGCGCCCAAGATAAACTTCAATCACGCGCTCATCGGCCTGAACTTCCGACATTTTCCCTGCGGCCAGCACCGAGCCTTCATGCAGGACCGTTACCTTGCCTTGCTGGGCGATTTCGGCGACGAAGCCCATGTCGTGCTCGACCACCATGATCGAATGCTTGCCGCGCAATTCGTTGAGCAATTCGGCGGTGCGGGCGGTTTCCGCGTCGGACATGCCGGCCACCGGCTCATCCAGCAATAGCAGCTGTGGCTCCTGCATCAGCAACATGCCGATTTCCAGCCATTGCTTCTGGCCGTGCGAGAGCAGGCCGGCCAGGCGTCGCTCGTTGCCGTTCAGGCGTATCAATCTCAGGCAGGCGTCGATCTTGTCGACCTGCTCTGTCGTCAGGCGCGAAAACAAGGTGCTCTTGACACGCTTGTCCATCTTCATCGCCAGCTCAAGATTTTCGAACACGGTGTGTTGTTCGAATACCGTCGGCCGCTGGAATTTGCGGCCGATGCCGGCGTGGGCGATGTCGTATTCGGTCAGCTTGGTAAGGTCGATGCTCTGGCCGAAAAAGGCGGTGCCGGCGGTCGGCCGGGTCTTGCCGGTGATGACATCCATCATGGTGGTCTTGCCGGCGCCATTGGGGCCGATGATGCAGCGCAGTTCACCAACCGAAATGTCGAGGTTCAGGTTGTTGAGCGCCTTGAAACCATCGAACGAGACCGTGATGTTTTCCAGGTAGAGGATCGCGCCGTGCGTGGTGTCGACGCCTTCCGGCTTGATCCGCGCATACGAGGTGCCGTAGTCGGCATGGCGGGTGTTGTCGACGTTTTCAGACGGTTGCGCCGGATCATAAATGGGACTGATGCGCGGATTGATGGGGTGGTTCATGCATCCTCCTTGCTGGCTTCCGGCTTGCTCTTCAAATGATTCTTCAGTTTCTCGGCCAGGCCCAGGATGCCTTGCGGCATGAATAGCGTCACCAGGATGAAAATCAGGCCCAGCGCATACAGCCACAGATCAGGGAAGGCGCCGGTGAACCAGCTCTTCAACCCATTTACCGAGAAGGCGCCAATGATTGGGCCGAGCAACGAACCGCGGCCGCCGACTGCTGCCCAGATCACCATCTCGATCGAATTCGCCGGCGACATTTCGGAGGGATTGATGATGCCTACCTGCGGCACATACAAGGCGCCGGCGATGCCGCACAACACTGCCGACAAGGTCCAGACAAACAGCTTGAACCAGAGCGGGTTGTAGCCGATGAACATCAGCCGTGATTCGGAATCACGCACTGCCTGCAGCACCCGGCCCAGCTTGGAAGTGACAATCCAGCGGCACAGCAGCAGGGCGCCTAGCAGGAACGCCAGCGTGATCAGATAGAGCACGGCCTTGGTCGACGGCGCGGTGATCGAATAACCGAGGATGCGTTTGAAATCAGTGAAGCCGTTGTTGCCGCCGAAACCGGTATTGTTGCGGAAGAACAGCAGCATGAAGGCGAAGGTCATCGCTTGTGTGATGATGGAAAAGTACACGCCCTTGATGCGCGAGCGGAACGCGAAGTAACCGAACACGAAGGCCAATACGCCCGGCACCAACACCACCAGCGCCATGCAATACCAGAAGTTGTCGGTCATCGACCAGAACCAGGGATAGGTTTTCCAGTCGAGGAAAACCATGAAGTCCGGCAGGTTGCTCTGGTACACGCCGTCGCGGCCGATGGCGCGCATCAGGTACATGCCATGGGCGTAGCCGCCCAACGCGAAGAACACGCCATGGCCGAGCGACAGAATGCCGGTATAACCCCACACCAGGTCGAGCGCCAATGCAGCCATCGCGTAGCACATGAACTTGCCGATCAGCGCTACGGTGTAGCTGGAGATGTGCAATACATGGCCGGCCGGGAACCATAAATTCAGTAGCGGCAGCAGCGCCAGGATCATGCTGCCGATCAGGATGCCTGTCCATGCCTGGCGCGAGAACAGCGGTGTTTTCATGGCAGAGATTTGTGCGGATGCGGTGTTCATTCGACGCTCCTGCCTTTCAGCGCGAACAGGCCTTGCGGACGCTTTTGAATGAAGATGATGATGAACACCAGGATCGCAATCTTGGCCAGTACCGCACCGGCCACCGGTTCCAGGAATTTGTTGACCTCGCCCAGGCCGAAGGCGGCAATCACGGTGCCGGCCAGTTGGCCGACGCCGCCCAGTACCACCACCATGAACGAATCGACGATGTAGCCCTGGCCGAGATCCGGCCCGACATTGCCGAGTTGCGACAGCGCCACGCCGCCGAGGCCGGCGATGCCGCAACCGAGACCGAAAGTCATCATGTCGATCTTGCCGGTGGAGACGCCGACACATGACGCCATGCGGCGGTTCTGCATGACGGCGCGCACGAAAAGCCCGAGCCGCGTCTTATTCAGGATCAGCCATACCGCCAGCACCACGAACAGCGCGAAGAAGATGATGACAATGCGGTTATACGACAGCACCAGCGAGCCGAGTACGGTGACGCCGCCCGACATCCAGCTGGGATTGGCGACTTCAACGTTTTGCGCGCCGAATATCGATCGCACCATCTGCATCAGCATCAGGCTGATGCCCCAGGTGCAGAGCAGGGTTTCCAGCGGCCTGCCATACAACCAGCGCAGCACCAGGCGTTCCAGCACGACGCCGACCGCGGCGGTGACGATGAAGGCAGCGGGTAAGGCCACCAGCAGGTAACCGTCCAGCGCGCCGGGAAAATACTGGCGGAACACCGACTGGCAGACGTAGGTGGTGTAGGCGCCGATCATCAGCAGTTCGCCGTGCGCCATGTTGATGATGCCCATCAAGCCGAAGGTGATCGCCAACCCGAGTGCGGCTAGCAGCAGCACGCTGCCGAGCGAAATGCCATAGAACACCTTGCCGATGAAATCGACGGTGGCCAGGTGGCGGTCCAGCACACCGAGCGTACGCACCGCTTCAATGCGCACGGCTTCGTCGGGTTCGGCGTAGCTGCCGTCGGGATTTTTGCTGAGCAGGTTTTCCAGGGCAGGGCGGATATTGGCGTTGGTGCTGGTGGCCAGGGTTTGCACCGCGGCCTTGCGCGTGGCGGCATCGCTGGCGTGCAGGTTGGCGGTGGCGATCACTTGCTGCAGCATGGCTTGGATATCGGGATCGCTTTCCTTGTGGAGTGCTTTGCTGATCAGCGGGATCTGGGCTGGGTCGGCATTTTTCATCAAGTCGGTGGCTGCGGCCATGCGCAGTTTGCGATTGCTTGAGAATAGCTTGAGGCCGGAGAGGGCACCTTCGACTACGCCGCGCAGGCGGTTGTTGACGCTGATGCCTTCGGCGTCTTCTGGCGTCGGCAGGGTTTGGTCGGTGGCGGGATTGAAGGCTTGGGTATCGTCGACGATCAGTACCGTGCCGTCGGGCCGGGCGTAGAGGGCGTCGGTGTTGAGGGCGTTGAGTATCTTGAGGGCGTCGTCGTTGGCGAGGGCGGCGATCTGGTTGACGGCGGCGATGCGGGCGTCGGGGTCGTCGCCGGCCAGCGGCTTAAGCAGGGCGGGGTCGATGGCGGCTTGTGCCAGCAGGGGTTGCAGGCACAAACTTGCGATAAGAATGATTTTTCTTAGGGTTTTCATTAGTTTGTTTTTGCCAGCGGGTTGTGCTTTTTTACTGTCTCGGAATCACACTCAAAAGCAATTAAACGGGGGCTAGAATTAAATGGGGTCAGAGTCAAATTAATTGCACGTAGTTAAATGGGGTCGGAGTTTTTTTTCGGCGGGGTCTTGCCGAAAATTACTCTGACCCCTTTTAACGGGCCACGGAGTGAGTGCGGTGGTGCATCTACAACTGGCGCTCATCGTTACTTAATACTGTCACTACTCCGTGGGTGCTTGCCGGGGGCGGCCCGGCAGCCGCTCACTTTCTTTGCTTCGCCAAAGAAAGTAAGCAAAGAAAGGCGATCGCACAGCCGTTGCCCGCCGTTGGCGGGTTCCCAAATGAGCCGCGCGCCAGTCGGATGGGACACAAACTCGCTTCGCTCAAACATGTGTCCCATAATTCCCGACTGTCGCACGGCGGGGACCATAGGGAAGGCAACGTCAGCATGCGAAAAGTCAAAGGCAACTGCAACTGCAACTGCAACGTCAAAAGCAACTGCAACTGCAACTGCAACTGCAACGTCAAAAGCAACTGCAACTGCAACTGCAACTGCAACTGCAACTGCAACTGCAACTGCAACTGCAACTGCAACTGCAACTGCAACCGCAACTACAACGTCAAAAACAAACCCCGCTGGGGGCCTCTATTAGAGTTTTTGCTTGCCTTCATTCCCCGGAATGTAAGGGCTCCAAGGTTGGGCGCGGATTGTGGTTTTGGTTTTGCTGACTACGTTGAATTGGCCGTCGGCTTTGATTTCGCCGATCATCACTGGTTTGTGCAGGTGATGGTTGGTGGCGTCCATTTCCAGTACATAGCCGGATGGGGCGTTGAATTTCTGGCCGGCCATGGCGGCGATGACTTTGTCGGTGTCGGTGGACTTGGCTTTTTCTACTGCCTGTTTCCACATGTAGATGCCGACGTAGGTCGCTTCCATTGGATCGTTGGTGACTACCGTGCTGGCGTTCGGCAGGTTCTTGGCAAGCGCGTAGGCTTTCCATTTCTTGATGAAGGCGGCGTTGACCGGGTTCTTCACCGATTCGAAGTAATTCCACGCTGCCAGGTGGCCAACCAAAGGCTTGGTGTCGACGCCGCGCAGTTCTTCTTCACCTACCGAAAATGCGACGACTGGAACGTCGGTCGCTTTCAGGCCGGCATTGCCGAGTTCTTTGTAGAACGGCACGTTGGAATCGCCGTTGATGGTGGAGATCACAGCGGTCTTGCCGCCGGCGGAGAATTTCTTGATGTTGGCAACGATGGTCTGGTAATCGGAATGGCCGAACGGTGTGTAGACTTCATCGATGTCGCTGTCCTTGACGCCCTTGCTATGCAGGAAGGCGCGCAGGATCTTATTGGTGGTACGTGGGTAGACGTAGTCGGTGCCGAGCAGTACGAAACGCTTGGCGCCGCCGCCTTCCTTCGACATCAGGTATTCAGTGGCCGGGATCGCCTGCTGGTTTGGCGCCGCGCCGGTGTAGAACACGTTTTTCTCGAGTTCTTCGCCTTCGTATTGGACCGGATAGAACAATAGACTGTTGAGTTCCTTGAACACTGGTAACACGGATTTACGCGATACCGAGGTCCAGCAGCCGAACACTACCGATACCTTGTCCTGCGAGATCAATTGACGCGCCTTTTCGGCAAACAGCGGCCAGTTGGAAGCTGGGTCGACCACGACCGGTTCCAGTTGTTTACCCAATACACCGCCATGTGCGTTGATTTCCTCGATAGCCATCAAGGCTACATCCTTGAGCGAGGTTTCGGAGATAGCCATGGTGCCGGACAACGAGTGCAGGACGCCTACCTTGATGGTGTCCGCAGCAAATGCGGAGGGCAGCCAGGAACCCGAGGCAAGTGCGAAAGCGCCGAGCGCGGTAGCTTTTAAAACGGTGCGACGTGACATGATTTTCTCTCCCTGTAAATGAACTCTAGAAATAGAACTAAAAACGGACCAAGAAAGCAGCGCGCCCAACAGCAGGCAAGAACAGGAATGCGTTGACTACCTATTTCCTATAGCAGAATGCATGCCAATCAGATGGCAAGGCGCGACGCCACGTTTTCAGTGCTGGAGCTTGAGATTTGGGCAATGTTGGCGCAACGGCGGTTGTCAGCGCCCATATTTGGTGAGATGGCCTGTTACTGATGTATTGACGCACCGGCGTGGTGCCGAAAGACGGCGCGGCACCCCGTTGGGGCGTCAGGAAGCCTGAATAGTGCAAAAAGTTGGGTGTCTGGCGCGCAGATCGGCAAGCGTGACCTGTTTCAGGACATGAGTGGAGTGCTTGGATGGGAAAGGCGGGTTACTGCGGCGGGGCCAGGTGGTTGAACCAGTTCCGCCGCAGTAATGTGGTGCGATCCCTTAAGGGACGATGGTAGTAAACAGATAGACGGCAAAAATGACCAAATGCACTGTGCCTTGCATGACCGTGGTACGTCCGGTGCCGAGCGAGAAGGTGGCGACGATAAAGGACAACAGCAGCAGCACGGTGGATTTGATATCCAGGCCGAGAGTCAGGGTCCAGCCGGTGGCGAGCGAGACGATGGCCACTGCCGGGATGGTCAGGCCGATGCTGGCCAGCGCCGATCCGAGCGCCAGGTTGAGGCTGGTCTGCAAGCGGTTGGCGCGTGCCGCCCGTACTGCGGCCAGCCCCTCCGGCAGCAGCACCACGGCGGCGATGATGATGCCGACCAGCGATTTCGGCGCGCCGACGCTGGCGACGGCGGTTTCCAGCGTTGGCGCCAGTGACTTCGCCAGCAGAACCACGGCGCCCAGGCAAATCAGCAGCAAGGCAGCGCTGATTGCAGCTACTTTCCCTGAAGGCGGAGCCGCATGCACGTCTTCATTATTGACAGCTTCTTCCGGCAGAAAGTAATCGCGGTGCCGCACCGTCTGCACCAGCACGAAGGTGCCGTAGAGAATCAAGGAAATAACGGCAATAAACGCCAGCTGGCTAGGCGTGTAGAACGGCCCCACCGCGCTTGAGGTGTAGTTAGGCAGCACCAGCGTCAGTACCGCAATTGCCGCCAGTGTGGCGAGGGAGGCGCTGACCCCCAACAAGCCGAAGCTTTGTTCTTTATGGTGGCTGGCGCCAACCAGCAGGCAGATGCCGACGATGCCGTTGAGGATGATCATGATGGCGGCAAAAACGGTATCGCGCGCCAATCCGGTGGTTTCTTCACCGCCGGTCAACATCAGCGACACGATCAGCGCCACTTCGATCAGCGTCACTGCCAGCGCCAGCACCAGGGTGCCGTAGGGTTCGCCAACGCGATGGGCTACCACTTCGGCATGGTACACGGCAGCCAGGACGCTGCCGAGCAGGCCGATAACCAGAAGTATTGTGTAGGCGCTTCCTAGGTTAAAGGTGGCGCCGCCAAGAAACAGCCAACCGGCAATCGGGGCTGCAATGGACCAGATGGGGAGAGAGGTTGAAATTTTCATACGCCGATTTGACACGTACCGGGCGTTTTTTGCAAGCGTTGATTAATTGCTATGGATTCGCAGGAACTGCTGGCCGGACCATGTCGCGGCCACGGCGGCTTTGATGATCAGGCGCAGACGGCAGCAGCGCAGCCGGCATAAATGGAATGGTACAGGGCGCCGACAGACGCATCGTCGACCCTGCTCGCCGACAATTGAAGGAATCGGACATTTCCTAGCTGCTCCGAGAATGTGGAGAGCAATCCCTGCCCAGCCGCGCTTTGCATATCGTCGACCAGTAGCAGCGCCGGCAAATCCGGATTCCAGGTTCTGGCGGCGTGGATGGTGGAGAGCAGTTGCCGATCGGTGTGCCATTGGCTGGTCTGGATGGCAAATACGGCCAGTTGCGCCGTCGCCAGTACATAGAGTGAACTGGCGTCTTCCAGTTTCGGCATATCGACGACGATGTCGTGATACTGGATTTTGGCCAACGCCAGTTCAGCTGCAATATCCTCTGCGGCGACTTCGCGTAATTCCGCCCCGGTTTTGATTGCTGTCGCCAGCCAACTGTCGTTGGCGGCCATGTCTGGCTGTTGGCCGTTCCGTGGCGTCGCCGTTTTCTTGTAGATAAACAGTACATTGCGGCCGGCCCGTGCCCGCCGGCGGGCGATCGATGCCGCCATTGAATTGAGCGGATCGGACGAGGTAACGGCAGATGTCGGGGATGAGATGGTCAGGATCATGATGCTGTTATCTCACCAGCCCCAGCCGCCTGGATTCGCTGGCCTTATGCAGTTCGGGCTTGCCGATTTTTTCGACGGGCGGAATCGCCATCGTTTTTTCCAGCGCCTTGCCCAGCTTGACCAGGCCGGTTGCCGACATCGGCGTCATCGGCAATCGCAGTTCGTCTTGCAGCAGGCCCTGCATGGCCAGCGCCGCCTTCAGCGGCGCCGGATTCGGTTCTGAAAACAGCACCTGGATCAACGGCAGCATTTGGCTGAACAAGGTGCGCGCAGCTACGATTTGTCCATCGCCAACCAATTCGTGCAAGTGTACGAACAGGTCAGGGCGAATGTGGGCAGCGGCGGAGATCGCTCCGTGAGCGCCAAGGCAGAGGGTGCTGAACAACATGGCGTCGTCGCCGCACAAGATCTGCAGACCGGTGCGATTGATCAGTTCCGTGGTTTGCGCGAGATTGCCGCCGCATTCCTTGATGGCGACGATGTTGGTGCAGCGCTGCAGCGCAATCACGGTACTGACATCGATATTGACGCCGGTCCTGGATGGGATGTTATACAGGATGACCGGGCTTTCCGCGGCCGCGGCAATCGCTTCAAAGTGCAGGCGTATGCCTTCCTGCGAAGGCCGCACATAAGATGGCGCGGAGATCAGGAATCCGTCTGGACGAAGGGCATTCAGGCGCGTCACCTTTTCGGTGACCGCGCGCGTATCGCTGCCGCTGATGCCCATCACCACCGGGCAGCGATCCTGCACTGCTTCCATGACCGCGCACAGCATCTTGTCCTGTTCATGTTCATTCAGCACCGCCGCCTCGCCGGTGGTGCCGCATACAACCAGGCCGTGGATGCCGGCGCCGGACAGGCGCAATGCGAGTTGCTGGGCGCTGTAAAGATCGAGTTTGCCTTGGCGGAAAGGCGTGACGAGTGGAACCCAAATACCTTCAAAGGTGGTCATGGTTTTAGTTTGCAATGTGGATTGATCTTGTTTGAGGCGGCTGCTTGCGCTCAGGTCGGCAGTACCGGGGTAATGCGTCCGAATTCGGCTTGCGGCAGGGTGCGCAGGATATTGCCGATGACGGAATCGATGGATGTCTTGCTCAGGCACAGCCAGAATTTCATTTTTGTTGCATGGTCGACCGGCTTGACGCGCATATAAATCAGCAGGTCGCCGCAAGTACTGACGATGACGCGCCGTAATTCTGAAACCGATGCTGCATCGACCGTGATGCGCATCATGAAATCTTTTTGAGTCGGAAGAGATTTGCCGCGAATGGGGTCGAGCTGGAAGTGCGAAGCAGATGCTTGCATTTCCATTGTTTCTTCATCTGGAAGGAAAGAATGGCGCCATGTCGATGCTGCTGAAATTACCTGATTCATAGAGGATATCTACTGGTCGTTTTGGTAAGTACAGATTAGCAGGCAGCACGTAAAGATTCTCTAAAAAGGGGTGGCGCGCTTGTAAACACCGCGTAAAAATGTTGCGCATCGCTCAAACAGGTTTGCTCGACGTACCTAGTGGATAGCTACTAAGGCTTGCTTTTGTATGCTTGATAAGTTGTGGCTAGGATAGAATTCATGGTCGATTTTTGGGTCCCCGTTTGTCGATGCCGGGCGGCCTGTCGCTGTGGTCAGCAATATGGAATTCCCTGTGAAAGAGAATTTGTTCAAGGGTGGAGATGCTCTTTTTGCAACATGATAAATAATAAAAAATCCCTGATCGTATTTTTCGTACTGCTCCTGTTTGCCGTGGTTTTCTGGTGGCCGACCCTGATGGATGGCAAAACGCTGGTGCACGGTGATTCCGTCATCCACGGTTTGCCGCTGTTCGATTTCCATGCCAGGTTCCTGCATGGCGGCGCTACGCCCCTGTGGAGCGACAAAGTCTTTGGCGGCCATCCGCTGTTTGCTGAAGGTCAGGGCGGCTTTGCCAGCCCGTTCAATATCTTGCTGGCCTGGCTGCTGCCTCCGATAGTGGGCAGCAATATCTTCCATCTGTTGTGCATGCTGATTGCGGGGACGGGCGTTTTCACGCTGTGCCGTCTGTTGGGAAACAGCGTCTGGTCGGCCGGTTTTGCTGCGCTGGTGGTGGCTTTTTCCGCGCTCTGGATCCAGGAACAACAGAACCTGACGATATCCGGCACGCTGGCATGGGCGCCCTGGGCGTTGTGTGCGATGGAAGCCTGGCTCAAGAGGCCGACGGCCAGGCAAGCGGTTTTGTTGGCGGCAGCGGCGACCATGATGATCCTGGCCGGCTATCCGCAACTGGTGCATGCGACCGTGCTCTACATGGTGCTTTCCCTGTGCACGATGCCATTTTCTGCGGATGGCAGGACGCTGTGGCAAAACCAGCGGCGCCAACTGATGACGACGGCGCTCATCGCGGGATTGCTGTTCCTTGGACTCTCGGCGGTCCAGTTGCTGCCCTTGCTTGAGCTGGCGTCGCTATCGCATCGCAGCGGCGGCGTTGGTTTGTTTTTTTATTTTTCGCCGATGTCGATCCTGCGCGGCTTGCTGTACACCCGCGACCAATTGGAATTTGCCCGTGATCAGGTCGATCAGTTCCCCGTAGTCGGTAGTCTGCTGGTCTGCATTTGCGCTTCAATGTTTCCCCTGTTCCGCTCGTCATGGCGCGCCAAGGGCCATTTGATTGCCGTATTGATCCTGTTTCAGCTCGGCATCGGCAATGCATCGCCGTTGTTCCGCCTCGTGTATGACTGGCATCTGGTGCCTGGCCTGCATTTCTTCAGGACTACTCAAGCTTATCTGGAGATCGCTATCATCGGCATCGCTGTGCTGGCGGCTGGCGCCATCGACGGCATCAGCGACTTTCTGCGACGAGCCGGATCCGGCTGGCTGCGCGATAAGAGGTTGTGGATCTGCACGCTTCTTTTTGCGGCTGTATGGGCTGTTCTGGCGTTCGTCAGCTACGTGCCGATGGCGCCGTGGCAGCATTTCGCCATCGTCGCTGCGGCGTTGATTGCCGTCGCCGCACTGGCCGCCCGCGGCAAGGCGGCGCATATCCCGCTGCTGATGTTTGCGCTGCTAGCACTTGAATGCATGACGCTGCGGCTGCACGTCTTCCATTTCGGCGATGTGGCGCTGTTGCAGCGTCCTGCCACTTTGCAGACCTTGTCGCAACGTTATCCGGTGCAGGATGCGAAGTTCCTGAACAACAGTATTTCGGTGTCTTATGCGATGCGCAACTCCAAGACCGATGGCCTGGACACCGCCATGCAAACCGCATTTTCCTCGATCCCGGCGCTCAGTAATCTGCTGTGGGATATCCCATCGGAAGACGGTGCGCTGGCCTTGCCGCTGCGCGCGCGGACCATGCTGAATCCCTTGTTTGTCGATGAGATGGAAGGGCGCAACCGCACCGCGCCAGGCCAGCGGGCAATCGATGTGCTTGGCATTCGTTTCATTTCAGCTGATCGCCAACTGACTGCGCCCGATCTGCGGGTAGCGGTTCATGATGAGCGCCTGGGCACGTGGATCATGGAAAATACCGCAGCGCAGCCGCTGTTCCAGACTTTCACCCGCTACCGCGCGGTAGCCTCCGACGAGGAAGCATTGCAGATGCTGGCAACCCCACGCCCAACTGAGCTGATCGTCGAGGCAATAAAGGGGCAGCCACTGCCGCCCATATCCGACACCGACAACGATCCGCACGCCATCAGTTTTGCCATCCTGACCCGGCAGCCGACTTTCTACGCATTCGATGTCGATGCCAGCAGGCCCGGATGGCTGTTCCTGGCGGACGCCAATTACCCGGGCTGGCGCGCCACCGTGGATGGCCGGGCGGTGCCGGTATTCAGCGCCCAACTGCTGGGCAAAGCCGTGGCGATTCCGGCCGGCAAGCACAAGGTTGAACTGTATTTTTCATCATCGACTTTCCGTTACGGCTTGCTGTTGTCCCTGCTGTCGCTGGTGATTGCGGCGGCCGTGCTGCTGCGACATTTTCTTGGGCGGCGAGGAGAGGATTGAGGGCGTGTTCGATCCGCGGCAGGCGTGCAGAAGATAAGGTGATGACGAAACCGGCTTGATTGGTCGGATACTGCTTGACCGGATGTGCCTGATCGATAAAACTCCCGAAGTTGGCTCGCCGCTTGGCTGGTTAATTCAACGGATGCATCGCAAAATGGGTTATTCAATGTTTTTCAAATAAGATCCGCGAGGTCTGATGAAGAATCAATGATTTGATAGTTGGGAGTATCTGGTGGCAAGAAAATTACCGATCTGGGTCTTCATCGCCACTGCATTGGTCTTTTATTTGGGCGCTTATTTGCAGTACCCTGCGCTGCCGGGCAACAATCTGACTTACCCTGAAGGGTGGTGGGGATGGTTCGATCAAGGTGAATATCTTAAAGCGACCAAAGCATTCTTTTCCCTGAATTTTGATCCTGCAAATCATCGTTATCCTCCGCTCTATCCGTTGGTTGGAGCGATCTTCTATAAATGGTGGCCCAACCATCCCTATTTTTTCGTCAACGGCGCGGCACTCCTGTGGTTTGTTTTTGTGTACGCGCGCATCGCGGACCGTTATGTTCCGCGCATGGTGTCTTTTGCGTTGCTGACGCTTTCCCTGTTCTGCAACCGCGAAATACTTGCAAATTTTGTGGTCCCTTGGACCACGGCTGTTACCGCTGCAGTTTATGCATTTGCCTTGTACGGGTTGATGAAACTGTCGGATGCCGGCGAAGCCGATAACAAACATGATGGACAGCGGGCGTGGATGGCTTTCGTTTACGCGGCAGTCGTTAGCTTGCTGGTCCTGGCGCGGCCGATTGATTCGGCCCTGGTTGCCGTCTTTTTCCCAGCCTACCTTTATGTCGGTTATCGGGGCGCCAGCGGCGCGCCATTGAAGCAACGCCTTCGTCGCATCGCGTTCATGGCAGTAGGTCTTGGGCTCGGATTTTCGATTGGCATCCTGCTGTATTTGATTTTCAATCAGATCGTGTACGGCGCCTTCCTGGGCGGGTATTTCCAGGCTACCGCATCCGCGAGCGGATATTTCCCGTCGCAGTTGTTCCGTAAAATATTTTCGCTGGTGTTTGATGGCGGTACCGTTTTTCTTGAACAAAGAAGCGGTTTGATTTCGCATTATCCCTGGCTGGTATTTTCCATATTGGGGATGTGCTGGTGCTTTTTCCGTGGCGATTGGCTGCTGCGAACCATCGTGTTGGCGATTGTCTTTCAGTTTTGTCTCTATGCTCCTTATGGAGATCTCCTGCCGAATGGGCTTTGGCGTTACCACAATGTGCATTATTTCAAATGGGCGTTTCCGTACCTGGCCCTGTTGGCCTGGCTGGTAGTGAGTTGGGTGTTCGCGGGCTCTTGGACGGCCAACGCCAAAAAGTGGATGTTAAAATCCGGGATCGTGGCCGCAGGCGCAGTTTTGCTGCTGATGCCGCGCTATGAGGTACATTCGGCGCCTGGCGACATTCAGTTGGCAAGTGCAAGTCCCGGCACTCCTGATGCTGGGTTCCAACTTCGATTTGCGCCAAGCCGAATTGACTTCATTGATTTTTCCGGGCTTTCCGGTGGATTTACCGAGGTCTACTTCGGTGAGCATCGGGTTTGGTATGACGGAAAGGAACTGCAGAAGGTACGAGATTTTCGTCTTTTGCCCGCGCCATGGGGAGTTCGCCTTTTATTTAATCGTCCCATCAACACGGACCAGCTTGTGTTTGTGCCCGGGGCGGGCGTGACGGCAGGTACCGGCGGAGTATCGATCAAGATCAGCAGCTATGCATTTCATCTAGGTCGCCCGCGGTTGTTCCATGATTAATTTGCGAAATTGGATTACATAAGCTGAGAAAAAAGCCACTGAGCTTAGAGATAAAAAACGGGACCACGAAACATGCTGAAAAATGAAGCGGTAGAGAAAAATGTCGCAGTTATTCTGCCGGCTTATAACGAAGAATTGACGATTGAGGGCACGATCCGAGCCTTCCGTGAGGCATTGCCGGAAGCCGCCATCTACGTCATCAACAACAATTCCCGCGACCGCACCGGCGCTATTGCGAGCCAGGTCTTGCAGGAACTGGCCTGCCAAGGCGGGGTTATCGATGAAAACCGGCAGGGCAAGGGCAGCGCGCTCAGGCGCGCATTTATCGACATCAATGCGGATATTTATGTGCTGGCCGATGCCGATCTGACTTATCCGGCGGATCAGGCACGCGAACTGATGGAGCCGGTGCTGCAGGGGCGCGCCGACATGGTGGTCGGCGACCGCCAGTCCGGCGGCGATTACGCGCGTGAGAATCAACGCTCGTTCCACGGTTTCGGCAATGGCCTGGTGCAATGGATGGTGAACAAACTGTTCAGTGCCAAGCTGGTCGACATCATGAGTGGCTATCGGGTTTTCAGCCGTGATTTCGTCAAGACCTATCCGGTGTTGGCTGAGGGATTCCAGATCGAAACCGACATGACGCTGCATGCGCTGCACAAGCGCATGCGTATTGTCGAAATCCCGGTCGCCTACAAGGACCGCCCGAGCGGCAGCGTTTCCAAACTCAATACCTTTTCCGACGGCACCCGGGTCCTGTTTGCGATTGCCCAGATTTTCCGCTATTACCGGCCATTGGCTTTTTTCAGCGTGTTGAGCCTGCTGCTGCTGTTGCTGGGTTTGTTGGCCGGGGCGCCTGTATTCGATGACTGGATCCAGTATCGATTCATCTATCATGTGCCGCTGGCGATCCTGGCCACCGGCATGTGCGTGGCGGCGGTGATGGCTTTGGGTATCGGCCTGGTGCTCGATTCGGTCGCGCATCAGCAGCGCATGGAGTTCGAGTTGCGCTGGCTGGCCCGTTCGGAACGCCGATGACTCCTGGCTTTCTGAAAAACATCCGCTGGCTGCCGGCCAGTGCGTTCGGTTTTGTGGTGGTGGGCGGCATCGGCTTCGTGGTCGATGCCTGCCTGATGATGGTGTTCTACAAGTACGCCGGTTTGCCGCTTTACCTGTCGCGGGTACTGTCTTTCCTGGTCGCGGTGTTCGTCACCTGGCTGTTGAACCGCAGCTTCGTGTTCATCACGACAGCTACGGCACGTGCTCCGGTGCGAGCCAAGCGGGAATACGCAGGCTATCTCGCGGTGCAGACTGCCGGCGCCTTGTTGAACCTGGCGATATTCTCTGCCTTGATCGCTTGTTTTCCTGTATTGCACGCGTACCCGGTCGTTGCCTTGATGGCCGGTTCGGGAACCGCGATGGTATTCAATTATCTGAGTTTGCGGCGCTGGGTGTATCCACATTCAGACCACTGACATCAGTTCCCGGCGGCCAGCCGCCGCCGGTCCAACGGCTTCAAGTCAGCTTCCATATGCGCTGCCAGGTAATCGATGAAGACCCGCATCTTGGGCGCCAGATAACGTGTCGGCAGATATTGTATGAAGGCGGTTCCCTGATAGGCCGCGACGAATTCCCATTCGGTCAGCACGGCCCGCACCAAACCTTGTTCCAGCGGAGCGCGGGCGATGAAATAGGGCAGGCAGCCAATCCCCAGGTTTTGCAGCACACCTTCCAGCCGCGCTTCGCTGTGATTGACGACGTAGCGTCCGCGCACTTTGATGATGGTTGATTCGCCTTGGCGCAGGAAGCGCCAGTCGGAATCGCCCGGCGTTTCACCCAGGTACAGGCAACTGTGTCCGCACAGGTCTTGTGGTTCTTTCGGTGTGCCATGCTGCGCCAGATAGCTGGGAGTGGCGCACAGAACTTGATCGATTGACATCAATGGCCGCGCCACCAAGCCATCGGCCGGCTGGCCGGTGATGCGGATCACCAGGTCGGCATCGTCGTTGATCAGGTCGACATGGCGATCAGTCAGTATCAATTGCACATCGACTTCCGGATATTTCGCCAGAAAGCCGGGGATCAGCGGCGTCACCACCGATTTACCGAAGGCCTTCGGCATGCCAACCCGCAGCAAGCCTTGCGGGATCGCCACGAACTTGTCAGCCACTTCCATCGCCGCCCTGGCGGCGCCCACCATTTCCAGGCAACGCTGGTAAGCCTCACTGCCGGATTCGCTCAGGCGCAGCTTGCGGGTGGTGCGCTCAAGCAGCCTTACCGAGAGCGCCTGCTCCAGCCGGGATACCTGGCGGCTGACCGCCGAGGGGGTCATGCCCAGTTCAAGCGCGGCAGCCGAAAAACTCCCGGTTTCCACCACTCGTACAAAAATCGCCATATCCGGCATCAGTTTGATGTATCGATTAGCCATTTATTCCCACTGAGCACAAGTGTTGTTCTGAATCGATAGATTATCGTAATCGGCAGAATAAAACATAATAAGTTACACGAAGAAATATTTTTCGATTGATTAATACTATCTTGTATTTGGATGTCCGGAGCGCCCATGATTCAGCCGCTAAAAAGAATACGCAGTATCGATGACCTGAAAAGTGTCGCCAGCCATAGTGAGCACGTCCTGACCTTGTTCAGCGGTGGACTGGATAGCACCTATGCATTGAAAAGCCTGGTCGACAGCGGTTGCCGGGTGACCGCCCTGACGGTCGATTTGGGCGAGGGTGTCAATGTCGCCGACCTGCAGCAGATCACCGCGCACTTCGGCGCCGAACTTCTGGTGATCGATGGTCAGCAAGCCTTTGCCGAAGATGCGGTGCTGCCGGCGATCCGCGCCAATGCCCGCTACATGGGTATCTATCCGATCAGTTCGTCGCTGTCGCGGCCGATCATTGCCCGCTTCGCGGTCGAGACGGCAATGCGGCTGGACTGCAATGCCATCGTCCACACCGCCAACCAATCGCAGAACAGCCTGCGCCGCCTGAATGGCGCGATTGCGCAACTCGGTTATGTCGGCTATTACGGCACACCGTATGAATACACAGCGATTTCGCGCGAAGAAAAAATCGAAGCACTGCGCGCTGCCGGCCTACCGCATTTCCAGGCGCGCGGCATCAGCGGCGACGCCAACCTGTGGTGCCGCGAGTTCGAGTCTGGCTCGCTCGATAATCCGGAATCGTTCTGGGTACCGGAATCGTTGTTCGACTGGACCTCCGCACCCGATCCGGGACTGGCCAGCGTTGACCTGTCGGTTTCTTTCGACGGTGGCCGTCCGGTTGCGATTGATGGCGAAGCACTGCCGCTGGTCGAATTGATCGCACGCCTGAACCGGCGCGTCGGCGCATTCGGCATCGGTCGTTATTGCGGCCTGGAGCATCTGGAGCAGGGCGAGAAAGTATTGGAAGTGCGTGAAGCGCCGGCCGCCATGGCCTTGCTGGAAGCCTATCGCCATCTGGAGACCGCGGTGCTGGATGCGGAACTGCTGCGCGAAAAACTGCGGATGGAGCAGCTCTGGGTGCGTGAAGCGATTGAAGGCCGCTGGTTCACGCCGCTGCGCGTGGCGACCGATCGCTTTATCGTAGAAACCGCACAATACGTGACCGGTACTGTCAATTACCGCCTGCGTGCCGGTGCTGCCGACGTCTGCGCAATCAAGGCCGCGGCGCCGCTGTATCTGACCGATCGCGACAGCTGGGAAAAAGACATCGCGGCGCAACGTTCCAGCCGTCAGTTGTCGCTGCCTTCCAATCCATTGCTGGCCGTGAAAAAGATACTGGCCGAGGAAAACTAAATGGAAATCGATGCCCTGGCGCCGATCAGGCTGGCGCCGCCCATCATTGATCATCTGAGCGACGAGGTCGAGGCGCGCTTGTTCAGTGTGTTGTCCGGCAGGGCGTTGCAGGCTGCTTGCGATGTTGATCCTGCGACCTGGAACGAATTTTCCGCATGCTGGAACAATCTGCCGCAAGACCGCTACATGGGCGACAACGGTAGTTATCGCTTCCGCCGCTACGGCGCGTTTGAACTGGATCATGCCGAAGGCGTGTTGCACCAATTGCCGCATGGACCGTACCAACAGCCGGGCTATATCAATAAGCTCAACGGTGATGTCGCGCGCCACTTCGAACCGCTGGAGCGGCATTTCGTCGAAAGTCCTTTCCTGTCCGGATTGCTGCTGTCGCTGGCCCGGGTGTTCGACCAGGTGCAGGGACGGGGCGGTAAATGGAATATCCGCCTGCATCCGTACCGGATCCGCGCCAGTGACCATACTCCTGGCAATCCGACGCCTGAAGGCTTGCACCGCGACGGCGTTGACTACATCGTCACCATGATGGTGCGCCGGCATAACGTGCTTGGTGGCGAAACCTATATCACGGATATCGCCGGCAAACTGATGTGCCGCTATACCTTGACCGACCCGATGGACTTGATGCTGGCCGACGACGCCAGGACCATGCATGGCGTAACCAAGGTGCTGCCGCTGGAACCGAAGCGCGAAGCCTTCCGGGACGTGCTGGTGATTGCCTATACCCGAACATGAACGTGATTTATTCCTGACCCCATATCCTCGGTGCTCCCGCCGTTTGTTCCGCTCATCTATCCCCGTTGACGGAACTTTTTTATACCAACTGATAGTGCTGTTAGCGCTATCCGGAGTAAAGCGAAGTGACGAAACCATTCACCAACTCACCTGTAAAAAGCCTCTGGGTCGCCGACCTGCTACTGCTGCTGGTAGCTGTCGTCTGGGGCACCAGCTATGGCGTCGCCAAAGAGGCGTTGGCGTATTACCCGGTGATGGGTTTCCTGGCGATTCGTTTTTGCATGACTTTCCTGCTGTTGTTGCCAAGCTTGCGTCAGCTGGCAAGGCCTGAAGGGCGCGCTGCGCTGCGCGCCGGACTGCCGCTCGGTTTCATCCTGCTTGCCATCCTGATGTGCGAAACCTTCGGCGTGGTGCTGACTCAAGCCTCCAATGCCGCTTTCCTGATTAGCTTGTGCGTCGTGTTTACGCCCTTTGTCGAATGGCTGGTAATGCGGCGGCGCCCTGGCGGTAGTGCCTTTCTGGTTGCTTTCGTCTCGCTGCTCGGCACCTGGCTGCTGACTTCAGGCAGTAACCTGACTTTCAATTTCGGCGACGGCCTGATGCTGGTGGCGGCATTGCTGCGGGCCTTGATGGTATGCATGACAAAGCGCCTGACGCTCGACAAGAACATGGCCACCCTGACCCTGACAGCGGTGCAGTCGGGCGTAGTGGGAATCGGCAGCCTGATTGTCGCCGGCGTGTTCACGCAAGGCGGTTTGCCGGCTCTTCCGGTGGATTCCGGATTTTGGCTTGGGACGATTTACCTGGTGTTGTTTTGCACGATCTTTGCTTTTTTCGCGCAGAACTACGGAGTACGGCGGACCAACCCCACACGGGTTTCTCTGTTGATGGGAAGCGAGCCGGTATTCGGTGCGCTGTTTGCTGCCCTGTGGCTGGGTGAGAAGCTTAGCACCATGTCCTGGGTTGGCGGCGCGCTGATTGTCGGCGCCACGCTGTGGGCTACTTTGCCGCGCTCTTTATTCAGTCTTGGTTGGATTTTTACGGCGCGCGATATCAAGCCGGAGAGCCGTCCGATCGCCGGCGCCGGCATCGATCCCGGCCAGTGAGGCAGGGCGCAGGCGTCACACCGGACTGAGTCACCTATGCAATGAAATACGCGAATCGATATAAAAAAATATCACGATAAATGATATTGCCACACGGAAATTATGTCTATATTCTGGATCATTGAAGTATCTGATTTCTGCTTTAAAAAGAGATGAAAAAATACTGATTTTTCACACGGCAATCACTCCATAAGAGCAAAGAGTGTCGTTGTTTATCCTCAAGAGGGAAGCATCATGATTTGCGCCAGATTCAATTTGATTTACGCCATTTTGCCGCCATCGTCGTCCGACGAAATCTCTCGCGCCCTGCGCACCACATCCCCTCCCGTCTTCAGGCTCAGGTAGCGATTACGCTCCGGCCATCCGTTTAGCGGACTGCAAGTCCGTTAATAACTGCGTCACGGCGCGTGACGCAGATTCCAGCGCCAGACCAACCTATGCACTGTGCATTCAGTGCAGGGCTGAGGCTTCCTTTATCTGTTCAATTCAATAGGAATAAGCGATATGAAATCGAAAGTACTAGCAGGAAATTTTGCGATTCCCCAGGTTTCGGCTTTGTCATTAGCGCTGTCCCTGGTATTTGCATCCTTGTCCGTCCATGCTGCTGTGGCGGATACCAGCACTTGGGTAGCAACCAAGACCCAGGCATTCTTGCCGCAAGTGCAAGCGAATCAGAAAAGCCTGGCGGCTGACGCTAGCGTCGCAACGCCAGCTGCATCGGCGGTGCAATTGGCGCAAGGCGAACAGGTCCATGTAACACTGAGCCTGAACCTGCGCAACGAAGCCAAACTCGACAAGTTCCTGCAAGACCTGCATACGCCAGGCACTGCGTCCTATGGCAAATTCTTGAAGCCCGCGCAGTTCGCTGCGTTGTATGCGCCGACGGAAAAAGATGTAGCCGCGGTGGTTGCGCACTTGAGCAAGTCCGGCTTTGTCAACATCCGGATTTCGCCTAACCGCCAACTGGTGTTCGCAGACGGTACAGCTGCTACCGTGCAAACCGCATTCCGCACCTCGCTCAAGCGCTTCCAGCAAGATGGCCGCAATGTGTTCGCCAATACCGACGCAGCGCAAGTGCCTGCAGCGCTCGGCAATATCGTCGGCTCGGTGCTCGGCTTGCAAAACGTCGCAGTGGCCCAGACTCATCATCGCTGGATACCAAATACAGAAGGCAGCGTAGCGCTGCAAGCCAAGGCGAAGGCCAAGCCAAGCGCAACGCCGGTAGCAACGCCGCACAGCCCGGCACAGTTCCCGTCGATTTATAACGCTGGCTCGACGCCGACCGCATCCAACACAACGGTCGCCATCATCTCCGAAGGAAATATCGATCCGACGATCACCGATCTGGGAACCTTCACTTCAGCCAACGGCTTCGCCACCGTCAACACCTCGGTGGTGCAAACCGGTCCTGCCGGCAGCGATTACAGCGATACGTCCGGCCAGGTCGAATGGAACCTGGACAGCCAGACCATCACCGGCACCTCCGGCGGCGCAGTACAGCAGTTGATATTCTACGCATCGCCAGACATGAATTTCAGCAGCATCACCGCCTCCTATAACCAGGCAGTCAGCGATAACCTGGCAAAAGTGATCAACGTCTCGCTCGGCGGCTGCGAATCGGATACGCATAGCGACGGCACCCAGGCCGCTGACGACAACGTGTTCAAGCAAGCCGTGGCGCAAGGGCAGACCTTCTCGATCTCGACAGGCGACGCCGGTACCTACAACTGCCAGACCAGCTCGATCTCCGGCGCACCAGGCGTGCCGAAGAACAAATCCACCTATGACGTCAGCGAGCCAGCCAGCTCGCCTTATGTGATCGCTGTCGGCGGCACGACCTTGTACACCACATCCGGCGCCTACAGCAGCGAAACCGTCTGGAATGAAGGATTGAGCGCGATTGGCGTGTACGACGCCAATGGCGATTCCGATCCAACCAAGCGCCTGTGGGCAACCGGTGGCGGCTACAGCAAGTACGAAGCAGCGCCTTCCTATCAATCGGGCGTGATCGCGGCCGGCAAGACTACCCGCGGCCTGCCTGACATCGCATTCGATGCCGCCAGCGCCAGCGGCGCCACCATCTACTACAACGGCCAAACCGGCACAGTAGGCGGCACCAGCCTGGCAGCGCCGATCTTCACCGGCACTTGGGCGCGTCTGCAATCGGCCAACGGCAATGCGTTGGGCTTCCCGGCAGCCAGCTTCTACAAGTATTTCCCGCTGGCTGCCAATGCTGCGCTGCTGCACGACGTGACTTCCGGCACCAATGGCGCCAGCAGCTCGTACGGCTACAAGGCAGCCAAAGGCTGGGATGCAACCACAGGCTTCGGCAGCCTGAACATCGCCAACCTGAACACCTTCATCCATAACACATCGGATTTTGCTCGTTGATGATGCGTTGTTCTTGATGTAGGGCAGTTCGCCCGGAGGACCGAGCAGGTCTTCCGGGTGTTAATTGCGTTCGGGGAGATGGAAATGAACCGGTCGAATTTAACCTGGATTGTTGCGGCGCTGATCCTAGGCGCCTGCGGCGTTTATGCGGTATGGCTAACGGACGGTGGTGGAATGGATGCGAGGGCGGCTGTTGCGATCGGCGCACATGGCGTCAGTGACAGCAAGCCCGTGGCTGCCAGTGCCCAGGAAGCCGTCAACATCAATCCATTCGGAAAATAGCCGCATCGGATTTCAGGACGAATACCTGTATTGGCAAGAAATCGTAGAAGGAGCAATCAGTCATGACCGCATATCTGCAACGACAAGACCGGCTGGCGTTGGTGACGCAGGCTACCGCCAATGTGACCGGTAAGCGCTTTTGTTCGCATCATCAAGGTGAGGTGCCAGTGGCAGAGGGCGAATTTGTCATCCGAAATAAATCCAAGCGCTGGATTTGCTTTCGCTGCCAGGAGCGCAGCCGGCTGCGCCGCGATGCGATCGATAAACGGCCTGGATAATTTTAGTTGGAAAATCGGCGGCAGCTACCTTATGGCTCTGCCGTGTAAATCAATCGGCCAGGTTCAGCGAAACGCTGCCAGCGGATCGTAACGTGCTTCGACGCCGTCATCCTGGCCCTTAACTGTCAATCCCGATTTGATAAAGTTCACCGATGTGACGCGCCATCCGCCGTGTTGCAGCTTCCAGCCGTGGATGACCTTCTGCCATCCGGGTTTCTGATACTGCTGGTCTTGCCGATCCAGCTCCCAATGACCCGCTTCCCATACATACCAGCCACCGACATAATTCCAGAAGCCTGGACTCCACACCATACCGGCCCGTGGGCTAGGCGTGATTTCGTCTTTGGATGGCGGCGGCGCGTTCTTCAGAATAACGTTGATTTCTTCGGACTCCTTGGGAGGCGAAGATATGAAATTGGAAAAGCGTCCGGCGATGATGGCGGCGATGCTGAGTGGGTGTTTCAATTTGCGCTCCTGAATGTGTTCAGTGCTATCGATTGTACGAAGTCAGACGCCAGAAATTGTGTCCCGTGCATTTGCTTACACTTTTCACATTCAACTTACAGGCGGAATCTGTTAAATCGATCTGAGAATTGACGTGCGCCGCATCGATTTCCTCTATGAAAAAACCTCATCCACAGGGCATAATTGACATGACCGATATGGCTTAATGGGTGTTGTAAATAGATTAAGTAATGGCGTCGATTGACACTGGAAATGGAGTATTTCGACTAACCGGAGCGCGCAATATTGCTTGCATGTTTCCTACTGTATCCGACACTATCGTGTGCAGCTGTCCGCGACCGGATCGCTGGCATGAATTGCGATATATTTTTGGCCACAAACGGCCATCAGAAAACGTGGTTGGCTTCCACGGAAATATAACGATAAAAGGGACACTCAACATGGCATCGAATCGTCGGGTTACGTTTTTTCATTCGCCCAACACGCGTTCAAGCGGCGCCCGTATCCTGCTGGAGGAACTGGGCGCCGATTACGAACTGCACGCGCTCAACATGAAAGCTGGAGAGCAGCGCCAAGCTGCGTATCTGGCGATCAATCCGATGGGCAAGGTGCCCGCCATCAAACATGGCGATGCGCTGATCACCGAGCAGCCAGCGGTGTTCCTGTATCTCGCCGACCTGTACCAGGATGCCGGCCTGGCGCCGGCCCTGGACGATCCGCTGCGCGGACCGTACCTGCGCTGGATGGTGTATTACGGTTCGTGTTTTGAGCCGGCCTTGATCGACCGTGCACAAAAGCATGCGCCGACCCCACCATCCACCTGCCCCTACGGCGATTTCGATGCCATGTGGAAGACCCTGACCGACCAGCTGGAGAAAGGGCCATACATCCTGGGCGAAAAATTCAGCGCCGCCGACATCCTCTGGGGGACAGCGCTGACGTGGACCACAGCCTTCAAGCTGGTGCCGCTGACACCGTTGATCCAGGCCTACATCGGCCGCATCAATGCGCGCCCGGCAGCCAAGCGCGTGGCGGCACTGGATGCCGAGCTGGCGGCGTTGCATGCCAGCCAGGTCGCAGCCAAGGAATGAGGGAAGGCCGGCGACAGACATGCCGTCGTCCGGCCGGCGTTTGATCGTGTTCGTAGTAAATCAAAGTGGCCAGGCGCTGCCAGATATGGCATCGGCCGTTGCATTCACAATAAATAAAAAGGGAGTTTGTCTTGAATACTGTCGTCAACCTGTTGATCGCGCTGGTCGCTTTGCTGCATGTTTATTTCCTGGTGCTGGAGATGTTCCTCTGGGATAAACCGTTCGGCATCAAGACTTTCCGCCTGACTCCGGAATTTGCCGCAGCATCGAAGGCGCTGGCGGCCAATCAGGGTTTGTATAACGGCTTCCTGGCGGCCGGACTGGCCTGGGGCATTTGCCTGGGCGCGCCCGGTTTCTCGATCAAGGTGTTTTTCCTGGCATGCGTGATCGTCGCCGGCATCTTTGGTGCACTCACCGCCAGCCGCAAAATTTTCTTCATCCAGGCATTGCCGGCGCTGATCGCTCTGGCGTTGCTGTTCATCGTCCGCTAAGCGACGGAAAAAATTAGTGCGGGCTCGATGGCGGTGCCAGCACGGCCTGGCGTAAAGCCGTCAAGGCTCCACGCAGTGCTGCGGCAATCTGCGGATGATCGACGATCTGTTGTTCATCGAGGTGCGCGCCTAGAATCGGCAGGGTGATGGAAGCCTCATCGACAATGCGCGCCGACATCACCGTGACGACCTCACGCAAGGCTGCCTGGGCATGCACCGCGCGCGGCGATGCGTTCAACAAAGCCAGCGGCTTGAACACGAACGCTTCGCAACTTACCATCCAGTCGAGTGCGTTTTTCATGACGCCGGTAATTCCATGCGCGTATTCCGGGCTGGCAATCAGCAGTGCATCGGCCGACACGATCCGGCGACGCAATTCAGCGACAGCTGGCGGATCGTCGGCTTCAAGATCCGGGTTGAATAGCGGCAGTTCACCCAGGCCAGGGTAAAGCTCCACTTCGATGTCATCCGGTGAAACACGGGCGAGGGCACGCAGCAAAGCGGAGTTGAGGGAGGCGGCGCGCAGGCTGCCGGAGATTGCCAGGAATTTCATGTTGCCCAAGGGAATGCATACGGGCTCTCATTATGCCAACATGCCGTGTTGTTTGCCGGTAATGGCATTCTTGGTTTGTCGGCTTGCAAGAGAAAACCCGCGCAGATCAGGTCCTGCGCGGGTTTGCAGCGGAACGGCTTATTTGGCGGGTGCAGGTGCGGCCGGCGCGGCAGCATGCGCGGCTGCTGCTTGGTCGGCTGCCTTCTTGTTGGCCAGGTGACGTCCGGCCACGCAGCCGCCGACTGCGCCAATAACCGCATGATGACCGGCATAGTGGCCGGCTACCGCGCCTACGGCGGCACCCTTGATACAGCCTTTGGCGCTGGCGGCGCCGGAAGCGCCAGCCAGAGCGAGCGCGCAGAACAGTGCAGCAGTGATTTTCGAATTCATGGTGGCTCCTTTAATTGACGAGGACGGATATCGCAACTCGTTGATGGCAACTCATTAACGCCGATGGCGCGGCAGCTGGTTGACAGCACTTCGAAAAAAATCTTGCCGTTACAATTGTTGATCTTTTGAGGCCGCGCCGCAAGGGGGCGGTTTTCCCCTGTGCCACGCCCAGGCAGTGGCAGCCGGTAGATATCTTTTTCTCATTCCATCGCTTCCGGTTATAGAATTGGAGTTTTCACGAACGGATATTCCAATGCCACACTCTACGCACATCGGCGCCGCCGCCGCGATTCAAGGCCTCAACGGTTGGACTGCTGTCGACGGCCGCGATGCGATTCAAAAGACTTTCCTGTTTGCCGATTTCAACGCCGCCTTCGGTTTCATGACCCAGGTAGCCTTACTGGCGGAAAAAATGGATCATCATCCGGAGTGGTCGAACGTCTACAACCGCGTGGTCGTGCTGCTGACTACCCACGACGCCAACGGCGTCACCGACCTCGACCTGCGCCTGGCGCAATTCATGGAGCGCGTGGCCAGCGCTGCCGTCAAAAATTGAGCACGCATGCGCCCAATACCCCGCCGCTAGCCGACATGACACAAGCCGTGGTGCTGATTACCGGTGCCGCCAAACGGGTCGGAAGAGTGATCGCAGAACGCTTCGCGCAAGCAGGCTATGCGGTCGTGGTGCACTACGGCAGTTCGCAACAGGATGCGCTGGATACCGTGCAGGCCATAGAGGCCGGTGGCGGCGTGTCGTTGCTGCAGCAGGCTGATCTGCAGGATCCGCAGCAATTGCAGGCGATGATTGCCGCGACATACGCCCGGTTCGGCCGGCTCGATGTGCTGGTCAATTGCGCTGCGATTTTTTTCCCGGATACGTTGGCTGATTTCGCATTGGAAGATCTGGAGCGTTCGTGGCAAGTCAACTGCCGCGCGCCGCTGCTGCTGACCCAGGCTTTTTATCAGCAAGCACAGCAACGCGGACAGCAGGGCGTAGTGATCAATGTCGTCGATCAGAAAGTACGCGCCAACTTTCACCCCGAGGATTTCAGCTACACCGTGGCCAAGGCCGCGCTAGGCAACCTGACCGCAATGCTCGCGATGTCCAGCGCTCCAGTACTCAGGGTAAACGCCCTGTATCCCGGCCTGATGACCCCCAGCGGCGACCAGACCCAGGCCGATTTCGAATACTCCTCAGCCCGTTCAACGCCGCTAGGTTACATCGCCCCAGTAACCGAAATCGCCGACGCCATCCTGCTGCTGACCAGACCATCATTCAACGGCGCCGAATTCGTAGTCGACGCCGGCCAAAACCTGGTACGCGTAGACCGCGACGTAATCAACCTCTATCGTGCGCCTTGAGGTCAGGTGGAGGATCGTTGTAGTGAAAAGCTGAGAGGTCACCGGGCGGACCCTGGCTAGCATCCAGGGAGTCGTAACCGTTTTAAGTAACGTTCGGCGAATAGGGCTGATGCGCCACCGCACTTACTCCGTGGTCCGTTAAATGGGGTCAGAGTAATTTTCGCAAGAAGCCGCGAAAAAAAACTCTGACCCCATTTAACTGCTCGGGGTTGGTTTTGATGTTGAAGTTGTTTTTGACGCTGCTTTTGAATTGGCTTTTGACGTTGCCGTTGCTTTTGACTTTTCGCATGCTGACGTTGCCAAATGGGACGGGTGACAGTCGGGAATTATGGGACACATGTTTGAGCGAAGCGAGTTTGTGTCCCATCCGACTGGCGCACGGCTCATTTGGGGACCCGCCGAAGGCGGGCAACGGCTGTGCGATCGCCTTTTTGCTTACTTTTTGGCGAAGCAAAAAGTGAGCGGCTGCCGGGCCGCCCCCGGCAAGTCTCCACGGAGTAGCAACCGTTTTAATTAGAATCAGACGAACAAAGCTGATACACCACCGCACTCACTCCGTGGCCCGTTAAATGGGATCAGAGTAATTTTCGGCAAAAGACCGCCGAAAAAAAACTCCGACCCCATTTAACTGCGTGGGGGCGTCGTTGTCGATCGAATGGTGGTGTGCGCTTCCCACGCGCCGCCCGGTGATTCGCTGCACAAGAGCATAAAATCTGTAAGGAAGCTGATCACTGTACGACTAAACCACAACATTCATCAGCCCTGGAGACCAAAGTGCGAATTCTTGTCAACCTCACCAAAACCATGGCCCTGGCCGCATTGGCCGCAAGCATCCCCGCCATCGCACACGCCACCGACTACACCGCCCAAAGCCCCGCCAACCGCGTCGCCCTGGTAGAACTCTATTCCAGCGAAGGCTGCAACAGCTGCCCGCCCGCCGACCAATGGCTATCCAAGCTCGGCGCACAAGCCAAGTCCAACAGCATCGTACCGCTCGCCCTGCACGTCGACTACTGGGACAACCTCGGTTGGAAAGACCGCTTCGGCGACCACCGCTTCACAGTACGGCAACAAGAACTGGCCGCATTCACGAATAGCCGCGTGGTGTACACCCCAGAAATTTTTGTCGGCGGCAGAGAGCTAAGGCGCTGGAGCTCCGGCAGCGCCTTCGACGGCGCAATCAGCAATATCACCGCGCAAGCCGCGCCGGCGGATATCTCGATCAAATTGGCTTCGACGACAGCGCGTACATTCGACCTGAGCTCCAATGTCAAATTGCGCCAGGATTCAAAGGACAGCCACAACGCCTATGTCGCGCTGTATGAAAACAAGCTGGTATCGAAGGTGTCGGCGGGCGAAAACGGCGGTGTGACCTTGCATCACGACTATGTGGTGCGGCGCTGGCTCGGGCCATTCGCGCTGAAAAACGGCGTTGCGCAAATCCACGAGAAAATCGCATTGGACAGCATCGCGCCCGATATCCGCGCCGATCATTTCGGCATCGTGACGTTTGTGCAGAATGCCGTCAGCGGCGAAGTGCTGCAAGTGGCCAATCTGGTGGTCGATCGCTGAATCAGCCGCCAGATTGGATTAAACAAGCATCACTCGTCGAGCTTGTCGTAGCCCGGCAGGTTGATGAAGCGGCGCAGCAGCGTGCGCATGGCGATGGCGTCGACGGTGCCCAGGTTGGCCAGCATCTCGGCTTCACTTTGGCGGCCGGCAGTAGCAATCTGCTGCGCCAAATCCTGCCCCAGCGGCGTCAGGTAGAACAGCCCGCGCGCGTGATGGTCGCCCTGATCCACTGCAATTTGCAGCAGTCCGCGCGCGCTCATGTCGTCCAGCACATGCAGCAACGGCGAATGGCCGGCATACACGAACAGCCGGTTCAATTCTTCCAGGCTGCGGCCCTGGCGTGCCGCCAGCGCGTTCAATACGAAGAACTCGGTATCGTTCAAACCGTGTTCGGCGCCGAATGCGCGTAATTTTCCGTACATCTGGAAATAAGCGGTGCCGAGCAGGTAGCTCAATGAATTCTCGTCGCCGCCGTTTGATGAGGCGGTCGCCTTGATCAGCGCTTCGGCCTCGTCGGCCAGTTCCTTGCGGGTGGCGATGGCGTAGTTGCCGCGCTGATAAACCAGCGGCGGCATGTCCGAATGTTCAAAGTTCATGACTTCGCCGACCATGATGATGTGGTCGCCGCCATCATAGCGATAGGCGGTTTTGCATTGCATGCGGGTGGTGCAGCCAGCCAGTAAAGGTACGTCGCCGAGGCCGCGTTCGATAGTTAAGCCGGCGAACTTGTCGTGGCCGCGCTTGCTGAAATGCGTGGCGAGTTGATCCTGGTCATGCGACAGGATATGCACGGCCCAATGTTCGGCCTGTTCGAAAGCGGGCAGGCTGTTGGATGATTTGGCCAGGCTCCACAGCACCAGCGGCGGATCGAGCGAGACCGAGTTGAAGCTGTTGGCGGTGACGCCAACCAGCGTGCCGTCGGGCTGGCACGCGGTGATGATGGTAACGCCGGTGGTGAAGGTTCCCAGTGCATTACGGAATTCGCGCTGGTCGAACACTTGTTGAGGAACCGAAGGCTGGTTTGCGGTAGACATCTGCATTGCTTTCTAAATACTTTTTGGCATCATGTTATCAGGCTCTGGCTTTGCGCGACGGGATTGTTTATACGGATGCCTTATGCAGATGCTTAAACAGCCGGCTGTTGTCACATGCTAGGATATCAATCTATCAATTCTTGCCACTACCGATTGTCGGTATTTTGGCCTCATCATTTCTAAAGGTTCCCGGATGTGGATCGACACGCACTGCCATCTGGATGCCGCCGAATTTTCCGGCGAGCAGGCGCTGGTCGCCGCTGAAGCGGCACAACAACAGGTGCAGTGGATCGTCATTCCGGCAGTCGAGCGCGCCAATTTCGAGACCGTCGCCAGGCATGCGGCGCAGCTGCCAAATTGTGCCTATGCATTGGGCATCCATCCGCTGTATGCACCGCAGGCTGATGAATCCGATCTGCTCGCATTGCGTACGGCAATCGAATCAGCAATGGCCGATCCGCGCTTTGTAGCGATTGGCGAAATCGGCCTGGACTTCTTCGTACCCGGCATGGAACACGGGCCGTCGCGCGAAAAACAGGAACATTTCTACGTTGAGCAGTTGAAGCTGGCGCGCGAATTCGATCTGCCGGTGCTGCTGCATGTGCGGCGTTCGCAAGACATCCTGCTCAAGCATTTGCGCCGCATCAAGGTGCAGGGCGGCATTGCCCACGCATTCAACGGCAGTTTCCAGCAGGCCGAGGCATTTATTCGGCTCGGTTTCCGGCTTGGGTTCGGCGGCGCGATGACTTTCACACGTGCCTTGCAGATTCGGCGCCTGGCGGTTGAACTGCCGATGAGTGCATTGGTGCTGGAAACCGACGCGCCGGATATGTCGCCGGCCTGGTTGCATCCGGAAAAAAACAGTCCCCAACAAATCCCCCGGATCGGCGCGGTGCTGGCCGAATTGCGCGGTATGCCAATCTCCGAGCTGGCTGCGGCGACATCGGCCAACGCCCGCGCAGCCTTGCCGCGATTGGCGGCACTCCGCTAAGTCGGGCCGGAATGCGCAGCGCCATTATCGGGTTCGCGCTTGGAATTGTCTTTTTGCAAACTCAACCGGCATTGCCGGCCAGCTGGATGCTGTGTTGTCTGCTGGTGCTGGCAATCGGAGTCTATGTCGTTGCGAGCAAGATCGGTAATCGGCATGTTGCGCTGCCTTTAAAATTCCTGGTAGGTGCGATATTCGGCTTTGCCTGGGCGGGCTTGTTTGCCCAATACTATTTGCGCCAGGAGTTGCCGACGCAGTGGGAGGGGCGAGACATCACGCTGATTGGCACGGTGGATGGCTTGCCGTCGCATTTCGAGCGCGGCGTCGGCTTTACCTTTGCGGTGGAGAGTGTGCTGGAACAGGACGGCGAGATGCCGGTCGTTCCCGAACGCTTGTCATTGGCCTGGTATCGTCCGGCGACCCAAACATCCTCAGCACCAGGTGACATGGCCGAAGCGAATCTTCCGCTAATCGAGGCGGGTTCGCGCTGGCGGCTGACCGTGCGTTTGAAGCGCCCCCATGGCAACGCCAATCCCCATCTGTTTGACTACGAAGCGTGGCTGCTGGAACGCAATCTGCGCGCCACCGGCTATGTCCGTTCTGATCAGAAGCAGCAGTTGAAAAACCAGTTGCTGACAGCGTTCGTGCTCAGTCCAGGAAATCTGATTGAAGCCGCGCGCAGCAATTTGCGCGACCGCATCTTGCATGCCTTGCCCGATCGTCGCTATGCCGGCGTGCTGGTGGCGTTGGTGATCGGTGACCAGCGCGCCATCGATCAGTCCGACTGGGAAGTGTTCAATCGGACCGGAGTGAGCCACCTGGTCGCCATTTCAGGTTTGCACATTACGATGATTGCGACGCTTTTTGCTGCCGTCATGGGAGCGCTGTGGCGTCGCTCATTTTTTACCAAGGCCAGATTGCCGTTGCTGTTGCCGGCGCAGAAAGTTGCGGCGTTGAGCGGAGCGCTGGCGGCGCTTGTGTACGTGTTGCTGGCCGGATTCGGCGTGCCGGCGCAGCGCACGCTATACATGCTGCTAGTAGTCGCGCTGGCCTTGTGGAGCGGCCGTATCGTCAGCGTCTCGCATGTGCTTTGCGTTGCCTTGGCGCTGGTCTTGCTGATCGATCCGTGGGCGGTGTTATGGCCCGGATTCTGGCTGTCATTCTTCGCTGTCGGCGTCATCCTTTATACCGGGCTGGGGCGCATGCAGCCAGGCGCCGCCGAACAGGCATCGACAGCCGGCAACTGGTGGCACGGCTTCAAGGCGGCCGGGATGACGCAATATGCAGTCACCATCGGTTTGCTGCCATTGACGATATTGCTGTTTGGACGCGTGTCGTTGATTGGTCCGCTGGCCAATGCAGTGGCTATTCCCGTGATCGGGCTGGCGGTTACGCCGTTGGCGCTGGCTGCCTGTGTGCTGCCGGCGCCGGTATCGACCTGGCTGCTGATTGCGGCGCACGCGCTGGTGGAACAATTGGCGGGACTCCTGGGCTGGCTGAGCGCGTTGCCGTTTGCGGTGTGGCAGGCGGCGTTTCCCAGCCCGTGGACGCTTGCCATCGCGCTGCTTGCCACCTTGTGGATGCTTGCGCCGCGTGGCTGGCCGTTGCGCTGGCTGGCTTTATGCGGCTGGTTGCCGTTGCTGCTGGATGGCGGCAGCCGGCCAGGCGCCGGAGAGGTCTGGGTCACTGCGTTGGATGTCGGGCAAGGCATGGCGGTGCTGGTGGAGACGCCTACGCAGCGCCTGTTGTACGACACCGGCCCGGGCTATGGCGGCAAGTCCGACGCCGCCAATCGCATTATCGTTCCGTACCTGCGGGCGCGCGGCATCGATGCGCTGGATGTGCTGATCGTTTCGCATGCCGACATCGATCATTCAGGAGGCGCCTTGTCTGTGATGAACCACATCAATGTGGCGACGGTGTATTCATCGTTGGCCGCGACGCATCCGATTGTCGCGGCCGCCGCCGACCATCGACGCTGCCACGAAGGGCAGGCATGGCAATGGGGAGGCACGCGGTTTGAAATGCTGTATCCGCGACTGGATCATTATGCTGCGCAGCCGGCGAAGAAAATCGACAAACCGAATGCAGTCAGCTGCACCATCAAGATCACGCATGGAGATCAGGCGATTCTATTGCCCGGGGATATCGAGGCGCTGCAGGAAAAGGAGTTGGTTGCCAGCCATGCCGGTCAATTGAAGGCAAGCGTCCTGCTGGCGCCGCACCACGGTAGCGGCACCTCATCGACCGCGGCTTTCCTGAATGAAGTCGATCCGCAAATCGCGCTGTTCCAGGCTGGATATCGCAATCGTTTTCGGCATCCGAAGCAGCAAGTGCTGGAGCGATATCGTGAACTGGGCATAAAGATTATGCGCAGCGATGAGGATGGTGCAATCCTGCTGAAATTCGATACGGGCCTCTCCGCGGTCGCGTATCGCGAGCAGCATCGCCGCTACTGGTATGGCCGCTAGCGCACAGGAATCGGCTTTCGGTTCTGAGCGCAAGCTCTAAAATTCCCTTTGTCGCACCGTTGTTTTCGGTTTTTAATGGGCTCTAAAATTAAATCCGCTTTCTTGTCCCACCTATGAGCTATCCGAAACACCCGATTTTGCACTTCATCCACGGCAACAGCTTCCCGTCAGGTACCTATCGGCAGTTCCTGGACTACCTGCGGCATGACTACGATGTCCGCTCGCTGGACATCCATGCCCATAACCCTAAGTATCCGGTGACCGATGGCTGGCCGGCATTGGTGCAGGAACTGATCGATGAATTGGCTGCGCGTTACGACCAACCGGTGATCCTGGTCGGGCATTCGATGGGGGGCGGCCTGGCGTTGCTGGCGGCGCAGCAGCGTCCAGACCTGGTACGTTGTGTGGTGATGCTCGATACGCCGGTGGTGACGGGTTGGCGCGCCGGCTTGCTGCGCGGCGCAAAGGCGCTGGGTCTGGACAACCGGGTCTCGCAGGCGCGCTTTTCAGCCAAGCGCCGCAACCTGTGGCCGAGCGCGGAAGCGGCCTATCAGCATTTCGCCAGCAAGCAGGTGTTCGCCAACTGGGCGCCGCAGGTGCTGCGCGATTACATCAATTACGGCCTGGAAGAAGAGCAGGGCAATATGGTCCTGCGCTTCCGGCGCGATATCGAAACGGCGGTCTATCGAACCCTGCCGCATGACATGGGGCGGGTGCTGAAGCGCAGTTTTCCGGTGCCGATCGGTTTTGTCGGTGGCGTCGACTCGGTCGAATGCCGGCAGGCCGGCCTGGAGGCAACCAAACGCCTGGTCGGCAAGTTTTTCCGGCAAATTCCAGGTGGCCATCTGTTCCCGATGGAGACGCCGGAACTGGCCGCTGCGACGACGCGGCAGATGATTGAATCGTTGCTGTCGACGCCTCGCGCATAAAGTTAACTGGCCATTTCGACGCCCTTAGCCCTCGCATGTTGTAGGATACAGGGCTATTTCCATCGAATATTGCTATGTCATCAACAAAGAAATCCAATCAAGATGTAAACAAGTCCAAGCAGAGCGGTAGTTTGACCCGCGCACTGCTATTGAGTATCGGCGGCCTGGTGCTGGCCGGCGCGGTCATCGGCGGATTGTTGGTGACCTATGCGCTGGTGGTCATGATGCCGCAACTGCCCGATCTCGACGCCATCACCGATTACCGGCCCAAAGTACCGCTGCGCATTTATACGGCCGATCATGTCCTGATCGGCGAATTCGGCGAAGAGCGACGCAGCCTGGTCAAGCTGGATGACATTCCTGCCGACATGAAGAATGCGGTGCTGGCCATCGAAGATGCGCGCTTCTATCAGCACGGCGGGGTCGATGTGATCGGCATCATGCGCGCTGTCCTGAGCGATGTCATGCACGGCGGCGCTACGCAAGGGGCCAGCACCATCACGATGCAGGTCGCCCGCAACGTCTTCCTGTCGAGCGAAAAGACCTATTCGCGCAAGATCTACGAAATGCTGATGGCCTACAAGATCGAGACTGCGCTGAGCAAGGATCAGATTCTCGAGGTTTACATGAATCAGATCTATCTGGGGCAGCGCTCCTTCGGTTTCGCCGCAGCGGCACGCGTCTATTTCGGCAAGGACCTGAAAGATATCTCGCTGGCGCAAGCCGCGATGCTGGCCGGTTTGCCGAAAGCACCGTCGGCCTACAATCCGGTGGTCAATCCGAAGCGCGCGAGAATCCGCCAGGAATATATCCTGAAGCGCATGCTGGAGCTGAAGTTCATCAGCCAGGAACAATACGACCAGGCCATCGCGGAAGATATCCAGGTCAAGACCAAGGGCAACACCTATAGTGTGCACGCCGAATATGCGATCGAAATGGTGCGGCAGATGCTGTATGCGCAATACAAGGACGATACCTACACGCGCGGCCTGACCGTCATCACCACGCTCAATTCGGCCGACCAGACCGCCGCGTATGACGCGGTGCGCAAGGGCGTGATGGATTACGATCGCCGTCATGGTTATCGCGGTCCGGAAGCCACTATCGAGTTGCCGCCCGCCGGCGATGACCGCGACCAGGCCATCGAGGATGCGTTGCAGGACCGTCCCGACAATGACGACATCGTGCCGGCCGTGGTGTTGAGCGCTGACGCCAAGCAGGTGCAAGTGATGTTGCGCAGCGATAATGCGGTGACCATCAGCGGCGAAGGCTTGCGTCTGGCGGCATCGGCGTTGAGTCCAAAGGCGGGTAAAGGCTTGCGCATCCAGCCGGGTTCGGTGATTCGCGTCATCAATACCGCCAAGGGCTGGCAGATCACCCAGCTGCCGCAAGTCGAGGCGACCATGGTCTCGCTGACGCCACAGACTGGCGCGATCCGGGCATTGGTCGGCGGTTTCGATTTCAACCAGAACAAATTCAATCACGTTACGCAAGCCTGGCGCCAGCCTGGTTCCACCTTCAAGCCGTTCATCTACTCGGCGGCGCTGGAAAAAGGCTTCGGCCCGGCATCGATCATCAACGACGCGCCGGTGTCCTATCCTGGCGGCCCGGGGCAGGATGCCTGGGAGCCGAAGGATGACGACCAGCCCGATGGACCGATGCCACTGCGCACCGGCTTGCAACGCTCGAAGAATTTGGTGTCGATCCGCCTGCTGGATGCCATCGGCGTCAAGTACGCACAGGAATTCGTGACCAGCCACTTCGGTTTCGACATCGATAAAACGCCGCCTTACCTGCCATTGGCATTGGGGGCAGGGCAAGTCACGCCACTGCAATTGGTGAGCGCTTACGCGGTATTGGCCAACGGCGGCTACCGGGTCAATCCCTATCTGATCGCACAGGTGACCGACGCGCGTGGCGTCGACCTGTCCAAGGTTGAGCCGCAGATAGCCGGTCAGAATGCGCCGCGTGTACTCGATGCCCGCAACAGCTACATCATGACCAGCCTGCTGCAATCGGTGGCGCAGCGCGGCACTGGCGCCGGCACCAATGTGCTGCATCGGACCGACCTGGCCGGCAAGACCGGCACCACCAACGATGCGTTCGACGGCTGGTTCGCCGGTTACCAGAACAGCCTGGTGGCGGTAGCCTGGATGGGCTACGACCAGCCGAAGAGCTTGGGCAGCCGCGAGTTCGGCGCACAGTTGGCGCTGCCGATCTGGACCGAATACATGGGGCGCGCGTTGCGTGGCGTTCCTGAATACCAGATGCCGATGCCGGCGGGGATCACCATGATCAACAATGAGTTTTACTTCGATAACTTCACGCCGGGCAACGGCTTCATCGCCTCGCTCGGTTTGGGCGGCGGTAGCGGCGCCCCCATCGACATTGGTCCTGACGGCGTGCCTGTGACGCCGGCGCCCGCGGCAGCCGGCACCCCGGGACCAACCACGAGCCAGGAAGATGAGAAGCAGAACATCCTCAAATTATTCGGCGGTCATTGAGTCAGCATAGAGTCGGGAAGTTAAAGAAACCGGCAATACCCGTTGAGGGTATTGCCGGTTTTTTTTAGCGCTGCGTAGAGGTTTGCTTCAGCTTTGCCAATTGCATCGACGGCAATATAGTTTTTTTATGGAAATAGAAATAAACTGGCTAACTTTCTGTACGGACAGATTGTCTATAACGATCTTGTTGTTTGATAACTAACGGCTAGCCTAAAGGAACATGCAATGCCTTTTCGTACTTTGCAAAGAATCCGGCTTTTTCCAGTTGTACTGATACTGTCTTTTTCTGCGATGTGCGGAATCGCCACGGCGCAAGCCCCGGCCCCAGCTCCAGCGCCAGCGCCAGCCAAACCGCCAAGCGTTCAAAGTTTTTTCGACTACCCGACCCTGACCAGTGCCCAGCTGTCCCCGAATGCGCGCTACGTCGCAATGCTGGTGCCGGCCAAGGATGGCTATGTGCGGCTGGGAGTGATGGATGTCGTCGATCGTGTGCCAAAAGTGATTGCCAGTTTCGATGATGCCGATATCCGGCAGTTCCACTGGGTGAATAACGACAGGCTGGTGTTCGATGCCGGTGACAGGAAAGTCGGTGTCGGCAACCAGACGCAAGGGGCGGGCTTGTATGCGATCAATCGGGATGGCACGGAATTTCGTCAGCTGGCTGATCGCACGGTTGCTTTCCTGCAGGGATCCAGTAGCAGCGTGCGCGGCGCCTTGCCCTGGAATACTTCGTTCTTCTCCACGATTCACGATTCCGACGATATCTATGTCTATCAGTTTGATGTGACGTGGGGCGCGGTCAAGAACCGTTCGGTGAAGCCGACCAATTTATTGCGCCTGAATACCAAAACCGGTCATTCAACGATTATTGATCGCCCTGGCTTGACGATCTCCTGGCTCATCGATCAGCAAGGGGAGCCACGCATCGCCACGACGATAGATGGCGAAATGGAGTCGGTGTTTTATCGTGATCCAGAGAAGAACGCCTGGCGCAAGCTGGCCGAGTTCAACTCTTATACCGGTGATGGCTTCGCGCCGTATTTCTTTGGCCCAGATGGTTCCCTGTATGTGCGAGCCCGGCACGGTCATGACAAGGTGTCGCTCTATCGCTATGACTTGAGCAAAAACAGCATCGATCCTGAGCCGTTGATCTCACTCAAGGATTACGATTTTTCGGGTTCGATTGTCAATAACGATAAAAAGATACTGGGTGTGCGTTTCGAAACGGACGCTGACGATACCAAATGGCTGGATCCGGCAATGCAGGCGATGCAAAAATCGGTCAATGACTTGCTGCCGTCAACGGTCAACCAGATCAGCGTCGCTTATCGTCCCGAGACTTCCTATGTCCTGGTGCAATCGTTTTCCGATGTCCAGCCGACGGTTTACTTCCTCTTCGACAGCGCAACAAAAAAACTGACAATGCTTGGCAATTCGATGCCGCAGATCGATCCGCAGCAAATGTCGCCCAAGGACATGGTGCGCTACAAGGCGAGGGATGGCCTGGAAATTCCGGCCTACCTGACCATGCCGAAAGGCGCCGGCAAGAACAATCTGCCGTTGGTGGTGCTGGTGCATGGCGGTCCTTACGTGCGCGACGGCGCCTGGCGCTGGAATCGTGAAGTGCAGTTCCTGGCATCGCGCGGCTACGCGGTGCTGGAGCCGGAATATCGGGGTAGCACCGGTTTTGGCTGGCAGCATTTCCGCGCCGGCTGGAAACAGTGGGGACTGAAGATGCAGGACGATGTTGCCGATGGCGCCAAATGGGCGATCTCACAGGGCATCGCCGATCCAAAGCGGATTTGCATCGCCGGCGCCAGCTACGGCGGTTACGCCACGCTGATGGGGCTGGTCAACGATCCGTCGCTGTATCGCTGCGGATTCGAATGGGCCGGGGTGACTGACATCAACTTGATGTACGACGTTAGCTGGAGTGACATGTCGAACGAATACCTGCGATTCGGCATGCCGGTACTGGTTGGCGATCAGGAAAAGGACGCTGCGCAATTGAAGGCGACTTCTCCGTTAGAGAATGCGGCGCGCATCAAGCAGCCTTTGTTGCTGGCTTACGGCGGCTCCGATGTGCGGGTGCCGATTGTGCATGGCACGAAATTCCGCGATGCAGTCAAGGCGGGCAATCCGAATGTCGAGTGGATCGAATATCCGGAAGAGGGCCACGGCTGGCGGCTGGAGAAGAATAACGTCGACTTCTGGACGCGTGTCGCCAAATTCCTGGATCAGCAGATCGGCAAGCCGCAATAGCGAGCAATTCGCGTCCGGCCCGATCTCATCAGGCCGGACGATGATTACTGCGGCCAGGCGCGCTGCAAAATCTGCCGTTGCAGATGCGCAGCCGCCAACGTACCGTAGACGCGGCCGCCGGCTGCTTCATTGCGGCTGGCGATGAACGCGTCGGCGATTGCAGTCGGTGCGTGCTGCAGCATCAGGGCGCTTTGGACGGTCAGCACCAGTCGTTGTACAAAGCGGCGCGCCAGCATTTCGCGTTGTTCCGGCGGCGTCGCCAGATCCTTGAGCAACTCATCCAGCATGGCGCGCAGGCCGGCGTGGCCGCTGGCTACTTCGGCCAGTTGTTCCAGCAGCAGGCCAAAGCCGGCCGGCTCACGTTCAATCGCGCGCAGCACGTCCAGGCACATTACATTGCCTGAACCCTCCCAGATCGAATTGACCGGCGCCTCCCGGTAGAAGCGCGCCATCGGGCCGGTTTCGACATAACCGTTGCCGCCCCAGACTTCCATGCATTCGCCGGTGAATTCCAGCGCCCGTTTGCAGATCCAGAACTTGGCTGCCGGTGTGACGATGCGGCGCCAGGCGCGTTGCAGCGGATCTTGCGGATGTTCGAATGCGCTCGCCAGTTGTAGCATCAGCAGCGTTGCGGCTTCGCTTTCCAGCGCCAGGTCGGACAATACGTTCTGCATCAGCGGTTGCTCCGCCAGCAGGCGGCCGAAAGCGCTGCGGTGGCGTGCATGGTGCAGCGCCTGCACCAGCGCCTGGCGCATCAGGCCAGCGGCGCCGATGACGCAATCGAGGCGGGTGTGGTTAGCCATTTCGATGATGGTCGGGATGCCTCGGCCCTCATCGCCGACCATGATGCCGAAAGCATCCTTGAACTCAACCTCGCTGCTGGAATTGGAGCGATTGCCGAGCTTGTCCTTGAGGCGCTGGATCTGGATCGGATTCTTGCTGCCGTCCGGCTGCCAGCGTGGCACGAAGAAGCAACTCAGGCCCATCTCGGTGCGGGCCAGCACCATGTGGGCATCGCACATCGGCGCCGAGAAAAACCATTTATGGCCATTCAGCAGGTAGCCGGCGCCGCGACCGCCACCGCCTTCCAACGGTGTGGCCGTGGTGGTGTTGCTGCGCACATCGGAGCCGCCTTGCTTTTCCGTCATGCCCATGCCGATCAGGATCGAAGTCTTGTGTTCCAGCGGCAGATCGCGCGGATCATGTTGGCACGATAATAATTTTCCTTGTAACGCTGCAAACAGCGCCGGTTCCTGTTGCAGGACCGGGATCGAAGCGAAGGTCATGGTGGTCGGACAGAGCGAGCCTGCCTCGACCTGGGCATGCAGGAAATAGCCAGCGGCGCGCGCTACATGGCTGCCGCTTTGCGGCTTGATCCAGGGCAGGGCATGCAGGCCTTCACGGCGCAGCAAGCCCAGCAAGGCGTGCCAGGACGGGTGAAATTCAACGACGTCGATGCGGTTGCCGAGGCGATCGAAAGTGGCCAGTTCTGGTTGGTGGCGGTTTGCCAGTTCGGCCAGTTGCCAGGTTTCCTGGCTGCCAAGTTCGGCGCCGTAGTGGGCCAGGTCGGCGGCGCGCCATTGTCCTTGCAGGCGCTTCACGCCCGCCTGCAGCACCGGATCGTCTAGGAACAGGTTGTTGCCGTACAGTTCAGCAACCTGATTGTTCATTTCTGGGATTTCCCCTGGCATGATTGATCTCCTGGTATTTTTATCAGCTGAGTGAGCGTTTGATTCCTTATCTTGTCATAGTTTCCGTACCCCCGGAGCGGCGCCGGACCGAGCGTTTCCTCAGTCCGACCATGTCGCCCAGCAGCTTGCAGTCCTTTTTGGTAGAAAAATGGCGGGGCCGGGTGAGTTTAAAAAAGCATGCTGCCCTCGTCTGTCAGGTAAAATGCTGGTAGTTCTTATTAATAAGCATTTCACAACCAACAGCGCATACTCGCTCCCTTCGCTACCATATGTCCTACCAAGTTCTCGCCCGTAAATATCGCCCCAGAAGCTTCGATACGCTGGTCGGCCAGGAACACGTCGTACGGGCCCTGACGCATGCGTTGGAGCAACAGCGTCTGCATCATGCCTATCTGTTCACCGGCACCCGCGGCGTTGGCAAGACGACCTTGTCGCGGATCCTGGCGAAATCGCTGAATTGCATCGGCGTCGACGGCAATGGCGGCATTACTGCTGAACCCTGCGGCGTGTGCGAAGCCTGCGTGGCGATCGATGCCGGTCGCTTCGTCGACTATATCGAGATGGATGCGGCGTCCAACCGCGGCGTCGATGAAATGGCGCAACTGCTGGAGCAGGCCGTGTACGCACCGTCGAATGCGCGCTTCAAGGTCTACATGATCGACGAAGTGCACATGCTGACCAATCATGCATTCAACTCGATGCTGAAAACGCTGGAAGAGCCGCCTGAACACGTCAAGTTCATCCTGGCCACCACCGATCCGCAAAAAATTCCGGTCACCGTGCTGTCGCGCTGCCTGCAGTTCAACCTCAAGCAGATGCCGCCGGGCCACATCATCAGCCACCTGGACAATATCCTCGGGCAAGAAAAAATTGAATTCGAAACGCCGGCCTTGCGGTTGCTGGCGCAGGGCGCACACGGCTCGATGCGCGATGCCTTGTCGTTGACCGACCAGGCGATTGCATATGCCGCCGGCAAGGTCACGCTGGAAGCAGTGCAGGGCATGCTGGGTGCGCTCGACCAGTCCTATCTGATCCGCGTGCTTGATGCGTTGGCGGCCAAGGATGGCGCAGGTTTGCTGGCAGTGGCCGATGACATGGCGACACGCAGCCTGTCCTACAGCGCTGCGTTGCAGGATCTCGGCACTTTGCTGCATCGGATCGCGCTGGCGCAGAGTGTGCCGGCAGCGTTGGCCGACGATTTGCCTGAGCGCGAAGAAATCATTCGCTTGGCTGGATTGTTCGACGCCGAAGAAGTGCAATTGTTTTACCAGATCGCAGTACACGGCCGCAACGAGTTGGGATTGGCGCCGGATGAATACGCCGGTTTCTCGATGACTTTGTTGCGCATGTTGGCGTTCCGTCCGCAGGCCGATGGCAGCACCGTGTCGGCTGCACCGCCGGCCCGGCCGCGCCCTCAGGCTGTTGCTGCACCTGCTGCTGCGCCGGTATCGCGTCCAGCACAGACGGCACAGGCGGTGCAAGTGGCATCCGCTGCACCTGCTGCGGCTCGCTTGAGTAGCGCGCCGCCGACTGCCAGCGTCAGCGCGCCGATAGCGCGTCCCGATACCAGTGGCATGAGTCCGGCCCGAGCGGCGTTGGAAGCGGCGCGTGCCGCGTCTTCGCGCAAGGTCGGTACAGCGCGGCCGGCGCAGCCAGCTGCGGCTACACCGTCGCCAGCACCTGCTGCCGCTCCCGCAGCGGTGACTCGTCCGGCGCCGGTTGCTGTCAAACCAGCCGTAGCCGAATACGTGCCGCAGGTGCCGCAAAATTCTTCCGTGCCGCCTTGGGAAGAAGAGATTCCGCTGCCGATGGATTTGCCGGATACCGATTTTTCCAGTTCGGTGGCTGAAAAAAAAACTGAAACGTATTCGCAATCGATGCCGCCGGCGCGCGCGTCAGGTGGTGCTACGGCCCATCCCGCGCGCCAGCCGGTGCGTGCCGAACCGGTGCCGCAGCAGCCTGTGGCTGCGCCGGAACCACTGCCGCCCTTGGTCCTGCAGCCCGTTCCCAGCCTGAATTGGGATGGCAACTGGCCGTTGTTGGCAGCCAATTTGTCGGTGCGCGGCGTGGCTCAGCAACTGGCGCTGCAAAGCGAACTGGCCAATTGCGACAGTAGCGGCGCCGCCGTGCAGTTCAATTTGCGGATTCCGTTCGCGACATTGCGCTCGGCAGCCGGCAGCGTCGAGAAATTGGCGGCAGCGCTCAGCGAGCATTTCGGCAAGACAGTGAAGGTTGAAACCGAACTGGGTACGGTGCACCATACTGCCCATGCGCAGGCGATGGCGGCCCAGGCTGAACGCCAGCGCCTGGCGGAGCAGACCGCGCAGAGCGATCCGTTCATCCAGAGCATGGTGCGAGAGTTTGGCGCATCGATTGTGCCGGGATCGATCCGGCCGTTGGGGTGAGGGAGTTTTTGAGGTTGAATTTTTGAGGTTGAATCTCACCCCTGTTATTTTCTTTGCAATTTAAACGTTTTTTTATTTGATCAGTCGGGGCAGCGCTGCACGGGAAGTGGAACTCACCACGCTACGGTGGCTCTTAAATCCTGTCCCGCAATGATTTTACTTAGGAGAAGCACCATGATGAAGGGCCAACTGGCAGGGCTGATGAAACAAGCCCAGGCAATGCAAGACAACATGAAGAAGATGCAAGACCAACTGGCCTTGATCGAAGTCGAAGGCGAGTCGGGCGCGGGCCTGGTGAAAGTCGTGATGACTTGCAAGAACGCCGTCAAGCGCGTGGCGATCGATGCTTCGCTGCTGGCCGACGACAAGGACATGCTGGAAGACTTGGTCGCTGCTGCCTTCAACGATGCAGTACGCAAGGCAGAGGCGTTATCTGCAGAAAAAATGTCGGGCTTGACCGCCGGCATGCCAGCCGGTTTCAAGATGCCGTTCTGATTCCACTACGGAAGCAAGAATGATTCTGGAAGTCGCGCCGCTGGATGTGATTGCGGGGAAAGAGGCGATGTTCGAGGCGGCCTTTGCGAAGGCGCAGACGATCATCGCGTCGATGGAGGGCTACCTGTCGCATGAGCTGCAGCGTTGCACCGAACATCCGAACCGCTACATCCTGCTGGTCAGATGGCAGACGCTGGAACACCATACCGTCGGCTTCCGGCAATCGCCGCAATACCAGGAATGGCGCAGCCTGCTGCACCATTTCTACGATCCGTTCCCAACGGTGCTGCATTACGAATCGGTTTTTTGAACGCAAGGTCCGATGTGAAAACCCCCTCCAGCCTTACATTGCTTACTGAAGCCTTGCGTCATCTGCCTGGGGTCGGTCCCAAATCGGCGCAGCGCATGGCGTATCACTTGCTGCAGCATGACCGCGATGGCGCGGCGTTGCTGGGGCGCGCGTTGACGCAGGCGGTCGAGCAGATCCGTCACTGCGCGCTGTGCAATACCTTTACCGAGAACGAGGTGTGTGAAACCTGTCTCGATCCTGATCGCGACCCGACCTTGCTATGCGTGGTCGAAACCCCAACCGACCAATTGATGATCGAACAGACCTTGACCTTCAAGGGGCTGTATTTCGTGTTGATGGGACGCTTGTCGCCATTGGACGGTATCGGGCCCAAAGACATTCAGCTGGAAAAGCTGGTCGGCCGCGCCACCGATGGCGTGGTGACTGAAGTGGTGCTGGCCACCAATTTCACCAACGAAGGCGAGGCGACTGCCCACTACATCAGCGAAACCATGAAAGCCCGTGGCCTGCAGGTGAGCCGTCTGGCGCGCGGCGTGCCGGTGGGCGGCGAGCTGGAATACGTCGATGCCGGCACCATCGCCCGCGCCATGCTGGATCGCCGGGCCACTTAGCGCCTGGCTTTTTCCAACGCCTGGTCGCAATATGAACAAAAAAATATAGTCGCGCCAGCAATCTTTAATTTTGTAACAGCGGTAGTATCATATAACTCGACAATAATTAGAGTGTTTAAAGCCACGCAAGATGGCAGCATAAAAATGACAGAGCGGTGTCACAGACAGCGCCACAACAACCTTGGAATATCGATTGATACTTGAGGAGACAACAGAAATGAAGTTCAACTGGAAGCAGTTCGGCATCGCCCTTTGCCTGTTCCTGGCGGGGTATTTCACTTTCAATGGCAAGCTGTTTGCCCAGACCCCGGAAAAGACCAAGGTGTCGATCGCGGTCGGCGGCAAGAACCTGTTCTATTATCTGCCGTTGACGATTGCCGAGCAGCTCGGTTACTTCAAGGATGAAGGACTGGATGTCCAGATTTCCGATTTTGCCGGCGGCGCCAAGGCCTTGCAGGCTTTGATCGGCGGAAGCGCCGACGTGGTTTCGGGCGCCTTCGAACACACCATCAGCATGCAGGCCAAGAACCAGCATATCGTGGCATTCGTGCTGCAGGGACGGGCGCCGCAAATCGTCATGGGCGTGTCCAACAAGACCATGCCCAACTACAAGTCGATTGCCGATCTGAAGGGCAAGAAGATCGGTGTCACGGCACCGGGTTCATCGACCAGCATGATGTCCAATTTCGTCTTGGCCAAGGGCGGGTTGAAGCCAACGGATGTGTCATACATCGGCGTCGGCGCCTCGGCCGGTGCCTTGTCGGCGCTGCGCTCCGGTCAGATCGACGTGATTGTCAATCTCGATCCAGTCATCACCATGATGCAGCAGGATAATGAAATCCGCGTCATTTCCGACACCCGCACGCTGAAGGATACCAATGCCGTCTTCGGCGGTCCGATGCCAGCTGCGACCTTGTATGCGTCGGCCGATTTCATCAAGAAGTATCCGAATACCGCGCAGGCCCTGACCAACGCCATGGTGCGCGCCCTCAAGTGGCTGCAAAAGGCTGGCCCTTCCGATATCGTCAAGGCGGTTCCGGAAAGTTATCTGTTGGGAGACCGTGCCTTGTATGTTGACGCTTTCATGAAGGTGCGTGAGGCGATCTCGCCGGACGGTTACATCCCTGAAGCAGGGCCGCAAGTGGCGTTACGCACCTTGGAGGCGTTCGATCCCGAACTGGCCTCGAAGAACATCGACCTGTCGCAAACTTATACCAATGAGTTTGTGAAAAAAGCCAACGCCAAATACAAATAACTGCTTGTCGCACTGGTGCATGCATCGTCGCGGGGTGACCGATGCATGACCCAATGCGCTTGCCGGCAGACTGCAGCAAGCCGTAATCAGATCATCCTCGTGCCCATGACTCCAGCTCTCTTTTTCGACAATATCAGTTGCACCTTCGTCTCCAAGGATGATCGCTCCCAGCGTTATACCGCGGTGGCCGACACCACCTTGTCGATTGCGCCCGGCGAATTCGTTTCCGTAGTCGGCCCGACCGGTTGCGGTAAATCGACCTTGCTCAATGTCGGCGCCGGCTTGCTACAGCCGTCCACCGGCAGCGTCAAGGTGTTTGGCGAACCGCTGCTCGGCATCAACCGTCGTGCCGGCTACATGTTCCAGGCTGAGGCGTTGATGCCATGGCGCAGCGCGTTGCAAAATGTGATTGCCGGCCTGCAGTATCGGGAAACCGATGAAGCACAAGCGCGCCAATTGGGTGAGGAGTGGCTGGCGCGAGTCGGCCTGCAAGGTTTTGGCGACCGCTATCCGCATCAGCTGTCGGGCGGCATGCGCAAGCGTGTCGCACTGGCGCAGACGCTGATCCTGGACCCCGATATCATCCTGATGGATGAACCATTCTCGGCGCTGGATATCCAGACCCGGCAATTGATGGAAAACGAAGTACTCGATTTGTGGAGCGCCAAGCGCAAGGCCGTGCTGTTCATCACCCATGACCTGGACGAGGCGATTGCCATGTCGGATCGCGTGGTGGTGCTGTCGGCCGGTCCAGGTACCCATCCGATCGGCGAGTTCGTGATCGATCTGCCGCGTCCGCGCGATGTCGCCGAAATCCGCAATGAGCCGCGCTTTGTCGAACTGCATCAGCAGATCTGGAGCGTATTGCGCGATGAAGTATTGAAAGGCTATCAGCAGCAAAAGAAAGTCGCTTAGCAGCAACCAGAAAAAATAAGGGATAGACAGCATCATGTGGAAAGCCATCAAGCCAAATTATAAAAATCTGCGCGTCTACCAGGCCTTGGTGCTGCTGCTGTTTTTCGCCATCTGGCATGTGGCGACGCGCAATCCGCAGACCGCATTTTTCTTCGGCGAGCCGATCAAAGTATTGCAACGAATCTGGCAATGGTTCACCGTCGGCAGCGGCACGCTGGAAATTGGTTTTGGCGACCATACCTGGTTCACGCTGACATTCCCGGCCGAGATTTATTCGCACCTGCTGGTGACCCTGACTGAAACCATGCTGGCGTTCGGCATCGGTACCGTTCTCGGTTTGGGCGTCGGCTTGTGGCTGGCCTTGTCACCATTGACATCGGCCATTCTCGATCCCTACATCAAGGCCTCGAACGCGATGCCGCGCGTGATCCTGGCGCCGATTTTTGCGATGTGGTTCGGCCTCGGCATCTGGTCCAAGGTGGCGCTGGCGGTGACGCTGGTGTTTTTCATCGTGTTCTTCAATGTCTACCAGGGCGTACGTGAAGTCAGTCCGGTGGTGCTAGCCAATGCCCGCATGCTGGGCGCTAATCAACGGCAGCTGCTGCGTACGGTATATCTGCCGTCGGCGACTTCCTGGGTGTTTTCCAGCCTGCACACTTCGGTCGGGCTGGCATTCGTTGGCGTCATCGTCGGCGAATACCTGGGCTCGGCGCGTGGCGTCGGCTACCTGATCCTGCAGGCTGAGGGAGCGTTCGATATCAACACCGTGTTTGCGGGTATCCTGGTACTGACCGGGTTTGCTTTAGTGCTCGATACGGTGGTCGGGCTGATCGAGAAACGCCTGATGAAGTGGCAACCGAAAAGCGGTGAAACCGAACGCCTTTGATGGCATCGCATGGAACACGCCGATTGCGTGCGCGAATTCTACAAGGCAGGTTCCGTGAACCGGCTTGCCTGCGGCAGATTTGAATTTGTTGATAAATAATAAAAGTGTCGTTGTCAAACACACTAATAAAGAAATCGTTCATACAAATTAAATTGCAATAACGTCATTATTTTTCTGTAATAGGCATCGAATCCGGTTGCAGATATCGGCAATTACATATTCTCATCATGTCATTGTGTTTATGTTGCCCGTTCTCTAATGTTTTACAATGCCGACCCCCAGACAACTGCCCGGCAGGGGCTGTTGCTGGATCCGATGAGCGTCTGTAACGATCGCCGCTGACTGGCGGTTGCGATGCTCGGTGGTTTTTGAGGAGAAATAAATGACGAAACTCGACCTTTCGCGTCGCAGTTTTTTGAAGGCCAGCGTCGTTGCCGGAGTCTCGGTCTACGTGGCGCCGATGGGCGGCAAAGCTTTTGCCGCCTTGTTTGAAGAAAAAATCCTGACGCCCATCCAGTGGGACAGCAGCAACGGTCAGGTCAAGTTCCGTATCGATGGGATTGCCAAAGTCACCGGCTCCAAGGTGTTCGCGCGCGACGTGCGCGCCCGCGACATGCCGCACTGGCCAAATAAACAGGCGCACGCATTCATCCTGCGCGCCACCAAGGCCGACCGCAATTATCTCGGATTCGATCTCAGCCTGCTGGGCGATGAACTGAAGCCGGACCGCGTGGTGACTGCAGAAGACCTGGCGCGCGACGGCCTGGCGTTCCCGGCGTTCTACGGCGACGACATGCTGCTGCCGGCGGGGAAGACTCCGGCTTACCTCGGACATGCAGTGGCGATCCTGATCTATAACGATTTCGCTCGTTTCCGCTTTGCCAAGGACAAGTTGCAATTCAAGGATGAAGTGATCCAGTATGGTCCGGTGACCGGGCCGCTGGAGCGCGATCCATGGGGGACCTTCCGTTTTGTGCGCATCGGCGGCGCCACGCCGTACGACGACGATGTATTTTCCAGCCTGAAGAATGCGCCGCTGTTCCCGAGCATGATGCGCAAGCACCAGCCGGTCTGGCCGGATGGCAAGGATCACGGCAAGCTGGGTGAGCAGGGCATGTATTACGCCGGGCAGATCAAGGAGCAACTCGACCATCCGCCGGCCGACTGGCTGGTGATGGAGCGCGACTACAACACGCAGTCGGTGGATACCGCAGCACTGGAGCCAGACAACGCCAATTGCTGGTACGACAGCACCAACCAGGCCTTGCACATGGTGGTGCCAACCCAGTCGCCGGGCGAGGTAGTCGACAGCACCGTCGAGATGCTGAAGAAAGGCAAATTCCCGCTCAAGACACTGTTCCTGCATCCTTGCTATACAGTCGGCTACGGCTCCAAGGATCACTACAATTTCCCGTTCTACGGCTTGCTGACCTCGCTTTATGCCGACGGTCCGGTGCGCCTCGCCAATGATCGCTACGAACAGTTCCAGACCGCGATCAAGCGCCACGCATTCAAGATGCATTACCGCATCGCGGTTGATCGCAAGAGTGGCTTGCTGCAATCGTTCCAGGGCGAATTCGAAGCCAACGGCGGCGGCCGAGCCAACTTCTCGCCATCGGTAGCGATGGTGGGCGCCACCGCTGCGCAATCGATTTACTATTTCCCGAAGAACGACCTGGCTGCTGTTGCCATCGCAACGCGTGCGATCGATGCCGGTTCGGCACGCGGTTACGGCACCTTGCAGAGCATGGCGGCGACCGAAATGATGATTGATGAGATGGCGCAAAAACTTGGCCTCGACGCTATCGATTTCCGCTTGAAGAATGCACTGCGCTCGGGAATGAAAAACACCCAGGGTGCGATTCCCGCGGGCGCAATCCGGGTCGACGAAGTGCTGCAAAAGGCCAAGGTCCATCCGTTGTGGATCAACCGCGCGAAGAAAAAGTCCGAGTATGAAGCCGGCCATCCTGGTTATCGCTACGGCGTCGGCTTTGCCTGCGTGCAGAAGGATTTCGGCACCGGCGCCGAGACCTCGTTCGCCAAGGTCGAGATCAGTGCAGACGGCCAAATTCACTTGTCGCATAGCGCCGCCGAAATCGGTACCGGCATGTCGACCTCGCAAGCGATCGCCTGCGCCAAGTGGCTCGGCAAGCCGGCCCATGAAGTGCGCACTTCAGTCACTGACTGGAGCGATTTGCCGGTGATCACCAGTGGCGATCCTTACATCATGAGCCAGGCCGAGCAGGACAAGCTGGCGGCCAATCCACGCTGGTCACCCGGTTATTCGTCGCCGTCCAGCGCTACCAATTCGGCTTTCTATTTCACCCACAGCACGCGTGAAGCTGCGCGTGTGGTGTTCATGCACGGCCTGTGGCCGGCGGCGATGTCGATCTGGAGCCAGGGTATCGGTGGCGGCCAGGCGGCGCCGCTGGTGGTGCGGGTCGAGGATGCGCGCTGGGTCGACGGCAAGCTGTCGGCCGCCGGACTGGAAGCACTGCCATACGAGCAACTGGTCAAGAAAGCGCATGAGCTGGGGCTGGTGACCGGGGCGACGGTGCACGTCTTCAATCGCTGGCAATGGACCGAAGCCGAGTTCGATATTCTGGGTAACGTTGTCCGCATTCCGCTCGATGGATTGTCGGTACGCTATGGCGACGGTGCAGCCAAGGATCACAAGGTCACAATGAAGACGGCTGGCGGCTACGACGTACTCAATCGCAAGAAGGTATTTATTCCGCCGACCCAGCGCAACAATGCTGCAGTCACTTATTACAGTGCGGTCGGCACGCTGGTCGAACTGGCGGTGCACGAAGCCAGCGGCAAGGTTGAACTGCTGAGCCATCATTCGATCATGGAATGCGGCAACCAGATCTCGCCGCAACTGGTCTCCGGCCAGCTGCAGGGCGGCCTGGCGATGGGTATCGGCCACGCCTTGCATGAATACCTGCCGCTTTACGAAGACGGGCCGGGCAACGGTAGCTGGAACTTCAATCGCTATCAACTGCCGCGCGCCAAGGATGTCGCGGTCTGGACCCAGACCGGCGAAGTGCTGCCGCCATTGACCGAAACCGATCCGCCCAAGGGCATCGCCGAAGTGGTGATGATTCCGGTGGTCGGCGCTATCGTCAATGGTATCGCCCACGCCATCGGCCATCGTTTCACCGACTTGCCGGTCACTCAACAAAATATTCAGGAGGCTCTGGCATGAGCATGACTATCCACCCTATCACCATGCATATCAACGGCAAGCCGGTCGGCCCGGTGCCTGTGCCGGAAGGCATCATGATGATCGATTTCCTGCACGAATACCTGGACCTGACCGGCTCGCGCCTGGGTTGCGGCCAGGGTATTTGCCGCGCCTGCGTGGTGATTCTCGATAAACCGGACGGCACGAGCGAAGAAGTGCGTTCCTGCATCACCGGCGCGCATTTTTTCGAAGGCAAGAAAGTTCGCACCGTGGAAGGCCACGCCCAGCGCAATGAGCAGGGCGAAGTAGTGGCGCTGTCGCCGATCCAGCAGAAATTCCTGGAGCACTACAGTTTCCAGTGCGGCTATTGCACTCCGGGCTTCGTCAATGCCGCTACCGTACTGGTGGAAAAATTGAAACGCCAGCCGGTCGCCAAAGCCGATGTCGATCAGGCCATTACCGACGGCCTCAATGACCACATCTGCCGTTGCACCGGCTACGTGCGCTACTTCGAAGCGGTCAAGGAAGTGGTGCTGTCCACGCCTGGCCTGGTAAAGGATGCCAAGTGATGAGCAAAGTCCGATATCTTCGCCAGACATTGCGCGTGCTGACGGCTCCGCTGCTGGCGGCGGCATTGCTGGCCGCCTGCGATAGCGGCTCCAGCCCGAGCGCAACCCAGAGCACAGTCAAGCCGGGCAGCGCTGACCAATTGGCACTGGGCCGCTACCTGACCAAAGCCGCCGATTGCGCCGCCTGCCATACCACGGCTACCGGCGCGGCATTCGCCGGCGGTGTCGAACTGGCTTCGCCGTTCGGCAAATTCTACGGTTCCAACATCACGCCGGACAAGGAACACGGCATCGGCAAATGGAGCGCCGACCAGTTCTACAAGGCCCTGCATGACGGCGTCACGCCGGATCGGCATTTGTATCCGGCGATGCCGTACACCTCGTACCGTTCGATGACGCGTGCCGACAGCGACGCCATCTATGCCTACCTGATGCAGCAGAAACCGGTCGCCGTGCCAAGCAAGGAAGCCGATCTGAAATTCCCGTACAACATGCGCTTCGGCATGATGTTCTGGAATGTGCCGTTCCTGAAGAATTCGCTGAGTGATGCCTCGGTTGGCCAGTCCGCCAGCTGGCAGCGCGGTCAGTATCTGAGCAACGCGCTTGGTCACTGCGCCGAGTGTCATACGCCGCGTGGCGCGTTCGGTCAGCTTGACTTGTCCAAGCCGCTGGGCGGCGCTGCACTCGGACGTGTCGCTGCGCCGAATATCACGCCGGCCGGTTTGGCGGCAGTGGGCTGGAATGCCGCCGATCTGCAGACCTTCTTCGCCACCGGCATTGCGCCGCAAGGCTCGGCCTATGGCGAGATGTTTCCGGTGGTGCATCTGAGCACGCAGTACTTGAGCAAGGACGATCTGGCGGCGCTCAGCACCTACCTGCTGGGCGACAAGCCATTGCCACCGGAACCCGTCAAGACCATCACAGCCGATGCCACCGAACTGGATGCAGGAAAGCGCCTGTACACGGCGGTATGCGCCGGTTGCCACGGTTTCCAGGGCGACGGCAAGCCACATGTGGCGGTAGCGATGAAGGGCAATTCGACGGTGCGCAACGCCGATCCGCATAACCTGATCGTGGCGATGCTGGACGGGATCGAAGCACAAAAATTCCCCGGCACCGAAAGCCTTCAGGATATGCCCGGCTTTGCCGGACAATTGAGCGACAAGGAGTTGGCACAGTTGTCCAACTTCCTGCGCGCGACTTGGGGCGGCCAGCCGGCCAGCATTACGCCGGAGCAGATCAAGGCATTGCGGCTGACGACGGCGCACTAACCGCCGACGGACGTCACCGCCACAGGATCGGCCGTGCAAGCGGTCGATCCTGTTTTTCATTACACTGGCAGAATCAAAAAAGAATCAGGCAAGCTATGGACGCAGTCGATTATCAAGTATTAAAAAGCGCCGCCGGCTGGCTGCAACAAGGGAAGCGGGTGGCTCTGGTCACTGTAGTGCGCAACTGGGGTTCTGCGCCGCGTCCTCTCGGGTCGCTGTTTGCGATTACCGATGACGGTGCGTTTACCGGTTCGGTCTCGGGCGGCTGTATCGAGGATGACTTGATGCAGCGCTTTGCCACAGCATTCCCGGAGCGAATTGAGGTGGTGCGTTACGGTATCAGCGCCGAGCAGATGCAACGCTTTGGCCTGCCTTGCGGCGGCACATTGGAGCTGGTGATCGAGCCACTGCACGATGCCGTTGCATTGACGCCTTTGCTCGATGCCGTAACCAGTCATCGCCTGGTGCAGCGCCGTTTGAACCTGCGCAGCGGCCACGCCAGCATCGAAGCAACTGACGCCGATTTTGCCTTGCGCTTTGACGAGGAAGAACTGCTGCAGGTATTCGGTCCGCGCTGGCGCCTGCTGATCATCGGTGCTGGTCAGGTTTCCGAATATCTGGCACAGATGGCGCCGGCGTTGGATTTTTCGGTCTACCTGAACGATCCGCGCGAAGAGCAGCGCCGCAACTGGCACGCTGACGATGTCACCTGGCTGGACGGCATGCCGGACGACGCAGTGCTGGCCTTCAAACCGGATCGCCGTACCGTGATCGTCACCCTCAGCCACGACCCCAAGGTCGACGACATGGCCTTGATGGAAGCGCTGAAGACGGATGCTTTTTATGTTGGCGCGATCGGATCGATGGCAAGCAGCGAGGCGCGCAAGGAACGGCTGTTGCAGCTGGACCTGAGCCCGGCCCAGATCGAGCGTCTGCACGCACCGATCGGCCTGGCGATCATGAGCCGCTCACCGGCGGAAATTGCGGTATCGGTACTGGCCGAACTGGTCATGCTGCGCAATCGCGGCAGTGCGGTGACGGCGCCGTCAAGTTGCGCCATCGGCGGGCCGGATTTGCGTATCGTTGAGCGGCCGTGAGCCGTAGTTGATCTTTGACGGCGGTCTTTTATTTTTGAAGAACCGGAATGAACCCCGGGGCTAGTTGCGTACCTTCTCGGCAGCCTGGGAAATCCGGTCTCGCACCACCCGAATCGCCTGCTTCAGCGCGTAGACATCCTGGAAATAGCGTTGCGGGATGCGGATCTGGCTGGCGTGGGCATCGATCTCTTCTATTTCATCGCGCCATTGGGCAACCTGCGCAGCGCTCGGCTGGCGGTTCTCCCAGATTTCATCTTCCAGCGATTTGATCTCGCGATACCAGACCACCAGCCGATTTTTCATGCGCGCTTCCACCATGCGCGGCAGCGCCTGCAATAGTCCCAGCAACAAGGCCATGAAAGGCAGCAGGATCAGCAGCCGCCTTTCGATGAAGCTGGCCAGCCAGAACGGCAGGTAGCGCTGCAGGAAAGGCCGGCCTGATTTGAAATAGCGTACGCTTTCATCGGAAATCGGGAATTCGGCGCTATTCAGGTTGGGAAAAGTACCGTGCGGCGTGAAGTAGTCTTCGCTGCCGTGTACGCTGTTGGCCGCTTCCAGCAACAGGTAGGCCAGGGCCGGGTGCAGCGTATCCTTCGACACCAGCAGGGCGGTCGCGGCCAGCAGGGTGACGTCGGTTTGCGGCAGATCCTTGACGATGCTGGTTGAGGCGCGCGGGAAGGTGATTTTGGACAGTGATGGGAATTTCTGTACCAGGGCGTCGGCCTGGGCGAAGCTCATCAGTTTCAGGTCGCTGTTGAGCAGGGTTTGCTGCATCGGCGCATCGGGACGGCCGATGAAGAACGCGGCATCCAATTGACCGCTTTCCAGGCCTTGGTAGGCTTTGGTCGCGTCCATTTCCAGCAAGGTGGTGTTGTCGCTATTGATGCCGCTATGCGTCAGCAATACGCGCGAGACGGTCAACAGGCCGCTGCCGGGGACGCCGATGGCAATCCGCTTGCCGCGCAACTGGGCCAGCCGGTTGATGTCGGTGTCGCCGCGATAGAACACCCAGATCGGTTCGTACGAGACGGCGGCGATAGTTTGCAGGTGATCGGTGTCCGATGGATTGGTGGTGCCGGATTGGATAAAACCGACTTCGTATTCGCTATCCGGATTATTCAGTCGTTGGTAGTTTTCGTTCGAACCGGAAGAGCTGCGAATATCGAGGGTAATGCCTTCGTGCTTGAGCAGTGGTGCGTAGCGGTCGGCAAAGCCGCGGTAGATGCCGTTATCGGCGCCGGTGGTGATGACGATGGTGCGCTGGATCGCCGGTTTGAGCACGATCACCAGGGCCCAGCCGAGTGCAGCCAGTAGCACTATGGCGCCTAAGATCAGGAGCCGCAGGCGCGCCGGTGTCATCGGCGCTTTGTGGACACGGTGCAGTGCTGGGTTGTGCCTGGGCATAGGTGTCGGATTGGGCGAATTTGGTTGGATTCAGCGCATTCTGGCCCGGCTGCAGATTTTTATCAAATGCATTTTGCATGGCCTCGGTTTCAGCCGAGGCGCGGCAAACTCAGACTTTCTTGACGAATTCCGATTTCAGGCTCATGGCGCCGAAGCCGTCGATCTTGCAATCGATGTCGTGATCGCTGTCGACCAGGCGGATGTTCTTGACCTTGGTGCCGACCTTGACCACGCCGCCGGAACCCTTCAGCTTGAGGTCCTTGATTACGGTCACGGTATCGCCATCCTGCAGGATATTGCCGACGGCGTCGCGATATACCTTGGCGCCTTCTGCTGCGGAGTCAGCGGCTTGCTGCGGCCATTCGTGAGCGCACTCCGGGCAAATATACAGGCCGCCATCCTCGTAAGTGAATTCGGAGCTGCATTGCGGGCAGGCTGGTAACGTGTTCATGTTGGATTCCTTCGGGCTGGCCCATTGCTGTAAAAGGCCAACAGTATACTGCCTGACAGTCGCTGCTCCCGCTTTTGCCGTTGTGCAGGCGGTGTCGGCAACAAGATCAAACCGTCGCCGGCATCGCCTGGTCGACCGCCTGCGCATCGTCCGGCAGCACCCGGTTACGGCCGGCGCTCTTGGCCGCGTAGAGCGCGCGGTCGGCACGCATGCTCAGGCGGTCGAAGGTTTCGCCGGTTCGCCAGGTGGCGACGCCGGCGCTGATGCTGTAGTGGCATTCGCCAAATGCGCCGATAACCAGCTGCATTTTTGCTTGTTCGCGCAGGCGTTCGGCAATCCTAAGGGCGCCTGCGGTGTCGGTGTCGGGCAGTAGCACAGCAAACTCTTCGCCGCCCATCCGGCCCAGCGCATCGCTGTCGCGCAAACCGGCGCGCGTCATGCGTACGAATTCACGCAACACGGTGTCGCCGCCGGCATGGCCATGGTTGTCGTTGATGTGTTTGAAATGATCGAGATCGATGATGAGCAGTGACAGCGGCCGGCCGGCTTTGCCGGCGCTGGCGATCTGTTCGCGCGCCAGGGTTTCCAGGCGTTTGCGCGAAAGAGCACCGGTCATGTGGTCGTGATTGGCGGCGTCCTCGGCGGCAGACAGCATGGCGTCGTGGATCATCATGACTGCCGCCATGGTCATGGTTGGCATGATCACGGCGCCGATGATCAGCAACGCCATGTTCCACGTGCTATGGAACATCAACGGGTCGGACGGTTGCGCCAGCACGGTGAAGTGAATCGCGCGCGCCGCCTGGCAAAGAGCGAAAATCAACGCCAGGGCGGCACCGAACCAATAGTTGTAGCGGCGCCGTGTCGATGGACGATGGCGCAGGAGCAGGATGGCCACGGCGACGCAGACAATCGCGGTGTATGTGGTGGTTGCCAGCACGCGCAAGGGAATGCTGTCGTCGAAATAAAGCCAGATCGTCAGCGCCAGTGTCAGCAAACCGATGCCGACAGCCAGTCGCGGCCAGTGCGGCGGCTGCCCGAGAAAGCGCGCGCAACCTGCGTAGTAACAGGCCGCCGATAATGCAAGCACGATATTGGCGGCAATAATCGAAATGAAATCCGGAGCCACGCCGCGTAGCCCGAGCAACAGCAGTCCGCCGATCACGGCCAGGTTGGCGGTAAACCATTCGCGCACTCCCGGCATTTGCGCGCGGAGCAGCGATCCCAGCACCAATACCATCGCCAGGCTGAGCAGCAAGGTGGTGATGAGGATGGACGCAGGAGTCAGCATGGCGGGCGGACAGGTTGAGGTGGCGGCTATTGTAATACCTGGATAAAGCCGCGTCGATCTTGTTTGCCTAGGGCTGCCATGCTGGCGTCGATCGAAAAAACTATTCCACTGGGCGCAGCTCGATGGCGTCGACCCGGTCTGGGTAGAACGCTACATGATCCTTGATGGCTGCAACTGCCGCATGCGGCGTCTCATAACTCCACACCGCATTCACCGAACGACTACCGCCGAGAGGGATGCTGAAATAGGCGCAGTCGCCCTTGTAGGGGCAGTGGGTGCTATGTTCAGTCCGCTGCAACAATGACATGTCGACGTCCTTGCGCGGAATGTACTGCACGGCCGGATAAGAGGCTTCCTGCAGCGTCAGTGCTTCGCGAGTATCGGCGATCACGGTCCCTGCCAGGGACACGATGACCCGCGCGGGATTTTTTGTGATCGTGATTGGGTGGTCTGGTCCTGGGATTTTGACTGGCTTGGTTTCCATGGTGTCGGTTTCTTTCCTTGACTGGGGTGGAATACGCTGTGTCTGGGCCGGGTTGCGGCGAGGTTGATTTATTTGCAATGATTGATGGCCGGTCCCGATGCAGCATGAATGCACACCGATCTTAGAACGTTTCCGGCGTTGCTGTGCGTGCAGCCAAAGGCGAGCGGTCGAAATGAGGTATAAGTGGATGTGTTTGATGATTGCGAAAGTGATAGGAAGCAATGCATATGAAACGACGCAAATGGATGGCCAGGCTGCTGGCGGTGGCCGCGATGGCTGTCGCCACGACCGCCTGGGGCGGCTATAACGTCTGGTCTAATGAATATACGCTGTCGCAGCAACAGCTACAGACGGCGATAGAAAGCAAATTTCCGGCGCGGCTGCGTTACGCCGAGGTGTTCACCGTGGACCTCAGGCATCCGCGCCTGGCGCTCAACCCAACCGAGAATCGTGTGGTGACGACCGTCAATGTCAGTGTGCAGAGCCAGTTGCCGCTGGTGCCGCTGAACGGCACCATCAAGTTGAGCAGCGGCTTGAAATACGATAGCCAGGCGCGCGCCATCCGCCTGGACAATCCGACCGTGGACTCAATCGATTTCGGCGAACTTGCGGCGCCATATGCGCAGCAGCTCAATGAGATCGGAGCCATCGTGGCGCAGCGGGTGTTGAAGGATTATCCGATTTACACCTTTAAGCCCGAGCAGTTGCGTCTGAATGGCAAACTGTTCGAGCCGGGCACGATTACCGTACAAGCTGACGGCATTGCGGTCGAGGTCAATGCTTCCTGAGCGCTCGCTAGGCTAGAGAGCCGGCAAGCACCGAGCGATCACGCATCACACCGGCGGACAAAGGTCGATTTGGTATAGGCAAGGCCAAAACCGGCGCGCTCGGTATTGCGCGCGCTAGTGTTCGCTGGCCTCGCGGTGACGCAGGCAAGCACGCAGCCCGCGCTGCGTGCCGCTGCCAGCCGCGCATTCAGCAGCGCAAGCTGTATCCCTCTGCCGCGCTGCGCCGGCAAGGTGCTGGCGATATACAGATGCGCCACCAGGCCGGCGCCAGTCTCGATCAGGCTCATTCCTGCAGTACCTGCGAGGCTGCCGTCACAGCGTGCTGCAAACAGCAGGGTATCGCTGCGTTGCAGCGCTATCCGCGCCAGCGTTTCAAGCAAAATGACAGGGCGGCTCACCGCCTGCACCGAAAATCCGGCCACTGATTGCTCAACAAATATCGGCTCGACGATAGCCCGGTCGGTAATAATCTCTATGCCGTCGCGTGGCGCGGCAAACACCTCTTCCGGAGGCAGATAACGTGCGTAAGTGTTGCTGAAGGCATTGACGCGATAATCGCGCTCTGCCAGGACCGCCAGAGCGCTGCCGTGTGCATGTGGACAGATATCCACTTGTGTATCCAGGCCAAGAGCGGCATAGATTTTTTCCAGTTCCGCCAGTTCATCAGAGAACACCGGTACGCCCATGCCGAGCCCCGTGACGTGATTCAATTTGCGCCCGAAGGCCGCCTCTGTGATAGCAGCAACTCCACCGGACATAGCGATGACACGGGATTCGCTGCGTCCGCTTAGCCTTGTGTAGGCTGCGACTTGCAGGCTCAAATGTGTGGCTTCGGCTTGTTCAAGTGCTTGGCCGAGTTCGGGGCCGGTCAGTGGTGTAGGGGGCATAGTGAGTGTGATGGTATATGGTGCAATCTGGCCGCCGACAACGATATTACGGTAGCCGTATGCGGCAGGCAAGCAGCGCAAAAACTTGTTGCTTTTGCTTTTTCCATACTTTCGCCGGCAATCGGGCACGAAAGAGCTGCAAAATTTCGTGCTGCCATGACGGTCTAAGCAACTTTGGTATTGGTTAATGCAGTTGCGCTGCCTAATGCGATCCTGGCGTGTTATCGGCGATGTCTTTTTGGTATTTTTATGCGCGTAGAAAAATATATATTCCGAGGTGCATCCAAACCGATCTCTGGCGTGTAGTACCAGTATCAGCGCATCAAGCTGATACCACTACAATTTCTCAGGAGCCTTCCATGAAATCTCATGCCCCGTCTTTCGTTGCACGTGTCACCCCTTTATCCATCGTGCTGTCGCTAACGCTGCTGGCAGCATGCACTTCCATGGCGTCAACGTATTCTCAGGATAGTTTGCCCGATAGTGTGAAAGTACCGGCAGGGCATCGCGTCGCCATGCAAACGGTTGGTGTCGGTGAAATTACTTACGAATGTCGCGTCAAGAAAGACGTCGCCGACCAGTTCGAGTGGACTTTCATTGGCCCCGACGCCGCGCTTAATGACCGCAGCGGCATGAAAGTCGGCAAGTACTATGGTCCGCCCGCCACTTGGGAGAACGCCGACGGTTCCAAGGTAACCGGTGCCCAGGTCGCGGTTGCGCCTGCCGGAGCAGGCAACATTCCTCATCAACTGGTAAAAGCCAATCCGGCTAGCGGTGGCGGTGCGATGAGCGGTGTGACCTATATCCAGCGCGTCGCCACAGCCGGCGGTGTCGCACCGGCAACCGTTTGTGATGCCGGCAAAGCGGGTGTAAAACAGAACGTCCGCTATCAGGCTGACTATATTTTTTGGAAAGCCGCCTAAGCTGTCTTAGCTACCTCGCCACTTAGTTGTAATGGTGCTGTCGGCGGGAAGACGCTGGTCTCCCTGCCGCCAGCGCCATCGGAACAACGGACCGCACAGGATGTTGGTTATAATCTGCGGAATTCTTGAGGGCATGTCTTTTTAAATCGGTGAACTTGACCATTCAGAACCCTATACCTTGCCTACTGCATCTACTTCCTTCGACTACGAAGCACACCTGAGCGCTTGCGCCGCCGGCGATCGCCAAGCACTGCAGCGCTTGTATCAGCATGAGAGTCGCTATCTTCTTGGCGTTGCCCTGCGCATCGTAAGGCAACGGCAGCTGGCGGAAGACGTGCTGCACGATGCCTTTGTCAATATCTGGAGCCGCGCCGCTAGTTTCGATCCCGCGCGCGGATCCGGACGTGGCTGGATATATTCAGTGGTGCGCCACCAGGCGCTCAACAGGGTGCGCGCCACGCGCAACGAAGTTGTCCTCGATGAGGATGACTTCGTTGCATGGCAGGAAGGTGAGGGGAATGAGCCCGCTCATGCGATGGAATTGCAGGCCTCACTCGGCAAGCTCAACGACTGTCTAGCGCATTTGACCGACGTCAAACGGGCCAGCATCGTCTACGCATATGTCGATGGTTGTTCGCACAGTGAAATTGCGGAACGCCTTAAGGCGCTTCTCGGGTCCGTCAAGGCATGGATCAAGCGTGGTCTAGCCTCGTTGCGGGAGTGCATGGCATGATCGAACCGAATGACGAATTGCAACAGCTGGCTGGTGAATATGTTCTCGGTACACTGACCATGTCCCGCAGCCAGGAAGTAGAACGTCGTCTGCCGCACGAGCCACAACTGCGTATGGCTGTAGACATATGGGAGCAGCGCTTGCTTCCCCTCACTTCCCTAGCCGAGCCGCAACAGCCTTCCCCGGGTTTATGGTCGCGTATCGAGAGCAGCTTGCCGATGCCGCGGCGAGTCAGGCAAGTCGGCGGTTGGCACGCCTGGTGGAACAGCCTGACTTTTTGGCGCTGGCTGGCTATTGGAAGTCTGGCTTGCGCAGCAGTGTTGGCGGTTACGATGGTGGTGCGTCAGACCCAACCGGAGAATGCTCCCAGATTCATGGTGGTGCTTGTGGCGCCGCAAGACAAAGCGCCGGGATGGGTGGTGCAAACCAGTAGTCGTCATCAATTGAGTCTAATCCCTCTGATCTCTGCCAACGTTCCCGATCAGAAGGCGCTGCAGTTCTGGACCAAGGGACAAGACTGGAAAGGTCCCGTATCGTTGGGGATTGTCAAGGCAGGGCAGGTGCAAAGTATCGGACTCGATCAGCTTCCACCGCTGCAACCGAACCAGTTGTTCGAAATTACTCTGGAACCAAGCAGCGGATCGTTAACTGGCAAGCCAAGCGGTCCGGTGTTGTATATCGGTCGAGCGGTCAAAGTGAAATCTTAGAAATAAAGGCAAGACTGTCGGGGGGCAAATATGCGTTGCCGCAGGTGCGACGTATTGCCATATCAATTCATCCATGACAGCATTTGGGCACTGTTTCCGGTCGCAATCACCAATCGCTATCTCGCATATCTCAGATGACAAAAACTAATTTACTCAACTTCGCACAGCCCCAGCTCGACGAATCAACCATTGCCGCAGTAGTGGAGGTGTTGCGTTCCAACTGGATTGCCAGTGGCCCCAAAGTGCAGGCTTTCGAAAAAGCATTGTCCGATTCCTTCGGCGGGCGGCCGACACGGGTGCTGACCTCCGCCACCGGAGCGATGGAAGTCGCGCTGGAATTGTGCGGCATCGGCGCCGGGGATGAGGTGATTACTTCGGCGCAGAGTTTTTTCTCGACCATGAACATGATCGTCAAGGTCGGCGCCAAACCTGTTTTTGTCGATTGCGATCTGGTGACCCGGAATATCGATCTGGCGCAAGTGGAGGCGGCAATCACGCCACGCACCAAGGCGATCATGCCAACACATTTTCCAGGTGCGTTGGTCGACATGGACGCCTTGTTCGCTCTGGCAAAAAAGCATGGTTTGCGCGTGATCGAAGATGCTGCACTGGTCCAAGGCTCGCGTTGGAAAGGCAGGGCGGTCGGCAGTTTTGGCGATATCGCAACGTTCAGCTTCCACCCCAACAAGAACATGACAACGATCGAGGGCGGTGCGATCGTCGTCAATGACGAGGCCGAGGCGAAGCAGGTTGAGGTGCTGCGCTTCCATGGCATTGTGCGGCTGCCGGATGAGACGCGAGATGTCGTGGTTGCCGGCGGCAAGTTCAACATGTCCGATGTATCCGCCGTCATCGGCGTGCATCAACTGCAGCAGTTGCCGCAGTTCTTGGCGGAGCGTTCCGTTCTGGCGGCCCGCTATTTCGAATCCTTCCCACAGATTCCCGGCGTAGTGCTACCGCCGCAAGGCGTGCCTGACCAGAGCTGGAACATGTTCTGTGTGCTGATGCCATTCGAACAGCTGGGGCTGACGCGCCAGCAATTCCGCGCCGCTTTGCGCGAGCAGGGAATTGCGACCGGCGTTTCATATGAAGCCTGTCATCTGACAAGCATAGGACGCGGGCTTGGTTATCGCGACGGACAGTTCCCGCATGCTGAACGCATTAGCCGCGAAACCGTGTCGCTGCCGCTGCATGCAAGCATGACCGAGGAGGATGTCGATCGTGTGTGCGCAGCGGTGCTGAATGCTTGTCAATGAATTCTTGAAATCTCGATTTTTCGCCAATCAGCACAATGAACGATCTGAAAACCGCATCGACTTTCCAGGATTCAGCCCCCACTGAAGCCTCCGTCCGCCGCCGGTCCCTGATAGCTGCCTGCAGCGCCCATGCAGTACATGATGGGCTGACCGATGTCATCTACGTGCTGTTGCCGATCTGGCAGGCGCAATTTTCCATCAGCTATGCGATGGTGGGGCTGTTACGCGGATCCTACTCGGGCATGATGGCCGGCTTCCAGTTGCTGGCGAGCCGAATGGCAAGGCGCTGGGGACGCGAGCGCATGCTGATCGGCGGGACAGCGCTGGCCGGCATCGCTTACCTGATCGCCGGTCAAGCCGGCAGCCTGGCGGTACTGCTGATCGCGCTGTTGCTGGGCGGCTTGGGAGCCAGTACGCAGCACCCGCTGGCGTCCTCCATCGTCGCCGACACCTATGAAGCTGGCGGTGGCGTCAAAGAGGCGCTGTCACAGTACAACTTTGCCGGCGACATCGGCAAGACGCTGATACCGGGGCTGGTGGGTTTGTTGCTGGTGGTCGTTAGCTGGCAGGCTAGCGTGACGTTGATGGGGTTGCTCGGCCTGGCTGCGGCTGGCCTGTTGTGGTGGCTCATTCCGACACGGATCGAACCGGCATCGGACAAGAAGAAAGCCGGTAAGACAATTACCGGAAACGGCTCGGCCAGCGGGTTGCGTGCACTGCTGCTGACAGGCACCCTGGACAGCGCAGTGCGGATGGGATTTCTGACCTTCCTGCCATTCCTCCTGAAAAGCAAAGGCGCCGGCACTGCAGGCATTGGCTTGGCGTTGTCGCTATTGTTTGTCGGCGGCGCATTCGGCAAGTTGTTTTGCGGTTATCTGGGCGCACGCATCGGCATGATGAAGACGGTGTGGCTGACGGAGTCCGCCACATCGCTGTTGATCGTATTGGCAGTGTGGCTGCCGCTCGTCGGAATGATGGCAATGCTGCCGCTGTTGGGACTCGCCTTGAACGGGACGTCGTCTGTTCTATATGGCGTCGTGCCGGAACTGGCCGCAGCAGGCAAGCGCGAGCAGACTTTTGCATTGTTCTATACCGGCACCATCGGTGGTGGGGCGCTAGCGCCGATATTGTTTGGACGGCTGGGCGACGTCGCCGGCATCCCTTTCGCCGCGATCACGCTGGCGACGATCTTGTTGTTCACGTTGCCATTGTCGTGGTGGGTGCAGAAAGCGTTGGACGAGTAATTCCGCGCGTGTCGGGCTGCAACTGCTCGATGGCCGCCGACTGCAGTTTCGAAAAGAGGGCGGCCAATACTGAGCAAGCTGGGTTATCAGCGTAGCCCACCCGAAACGAACAGAATATCGCCGCTTACCCAGGCCGCATCGTCCGACGCGAGAAAGACTGCGGCCGGAGCGATGTCGGAGGGTTTGCCCAAACGTCCGAGCGGAGTCGCGCTGATCATTTGCGTATCCATACCGCTACCGATAAAGCCTATCGCTTTCGCTCCCTCGGTGTCGGTAGCGCCCGGCGCTATTGCGTTGACCCGAATATTCCTGGCGCCCAGCTCTTTTGCCAGAACGCGCGTTATTGTCGCTACGGCGCTCTTGGTGGAGGTGTACAGGGACGACCAAGGCGGATTCATCTCCACTCCCGCGGTAACGATGTTGATGATGCTGCCGCCCGTCGTGCCGAAATATTTCAGCGCCTCCTGGATAGTCAAAAAGACTGACAGCACATTCGAGTTGTAGTGATGATGAAAGTCTTCTTCAGTCACAGCCTCTACCGGCGCAAATTTGAAGATGCCGGCGTTATTGACCAGTACATCCAAGCGATCGAATTGACGCTTGGTTTCGGCAAATAAACGTTGTACATCAGCTGCTTTCGATACATCGGCTTGCACGGAGATAGCCTTGCCTCCCTGGGCAACGATTTCGGCGACCACGCGGTCTGCGTCTTCCTTGCTGTTGACGTAATTCACAACCACCGATGCGCCTTGCGCGGCAAGGCCGATCGCGATACCGGCCCCAATGCCTTTGGATGCGCCGGTAACAATTGCCACTTTTCCATTGAGTTTTCTCATATTCATTCCTGTATGCGGTTAGTTGCTAGCCAAAGTCATGTGACTCTGCTGATACGGAGCGTAGCGGTTACACTGGTAATGAAAAATAGCATTATCGATAAATCATTGTTTCGTTTAAATTGACAATCTCGTTCGATAAAACCAGGAGAGTTTGTGTGGACGTGAATCTAAATCGCTTGCAGTCATTTGTTGCAGTCGTTGACGCCGGCTCGCTTACTCATGCGGCGCAGACATTGGGCGTGACCAAAGCGATGGTCAGCTTGCACCTGAAACAGCTGGAGGCAGAGCTAGGATGCGCTCTGCTCACACGCACTACGCGTAGGCTGGCCCTTACCGACGTCGGCGAGCGCTTTTACACGGATTGCGTGCAACTCCTTGGCGACGCGCAGGTAGCGGTAGATAACGCGCGATCAGGTCATGCCAGGCTGACGGGGGAGTTGCGGATAACCTCGACGCTGGAATATGGGATTCATGTGGTTGTGCCCGCATTGGCAGCCTTCTCCAAATTGCACCCCGATTTGGGCATCGATTTTTCAGGTGCTACCAGCCTGGCGAATTTGGTGGCAGATCGCTTCGACCTGGCGATTCGGCTTGGACAACTCAACGACTCTCGATACCGTGCCGCACCGCTGGGACAGTTTGATATCGTACTGGTCACCACGCCCACTTATATCCGCGAGCATGGTTTGCCCAACTCTCCGTCAGACCTCCAGCGACTACGTTGGATTGTGCTTTCAGGTTTCGATCAGCGCATCAAGCTCTCTAAGCGCGACGCAGGTACGCCGCCATTTTCAGTACCATTTCGCAGCAGCATTCAAGCCGATAGCGCTTCAGCCAAGCTGCACTTTGTCCTGGCCGATTTAGGCATCGCCGTATTGCCGGAATGGGTGGTGCGCCAGGACCTGAAACTCGGTCGATTGGTACGTTTGCTTCCTGACTACGAAATGCCCAAGCAGGGGATATTTGCAGTATTTCCCAACACCCAGCACATACCGGCCAAGGTGCGGCAGTTTATCGATTTTATGCGCGAGTATGTGGCGCAAGACACTGCTCGCATGAATCATGCGGCGCCAGAAAATGCGCCAACTCAAGCAAAGAAGCGGCGCTGACGCAAGTCGTTCAACAGCCAACTCCCAACCGGCCCAAGAGGTTTGTCTCGAATGCGCGCGGCATAAATCAACAGGCGTGTGTTGGGCACGATTTTTTGATCTTGACGAGGCCACGCAGCGGATGGTTTTGAAATGCCGCCGTCAGTTCTTATGGGATATGAAAATCCTGAGCGAATAGCCGAGTCGAGATGAAGTCCACGAAGACTCTGATCTTTGGGGATAGCTGGCGATTTGATGGCCACAACGCCCAGAACTGGCCGCGATCCAACTGGTAATCATCCAGCACGATTTGCAGCAGCTTCTCGCTCACGGCTTTTTGGGCCAGGAAATCAGGCACGTAGGCAATGCCGTGGCCGTCGATTGCGGCAGTGAATACCGCTTCCATATTGTTGAACGTCAGCATCGATGGCAAGCGTAATTGCGACCATACTGGATCGGCCGACATGGTCCAGTCCATGAGTTTTCCCGTTGTCAAAAAACGGTAGCGCAAACAATCATGCTGCTCCAGGTCGGACGGAATGTGCGGAACGCCCTTGCGCTCCAGATACGCAGGGGCTGCGCACAGCACGAAGCGAAACGACCCTATCCGTCGCGACATCAATTTGGAATCCGGCAAGTTGCCACTGCGGATGACGACATCAAAGCCATCCTCGATGACGTCGACGAGTTGGTCGTTGAAGTCGACGTCCAATTCGACTTCCGGGTAAAGACGTCGAAACTCGGGCAACACTGGCAGCAGGAAGCGATAACCGATGGTTGGTACGCCGACTCGTAGCTTGCCACGCGGCGCCTCGACGGCATGCGACAACATCGACTCCGCATCTTGCAGATCATCCAGGATGGATCTGCAGCGTTGATAGAACAGTTCTCCTTCTGTAGTCAGGTGCACCCTGCGTGTGCTGCGTTGAAACAGGCGTACCCCCACGGTCTGCTCAAGCTTCGCCACGTTCTTGCCCACGGCCGAAGCAGACACGCCAAGCGCACGCGCGGCCGCAACGAAACTCAGGGCTTCCGCCGTCTTTACGAATGAGACGATTCCACTAAGGCTATCCATCAGGCTCCAATTAGAGAGTTTTACTCCCTTATAAGTGGAAGTGTAGTGTATTTATCTAGCATTGCATCTAATTTATCATCATTCCAAGTGTCCAGTCCAACTTGAATCCCTTGGTTCTGGCTTGAATCCTTTCACCTACTTGGTATTTCGATGACGAATTCAACTTCTGAAACTGACCGTAGCAGACTGCTCATTCTTGCCTCCGTCTGCTTGGCCGCGGTGGTGCTGCCTTTGAGCTTCTCCGGAGGCGCAGTCGCCACGCCGGCGATCGGCCGTGACCTGGGAGGTAGCCCTGCGGCGCTAACGTGGATCACCAACGCCTTCATGCTGAGCTTTGGCAGTCTGCTGATGGCGGCCGGCGCCCTGGCCGACGAGTTCGGGCGCAAGCGCCTGTTCATTCTAGGTATGGCGCTATTCATCGTTGTTTCGCTGGCGTTGAGCTTCGCACCGACAGTTGCATGGCTCGATGTGCTCCGTGCCATACAAGGAGTGGCGGCTGCGGCTTCGCTATCCAGCGGTTCCGCAGCGCTGGCGCAGGAATTCGAGGGGCATGCGCGAACGCGCGCCTTCAGTTTGCTCGGTACAAGTTTCGGCGTCGGCCTGGCTTTTGGTCCACTCTTGGCGGGCGCGCTGATTGACGTCTTCGGCTGGCGATCAATCTTTATGACGACAGCGGGAATTGCCGCCTTGGCTCTTGTTTTTGGCGCGCCCCGCATGCGAGAGACGCGCAATCCAAATGCCGCCGGACTAGACTGGCCGGGTACGCTTACCTTTACGGGGACTCTAGCTCTTTTCACTTTTGGGGTAATTCAAGCGCCGGAAAGTGGTTGGACGAGTCCGTTTGTTGTCGCGTTGCTAGCTGCCTCCTTGATTTTTCTGGCCGCCTTCATTTGGGTGGAAACACGCGTTGCGCGACCAATGCTGGATCTCAGCCTGTTTCGGTATCCGCGTTTCGTCGGTGTCCAGATGCTGCCCATCGGAACTTGCTACTGCTATATCGTCCTGGTGGTACTTTTGCCACTTCGTTTTATTGGCATGGGGGGATTAAGCGAAATAGATGCCGGTTGGCTGATGCTTGCGTTATCTGCGCCGATGCTAGTGATCCCGCTAGCCGTAGCCACATTGGTGCGCTGGATTTCTGCGGGTGTGCTTTCTGGCATAGGTTTTTTGATTGCAGCGATCGGACTTTACTGGCTCAGCAACATTGGCGTTGGCGAGCCGGGCCATGCTGTCGTGATCCCGATGTTTTTGATTGGAGTCGGTGCCAGCATGCCGTGGGGATTGATGGATGGACTATCCGTCAGCGTCGTGCCCAAGGAACGCGCCGGCATGGCGACCGGTATTTTCAATACCACGCGCGTGGCGGGTGAGGGCATCGCGCTTGCTATTGCTGTGGCCATGCTTTCGGCGTTTGCCCAAAGCGGCCTTCAATCTGCACTGTCAAAAAACGGTCCTATCGCTATCGCACGAATCAACGAAGCGGCTCAACGTGTCGCAGCGGGCGATCTTCTCCATGCATCTGCAAGCCTTCCGGAGGTTAGCCCGGATATTCTTATCTCCAGTTATGCCGGTGCATTCCAGAGTCTGCTCCATACCTTGATAGCGATCACGGTCCTCTCCGCGATAGCCGCTTTTCTATTTCTCAGTCGTACCCCATTAACGGGCAGCGACTCGGAAGACAGCCCGAGCCTTGTGGATGCCACCGTTACACCTGAGTATGCGGAAACCTGATGAAGGGCGGGCAAGCGGGAGAGGACAATCTGGATATCATTTCCTCAATGTCCGTGAGCGCCAACGCGGCTCGCCCATCAGGAACGTCCGCTCGCGCCAGAAGCACAAAGGAAGCGCTGGCTCGCCCTCCATTCAGTTCAAGTTCAGTCTTCCATATATTTCATTTGTTCGAGATCAGCGATCAGTCCCGGACCAGTCGGGCGCCACGCTAGCCGTTCCTGCGTTTTTGCGAAGTCGGGGTCAGGTCTTGCAATGACATAATGCTCAAGCACTAGAGCAAAAAATGTGTCGGTGCAAGACCTGACCCCGTCGTTGTTGCTGACCCCGTCGTCGTTGGATCAATACGACCCCGAAGTCTATGGTTCGTATCGCGTCTTTCGCGGCGGGGGCTGGTCGGATACGGCCAGAGGATGCCTTGCGACTAACCGTCGCCGCAGTCATCCGACATTTTCGATCGATGATCTTGGTTTTCGTGTTGCCAGATCAGTAGGCCATGACGGCGAATGAGGTCATCATAGTCTCGAAGACTGAAATCGGCCAGAAGCGGCCATCTCTGCGACACCCTCGGATGGCACTCGCACATCCGACATACAATATCCTCATCCATTAACGCCACCTGACGACAGGTGTCATGCCATGAGGTATTGCCATGAATAACGCTTTGAAAATAGATTTCGTCTCCGATGTCGTATGCCCCTGGTGTGCGATCGGGCTGGCGGCTCTCAATATTGCGCTCGAACGCCTCACTCCGGAGACGCACGTCGACTTCACCGTCCACCCCTTCGAGCTCAACCCTGGTATGCCCGCAGCCGGGCAGGAGCAACTTGAACATATCACCGAAAAATACGGCATCACCGCCGATCAGGCGCGCATCAACCGCGAACAGATTCGGGCCAGGGCGGCTGCCGTCGGTTTCACCATGAACCGCAATGACGCCAGCCGTGTCTACAACACTTTCGACGCGCATCGTTTGCTTGCCTGGGCAAAAGAGAAGAATGCGCAAGCAACGCTCAAACTGGTCTTGCTCAAGGCCTATTTCACCGACGGGAAAAACATCTCGGACAGGACTGTGCTGGCGCAACTTGCCATCCAGGCCGGCCTGGATGGCGCCGAAGCCAACGAAGTACTGGCATCGGATCGCTTTGCTCAGGAAGTGAAGGAGGAGGAAACGCTATGGGCCCAGCGCGGCATCAGCAGCGTGCCCGCAGTTATCGTGAATGATCGCTACCTGATCTCGGGCGGCCAGCCGCCGGAGGTATTTGAAGAGCAGCTTCGGGCGATCCTGGCGAGCGACGAGCGGGATTGATTGTCGCTAGGGAGTGTTCACGAACTGGCGCTGACCGGGAATGACCGGCGTCGGCCAAAACAAGACACTCGAAAGCCAACGAAATTAAGGTCATGCATAACTAAATTCGGAGAATTTAATGGCAAGTATCGATACATCAGATCGCCTTTCTATTTGGCAACTAGCCCCCAGTAAACAAGTCATGATTCAGATTGATGGGAACGACTTGGCACAGCTGAAGTCATCAGGGTACAAACTCTGCTTTGCCAAGAAGGTCAACGATGCTTACAACGTTGTCTGGCAGTCTTCGTCCGCTTACCTTCCCGCCAACAAATTTTCTTGGACTATGCAATACCAGTTATCGGCCAGCAATATGTTTTTCGTTGGCATGCAAGTCACGGCATCAACTAATTCCGTCAAAATTGGCCTAGGTGAAACCTCAGTATTGGAGCCCTTCGGCTTATTTAACCCTCCCCACGCAGATGGTCTAATAAGCAGTATCACAATGCGGAATAATTATGGCCCTATTCATCCTGTTGTAAGTCAATTCGTGACTGGGGTCAGTGGTGAGTCTGAATCCTTGCCAATATATATTGCAGAGCGCGGAGTGGACTTGGGCGAGGCGCGTCTCACCCCTGTCCAGAAGGTTCTGGTCTGGTTTGAGAAAAATATAGAAACCAGCACCGTGTTCAACACCGCCCGCTCACTTTCCGTGGAAATCGATCTGACGGACCTGAATTCCGCCACCTGCTTGTATAAAGACGGGCAATGGACAGTAACGCCTCAGTCCGCATTACATGTCGAGACGAAATCTGCCGAGGAAGTCGTCCAGTCACAACTCGATGCTTACAATGCGCGCAACATAGATGCGTTCCTCGCCACGTATGCGAACGAGGTCGAGCTGTTTGGCTTTCCGAACACACCGTTGACGAAGGGAAAGGAGGCAATGCGCAAGCGCTATACGGCACGGTTCAGCGATACAATTTTGCATTGCACCATTGTAAAACGCATTGTTATGGGAAATACCGTCATCGACCATGAGCGCGTTCGCGTTACGCTTCCCGAAGGAGCGGGTGTCATGGAGGCGATTGCAATTTATGAAGTTCACGATGGAAAAATCGCCAAAGTCACATTTATTTCCGGGAAAAAAACACCAGGCGAAAAGTTGTAAAGTGATGGACGACTGACACATCACGGCCAAAATCGGGCGGTCAAAGACGTCCGCTAAGCTGATGACGATATTGGAGGAATTTGGTCATGAAATTTGATTGGCACGGCGGAGTAATTGCGCGACAACGTTGGTCGATTCTGCTTACAAAAATACGCAGACCGTTCGGTGCTTTCTTTCACATCAGTGTGGGCCGGAGTTCAAATTTGACCGGGATCTGATGGCATGGATACGAAACGGTGTTGAGAAGAACATGGGCGACGTTGTGGACGAGTGGACGCGTCGACATACATTGGCGCAAGACTAGAAAATGACTCATTCCGGCCAAAACCAGCCAGTCGAAAGTGATTGCCAAATTGAAGGGGATTAGGCTCCGGCAGCATGATTGCCTTGCGGTAAGTGTGTAGAGTAGGATCTGACACCTACGCCAAGGAGTTCAAATGCCATCCACCAAAGTTCGAATCTCTACCATTCTCCGCTATTCAGTATTTGCGTTTGCCTGCTTTTCGGTCTCGGCTTTTACCCAGCCCCTGCCGACGGCGGCGCCGGCCTGTCTTACCGGCGCCTACCGGTCACCGACGGGCGAGATCGTCACCTTGACCCAACGTCCGGGCTTTCCGCAGACACTGCTGGCGACCGATTTCAGCGGCCGCAGCGGCGTCTTTGAGGTGGTCGGCGACGGTATATTGAGAGCAGCGCAGGATACAGATAATCCGGCCAGGCTGGCAGGGCGCTTGACTTATGCTGGATGCCAGGCCACGTCGCTCGACTTGCAGTTTTCTGGCGCTGACGCGCAAGAGTGGTCGCGCTTGCCGCTGCGGATCACCCGTACCCGTTTCATGTCCGGTGCGGTGCAACTGAATGGAGAGTTGATCGAGCCGATGGCTGGCGGCGACAAGCCGCCGTTGTTCGTACTGGTGCACGGCTCTGAATCGAGTGCGGCGGTCGATTCCAACAACCATGCTTTCCTGATGGCGAGTCAAGGTGTTGCTGCCTTCGTGTTCGACAAGCGCGGCACCGGCGCCTCAGGCGGCGTTTATACCCAGGATTTCGTATTGCTGGCGGGCGACGCGGCCGCCGCGGTAGGGGAGGCGCGCCGGCTTAGCGCCGGCCGTGTCGGGCGCGTCGGCCTCGTCGGTTTCAGTCAGGGTGGCTGGGTCGCGCCGCTGGCGGCGCTCAAGGCGCAGGCGGATTTCCTAGTGGTAGGTTATGGCGTGATTGGTACGCCGATCGAGCAAGACCAGTGGCAGGTAGACTACCAGTTGCGCCAGCTCGGCTACGGCGAAGACGTGATCGGCAAGGCGCGTACGCTGACGGCCCTGGCCGGCAACGTCGCCGCTTCGGATTTCCGTCACGGCATGCCGCAATTGCTGCGGGTTAAGGATAAATACGCGGATGAGCCTTGGCTGCCGAAAGTCGATGGGCAGTACACTGGCACGCTGCTGCGCGGTGAGGTGGAGCGGGCGCGCAGCGAAAGCCCGCAAGTGATCTGGCATTACGATTCGCTGGCAGTGCTGCGGCAGCTCGCCATCCCGCAGCTGTGGGTGTTTGCGCAAGACGATTCGGTGGCGCCCAGTGCGCCGACCATCGCCCGCCTTAATACCTTGCGCCGTAGCGGTAAGAACATCGAGATTGCGGTTTTCCCGCAGACGGATCACGGCATCCGTTCGTTTTCCGTGAAGCCGGACGGCAGCCGTAAGTACCTGGCTTACGCGGCCGGATACGATCAGCTCTTGGCCGACTGGATGAGGCAGAAACCTTTGTCGCCGGAGGTGCAGCCGAGGATGCTGGCGGCGCCGGCCAGGTGAAATTTCGTTTGCCTCAATATGAGCGACCGGCTTAGTTGATGACGTTGATCGCCTCCGACTCGAAACGACCCAAGGTAGGCAACCCATCATCTCGGTGCAACTACAAGTTGAAATGAAAAACTCGTGCCAAGATGTTCGTGCCTGGACTCTGGCACGCATTTTTTGTAGTATTTGATGTCGTACAGTTCTTGTTGCCACTCCATATTCATGTCGTCGGACCTTGCTCCGGCAGAGAGAGGAGAAAATGGCCGATTTTTGCGTGAAGCCTTTGGATGTATCGACTTGGCCGCAGTTCGCTCAAATGGTGGAGAAACACAACGGCGTATGGGGTGGCTGCTGGTGCATGGCCTTTCATCCGGAAGGTGTAGGTCGCTCAAAGACAGTCGAGCAAAATCGCGCCGAGAAGGAGCGTCGAGTGCAGCAAGGCCATGCTCATGCCGCACTGGTGTATGACGACGCGAACTGTGTCGGTTGGTGTCAGTTTGGGCCGACCGAAGAGCTTCCGCGCATCAAACGCCTGCGTGTGTATCGAGAAGGACTCGTCGCGCTTCCAGATTGGCGTATTACCTGTTTTTTCGTCGACAAATCATATCGCGGGAAGGGCGTGGCTTCCGCCGCCCTTGCGGGAGCCCTGCAGGAAATCGCGTGCCTTGGGGGGGACGGGTCGAAAGCTATCCCGAAGATGTGGAAGGCCGGAAGGTTTCGGCGTCTTTTTTGCACAACGGATCAGTATCGATGTTTGAACGACATGGATTCGAGCGTGTTCGCCGTCTTGGCAAGGACCATTGGTTGGTCGCCAAAATCATCGAACCATACTCCCACTCTTAGACATGGAGAGTCTAGTTTGATTGGACGCCGCGCCCACTCCTTGGTGGAAAGTTTGTGATTTCTAATTCACGGGTATTTAGTATGTTGATTTATCAGAGCATCATGGGATAGTTTCATTGGGAATTGCAATCTGATGATTGGCGTTTAAATATGTCTTCTCGCGGCCAGAAGCGGCCATTTGCCCGTTGATTAGATTTATTTATCCGCGCAATCAAACCGAATTTTTTATTTTGCCCAATCGCCACATGAATCTATCAAATCCGATTCCGCTACCGTTCACCAGCGAGTCTTTTGTTCGGTTGCTCCAATACGGTGCGAATCCAAACGAATCTCCGTATAGTCACAAGCAGATTGCTGAATGGTGCGATAAGTTTTGGTGCCGATACATAGACATTGATATTCCAGCGGAAATCGAAGCAATACTTCCGATTCTTACGGACGTGGAAACACAATGGGACTTGCACTTGGCAAACACCTTTACAGTCGAACAGCTTCGTTGCGATAGCTTTGAGGTCGAACGAATGCCTGTCGAATGGTTCAATGATTGGCTAGATCAAGTCCTGAAACTCAAAACGAAAATCAACAGCTAGGCTAAGACGTGCGACAGAATTCGGCCAGGAGCAGATGATCCAAGGCTTTTGAAACGCGGCAAAAATGATGTTTAATTTGACTCAGAATAATTACATGACAACAGTCTTTTTGTACGGAGGCTCCGCCCGATTTTCTGGGGTGGCTGCCTTCGACTGGGCGTGCCCTGCAGTTGGTAATTCTCATAAATTTATCTTGTTTTTGGCGCAGGCCAACGATACGGCTGACAACAATTTGGCTAAAGCCGAGTTGGCAAGATATGGGTTCTCGGAAATTGCACTCGGAGATGGCCGACCTATCGTTGCAGAAAGCCTGAACGCTCCAAACATGGACATGTTTCGGAGGCATTATGAGGGTGCATTTACAGAGGATTCCTCGATCGTTTGGTATCCGTGACGAGCTTACGCGGTTCCAGATTGAGTAGAGCGGCGGCAAGCGGCCAAAAGTGGACGGTCAGAGTATCTGCTAAAAAATTTGCGTCGGCCTGTCCTTTGTCCGAAGTCGAAATGAAAGCATTCTAGGTGGATACCAGCGAAATAATGAAACGAGTGATTCAGTATAATTTTGGCTATCTCGTAGTAAGGCTCCCCGCATTTGTAAGCGAGTTTGCAGGTGATACGCTTCATACGATATCAGACTCGCAAGGGCGCGATATTTCCTATTTCGGACTGGATCGTAATCCTTGGAGGGACTTCGACGACTTATTCTATTCGGAACAATTAGCGGAAAAATACAAGAGTATCCGTCAAAAGATTATAGGGTCGAAGTTGAACTCTTTCAGTCCCGGTGTTTGTTATGAAATTCAAGAAGCGAAGGAAATTCTTGAATTATCTAACAAGGCATTAATTCGTAACGAGCTCATCATGATCACGGCCGAAAGTGATATTTCAAAATCAGGAGAGCAAGATAATGTGCTTGGGTTCGATTGCTATGTTGATGGATACGGTTCGTTGCTTCGACTCGGACTCTTTCAACGGGGTGATATCTTTAACGATTTTTTGCCCTACCTAAATACAAACGGTATGTTTAACAGTTCTGAACAAATTTCTAAATATGTAGAGGCTTACCTTCAACGATACGCTGAAGGTGGCCTGGAGCCGATTGATGCAGCACAATCTGATATCGACATGTATTTAGTATCTCGGGTAATAAGTGATCCTGTGTAGGGAACGCGGCGCGAGAGGGATCGGCTACGGCAAGGTTATTGGAATGACAGCCGCCGACCAGGAGCTGTCATTTGAAATGCTCGTTGAACGAAGGAGGAAATCAACAAGAATGAATATTGGTCATCCAATGGCGCATAGTTTCAAAAGCCTCCTCGGTATCGCACTTCAAGACTGGAATAGTGACGAGAGTTGGCAAGCAATTGCGGAGTTGCAGATGCGTGGATCACCTGAATCTCTCGCTATTGCCAGTAGGTTTGCAAAGTGTCGGAATTGGAGAAAACGAGCTCTAGGCTTGTATGTTGCATCACAGCTTTGCAGAAGCCCAAAAAAATGGGAGACAATAGGACGCGCGGAATATGCGTTGTGGGAAACGCAAGCGATGTTGTTAGCTGGTTTGCGGGATGACTGCGTTGAAGTTGTTCGTGCCGCAATTTCTGGATTTGCTCACAGGCCGCATAAGTCGGCATTGCCAAATCTCATTGGATTTGCAAGTCACCCAGATCAACAGATACGTCTCCAAGTAGCCATTACGTTAGGCAGCTACATCGAGGTCGAATCAATTGATGCACTATTAAGGCTTGCGACAGACATCTCTGATGACGTTCGCAATTGGGCGACCTTTAGCATCGGCTCAATGCATCGAGCAGATAATCCCAATATACGGGACCTACTATGGCGCAATTTACAGGACCGCGATGAAAATGTCAGAGGTGAGGCGGTGGTCGGCCTGGCAATTCGCAAGGATGAACGAGTCGCCTCAGTCCTGCTCGAATTGTTGGACATTGACTGCGGAGTCTTTGAACTGAATGCTGCGGAACGAATGGCGAGTCCGCTGCTTTTGGATCGCCTGAACGCATTAAAGAAATCTGTTAACGACAAAGACACAATTGATTCATATTGGTATCGGCATCTTTTAGATGCGATTGTGGCGTGTAGTCGTACCAAGATGTAGAAACGGTCCAGATTTTTGGGTGCGTAACCGGCGCAATTCGGCCAGAAGCCAACAATCCAACGACAATTGATCTCCCATTTTAGGTAGAACAGATACATGTCAGATATTGGTCACAATCGCGCAATCAAAATGGCTGCTAAAGCAACGCTACAACCAATTGGTTGCAAACAAAAGGGCAGCTCGAGAACGTGGCTAGACCCTCACTCAATGTGGACTGGTGTCATTGAATTTCAACCTAGTTCCTGGGCAAAGGGCAGCTACCTTAACGTTGGCGCGTGCTGGTTATGGCACGAGAAAGACTTTCTCTCATTTGATGACGGGTATCGTGTGGCGCAGTTCCAAGCAATGGGGGCCGAGGACCTGTTTACTCAAGCATCGGTCACTCTGGCGACACAAGCACATGATGAAGTCCTGAAGCTGCGATCTCGGTTCTCCTCTATCGAGAAAATTGCGGCGCACCTGAAAGACAAGGATTTCTCCAATATCTGGCAGAACTATCATGCGGCTGTTGCCGCCACCTTGGTAAATGACATGGCACATGCTTCAACGCGATTTCGCGCTGTCATGCAAGATAAGGACAATCGCAGCTGGGCGCTGGAATTGAAGAGCCATACGACTATACTTCAGAGCATTTCCAATGATTCGGTTCTTTTTCTGAGGACCATCGAAGAAATCGTTGAGCGCTCCAAGAAGCGTCTTAAGATCAGTTAGATCGAAGGTCTACGTCGACTCTGAGCGGCTGCAATCGGCCAGTAGCGGTCTTTCGCGGGTGCCTTCTAAAGGCTATTGTTTTGCCAATCATTTCGTGCCACGATAAACGACAAGGAAATATTTACCGAGAAGCCTCAATGAACGACACCACCAACATAGAATATGAAATTCACATGTCCGCAATTGTTGCAGGAATGAAGGACCTGAATGATATTTGATAGATGGGAGCGAATCCGCGGCGGCCTGTATGGCTTATTAATCGGAGATGCACTGGGTGTCCCATACGAATTTTCGTCTCCTGGCGAGATTCCTGCACGACACCTCATTGAAATGTCTCCGCCGTCGGATTTTTCAAGGGCACACTCGACGGTTCTGGCAGGGACTTGGAGCGATGACGGCGCTCAAGCCCTTGTGCTTCTAGATGCATTGGTAAGAAATCCTGAGCTCGACCTCAAAGAGTTTACAAACGGACTGCTGACATGGTACCGCACTGGCTTTATGACGCCAGATGATCATGTCTTCGATGTCGGCATTCAGACCACGCATGCACTCGAAAACTACGCGAAAAACGGTAATCCACTCACCTGCAGCCCAAGCGACGATTGGAATAATGGAAATGGCTCTTTGATGCGCACGCTGCCTTGTGCTTTTATTGCGGCATCGACGCCAATTGATATCATCGGACGAGCAAGAAAGCAGAGCATTCCAACGCACGGACACCCGCGCTCTCAATTGGCCTGCGCGTTTTATTCGTTAATGGCTTGGCAGATGGTGGAGGGGAATGCGCCTGTCGAAGCATTGGATTACGCACAGGAGACGCTTGAGCATCTGATTCACCCCACTGAGAAACAGGAGCTAACTATCCTATTGGATGGTCGCCTTGAGCCCTCGAAAGGCTCGGGATATGTGGTGGACAGCCTATGGTCGGCAATTCGATGTGTCTTGGCTACGTCGAACTATGAAAACTGCGTCCGCAATGCAATCGCTCTTGGAAACGACACGGATACTACGGCCTGCATCGCGGGTGGCCTCGCCGGCATACTCTATGGAGAACAAGGTATTCCGGTCCGTTGGAGAGAGACTTTGAAAGGACCCGCTATTGTCGAGGACCTGCTTAGTCGTTTGAAAGCGGCTATCTGATGCATCATCTATACTCCGTAACGCGGCACAAAGATGCCAGCGATTTGGCAACGCAGGCGGAAATCATCTTCGCCATGCTCCAGATCTCTGCCTCGGAAGAACGTTTCAGTGCTAACTACCCTCCGAATGATCACTACTTCCTTGGGCACGCCATAAACGCTTCCGTCGTCGTTTGCGATGCTGATGACGAAGACGCAGCAAAGTATCCGTATTGGGTCGTTGTCAAGAACCCTATGCCATGGGGAAATCCTGGCGATGCACCGAGCATACTGATAGCTGAATTAGCCTCAGCTCTGACCAATGTAGGTTTGTCAGTTCGTGATTCGTAGGTCTTATTCTAAGGCTGGATTCGGCCAGCTGCGGACATTCGTATCCACCATCAACTAGGCGCTCTATATGTCCCCTGTCATGAACAGCACGAAGTGGGAGGAACTGAGATTCGGTATGAGCGGGCTTGGCACACTATCACCTCGGTTTCGCGCGCGCAATTTGCATAGTGGATATGTCAGTGCGTGGGATGGGGAATGGTTCCACCACTTCTATGGACACCACGAAGAGGATGAGTGGGTTGAGATTGCCGTGACATCCGCAGCCCAGCGTGAAGCTGTTCTGCGAGTGCTCCGCTCAGTGCATGTGCCTGGCGTCACGACAGAGACGGGATTCAAAATCTTCGGCTACGTACCCCTTGGTACGCATGTCGAATATCTATAACCCACGATGGCACTCACCTATGATCGGCCGATAAAATTGGC
>NZ_JBIUZX010000014.1:0-142475 GCF_044745265.1 Collimonas sp. NPDC087041
AAAACTTATCCACAGAAATAATATGAATTACGCATTAACAGGGTGGGGCAGATTTCGATGAAAACAGTGGGGCAATTTTAAGCAATCTTCAACACCGTGCCATGCCGTGGCTGCGGCGCGCAGGATGGGCGGCTGCAGCCTATGAGGTCGGCTCCACCCTCATGGATAAGGATAAAACCGTAGTCGAAAAAACCAACGAGATTGGGCGCACTGCAGCTGGTGCTGCCGGCGCCTGGGGCGGCGCCAAGGTTGGTGCGATGGCGGGCGGTGCAATTGGCTCTGTTGTGCCGGTGGTGGGCAATGTTGTCGGTGCGGCTGTCGGCGGGATTGTAGGCGGAGGTCTGGGCTGGTGGGGCGCGACATCACTGGGCGACTACCTGAACCAATCGAATTACTCAGACCGGTCGCATTACTCCGATCAGCCTGCCCTGCAGCCCGATGCGATCTATAGGTCCGTCAGCGATATCCCACTGCAAAGGAATGAATTCGAATTCAAGGACGGCCGTCTGCAAATCGACCTGATCGTCGCCGATAACCGTGTCGCAAGCAATCTCACGGTGCTGCAGCAATTGAATGGCGTCAAGATGGATCTTGGCAATACCAACCCTGGAGGATTTTAGAATGGATATTGGCTGGTTACAACAACTCCAGCAAGCGAGTTGGCGCGAAGTGCCGTTCCACGTGGATACGGTTGACACGACGGCAGGACAAAATACGGTGTTGCGCGATTATCCCTTCCAGGACTTGCCTACGGTGTTTTCGATGGGGGCTGCAGCAGAGGAATTCAAATTTTCTGCTTACGTGATCGGCGACGACTATCTGGACCAGCTGGACGCCTTACGCGAAGTGCTCAATGGCCACGGGATCTTGGTCCACCCTACGCAAGGCAGTATTCGCTGCTATTACCACGGCAAATACACCGTCAAGGAAGCCTTGACCAGCGAGGGCGGCATGGCGCGCCTCGAACTCAATTTTGTACGGGGTGAAGAGCGCCGCTATCCAACCGGGAAGCCCAATACCACGCAGGCACTGGAGGCTGCCAGTGCGGATGCCAGGGAATCCATGATAGAGACCTTTAGCGAGCAATTCACGACTGCCGGCCTGGCCGGCTGGTCAATGGATAATTTGCGTAATGGCCTGCGTGAGGCGCTCGATACGGTATGCTCGGTCATCACCACAATCAATAGTGGCGTCAATTATTACCATAACCTGGCGCAGCAATTCATCGTCAGCCCCAGCAATGATTTGCTCGGCATCTCTGGCATGTTGGGCAATACAGTCGACGCTATCCTGCGCGTGCCGCCCAATATTCCTTCCGGCCAGGCGCTAGTCGCGTTCGGTCAGATGCGTAACCTATGGCCGATTTCGTCAAGCCAGTCCGTCGCCAGTGCCTACAAGACTTGCGGTGTGCCGCCGGCTACCGGCGCCAACCTACAACTGGTGCAAGCATTTACGCCTGTCTACACGCCCTATACCACCGCGAACCGGCAGCGCGAGGCTGCGCTGTTTACCCGTTTGGCGTGCTTATTTGAGGGCCTCTCCACCGTTGCTGCTGTCGAGGCGGTCACCCAGATCACGCTCGACAATATCGACCAGGCCGCCGCCTTGCGGCAGGACTTCAACCAGCAACTTTCGCGTTTGCTCCGCCTTGGAGCTGCGGATCATGCCGTATTGATGCGCTTGCATACCGCAGTGCTGGCCGACTTGCAAGAGCGCTCAAAGGATTTGGCGCGCCTGACGAGCTATACCCCGCAGAGCTGGCAACCCGCGCTGTATGTCAGCTATCGCCTGTTCGGTACGGTGCAGTGGATGGATGAAATTCTGCAAATGAATCCGCACGTCCGTCATCCGCTGCTGGTACCGCCAAATACCCCGCTGCGTGTGATCAAACACAACCAGGACAGCTACTAAATGGAAACTTATACCAAAGACCAGGCACAGGTCGTGGTGACCGTCAATAACCGCGATTATCAAGGTTGGATCGAATCGAATATCCAGCGCTCGATAGAGAACATCAGCAGTCGTTTTACGATTCCGGTGAGCATGGTGCCGGGGAGTCCGCCAGATATCCACCGCCAGGACGACATGAAGGTGTATATCAATAAGACGCTGGTGGTCACCGGTACGGTGCTGGCAGCAGAGCCGTTTTATAAGCGTGATGATTGTGGCTTCAAGATCGAAGGTAGGAGTCGCACCGGCGACCTCATTGGTTGTTCGGCCATCTACCGCGGCGGCCAATGGAAAAGCGCTAAGCTGGATCAAATCGCCCGTGATGTCTGCGGGCAATTCGTTGACGTGGTGGTCGATGCCGACATGGGCGCAGCGCTCTCGGATTTTAAGATTGAAGATGGCGAAACCGTGGTTAACCTGTTGTCCCGCGCTGCCCGCATGCGCGGCATTCTCGTTACCACCAACGCCCGTGGCCAGTTGCTGCTGACGACTGCGGGCAAGAACCGCAGTCACGGCGCCATTGTGCGCGGTCAGAACGTCATCAGCATGGAGTCCATTGGCAGCGATGCGGATCGCTATAGCCAATACATTGGCTACGGTCAAAAGAAGTCAACCGGCAATTTTGACGAAGCAACGCAACAGAAGGCAAGTGTCTTCGATTCCGAAATGCGCCGTTCCCTGCCGCTGATGGTCAACGTCCAGGGCAATACCGACACCGCTGACATTCGCCGCTTGCTCGAACACACCATGCGAGTACGGCGCGGCCATGCCTATGGCTTGAAATATCAGCTGGAAGGCTGGACTTGGGAAGGCAAGCCATGGGAAATCAATACGTTGGTGCCGATCTATGACGACATCGTCGGTCTGAACGGTGATCTGTGGCTGATTTGCGAAATCAATAACAAATGTGATCTCACGGAAGGCGATGTCACCATAATCACCGTGCGCCCGCCCGATGCCTATGACAGCGAGCCGATTAAGCCGATTAAGGCACCCAAGAAAACAAATAGTGGTGGCAAGAATAAGAAATCGCAAATCGTCGATTCCCGTTTCAATCTGAGGACTGATATATGAGCAAACAAACCATGGTCCGGCGCGCCAGAATGCGCACCCTGAAAGAAGGTCAGATCCAGACCGTTCGTGTTGAGATATTCGATACCAATGGTCGCGATGCCGTAGAACGTTACCAGGACTACGGCCTGGCTTCAAATCCGGTAGATGGGCAGGGTCTCGCGGTGGAATGCGACGGTCATACTGTGGTGTTACGCATGGATCGTTTGGCCGAACGCCCACGCTTGGCCGCGCACGAGGTATCGGTATGGCATAAGGACGGCCACCGCATTACGCTCACTGATGGTAAAAAAATTGTCGTGGACTGCGACGATTTTATCGTTAATGCCACCAACAAGACCGTCTTCAACACGCCTTTGATTGAGTCGGAAGCCGTCATTAAAGGCCGTTTCATTGAAACTACCGATGGTGGCATGCTGGGCGGAGTGGACGCAGTCAAGCATGTTCACAGCAACGTAAAGCGCGGCGACGAACAATCTGGCAGCGCCGTCAATCCCTGATCACCTGAGCACCATGCTCCACGGATCATGGCGACTCCGAATAGGGAAAGTAATGGCCGGCGCCTCCTTATGAAATGTTTCACCTGTAAGCAATGCTGCATTTGCCCGATCATGGCTCCATGATTGATATCCACACTATCTCCCCACCCGCCAGCGACACGTTGGCATTGCCGTTTGATTGGCAATGTCAACGTATCGCCAAGCAATCGCCATTTAATCGGCACGATTACAGCAACCCGTGTGCCGCCCCCGGTCATGGCGCTGTGATGCTGCAGGAATATGCCCTGGGGCTGGACGACACGCTGCAAACGGCAGTGATCATTTCCTTGTTCTCCGACCGTCGTGCTGGCCGCGACGTGGTGCTTCCGCGCGGCCAGACGGATCGGCGCGGCTGGTGCGGAGATGAGTTCGCCAAGTCTCCCGACCCTTGGGGGTCGATGCTGTGGACTTGTTACTTCACAAAAACCACCGTAGACAAGCTCGAAGAGGCGCGCTTTGCGGCATGGGAAGCGCTGCAATGGATGGTGGCTACGGGATTGGCACAACGCATCACCGTCATCGCCTCATGGGCCGGAGAATATGGCGACCGGCTGGCGCTACGTCCGCAAATCTGGCAGGACGATAACGAAACGCCGATTTATGACGTGCTATGGGGCACCACATTACGCAAATCGCTGTAAGCACACTCGAAAGATCTTTTGATGACTATGCCGCAACCCAACATCCCGACGATTGACGAACTACACCAGAACGCCGCCACCTTGCTACAGCAGGCGCTAGTTGATGCCGACAACGGTAGTGCCTTGTCGGCCACCGACATCGCCCTGGTGCGTTCCAACACCGAAGCCCAGGCATTCGTGCAAGCCGTGGGTATTTATGGCGCGTATCGCTATTTGCGCGATTTCGTTGCCAAGCAGGCCATTCCTACCAAATCGGCGGATGAGTTTTTGGACGATTGGCTGCAAGCCTACGGCATCCCGCGCAAGGAAGCCACGCCGGCAGGCGGCATCGCCACCGGCACCGGCGTAGCACACGAATGGCTCAAGGTGGGCGCGACGCTGCAAACCGACAACGGCCTGGAGTTTCTACTGCGTGCTGATGCCGAAGTCGATGTCGGAGGTGTGCTGCGTCTTACACTAAGTTGTACCACAGCAGGAAAAAGCGGCAACCTGACGCCAGGCACAACCCTGACCCTATTGGCGACGGAACCTGGCATTGATGCCGATTTTGTGGTGAGTGAGGATGGCTTTAGTGGCGGTACCAATCGAGAAACCGACCCCGAGGCGATTTACCGCCTGCGGCAACGCCTGGCCAACCCGCCCCGCGGCAGCGCACCCACCGATTACGAGCGCTGGGCCTTGTCGGTACCCGGCATTACCCGCGCTTGGGGCATACGTAACCCCAGCGGACCGACTTCGGCGGGAGTCATCATCATGGCAGACAACAACCTGCCATATGGCCTGCCGACCGAAGCACAGCGCCAGGCTGTATATGAGCATATCCGTGATCCCGAGCGCGGCCCGCCAGACGAACTGTTTGTCATCATCCCGACGCCCAAGTTTGTCGACGTCGTGCTAGGCATTGACCCGGATCAACCGGATACGCGCAAGGCGATTGAGTTGGAACTCAAAGACTTGTTCTATCGCGATGCCGTACCGAGTGGCCGCATACCGTTGTCGCATCTGAGCGAAGCCATTTCCACAGCACCGGGCGAATACAACCATCAGATGTTTGAGCCAGAACCGATATCTGGCGGCTTCCTGTTTGCCGGTCTCTACGAACTGCTGATGCTGCGTTCGACAGTCTTTCAGCCAATGACGATTGGATAGCAAGATGAACAAATTTGTACAGGCGTTAAGCCACTTGCTACCTACCGGATGGGCCTTCCCACGACATCCTAAGTCGGTTGTGATGCGCTGGCTGCAAGCCTTTGCCGGTGTACTTGAAGAGCATCACGACTTCACAAGTCGAACCATACGCCAATGGATGCCGCACCGCACGTGTTCCAGAATTGAAGAGTGGGAAGATGCGCTCGGTTTGCCGGACGCGTGTTTTGGGGATAACCAAGACATCGAGCAGCGTCGCATCAACATGCTGGCGCGCTTTCGTGGCGATACGGATTTACTTTATGACGACAGTTCAGCCGACAGCATCGGCGCCATCAAGCGTTATTTGCAGCGTTACGGATACGAAATTGAGGCCTGGTACAACATGCCATTTCGTGTTGGCCGCAACCGAGTCGGAGAGCGCCTGGGCGCGCTCAACGGCGTTTTACATATCCGCGTACTGCATATTTGCAGCCCGTTTCGAGTTGGTAAAAACCTGGTTGGCCAGCGCCTGGTCAATTGCAGCAAGAACAGCGAAGAAGTCGAATGCATGCTGAAACGCATCGTTCCAGCACGCTTCGCCATCAACGTGATTTATTTTTAGATGAGGATCGCATGAATTACACAGAAAGCCTGGATCACGTCATACACGGCCCCACCGGCCAGCCCATGCACACCGACTCGGCCGCAATCAATACCGTGCAGTCGGCCAAAGATACCAATATGGGCATCTGGAGCTTGATGGAACTTATCAAGGCAGCAGGACTGCAAGGCCGGACATTCAATCCGGATGATCCCGAGTCCTACAAGCTGCTAAAAACGGCGCTTGACTCTGTATATGCAAAATTAAATAGCCCGGGATTTACCGGCAAACCAACGGCGCCGACACCGGAACGATTCGACAACAGCACGAAACTGGCAACGACAGAGTGGGCGAACAATGCTGGCGTTCAATTCTCGCCGAAAACACGGTATATCAATGGCACGTCATTGACGTTAATGGTTGATGATGTTGGTTCCAGAATTTTTTTCAATGGCGGAACTAATCAATCGGTGGTCTTGCCTGCAACAAACGGATTGCCGATTGGCTCGAGCATCTATTTTGGGAAAAACAGTAATGGAACCTCGTTATCAGTAACAGCTGCGGGAGGCGCATCTATTATTGATACGAATGGTAGTGCGCTAGTCAATTTTCTCAATGTGATGGGTGGAGAGGACGCCTTTGTTACTTGGAGCGGTACAGCGTGGATGTGTAGTGGGACGGCCATTTTTAGACTGAATCAGTTTGCAACGGGAAACACCTGGATGACATTGCCTAATGGCTGGAGAATCTTAGCCTCAGGAAGTTTCAACATTAGAAGCTCTCTTTCTAGTGTCACTTTTCCCATAGCCTTTCCAAACGCTGCTCGTGCAGTGGTTCCTCAACTGGTTGAAAATTCTGGATCTTCCTACCCAACATCAGTTATAGCAACGTCTATAAGTAAAACTGGATATAACCTCCGGTTGATTGCTGACGGCAACATAGATGCCTACCTTAATTACATTGCGATTGGATATTAAAAATGTACGCAAAATTCATTGATAAGGACAGGCGGTTTGCATTTTCTGAAACTGATAATGGTGGTGTTGAAATCACGCCGGAAATGTACGAGCAACTTTTTGATGCGCAAGGCAGCGGTGCGGAGATACATCCAGACAAAAATGGCTATCCAATGGCCGTTTTTCCGCCACCGCCCACGGATGAGGATCTAGCTATCATTGCGCTAGCACGAAGAGACCAATTTCTCTCTGACGCGATGTTAGCGATTGCTCCGCTTCAAGATGCCGTTGATCTGGATGATGCGACGATGGATGAAGCAGCGTTACTAAAAAAATGGAAGCAATATCGCGTTGCAGTTAATCGTGTGACTAATCAGCTCGGCTACCCACGCGATATTGAATGGCCGGAACAGCCGCAATAGATACCATGAGATATGGAGCGATCGAGCCGTGCGACAGCGTCGGATTGGTCACTCGTCGTCATTTTTTCGGCGCCCTGGAAAGGTATCGCGATTTCACCAATCAAACGAAACGCCCATGGATGCTGCATTGGACTCTCTCTTCGGTTAACTAATGGGATGGCGCGTGGGATCTACCGGATGCGTGTTTGGGGAATAAACATATACTGAAGCACCAGCATGCTAGCGCGCTCAACAGCGATTTACATATCCGCGTACTGCATATTTGCAGCCCGTTTCGAGTTGGTAAAAACCTGGTTGGCCAGCGCCTGGTCAATTGCAGCAAGAACAGCGAAGAAGTCGAATGCATGCTGAAACGCATCGTTCCAGCACGCTTCGCCATCAACGTGATTTATTTTTAGATGAGGATCGCATGAATTACACAGAAAGCCTGGATCACGTCATACACGGCCCCACCGGCCAGCCCATGCACACCGACTCGGCCGCAATCAATACCGTGCAGTCGGCCAAAGATACCAATATGGGCATCTGGAGCTTGATGGAACTTATCAAGGCAGCAGGACTGCAAGGCCGGACATTCAATCCGGATGATCCCGAGTCCTACAAGCTGCTAAAAACGGCGCTTGACTCTGTATATGCCAAATTAAGTAGCCCGGCATTTACTGGCAAACCAACGGCGCCGACGCCAGAACAATTCGACAACAGTACGAAATTGGCGACGACGGAGGCACTGATGCGCGCCGGCCATCGATATTCTGCGGTACCGTCGATTGTGCGCGCAACAACCCTGACCGCTGCGGCTGCTGGAGCTCTTGTTCAATGCAATGGTGGCGGACCGTATACGGTGGTGTTGCCAAGTATTGCGACGTTTCCCGTCGGCGAGTCCATTAAGTTTTTTAGCACGGCAAATCTGGTCTCGATTACCCGTGCCGGAAACGATTCGATTTATCTCAACTACAGTACGACAACAACATGTGTTTTAAATATTGGTGACACTTTGGAATTGGTGTCCAATGGTGGGTCATGGCTAGCTGTTGGTGGGTCGGTACAGGCTGCATATTCCATGCAGCGCCGGAGTGTTGCGGCGGCTAGCCGCGCTCCTCGCGTCAGTTACGCCAATTCCACGGGAAAAGCCATGCTGCTTTCTGTGGTCTTTTCTCAAGGATCCAATGCACAGTTTCATGCGGTGCTTTCGACGTCAAGCGGAACCGTTGCGGGGGAGGTTTCCAACAGTAACGGTGGCTATGGGGCGCGTCTCAATTTGATGGTGCTTCCTGGTGAGAGCTATTCCTGGTCGTACAACGAATTGCTGGCCACACCTTTCGTTCAATCATGGATAGAAACCTACTGAGGAGCATTAATGCGATATTTCATTGATCCAATTTCATCGGGAATTTTTGCCTTTGACGTTGAAGCCACGGCATTTATAGAAACTGCTATTGAGGGCGGCTATGTCGAATGCGGCAGAGCGCCTACCGAAGATGAGGCCTGGGATTTTTCTGCTGCCAAATGGGTAGTCGACCCGGAAAAAGTGGCCGCAAACTTCAAGGCCAAAGCTAAAGCGTACACAACAGCCAAGCGTGCCATGCGCGATCAGTTGCTAACTCAAGCCGGACTTGCAATTGATCCTTTGCAAGATGCGATTGACCTGGACGTTGCCAGTGCTGCAGAGATTGCCTTGTTGAAGAAATGGAAGCAGTACCGCGTTGCCGTCAATCGCTTGTGCGAACAAAGCAATTGCCCAGACCCGATTGATTGGCCGGTCAGTCCAGTAGATTTGGACGCTTAAATCAGACTGGGAAACCGGGACAGCGTTACGTTGAAATTGGCGGCATTGCTGTCATGTGTTGAAAATAATAAAGGCCACTCGATTGAGTGGCCTTTTGTTTCGCGAAATGATTTGTTGATGCCTTCGCGCATTGTTTCAAACGCTCTTTAATTTCCGATGCAGATTGGATTAAAACAGATTAAATGCCGGTTTAAAGTAAACGTCCGGCTAGATCAAAATAAACAGCGCGCTACTGCAGCAAATCGAGTTATTTCATTGAAATCTGCACTTAAAATATTGTCGTCGCGAGGAAGCCTATTTCGTACTATTGAATCGCTGAATGGCGTTGGAGATTGCATCGACGATACGCTGCTGATTATCTTTATCTGATACATATTTCTCGTCTGCCTCATCGACAATCACCCCCACTTCCAGCAGCACCGCGGGAACGGTCGTTTTCTTGAGCACGATCAAATCGTCAAACTGGTAGATGCCTAGCCTCTCATTGAGCAGCGGCCTGTTTTCACCGGCAATGTTCTCGGCGTGATGCAACGCAGGTTTCCTGCCAAGTTTCAATAATTCTTCACCCAGCAATTCGGCAAATTCCTCGGACTTTTTAAACTGCGGATTTTTCCCTGAAATGAAAATCGAGAATCCTGCGATGGGTTGTTTGGTTTTGTAGGCAGCAAGATTTCCAAACTTTGTTTGTTCGAGATAGACCGGCTGCGCGGAATCGTGATGTATGGATAAGAACAGGTTTGCCTGGTTGGAGTTGGCAATTTCAGCGCGTTTTTCCAGGCTGATTTCCTGATCTGGTTGCTTGGTCAGGATCACCTTCATTCCGGCGTCGGCAAGCGGTTTCACCAATTTGGTAACGAGATTGTCATTGTATTCAAGCTCGTATATGCCTTTGACGCCCAAGGCACCAGGGTGGCTTTTTGTATGACCGGCATCGATGACGATAATCGGGGCGGCTGCAACATCTTCTTTCGCCGAGGCGGCAGCGCTATGCAGTGAACCTGCCAGCAAGAAAAACAGATTAATCGAAAAAATCCAGCTCGCTATACGGCAGGTTCGCTTCATTGCAATTAACCCCAGTTCTTTTGTGCGATCAACTCATTGCGGCAGGTGCCGGCCTTGCACTCGCGCAGGCGGTCGCGCAGATAGTCGGTGCGTTCTTTATTGACCTTGTAATTGCAGCTGACGTCGATAGAGCCGGATTGTTCGCATGAGCTGTCCCGATATTTCAACCAGGCGCGCTGCGTTTCAGTGAGTTGTTTTTTGAGGTCATCCTTCAAGACGCCGCGCAGTTCGCTGTAGACAGTGTTCAATTCCTTGTCGGCCTCCATGAATATTTTGGCCATGCAATATGTCTTGTCGTAGGAGGTTTTGTACTTGTCGCATTCACCGTCGGCATGCGCCAGGTTCGACATCAACATGAACAAACTTGCGGATACACCTGCAATCACTTTTTTCATTTCATTTTCCCCCATGGGTGTCAGTAAAAAATTGAATCTTGATGATTGCAAAATTATACATATTTTGTAATTTTTCCATAGGGAGATTTGCAGCTGCCGTGATTGCCGAACGAGAAGCAGCCGGGGTCGAAGGCCGGCGATGATTTTTTACGGTGACGCTGCGAATGCTTACTTGCGCCGGGCGCGCGCCACGTCGAGTTTTTGGCATAGCTCGGCTACGCCATCGAGTATCCGCGGCCCGGGGCGGCTCATCTGGTCGGGCGTCAGCGCAAACAGATTGTTGTGCGCCACCGCGGAGAGCGACGGGAAGCGACGCCAGCTGCTGTTGTCGTCATTGGCGGCATTGTTGCCGTCGGCGGCAAAGATCACTTCCGGATTAGCTTCGAGCACCGCTTCAGTGCTGACGGTCGGCGCCAGTTGCGGCAGCTTGCCGAATATATTTTCGCCGCCGCATAAACGGATCGCGCTCGACACCAGGTGATGGTCGTTCAGGGTCATCAGCGGTCTTTTCCATATCTGGTAAAACACCCGGACCTTGGGGCGTTTCTGATAGGTCTTGGCTAGTACCGCCAGGCGCGCGCGGAAGGCGGCGGCGGCCGGTTTGCCGACATCTTCCGTGCCGGCCAGTTTCGACAGCCGTTCCATCGAAGAGGCGATGGTGGCGAAGTCGTGCGGCTCGCTCTCGAATACCGGAATGCCGATCGCGCGCAAGGTGGCCAGCTGGCTGGCGGAATTGCCGCTGTTCCAGGCTACTACCAGGTCGGGCTTCAGGGCGATGATGCGTTCTGCATCGAGTGCGTTGCTGTCGCCGACACTGGGCAACTGCTTTACTGCAGGCGGATAGTCGCTGTAGGCGCTGACGCCGATCACATAAGGCCCGGCGCCGGCTGCAAACAACAGCTCAGTGACGTGCGGCGCCAGGCTGATGATACGGTGCGCCGGATGCGGCAAGGTGATGGTGTGTTGCGCATCGTCTTGCACCGTGATCTTGTCGCTACCGGCATGTGCGTTGACGACGGCCAAGACCAGCAGCGCCGCCAGGCACAGGATGTGTTGTCTGCTGTGGCGGCGAGCTGGCATGTGCTGCTTAAATTTCCAGGTTGTCGATCAGGCGTGTACCGCCCAGCTTGGCGGCGGCCAGCACCACCAGCTTTTCGCCCTGCGCCAGATCGCCTGCGCCAGGTGCCTGCAGGTTGCTGCGCTTGCGGATCGAGATGTAGTCCGGCAGCCAGCCGCGGCCCGCGAGTTGCGACATCGCTTGCTTTTCCAGTTCGACGATGTCCAGTTGGCCGGCACGCACTTCGTCGGCGACCTGGTTCAGGGTCTTGAACAGCGTCGGCGCTTCGGCCCGTTCTTCAGTAGAAAGGTACATATTGCGCGACGACAGCGCCAGGCCGTCGTCGGCGCGGAAAGTTTCAGCGGCGATGATTTCGGTCGGCAGCGCGAATTGCTTGGACATGTTGCGGACGATCATCAGCTGCTGGTAATCCTTCTTGCCGAACACGGCGACGCGCGGCTGGACGCAGGAAAACAGCTTCAATACGACAGTCGTGACGCCGGTAAAGAAGCCTGGGCGGAACTCGCCTTCCAGCGTATTGCCGAGGTCGTCCGGCGGGCGCACGCGGAATTCCTGCGGTTCCGGATACAAGTCTTTTTCAGTCGGCGCGAAGAGAACGTAGACGCCTTCCTTTTCCAGTTTCTCGACGTCGGCGGCGAAAGTGCGCGGGTATTTGTCGAAATCTTCGTTAGGACCGAATTGCAGGCGATTGACGAAGATCGAGGCGACGATCGGATCGCCGTGCTTCTTCGCCAGGCGCATCAGCGAAAGATGGCCGTCGTGCAGATTGCCCATGGTTGGTACGAACGCGGTACGCAGCTGGCCGCGCAACTGGTCGCGGAGTTCTTCGATGGAGGAGATGATTTTCATGGCTTATTTTTATGGGACAAGGTTAAAGAATCGCCGTGGCATGGCGAATTACTCCGTCCCTAATGAGGTAAACAGGAAATTATGTCGGCGCTAAGTTGGTGAATAAGTCGGCGAGTAAGCCAGTCGCACATAGATTGGCGCAAACGGTTCGGCCTGGGTGATTTCAATCAAGGTTTCCTTGGCCAGCTCCAGCAGCGCGATGAAGTTCACCACCAGCACCGGCACGCCGCGCGCTGGATCGAACAGATCGGCAAATTCGACAAAGCGCGACGATTGCAGGCGGCGCAGGATCCCGGTCATGTGTTCGCGCACCGACAGTTCTTCGCGGCTGATGGTGTGATGGGCGGTCAGCCTGGCGCGCTTGAGCACATCGGCCCAGGCTGCCTGCAGGTCGTCCACGTTAACATCCGGCCAGCGCGTAACGGTGTTTTGCTCGATGTAGATCTGGGTGCGGACATAATCGCGCCCAAGTTGCGGCAAGGCGTCGATTTCGCGCGCCGCCAGCTTCATCTGCTCATATTCCAGCAGGCGCCGCACCAGTTCGGCACGCGGATCCTCGGCTTCTTCGCTGTCGGTCTTGCGCACCGGCAGCAGCATGCGCGATTTGATCTCGATCAGCATCGCCGCCATCAGCAGGTATTCCGCCGCCAGCTCAAGATTGGTGATGCGGATCTGGTCGACGTATTCCAGATATTGCAAGGTCACTTGCGCCATCGGGATGTCGAGGATGTTGAAGTTCTGCTTGCGGATCAGGTAGAGCAACAGGTCGAGCGGACCTTCGAATGCTTCCAGGAAGACTTCCAGCGCATCCGGCGGAATGTACAGGTCGGTCGGCATGCGGAACAGCGGCTCGCCGTACAGACGCGCAAAGGCGACGCCGTCGATCACGTTCGGCGTCGAATCGGGCTGTCCTTCCAGCGTCAGTTCTGCGGCATCCGACACGTTCTGGCTCATTTAACCGTTACCTGATTTTGGCGAAATTAGTGGTTGTTTTGATACACATAGGGTTGTTGATCGACGCGCGACTCTTGCGCACGTTCCTGGCTGTCCAGGTCGATCGGGGTCTTGTCCCACAGCAGGGCGCGGCCGGCCAGTTGCTGTTCTTCCAATTTTGGATTTTTTTTCTTGAGTTCTTCGATGAACTTGGTGATATCAGATTCGTAACCGGAAATTTGCTTGGAGAATGTCATGGTTGCTTTGATAATTCGGTGGAAGTAGGCGCTATTTTATGCTATTTCGTAGCTGCCGAACTGTTTGTGCGCGGCAAGCGCAGGGATTATCCTGTCGTGTCGGGACAACAATGCATCTGGATCGAACACTGTCAGGAGGTAACGATGAAACGCTGGTTACGCACCATTCTAATGGTGATTGCGCCATTTCTGATCGCAGCTTGTGACCAGAACGGTAAATTCATACAGGAGGCTGGCTTGGAAAAACTGAATCGCGGCGTATCGTCCGAAGCTGATGTTCGCAACGCCATGGGCCAGCCGGACACGGTCTGGGAAAAGGAAAACGGCGAGCGTACGCTGGAATATCCGAAAGGTCCGGCTGGCGCGCGCACCTGGATTTTCTATATCGGCAAGGATGGCAAGCTGAGCGATTACAAGCAGGTGCTGACCGAAGAGAACTTCGCCAGGATCAAGGTCGGCATGCCCAAGGAAGAGGTCAGGCAGATGCTGGGCAAGCCGCGCACCGTGGTGCAATTTACCCGCAAGAACGAGGAAGTCTGGGATTGGCGCTATATCCAGAGCGACGCCAGCCAGGCTTTCTTTAATGTCCACATGGATATCACCACCGGATTGGTGACCGGCACTTCGGTGTCGCAGGTGTACGGGCACTAGGCGAACATGGAGTAGGGTGGGCACAACGTGCCCACGTTACCGTTTCAACCAGCGCCGCATCACAACCGGCGGCTCATCCAGCGGATTGGCGCGGGTGTATTCCAGTTCCGGCGCCAGTTCGAATTCAAACACGGCGTACAGATCAACTACCCGGGCCTGGTCGGCACGCACCGCCAGCCGCAGTTCACTGATATCGGCGCCTTGGGCGCGATGGATCAGCGCTTCCATCAGATGCTGGGACAGGCCTTGACCGCGATACGCCGGCAACACGCCCATGCGCAGGATTTCCCAGACGTCGGTTTCGGTATCCGAGGGCAGCCAGCGCGCCGAGCCAATCGGCTCTCTATCCAATTGCAGGATGAAGCCGCCGCCGCGCTGCAGGTCGTGCAGCACGCGCTCGGTACTTTCGTGGTGGCCGCTGGAACTGGCGGTGACCCGTTCAGCCCAGCAAGCGCGCGTCAGCTCGGCGATCAGTGCGGCATCGTCGGTGCTGACTTCGCGGACTTGCAGGTTCATGGCTTGCTTAGCTGACGCGCATGCCCGGCTCTGCACCTGGCCATGGGTTGAGCACGTAGATGCCGGCGTTGGTCTTGTTATCCGCTGCCGAAGCTGCCAGCACCATGCCTTCCGAAATGCCGAACTTCATCTTGCGCGGCGCCAGGTTGGCCACCATCACGGTCAGCTTGCCGATCAGTTCTTCCGGCTGGTAGGACGACTTGATGCCGGAGAACACATTGCGCAGGCGGCCTTCGCCGACATCCAGCGTCAGTCGCAGCAATTTGTCGGAACCGTCGACGTGTTCGCAGTTGACGATCTTGGCGATACGCAAATCGACTTTGACGAAATCGTCGATCTTGATTTCTGCGGCCAGCGGTTCGATGGTGCTGGCAGTTGTGTCGCTAGCCGACTCTTCGGTGGCAGCGGCGGCAGCCGGCGCCGCCGGCGCATCAAACAACGCATCCAGCATCTTCGGCTCGACCCGTGTCATCAAGTGCGTATAGGCATTGATCTGGTGACCATCGGCCAGTGGCTTGGTCACATCGGCCCATACCAGCGGCTGGATTTGCAGGAAAGCTTCGACCTGGGCGGCCAGCGCCGGCAACACCGGTTTCAGGTACACGGTCAGGATGCGGAATGCTTCCAGCAGGCGGCTGCAAACTTCGTGCAGGGCTGCTTCCTTGGCCGGATCCTTGGCCAGTTCCCACGGCTTGTTGGCGTCGACGTAGGCGTTGATCACATCGGCCTGTTCCATCACGGCACGCAATGCCTTGCCGTATTCGCGGCCATCGTACAACGCGCGGATATCGCCGGCGACGGCGCGCAGGCCGGACAGGAAAGGATCGCTGTCGGTAGCCCAGGCGGTGCTGACCTTGCCGTCGAATTTCTTGGCGATGAAGCCGGCGGCGCGGCTGGCGATGTTGATGTACTTGCCGATCAGGTCGGAGTTGACGCGGGCGACGAAGTCATCCGGGTTGAAGTCCAGGTCTTCCACCTTGGCGCTCAGCTTGGCGGCGATGTAGTAGCGCATCCATTCCGGATTCATGCCGAGATCGAGGTAGCGCAGCGGCGAAATGCCGGTGCCGCGCGACTTCGACATTTTTTCGCCGGAGACCGTCAGGAAGCCGTGCACGAACACATTGTTCGGTACTTTTTGACCGGAGAAATGCAGCATGGCTGGCCAGAACAGCGTATGGAAATAGGTGATGTCCTTGCCGATGAAGTGATATTGCTCGGTCTTCGGATCGGCCATGAAGGCGTCGTAGTCGCGCCCGATCTTGCCGAAATAATTCTTCAGCGAAGCCAGGTAGCCCACCGGTGCATCCAGCCAGACGTAGAAATACTTGCCCGGTTCATCCGGGATCTCGATGCCGAAGTAGGGCGCGTCGCGGCTGATATCCCAGTCGCCCATGCCGCCGTCGCTTTCCAGCCATTCCTTGGCCTTGTTGGCAACTTCCGATTGCAGCCGTGGCTTGCCGTCGACATTGCCGAGCGCCCAGCCGCGCAGGAATTCCACGCACTGCGGATCGGACAATTTGAAGAAGAAATGTTCCGACGATTTCATCACCGGCGTCGCGCCGGTCAGGGTCGAGTAAGGATTCTTCAGGTCGGTAGGAGCGTACACCGAGCTGCACACTTCGCAGGAATCGCCGTACTGGTCCTTGGCGCCGCATTTCGGGCATTCGCCCTTGATGTAGCGGTCCGGCAGGAACATGTTCTTGACCGGATCGTAGAATTGTTCAATGGTCTTGGTCGCGATGAAGCCCGCAGCTTTCAGCTTGCGGTAGATATCGCGCGACAGCTCATGGTTTTCCGGGCCGTCGGTCGAGTGCCAGTTGTCGAAGGCGATGTGGAAGCCGTCCAGGTACTGCTTGCGGCCAGCCGCGATCTGCGCCACGAATTCCTGCGGCGTGATGCCGGCTTTTTCAGCGGCGATCATGATCGGTGCGCCGTGCGCATCGTCAGCACCAACGAAATTGACTTCATGGCCCTGCATTCGCTGGAACCGCACCCAGATGTCGGCCTGGATATATTCCATGATGTGGCCGATATGAAACGCTGCATTGGCGTAAGGCAGGGCGGTAGTGACGAATAATTGGCGGGGAGTTGAAGTCAAAGTGATGCTCATTTGGCAATGTTAAGTGCTGCTGGTTGGAATAAAAGGTTGATTTTAGCAGCCAACTGCAACAATTGCGGCGCAGGGTGGACACATCGTGACCGCGCGCTACCGTTATAAGCCGAGTTTCGACCTTTGCAAGCGCGTACGTGGAGGCCGTTCACGCATGGGCACAAGTGCCTACCCGACGCCGCGCCAGCGGAATGACAACGATATGGTTTAGACTTGCCGCATCTTATTGGAAATACGTAGAGGAAAAGTAATGAGCGTCACGATTGAAGCAGTCAAGGCAGCATTGGCCAGTGTCATCGATCCGAATACCGGCAAGGATCTGGTTACCGGCAAGTCGGCTAAAAATATCCAGCTGGATGGCGCCAATGTCGCGTTTGACATCGAACTCGATTATCCCGCCAAGAGCCAGTTTGCGCTGATCGGCGATGCTGCGGTGGCTGCGGTGCGCGCCTTGCCTGGCGTCGGCCAGGTCAGCCCGAATGTCTATTCGAAAATCCAGTCCCACGCAGTGCAGCGCGGCGTCAAGCTGATGGCGAATGTCAAGAACATCATCGCAGTGGCCTCCGGCAAGGGCGGGGTCGGCAAATCGACCACGGCCGTCAATCTGGCGTTGGCGCTGGCGGCAGAGGGTGCACAGGTCGGGATTCTCGATGCCGACATCTATGGTCCATCGCAGCCGATGATGATGGGCATCAGCGGCCGTCCGGAAACCAAGGATGGCAAAACCATGGAGCCGCTGGAAAACCACGGATTGCAGGTGTCGAGCATCGGTTTCATGGTCGATCCGGACGAGCCGATGGTGTGGCGCGGCCCGATCGTCACGCAAGCATTGCAACAGTTGCTGGAACAGACCAACTGGCGCGATCTCGATTACCTGATCGTCGACATGCCGCCCGGCACCGGCGATATCCAGTTGACGCTGTCGCAAAAAGTCCCGGTGACCGGCGCTGTGATCGTCACCACGCCGCAAGACATCGCCTTGCTGGATGCGCGCAAGGGTTTGAAAATGTTCGAGAAGGTCGGCATTCCTATCCTCGGCATCGTCGAGAACATGAGTACCCATATCTGTTCGAACTGCGGCCATGCCGAAGCGATTTTCGGTGAAGGCGGCGGCGCCAAGATGTGCGGCGAATACGGCGTCGATTTCCTCGGCGCTTTGCCGCTGACCATGTCGATCCGCCAGCAGACCGATTCCGGCACGCCGACCGTGGTCGCCGAACCGGACGGTCCGGTGGCGCATATCTACAAGGAGATCGCGCGCAAGGTAGCGATCAAGGTGGCGGAAAAGGCGCGCGACATGTCGAGCAAATTCCCGAGCATCGTGATCAAGAACGATTAAAGCGGGACGGTTTCATGATGCACTGCCAGCCAGATTGTTGGCTGGCCTGCATCGGTCCACTCGATGCGGTGGCGGCAATGCGCAGGAATGTGCAGCCACGCACCGGGCTGCATGATGTGCTCTTCTGCGCTGCCCTCTAGTGTCAGGCCGGCGCTGCCGCTGAGCAGCAGCACCCACTCTTCGTGGGGATTGTCGTACCAGAAGCCGGGTGGGCTAGATTGCCCATTGGAAACGATGCGTTCGATTTTCAGGCCGGCGCGTTCGTGCAGCAGTTCGAAAACTTCTGCTGAACCGTCTAGCGGCAGGTTGGTCAATAAATTGCCGTGGGCGGCTTGCATGTCGGTGTCCTTTGGGTGGCGGCGCTATCACGTATTATTGCACTCAGTAAATTGTACGGGTTCTGCCCAGGCATCTGGCAATGCGCACATGGGCAGTTTGTCGGTCTTATCAATTCTGGACGTAAAGGACAAGAAAATGAAATCACGCATTCTTTCTGTACTGTTTTCCGCAGCCATGCTCAGTGCCGGCCTGCTGCCGCAGATGGCCCATGCCGCCTCGGTCTCGTTCGTCGAGCCGGCTGACGGCGCCGTGGTCAGCAGCCCGTTCACCGTCAAGTTCGGCGTCAGCGGCATGGAAGTCAAGCCGGCTGGCGACATGACGCCCGGCACCGGCCATCATCACCTGCTGATCAACGAGGACAGCATTCCAGCCGGGCAGGTGATTCCGGCTGATGACAAGCATTTGCATTTCGGCAAGGGCCAAACCGAAACCAGCGTCACGCTGCCGCCAGGCAAGTACAAGCTGACCATGCAGTTCGCCAACGGCGCCCACCAGTCCTATGGACCGGAGCTGAGCAAGAGCATCAACGTCACCGTCAAATAACGCCGGCAGCGGACAGATCCGCCCAGCGGTTCCATCCACTGGTGCAACGCGGTAAAATGGGGTTTTCCTTGATAACGGCTTTGGCAATCCAAGGCCGTTTTTATTTATCATGACTGCTCCGACTCCAGCTTCCACTACCCCATCCGCGCCGGTGCGCACCCGTTTCGCCCCTAGCCCGACCGGTTACCTGCATCTGGGCGGCGCCCGCACCGCGCTGTTTTCGTGGGCCTTTGCGCGCCATTTCGGCGGCACTTTCGTGCTGCGCATTGAAGATACCGACCTGGAACGCTCGACCCCGGAAGCCGTGCAAGCCATCATCGACGGCATGCAATGGCTGGGTCTGGAGCATGACGAAGGTCCGTTCTACCAGATGCGCCGGATGGATCGCTATCGTGAAGTGATCGCGCAAATGCTGCAGGAAGGCACGGCCTACCACTGCTATTCGTCGCCGGAAGAAGTCGAAGCGATGCGCGAACGCATGCGCGCCGCTGGCGAAAAGCCGCGCTACGACGGCACCTGGCGTCCAGAGCCGGGCAAGACTTTGCCTGCGGTTCCAGCCGATCGCAAGCCGGTGGTGCGTTTCAAGAATCCGCTCGATGGCGACGTCAGCTGGGACGACGTAGTCAAGGGCAACATCACGATTTCCAACCGCGAAATGGACGATCTGGTGATCGCTCGTCCAGACGGCACGCCGACCTACAATTTCTGCGTCGTGGTGGACGATTGGGACATGAAGATCACCCACGTGATCCGCGGCGATGACCACGTCAACAACACTCCGCGCCAGATCAATATCCTGAAGGCGCTGGGTGCGACGTTGCCGTTGTACGGCCACGTACCGATGATTCTCGGCGCCGACGGCGAGAAACTGTCGAAGCGCCACGGCGCGGTCAGCGTCATGGATTACCCGGCACAAGGCTACCTGCCGGAAGCGATGCTGAATTACCTGGCGCGTCTCGGCTGGAGCCATGGCGACGAAGAAATTTTCTCGATGGAGCAGTTCTGCGAATGGTTCAATCTCGATCACCTGTCGAAATCGCCGGCGCAATTCAATCCCGAAAAACTGGCGTGGATCAACAACCACTACATCAAGCTGGCCGACAACGCGCGCCTGGCTGCCATGGTCAAGCCGCTGATGGAGCAGGACGGCGCTGATTTCAGCAATGCCCCTGATTTGGCGAAAGTCATCGGCCTGCTGAAGGAGCGCGCCAATACCGTCAACGAAATCGGCGTTGCAGCCATGCTGTTCTACCGTAAGCCGGCGCCCGATGCCGCGCTGTTGACACAACACTTTACCGATGCGATCAAACCGGCGCTGGCCGATTTCGCAGAGCGTTGCGCTACGGTCGAGTGGAACAAGGAAAGCCTGGCGCCGATGATCAAGGAAGTACTGGCCGCGCATAAGCTGAAGATGCCGCAGTTCGCGATGCCGTTGCGCCTGATGGTGACCGGCCAGTTGCAGACCCCGGCGATCGATGCCGTGCTTGAATTGTTTGGCCGGGAAGCCGTCATTGCGCGTTTGCAGCAATATCTGGTCTAAATCTGCAATAAATCTGCAAATCGGGATTTACAAGCCGTAAATAAGCTTGCTATAATCTCGCTTCTGCAAACGGGGGTATAGCTCAGCTGGGAGAGCGCTTGCATGGCATGCAAGAGGTCAGCGGTTCGATCCCGCTTACCTCCACCAGCAAATTGGTAGCAGAAGTAGTAAGGTTGTAAAGTTAGTTGGGCAGCTTGCTGTCCCCATCGTCTAGAGGCCTAGGACATCACCCTTTCACGGTGAGTACGGGGGTTCGAATCCCCCTGGGGACGCCAGAATTCTTTTGGCATCGACAGGAAAGCAGTCGGAAAGCGATTGCAGAATATTGGTGTTGAGTGTTTTCGATACAATCGATGAGGCCGCCAAATGCGGCCTTTATTGTTTTTTGCAAGCAGCAGTAGAAGCACAAGGTCAGTACGGACAGATTACTGTCCCCATCGTCTAGAGGCCTAGGACATCACCCTTTCACGGTGAGTACGGGGGTTCGAATCCCCCTGGGGACGCCAGAATAAAAAGGCCCGCGCAAGCGGGCCTTTTTGTTTTGGTGGCCGCAAGTAAGCCGCCTGCGCGGCTTACGCGGGGGATGAGAAGGGAATCGCCTGCAGGCGATTCCGCGGCCTGCAGCATGTAGGAGAATCCCCCTGGGGACGCCAGAATAAAAAGGCCCGCGCAAGCGGGCCTTTTTGTTTTGCGGGATTGTAGGGTGGGCAGATTTTCTGCCCACGCTGAATTCACTCATCGATTGGATTGACCTATCGCTCCGCATGGGCAAAATTGCCCACCCCACCGATTCTTTACTCGGCGAGGCGCAATCTATTTCCTGCCGATAGTCATCTCACGCGCACGTTGCATATCCCGGTCAAAATTCGCACGAGCCTCTTTACGGCAATCCGCAGCTTCACGTCCACGCATCGCGCGGCAATCGTTCATCGCCTGCGCATAGGCATTCGTGTTTTCTTTTTTCATGGTCTGGAAACGTGCTTGCGGCGTCCGGTCTTCTATCTTCCAGCGAGGAGGGTCCTTGAACTGCACGTTTTCTTCGGCTGCATTGGCATGCAGCGCAAAAGCGTTGGCGGCGATAAAGAGCGATAGCCACAGCGGTTTCAGTTGCATTTTCATGATGCCTCCTTGTTGTATGGCATGCAGCAAGATGCTGCATGCGGACGGACTAATCAAATGCACGGCTTTCATTCGTTCGACCCGGCAAAATCACGCTGCGCGACAGCTGCGCCGCGTGATCAGTAGCGCGAGATCTGACCGTTGTCGATACGTACCCGGTCGCCAACCCGCAGATCGCCGGGATTGCTGACGCTGATGGTTTGGAAACCGTTGTTGTTCATGCGCACGCGCACATTGTAGGAAGTGGTGCCAGGGCTGGCGCGCTGCTCCAGCTGGTTGCCGGCTACCGCGCCGCCAACTACGCCGGCGATGGTCGCCAGGGTATTGCCGTTGCCGTGGCCGATTTGATGGCCGACCACGCCGCCCAGTACGCCGCCGACAACTGCGCCGCCGATGCCTTGGCTAGGCGTGTTGACCACATCGATTGCATCGACTACGCCATAGTTGTCACGGCGTGGTGGTTGCTGATAGCTAGGATAAGTCGTTTGCGGAGGCGGATTGTAATAACCCTGGTTACCTTGGCTGGCGTAACCTTGGTTGCCATAATTCTGTCCGCCGTAGGGAACCGCGCAGCCGCCGAGCAGCATGGAGCCACCGATCAGGGCTGCCAACGCGGCTTGTCTGGATGTTTTGCGGATTGTCATAAGGTGCCTCATTGAGTCGATTAGTGTATTTGATGTAATTGATTTGAACAGTGTAGTGCTGCGCTCTTGGAGCGACTGTGCGGCACACCACACTAAAACGATTTTGCGGCCGTCCTGGTTGACCGCACTATCTTCAGACTATGGCTAGGGCAGCTTTGTTCTTGCAGTCAGGAAAATAAATGTGCGACCAGGGCAATATACTGACCGGTCGACAACAACTCAGCCCTTGCTCCAGTAATCCGGCTGCGCGTAGATCGATTTCAGGCGATCAATGAAGAAACGCACTTTGGCCGGCAAATGCCGCTGTTGCGGATAGACCGCCATGATGTCGTAGTGCGGCAACGCAAATTCATCCAGCACCGTCAGCAGTTCGCCCGACGCCAGTTGCGATTCGATTTCCCAGGTGGAGCGCCAACCCAGGCCGAGGCCTTCGCTAACCCAGCGGTGCAGCAATTCGCCATCGTTGCAATCGAGGTTGCCGGCGGTCTTGATGATCACCGGCTTGCCGTTTTGCTGGAAGTACCAGCCGCGCTGCTGGCCGCCCTGCAGATTAAAGGAAAGACAATTGTGGTTGGCGATGTCTTCCAGCGTTTTCGGAATGCCGTTGCGGTGAAAATATTCTGGTGTGCCGCACACCACCCGGCGATTACTGGCCAGTTTCACCGCGACGAAATTGGGATCGATGGCGCCGCCGATGCGGATGCTGATGTCGTAGCCTTCGCGCACCAGGTCGACCACGCGATCGGTCAGGTTGAAGGAAATCTGCACTTCGGGATTGGTCGCAATGAATGCCGGCGCATGCGGCGCGACGTGCTTGCGGCCGAATGCAGCCGGGGCCGACACCACCAGATGGCCGGTAGCCTTGTGACGGCCTTCCGAAATGATTTTCTCGGCGATATCCAGCTCGGTCAGCAGCTTGCGGCAATGATCGAGGAAAACCGTACCTTGTTCGGTCAGGGTCAGATGCCGGGTAGTGCGATGCATCAGCTTGGTGCCGAGCCGCTTCTCCAGCGCATCGATGCGGCGTCCCAGCATGACGGGAGTAATGTCCTGCTCAAGCGCCGCACTCGCCAGGCTGCCTTTTTCGACCACGCTGACGAAGGCTTCGATCTGTTTGAGTTTGTCCATCTTTGTCTCCGAATACCTTGTTTTTTATAGTATTCCATACTTCATGTATCGAATAAAGCGATTGTTTGTATTCTTATCAAACAATATGTTTGGTTATAGCATGTGCCTCATCCACTCGGTAGTTATCAGTCTCTCTTTCAAATTTCGGCCAGGTCGCAGTAAACGGTGCGGGATTGAATGGGAGGACATGCTGAAGCGAGCCGCAGGCAGTGGCAACGATTTTTACATTTAGTATTCCGGAGGCAACATGGCAAAGATGAAGGCAGTTGACGCAGTAATGCACGTATTGGCAAAAGAGGGCTGCGTACAAGCCTTTGGTGTGCCGGGTGCCGCAATTAACCCGTTTTACTCCGCCATGAAACGGCACGGCGGGATTGAGCACGTACTGGCGCGCCACGTTGAAGGCGCATCGCACATGGCGGAAGGCTACACCCGCGCCAATCCAGGCAATATCGGCATCTGTATCGGTACTTCCGGCCCGGCCGGCACCGACATGATCACTGGCTTGTATTCGGCACAGGCAGATTCGATTCCAATCCTCTGCATTACCGGCCAGGCGCCGCGTGCCCGTTTGTACAAGGAAGATTTCCAGGCTGTCGACATCGAATCGATCGCCAAGCCGGTCACCAAATGGGCAGTCACTGTCCGTGAACCGGCCTTGCTGCCGCGCGTGTTCCAGCAGGCTTTCCACATCATGCGTTCCGGCCGCCCAGGTCCGGTGCTGATCGACATGCCGTTCGACGTGCAGATGGCTGAGATCGAATTTGATCCGGATACCTACGAACCGTTGTCTGTGTACAAGCCAGCGGCATCACGCGCCCAGATCGAAAAAGCATTGACCATGCTGAATGAATCCGAGCGTCCATTGCTGACCATCGGTGGCGGTGTCATCAATGCCGATGCAGCTGATCTGGCAGTTGAGTTTGCTGAATTGACCGGCGTACCGGTGATCCCGACTCTGATGGCCTGGGGCGCGATTCCTGACGATCATCCGCAAATGGCGGGCATGGTCGGTTTGCAGACCAGCCATCGTTACGGCAACGCCACCATGCTGGCGTCCGACTTCGTGCTCGGCATCGGCAACCGTTGGGCTAACCGCCATACCGGTTCGGTTGAAGTATTCACCAAGGGCCGCAAGTTCGTCCACGTCGACATCGAGCCGACCCAGATCGGCCGCGTGTTCGGTCCGGACTACGGCATCGTCTCCGACGCCAAGGCAGCCTTGAAGCTGTTCGTTGAAGTCGCCAAGGAATTGAAAGCCGCCGGCAAATTGCCTGATCGCTCGGCATGGTTGGCGGAATGCCAGGAACGCAAGCGCACCATGCAGCGCCGCACCCATTTCGAAAACGTGCCGGTCAAGCCGCAGCGCGTCTACGAAGAAATGAATCGCGCTTTCGGCCGCGATACCTGCTACGTCAGCACCATCGGCCTGTCGCAGATCGCCGCCGCGCAATTCCTGCATGTGTACCACGCACGTCACTGGATCAACTGCGGCCAGGCTGGTCCGCTGGGTTGGACTATTCCTGCGGCATTGGGCGTCTGCGTTGCCGATCCAAAGCGTGAAGTGGTGGCGATCTCCGGCGATTACGACTTCCAGTTCATGATCGAAGAATTGGCTGTCGGCGCGCAGTTCAACCTGCCTTACCTGCACGTGGTGGTGAACAACTCGTACCTCGGCCTGATCCGTCAGGCGCAGCGCGGCTTCGAAATGGATTACTGCGTGCAGCTGGCGTTTGAAAACATCAATGCTCCGGAATTGAACGGTTACGGCGTCGACCACATTGCTGTGGTTGAAGGGTTGGGTTGCAAGGCGATCCGCGTCACCGATCCGAACGCCATCCAGGATGCGTTTGCCCAAGCCAAGCGCTGGATGAAGGAATTCCGTGTGCCGGTCGTGGTGGAAATCATCCTTGAACGTGTGACTAACGTGTCGATGGGCACCGAGATCGACGCCGTCAACGAGTTTGAAGAGCTGGCCAAGAGCCGTGCCGATGCACCAACCGCGGTTTCGCTGCTGGACTAAGTTTTTAGGAGAGAGACGACATGACAAAACTAGCCGCTAACCTGACCATGCTGTTCACCGAGCTGCCATTCCTGGATCGCTTCGATGCCGCAGCCAAGGCCGGGTTCAAGGGAGTCGAATTCCTGTTCCCATATGCGTTCCGCGCTGAGCAGATCGCCGACAAGCTGGCCACCAACGGCCTGGAACTGGTGCTGCACAATCTGCCGGCAGGTAATTGGGAAGCCGGCGAGCGCGGCATCGCCTGCCATCCGGACCGCGTCAGCGAATTCCAGCAGGGCGTCGACGATGCGATTCGCTACGCCAAGGTGCTCGGCGTCAAACAGTTGAATTGCCTGGTCGGCATCGTGCCGGCAGGCGTCAGCACTGAATTGGCGCGTGCCACCGTGGTCAGCAATCTGAAGTTTGCTGCTGACAAATTACAGGCTGCCGGCATCCGGTTGCTGATCGAACCGATCAATAGTTTCGATATCCCAGGATTCTTCTTGACCGGCACGCATCAGGCGCTGGAGTTGATCAGGGCGACCGGTTCCAGCAACCTGTTCGTGCAGTACGACATCTATCACATGCAGCGCATGGAAGGTGAACTGGCCAACACCATCAAGGCTAACCTGGCGCAAATCAAGCACGTGCAGCTGGCGGACAATCCGGGGCGTTTCGAGCCAGGTACCGGCGAAATCAATTATCACTATCTGTTCAAGTTCCTGGATGAGATCGGCTACGACGGCTGGATCGGCTGTGAATACAAGCCGAAAGCCGGCACGGTAGAAGGCCTCGGCTGGCGCGCTGCGCACGGTCTGTAAATCCTGGCAGAACACTACATCTTAAAAATTACGGAGAAATATCATGGCAAAAGTTGGCTTTATCGGACTCGGCATCATGGGCGCGCCTATGGCGGAAAACCTGCAACGCGGCGGCCACAAGCTGTACCTGCATGACCAGAAGAATCCACCGGCAGCGCTGATCGATGGCGGCGCAACGGTTTGCACGTCTGGCGCCGAAGTCGCCAAGCGTGCTGACATCATCATCGTCATGGTGCCTGATACCCCGCACGTTGAAGCTGTCCTGTTCGGTGAGAAGGGCGTAGCCGAAGGCCTGACAGCCGGCAAGATCGTGATCGACATGAGTTCGATCTCGCCAATCGCCACCAAGGGTTTCGCCAAGAAGATCAATGCGCTGGGCTGCGAATACCTGGATGCGCCGGTTTCCGGCGGCGAAGTCGGCGCCAAGGCAGCTTCGCTGACCATCATGGTCGGCGGTTCCGAAGGCGCGTTCAACGATGCCAAGCCATTGTTCGAATTGATGGGCAAGAACATCACGCTGGTCGGCGGCAATGGCGACGGTCAGACCACCAAGGTGGCCAATCAGATTATCGTGGCCTTGAACATCCAGGCAGTTGCTGAGGCTTTGTTATTCGCTTCCAAGGCAGGAGCAGATCCAGCGCGTGTGCGCCAGGCTCTGATGGGCGGCTTTGCAGCATCGCGCATCCTGGAAGTACATGGCGAACGCATGGTCAAGCGGACTTTCAATCCAGGCTTCCGCATCGAATTGCACCAGAAGGACTTGAACCTGGCATTGCAAGGCGCCAAGGCTCTGGGCGTGTCGCTGCCGAACACCGCAGTTGCACAGGAATTGATGAACTCCTGCGCAGCCAATGGTTTGAGCGGCCTCGATCACTCGGCACTGTGCCGTGCGATCGAGATCATGTCGAACCATGAAATCGCCAAGGCGTAATTTCTGCTATTGTTTAGAGATTGGCTACGCGTGGGCAGAAAATCTGCCCACCCTACGGCGGCATTGTGGTTCGTAGGGTGGGCACAGGTGCCCACGCGGAATGAACCCATGTTCGCTTTACAGCAATCGGTTTAAAGTAATCAGCCAGGCGCGCACAGCGCCGCAGCGGCAACATCAAAAAAGCAGGACAGAAAAGTTTTTGAGACAACTCGCTTCATAGATCAAGGTACAACAGCATGACTACCGCGAACAGCATCAAGCCCCGCCAGCTTCTCCTCGATATGTACCAGGCTGCAGTCGACGCCGTCAGCGCCTCCAAATGCCTTCCCGAATACCTGGCCAGGATTCCGGCGCCGTCCGGCAAAGGCCGCACTCTCGTGATTGGCGCCGGTAAAGGTGCCGCGGCGATGGCCAAGGCGGTGGAGGAACATTGGCAGGGCGATATCACCGGCCTGGTCGTGACGCGCTACGCCCACGGCGCGGATTGCAAGCGCATCGAAGTGGTCGAAGCCTCGCATCCCGTGCCTGACGAAGCCGGCCGCAAGGCGGCGGCACGGATGCTCGACATGGTGCAGGGTTTGACTGCCGACGATCTGGTGCTATGCCTGATTTCGGGCGGCGGCTCGGCCTTGCTGGCTTTGCCTGCAGACGGTATTTCGCTGGAGCAGAAGCAAGCGATCAACAAGGCGTTGCTGAAAAGCGGCGCCACCATTTTTGAAATGAACTGCGTGCGCAAGCATCTGTCGGCTATCAAAGGTGGACGGCTGGCGCTGGCCTGTGCGCCGGCGCGAGTGGTGACGCTGATGATTTCCGATATTCCCGGCGACGATCCCGGCATCATCGCCAGCGGCCCGACATTGGCTGATCCGACCACCTGCGCCGAAGCGCTGGCGGTGCTGCGCAAATACAATATCGAGACGCCGGATGCGATCCGCAAGCATCTCGAATCCGGCGCCGGCGAAACGCCTAAGCCGGGCGATCCGCGCCTGGAACGTAACCAGCACTATGTGATCGCCACCGCGCAAGATGCGCTGGAAGCGGCAGCGGGAGTTGCTACCGCTGCCGGCCTGACGCCGCACATCCTGTCCGATGAAATGGAAGGTGAGGCGCGCGATATTGGCCTGGCGCATGCAGCGCTGGCGCGGCAGATCGCCCGCCGCGGGCAACCGTTCAGCAAGCCGTGCGTTGTCATTTCCGGTGGCGAAACCACGGTCACGGTACGCGGCACTGGCCGTGGCGGCCGCAATGCCGAATTCCTCTTGAGCCTGGCGACAGCGCTGGACGGCTTCCCTGATATCCACGCGATTGCCTGCGACACCGACGGCATCGACGGCTCGGAAGACAATGCCGGTGCGATCTACCAACCGGACTCGATGCGCAAGGCTGCGGAACTGGGACTGCGTCCACGCGCGATGCTCGACAACAACGACGGCTATGGTTTCTTCAGCGCGCTGGGCGACCTGGTTGTCAGCGGCCCGACGCGCACCAACGTCAACGATTTCCGCGCCATCCTGATTCTCTAGAAAACTGTCAAACAGCGTCATCCCCGCGCATGCTGGGATCCAAATTACGGACGAAAAGTGGATTCCTGCGTTCGCAGGAATGACGCCAGAATAGTTACTCAATGCCTGGCTTAATGTCAGATTCACCGCTTGATTTACGAAAGAAAACCAACCATGCGCCGCCAACGTAAAGCAAAAATCGTCGCCACGCTCGGCCCTGCCAGCGCCGACCAGAAATCCATCCAGGCATTGTTCGAAGCCGGTGCCGATGTCTTTCGTTTCAATTTCAGCCACGGCAGCCACGCCGATCACCAGCAACGCTACGATATCGTGCGTGCGGTGGAGCAGGCTGTCGGCCGGCCGATCGCCATCCTGGCCGATCTGCAAGGTCCAAAGCTGCGCATCGGCCAGTTCGCCGACGGCAAGATCGAATTGCAGGCAGGCCAGGAATTCACGCTCGACCGTGATCCGGCGCCGGGCAACAACCAGCGCGTCTGCTTGCCGCACGCGGAACTGTTTGCAGTAATCGCCGGCGGCCAGTCCTTGCTGCTGGACGATGGCAAGGTCAGGCTGGAAGTATTGTCGTGCGATGGCCAGTCCATCCATACCCGGGTGGTCAACAGCGGTTCGCTGTCGGATCGCAAGGGCGTCAACGTGCCGGATGCGGTATTGCCGATTCCGGCGTTGACCGAAAAGGACAAGCGCGATTTGAAATTTGCACTGGAACTGGGCGTCGACTGGATTGCGCTGTCGTTTGTGCAGCGGCCGGAAGATGTGCTGGAAGCGCGCGCGCTGATCGGCGATCGCGCCAGCATCCTGTCGAAACTGGAAAAGCCGGCCGCGCTGGATCAGCTGGATGCAATCGTCCAGGTGTCCGACGCCATCATGGTGGCGCGCGGCGATCTTGGCGTGGAATTGCCGCCTGAGCGTGTACCGGGCGTGCAGAAGCGCATCCTGCGTGTCTGCCGTCAGCACGGCAAGCCGATCGTGATCGCGACCCAGATGCTGGAATCGATGATCACTTCGCCGGTACCAACCCGCGCCGAAACCTCCGACGTCGCCAGCGCGATCTACGATGGCGCCGATGCCGTCATGCTGTCGGCGGAATCCGCCAGCGGCGCCTATCCGGTTCCGGCAGTGGCGATGATGGATCGCATCATCACCGAAGTCGAACGCGACCCGCTGTACCAGAACATGCTCGATGCGCAGCACGAAGCGCCGTTGCCGACCCGTGGCGACGCCATCTGTTCGGCTTTGCGCGACGTTACCCGCATCATCGGCGCCAAGGCTACCGTGACCTACACCAGTTCCGGCTACACCAGCCTGCGTGCAGCGCGTGAGCGGCCGATGGCGCCGATCCTGAGCATCACGCCAAAGCTGGCAACGGCGCGGCGGCTGGCGCTGGTGTGGGGCGTACATTCCACCATCAGCGACCAGGTCCACAATGAAAGCGAGATGGTCACCGCCGCTTGCCTGACCGCGGTCAAGGAAGGCTTTGCCAAAACGGGCGACCAGATCGCCATCACTGCGGGCATGCCGTTCGGTCAGTCGGGCAGCACCAACCTGTTGCGCCTGGCGGAAATCTGGCCGCAGTAAATATCGCGCTTGTATTCAAGTAGAAAAATGGCCGCTCCCTCGACAGGGAGCGGCCATTTTCATTGGCGATACAACCGTCGGTAGGCTGCTGCCGCTCAGGCGGCAAAGCCACCATCGATGGTCAGGCTGGCGCCGGTGATGTAAGCGGCTTCGGGGCCGGCCAGGTAGGCCACAAAGCCGGCGATTTCCTCATCCTTGCCATAACGGCCGATCGGCATCATGGCTATTAGCGTGTCGGCAAAATCGCCAGTGGCGGGATTCATGTCGGTATCGACCGGGCCGGGTTGCACGTTGTTGATCGTGATGCCGCGCGGTCCCAGGTCGCGCGCCAGGCCGCGTGTCAGGCCGACGAGCGCCGATTTGCTCATCGCATAGGGGCCGCCGCCGGCAAACGGCATGCGGTCCGCATTGGTGCTGCCGATGTTGATGATGCGGCCGCCTGCGCCCATGTGGCGCGCCGCTTCCTGGGTCGCCACGAATACGCTTCGCACGTTGATCGCCAGCGTGCGGTCGAAGTCTTCCAGGCTGAAATCGGCCAGCGGCGCAATCGCCAGCACGCCGGCATTATTGACAAGGATGTCGAGCCTTCCGAACTTCGTTACCGCTTCGCCGATGGCGCTCTTGATTGCGTCGGCGTCAGCGCTGTCGGCCTTGATCGCCAACGCTCGCCCGCCGGCGGCTTCGATGTCTTTCACTACTTGCAGTGCGCGCTCAGGCGAGCTGATGTAGGTCAGCGTGACGGCGGCGCCGTTGCTGGCCAGGCGCTTGGCAATCGCCGCGCCGATGCCGCGCGAGCCGCCCTGGACGAAGGCGACTTTGCCCGTAAGTACTTGAGATTCTTGGTTGTTGCTCATGAGGTTTCTCCGTTTGGTTGCGCCACTTATCGAAATGATGAGTGGCGAGTTGACAAGCGAAGTATCGGACGATCATTATGTTGTGACTAGTCGCTAATCTTAATATTCACTTCATACCAAAGGTTTGAAATAACGACATGGAAACGATGATCGGAATGCAATGTTTCGTGCGCAGCGCCGAGGCCGGCAGCTTTTCCGAAGCGGCGCGCCGCCTCGGCATGACTTCGGCTGCGGTAGGCAAGAATGTGGCGCGGCTCGAGGCTGGGCTGGGGGTGCGCCTGTTCCAGCGCAGCACGCGCAGCCTGACCCTGACCGAGGCCGGCGAGAGTTTCCTGCATGAAGTCCGAGATAGCCTGGTATCGATACAGGCCGCAGTCGACAACCTGGCCAGCACTGGCGGGCAGCCGGCTGGAACGCTCAAGGTCAGCATGGGCACCGGCTTTGGCCGCACCTACATGGTGCCGCTGCTGGGGCCGTTCCTGGCAAAGTACCCGGCGATTTCACCGGACTGGCATTTCGATAACCGCCAGGTCGACCTGATCGCGCAAGGTTTCGATGCCGCCCTCGGTGGCGGCTTCGAATTACCGCCCGGCGTCGTTGCGCGCCAGCTGGCGCCGGCGCACCGGGTGTTGCTGGCGGCGCCGGATTATTTCAAAGGCAAGAAGATGCCGACATCGCCGGCCGAGCTGGATGCGTTCGACGGCATCTTCATTCGCTCGCCGCAAACGGGAAGGGTGCGCACCTGGCCGCTACGCAACCGCGCCAACCAGCAGGCACCGGTGACCTTGCGCGTACGGATGACCATGAGCGATCCGGAAGCGGCCTGCGAAATCGCGCAGATGGGTCTCGGCATCGCTTTGGTTAGCGTGCCGAATGCGTTGCCGTTTATGCTCAACAACAGCCTGGTGCGTGTGCTGCCGGATTGGTATGTCGACGGCGGCAGTCTGTCCCTGTATTTTGCTGCGCAAAAATTGCTGCCGGCGAAGACCCGGGTGTTTGTCGATTATGTTGTCGAGCATTTCCGCGAACATGATCTGGCGCGCCGTTTCTCAGCATTTTGAGGCGGTTATCCGAAAACGCAGCGACTATGAAAAAGGCCACGGTTTGTGCCGTGGCCTTTCCTTGATATTGCTGGAAAACGCGGCTTAACGCGCCGCTTCAGCCAGCGACAAAGCCAGCTTGTTGTGGTGCTCGAGCACACTGCCGAGATCAATCGTGGTGAACTGTCCATCACGCACCACCACGCGGCCGTTGATGATGCTGTAGGCAACATCGGCTGGTGTGCAGAACACCAGCGCCGCCACCGGATCGTGCCAGCCGCCGGCAAAACCCACCTTGTTCAAATCGAACAGCACCAGATCGGCCGACATGCCTGGTTTCAGTGCGCCGATATCGTCGCGGTTGAGCACTTTGGCGCCGCCGAGCGTAGCCAGTTCCAGCGCTTGCCGCGCCGTCATCGCATCGGGGCCGAAACCGACCCGCTGCAACAGCATCGCCTGCCGTACTTCACCCAGCATGTGGGCGCCGTCGTTGGAGGCCGAACCATCGACGCCGATGCCGACCGGTACGCCGGCGTCGACCATCTTGCGGATCGGCGCGATGCCGGAAGCCAGCCGCATGTTGGAGCAAGGGCAGTGGGCGATGCCGGTGCCGGTGCGGCCGAACATGTAGATGCCTTCGTCGTCCAGTTGCACACAGTGCGCATGCCAGACGTCATGGCCGACCCAGCCGCAATCCTCCGCATATTCGGCCGGCGTCATGTTGAATTTCTCGCGGCTGTAGGCGATGTCGTTGACGTTTTCCGCCAGGTGGGTATGCAGTGAAACGCCGTGCTGACGGGCCAGAATCGCCGATTCGCGCATCAGGTCGCGCGATACCGAAAACGGCGAGCAGGGCGCCACCACGATGCGCTGCATCGCGTGGCGGTTGCTGTCGTGATATGTTTCGATCAGGCGCTGGGTATCGCGCAGAATCGCCTTTTCATCTTCCACCACGCGGTCCGGCGGCAAGCCGCCTTTTGACTGGCCGACGCTCATCGAGCCGCGTGCGGCGTGGAAACGCATGCCGATCTGCTGCGCCGCTTCGATGCTGTCGTCCAGCTTGCAGCCGTTTGGATAGATGTACAGGTGATCGCTGCTGGTGGTGCAGCCGGACATAATCAGTTCAGCCATTGCAGTCAACGTCGACACCTTGATCATCTCTGGCGTCAGGTTGGCCCAGATCGGATACAGGTTAGTCAGCCAGTTGAACAGCTCGCCATTCTGCGCCGCCGGGATCACGCGCGTCAGGCTTTGGTACATGTGGTGATGAGTATTCACCAGGCCCGGGATGACGACGTGATTGCCGGCGTCGATTACCTCGTCGGCGCTTTGCGGCAGGTCGGCAGTGTTGCCGACCTGTTCGATCACGTTGTCGCGGATGAACACCGCACCGCCGGCGATTTCACGACGCGCATCGTCCATGGTGACGACGACGCGCGCATTTTTTATCAATAAAGTTTTAGACATGAGCTATGGAAAAAAATACGCTGGTTCAAGACCTTGAGCTACCTTGCTCAAGGTTTTGATGTAAAGCGGCGTAGGAAATCCAGCAAGATTTGCGCCGATACTTCAGCATCATCCGCAGTCATTGTTTCCAATGGATTGTGGCTGATGCCGCCGTTGCCGCAACGCGTAAACAGCATTGCGACATCGGTTATTTTAGCGATGGTCATGGCATCATGACCGGCGCCGGAAGCCAGTTTGAACGGTTTTACGCCAGCCCGCTCGGTGGCTGCAGACAATTGCTCCATCAACCACGAGGCGCATGGTGCAGCCGGCGCCGACACCATCTTCTCGATATTCGCTTCGACGCAGCGGCGTTCGCAGACCGTCTCGATGTGACGCAGTACGTCTTCCACCGCAGTATCGCGCACCGCATCGTCCGCCGCGCGGATATCCAGCGAGAACACGCAGGCGCCAGGAATGACGTTGGTCGAACCGTTCGGCACCTGCAACTGGCCGACGGTGCCAACCAGCGACGCGTGCTGGTCCTGGCCGCAGCGCTGCTCCACATACAACAGGATTTCAGCGGCGGCCGCAGCAGCGTCCTTGCGCATCGACATCGGCGTGGTGCCGGAGTGGCTGGCGACGCCTTTCAGTTGTACCATGTAGCGGCAGCTGCCGGCGATCGAGGTGACGATGCCGACCGGCAGATCGCGTTGCAACAGTACCGGGCCTTGTTCGATATGCACTTCGACATAGCCCAACAAATCGGCTGGATTGCGCGCGATGGCAGGAATTGCTGCTGGATCGTGGCCGGCCTTCAATAGGGCATCGCGCATGCTGATGCCATCGCGGTCGAGATTGTTCAGCAGCTCCATGTTGAACTGGCCGATGATCGCGTTGCTGCCGAGGAAAGTGCTCTTGAAGCGCACGCCTTCTTCTTCGGAAAAACCGACGATCTCGAAATGGAACGGCAGCTTTTCGCCGCGTTCGTGCAAGTGTTTGACGATGGCGATCGGCAGCAGGATGCCTTCGCGGCCATCGTATTTACCGCCGTTGCGCACCGTGTCGTAGTGCGAGCCGGTCATCAACGTTTTGGCCGCCGGATTGTCGGACAGGTAGCGGCCGACCACGTTGCCGACTGCATCGATCTCGACCTGCATGCCGGCTTCGCGCATCCATGCGGCGATTTGCGTTGCCGTGCGGCGGTGGGCGTCGGTCATGTAGGCGCAGGTGAGGCCGTTGTCGTCATCGCTCCAGGCGCCGATCTGTTCCGCCCATTGCATGATCGTCTTGCCCAGTTGCGGCGTGTAGCCAAGCAGGTCGTTGCTGCGCATTTCGGCGATGCGGCCGATCTGGCGCAAGGCTTCGCCCAGTTCATCGTCGAACTGGTTTTTCAGGCGGCGGGTGAAGGTGGCGATGATGGCCTGACGTGTCAGGCCCTGGCCGTCGGCGCCCTTGACCGCGAGGATGAACGGGAAACCGAATTTCTTGTTGTAGTCGCCATTCAGCTTTTGCAGCGTGGCGAATTCTTCCGGGCTGCAGTTGTTGAGTCCGGCCTTGGCTTGCTCACCGGTCGATTCGACCGTCAGCTCACCGGAGATGGCCGCCTTGCCCGCCAACTCCGGGTGGGCACGGATCAGGCCCAGCTGTTCTTCGCGGGTGGCGTTGCTGACAACCGCCTGCATCGCCAGTTTCAACGCTGTGATGTTGGCGAATGGCCGTTGCGCCGCGGCGCGTTCCGGGATCCACGGCGAATGCTCGTAAATGCCGTGCAGCGTCGCAACGAAGGTCTGTACATCGGCGCTATTCAATTGCTCTAGTGTTGTCATTTGTATCATCGGCGGGTCCAACCCGCTTCGTCCATGGTTAAATCAATTCTGTTTTTACGGGTTGGATCCGCATTGCTGCAATTTACGTCAAAACGGCTTTAATGGTCGGAGCTTTGCGCTGCCGCCATTGCATGCGCGCGGCTGTCTTCGCTGCTGCCTTTGCCATTGAAAAACAGGTTCAGCAGCACTGCCATGCTGGAAGCAAGCAGGATGCCACTATGCAGGATGGTCGACAGGAAAACCGGCATCTTGTCAAAAAAGCTCGGCGCCACGATCGGAATCATGCCGGCGCCGAAGCTGACGGCGACGATGAACAGATTGTTGCGGTTGCGCTGGAAATCTACGCCCGACAGGATCTTGATGCCGGTTGCCGCAACCATGCCGAACATGACGATGCCGGCGCCGCCCAGCACGAATTGCGGGATCGAAGCGGCAACATGCGCCATTTTGGGGAACAGGCCGAACAACATCAGGATCACGCCGGCGGCAGCGCAGACATAGCGGCTGCGCACGCCGGTGACGCCGACCAGGCCGATATTCTGTGAGAACGAGGTGTATGGAAACGTATTGAAGATGCCGCCAATCACGCTGCCCAGGCCATCGACGCGCAAGCCGCGCGCCAGGGTCTTGTCGTCGACTTTCTTGCCGACGATTTCACCCAATGCGATGAACATCCCGGTCGATTCGATCATGGTCACGATCATCACCAGGCACATGCTGATGATGGAGCCGATGTCGAACTTCGGCCAGCCGTAATGAAACGGCCGGATGAAGGCAAACCATTCCGCATCTCCCAGGCCATAGAAACTGATTTTTCCCATCGCCATGGCAATCACGAAACCGATCGCCATGCCGGTCAGCACCGAGATGTTGGCGATAAAGCCTTTGACGTATTTGGTGATCAGCAGGATCGAGATCAGCACGATCAGGGCGATGCCAAGGCTGGTCGGCGAGCCGTAATCGGGATTCGGGATTTTGGTGAACACGCCATCGACCAGGGTACCGATCACCGGTTGGCCGCCGGCCGCCCAGTTGATGCCGACGCCCATCAGCGAAATGCCGATGACGCTGATCACCGTGCCGGTCACCACTGGCGGAAAGAAGCGCATCAGGCGGCTCATGTAGGGAGCGGCAAAGACGCAGAATATGCCGGAGACAATCACCGCACCATAGATGTGCACGATGGTCAGTTGCGGGTTGCCGGCCATCGCCACCATCGGTCCGACCGCGGCAAAGGTAACCCCCATCATGACTGGCATCTTGATGCCGAATTTCCAGAAGCCCAGGCACTGGATCAGTGTCACCAGGCCGCAACAGAACAGGTCGGCGCTGATGAGGAAGGCGATGTCGCTTTTTGCCAGGTTGAGGGCGCCGCCTATGATCAGCGGCACCGCGATCGCACCGGCATACATCACCAGTACATGCTGCAAGCCGAGGGCTGCGAGTTTTCCTACGGGGAGTTTTTCATCTACCGGTTCTGTGCTGCTGGTCATCGTGTGTCTCCTAGGTACTATTTATTGTAGTGCTTGCGGCGACATCAATCCGGTGTTCCTGCCTGACCGGCTTGCTGCGCCACAGCCTTCACAAGTCACCTGATCCTGGAAAAGGGCTCGTGCTGTCCGATACTACTTGGCCCAGCCCTTCACGATATATAGCTTGTCTGATAGTTGATTTACGTATTTGGATATATGAGGAAAACCCGTTGTTAGATAAGAATTTAGTTGTGTTTTTTAGTTGTGTTTTTTAGTTGTGTTTTTAGTTGTATTGGTTACTTCGCCAGCATGCTCTTGGCAGCAATGCCGATCTGCTCGCGCAGCCATTTGTGCTCGGTCGCCTGGTGCACCCGTTCATGCCAAAGTTGATAAAAACGCATCGGCGGAAATTTGATCGGCAGCGTGAAGCTTTTCAGCGCCAGCGTCTTTTCATAGAAGCGGGCGAACTGGCGGCCGGTGGTCAGCACCAGGTCGGTCTGCGCCACCATGTAAGGCAGCATGCCGAAGTAGGCTGATTCGACCACCACATTGCGATTGAGGTTCTGGCTGTCGAGGAAGGAATCGATGATGCCATGATAGCCGGGTAGCACCTGCCACGGCGCCACGTGCGGCAGCGACAGATAATCTTCGACCGTCATCTTGTCCGGCTCGGTGCGCTTGGCGTAGGCGCTGTCGGCCCGCATCAGGCAAACTATAGGATCGTCGAACAGCTTGGATAAATGCAGATGCGGCGGCGGTTCATCCCAGTTGGCGATGACCAGGTCGAGATCGCCGTCGGACAGCAGCCTGACATAGTCGGTCTCCGGGCCGAGTGCATGGATCACGATGCGGCTCTTGGGTGATTCGCGACGCAGGCGCGCCACTACTTCCAGGAAGAACGGCGTATTCATGTAATCTGGCGCAGCGATATGAAAGGTGCGTGCTTCAGCCTGAGGCACGAACGCGGTCTTTTGTACGAACAGACGTTCGGTTTCTTCCAGGATGCGCTTGGCCGGTTTCAGCAGGCTTTCGCCGTGCTGGGTCGGCACCATGCCGCGTGCGCCGCGCACCAGCAGTGGATCGCCGGTCAGTTCGCGCAGCTTGCGCAGCGATGCCGAAATCGACGGCTGCGGTTGATTCAGTTTGAGTGCTACGCGCGAAACGTTCTTTTCGCACAGCAGTAGATACAGGATTCGTATCAGGTGGATATCCAGATGGTCTGGCAGCTTGGCCATGTTGTCTCCTACGCTATTAGTATTTGTTTGTATTATTTGCGGTCCATTTTGTTATATGGATATGTGTATGTCAAATATATCTGAAAATCCATGTTTTGAAACGTCAATACGTTTATCTTGCGAGAATCTGAAGCGCTTTTATTACCTGAGCGCAGGCAGGGGAAAATGAAGGATGGGCAGGCAGGTATCTTGCTTAGTGCTTGCTTTATCCGATCATGTTGGTCGTAGCGGAGCTGATATAAAACAAGGTTTATAAAAAGTTCGCGGCCGTGTTGGGGGCAATCGCTCCTATCGTTTGCAGAGCCCGCGGTGGCAGACGAGTAAAAATCGTTGGGGAAGACATGGATGCATTATTAGTTTCGTACGGGGTCGAATGGCTCAATTTGCTGGTGCGCTGGCTGCATTTGATCACGGGGATCGCCTGGATCGGTGCATCCTTCTACTTCGTCTGGCTGGACAATTCGATCCGGCCGCCGAAGCCTGGCTCCGACCTGGCTAACAAGGGCGTCTCCGGCGAACTGTGGGCTGTCCACGGCGGCGGTTTCTACAATCCGCAAAAATATCTGGTAGCGCCGGCCGAGTTGCCGGCCGATCTGCACTGGTTCAAATGGGAAGCCTACGCTACCTGGCTGTCAGGTTTCGCGATGCTGTTCATCGTCTACTACTTCAATGCTTCGGCAATGATGATCAACAAGGATGTCGCCGATCTGAACACCTGGCAAGCCATCGGTGTCGGCCTCGGCACGCTGGTGGTTGGCTGGACCGTGTATGACCTGCTGTGCCGTTCGCCGCTGGGCAAGCGCGAAGGTTTGCTCGGCATCGTCATGTACCTGTTCATCGTTGCCGCCGCCTATGTGCTGACGCATCTGCTGAGCGGCCGTGCCGCCTACATCCATGTTGGCGCCATGATCGGCACCATGATGGTGGGTAACGTGCTGATGGTGATCATTCCAGGCCAACGCAAGCTGGTCGAGGCGATGCGCGTCGGTAAATCCCCGGATCCGATCTACGGCAAGAAAGCCAAGCAACGCAGCGTACACAACAACTACTTCACCTTGCCGGTGCTGTTCATCATGATCAGCAACCACTACGGCATGACCTACAGCCATCCATATAATTGGTTGATCCTGGCTGCGATTATCGCTGCCGGCGCGTTGATCCGTCACTTCTTCAACCTGCGTCATGCCGGCCGTGTTTCGCTCGGTTATCCGATCGCCGGCGTCGCCTTGTTGCTGATTGTTGCGATTGCGATTGCACCGAAGCCGATCCAGCCGGTTGCACCGGTCGCACCAGTTGCTGCTGCGGCCGGCGCAGCGGCGACAGTGGGCGCTACCGTTGCAGCTACTGCAGCAGCACCGGTTGCCGACATGGCGCATATCCAGGAAATCATCGGCCAGCGTTGCGCAACCTGCCACTCGGCGCAGCCGACCCAGCCCGGGTTTGCCACAGCGCCAGCTGGTGTCATGCTGCAGACGCCTGATCTGATCCGTCAACATGCCGACAAGATCTATCAGCAAGCGGTGCAACTGAAGGCCATGCCGCTGGCGAACATGACCCACATCACTGACGAAGAACGCGCCCTGATCGGCGCCTGGTACGCCGCCGGCGCCAAGTAAGTTCACGTCATTCCCAAAGCCGGAAGCCGGTTGAGCGTTTCTGTAACGCTCAACGGGTTTTCGCGCACGCCACCCATCAAGAAATCTTTGGAGTACTCATGTCCCAAACCATCACCATCGACGGCTTCAACCTGACTGCCCAGCAAGTAGTCGACGTCGCCCGCGCACCGCACCTGCCGGTGACGCTGGCCGACTCTTCGCGCGCTGCCTTGAAGGAAAGCCGCGACTACATCGAATCGACCTGGATGCACGATGAAGCGCCGATGATGTACAGCTTCAACACCGGCGTCGGCCTGCTGAAAGACACCCGCATCAAGGTCGAGCACATCGAGCTGTTCCAGACCCAATTGATCAAGGCGCACTGCGCCGGCATCGGCGAGCCGTTTTCGGAAGAAGTCAGCCGCGCCACCATGCTGTTGCGCGCCAACGCTTTCGCCAGCAATTACTCGGCGCCACGGGTTGAAGTGGTTGATCGCCTCCTGGCTTTCCTGAATGCCGGCATCCATCCGATCATGCCGCAAAAAGGCTCCGTTGGCGCCTCCGGCGACCTCGCGCCTTTGTCCTACCTGGCAGCGGCAATCGCCGGTTTTGATGAAGCTGAAGTGATGTACCAGGGCCAGCGCATGAGCGCGCCTGAAGCGATCACCAAGTCCGGTGTCGGCCCTGTCAAATTCGATCTGAAAGCCAAGGATGCCTCAGCCCTGATCAACGGTTGTACCGCTTCGCTGGCTGTGGCGGTACTGGTGGCGCACGATGCGCGCAACCTGCTGAGCGATGCTTGCCTGTCGCTGGGATTGACGCTGGAAGCGATGCGCGCCGAAATGGCCGCATTCGATCACCGCATCCAGCAAGCCCGTCCACATGCCGGCCAGATCAAGACCGCCGCCATCATCCGCAAGCTGCTGGCCGGTTCCACCCGTACCACACATGAAGCGCGCGCGGTACAGTTTCCGGAAGAAAGCCGTCGCACCGATATCCCTTACACCGCGCGCATCCAGGATGTGTACTCGCTGCGCTGCTCACCGCAAGTCTACGGCCCGGTGTTCGATGCACTCGATTACATCGACAACATCGTCGACAAGGAAATCAATTCGGCCACCGACAACCCGCTGATCTTTGATAAAGAAGGCGGCGGTTTCGAGATCATCTCCGGCGGCAATTTCCACGGCCAGTATCTGGCACAGGCGATGGATTTGCTGGCGATGGCGATCACCGATCTGGGCAGCATCTGCGAACGCCGCGTCGCACGCCTGATCGATCCGACCCTCTCGTGGGGCTTGCCACGCAACCTGATGAGCGGCGTACGCGGCGTCAACACCGGTTATCCGGTGGTGCAATGCTCGATGAGTTCACTGGTGATGGAAAACCGCACGCTGTGCATGCCGGGCAGCGTCGACAGCATTCCCGCCAAAGGCAACAGCGAAGACCACGTATCGAACTCGACCTGGTGTGCGCGCAAGGCGGCCACCGTGGTGGCCAACACGCAGTACATCATCGGCGTTGAAATGCTGCTGGCGGCGCAGGCCCTGACCATGACGGAAGATTTGCTGCCGGGCTTCGTGCTGGGTAAGGGCACGCAAGCTGCGTATCAGGAAATCCGCCGTCAGATTCCGGCTTGCCTGGAAGGCGATCGCTGGTTCCACAACGATATCGCGGTGGCGCAGTCGTTCGTGGTCAGCGGCTCGGTGCGCAATGCGGTGATCAAGCAGATTGGCGAGTTTGCCGGCGCCAGGTAATACTTTCTACGGGTGATCGGCAAAGCATTTTGTTGATCGTTCGAACAAAAAAACAGCCGCGAATTTCGCGGCTGTTTTTTTATGGTGACGCGTGTCGCCGGTTCAGTCCGACCATAATTTTCCGGCAGTCGCCCAGTTTTCACGTTTGACTTCCTGGATGATGATATCGACCGATTCCGGTCCACAATCCAGCGTCTTGCAGGTGACTTCGGTGATGGCTTTGACGAAGGCGCGCTTTTGCTCTGCGGTACGGCCTTCGAAGAGTTGGACGTTAAAGGTTGGCATGAGAAATATCCTTTTTGTGAGTTGTCAGTGTTGGTAGCCAGGATCGATGGCATCCAGTTTTCGCAGCAACGCCGGCCATTCCAGCACGCCTTCAGGAGTGCCATCACCCAGCAGTTGGTCGCGCGTCTTGCGGCAGACGTCATGCGACGGCAAGGTCAGGCGGCCGTTGCCGACGTTGGCCATGAGCTGTATTTCGCAAGCCTTGTCGAGCGTATCCATCAGCACGTAGGCTTCGGCAATGCTGCGGCCGCATACCAGGCTGCCGTGGTTACGCAGCAGCATCGCCGGTAATTTTCCGAGTCGTTCGATCATGCGACCTTGTTCGGTAGGTGTCAGCGCCAGACCTTCATAATCGTGATACGCGATCTGTTCATAAAAGCGCAGCGCGTGCTGTGAAATCGGCAGCAAGCCGCCGGCCTGGATGCTGATCGCTATGGCATGTGTATTGTGCAGATGCATCACGCACATGGCGTCCGGCCGCGCCGCGTGGACCGCACCGTGGATGGCAAAGCCGCTGACGTTGACCTGGTAGGGCGAGTCGCCGACGATGCGTCCCTGGGCGTCGATCTTGACCAGGTTGGAGGCGCACACTTCATCGAAGCGGTAGCCGAACGGATTGAGCAGGAAATGCCCCGGCTCGCCGGGCACGGTAGCCGAGATGTGGGTGTAGATCAGGTCATCCCATTGCTTCAGTGCGCACAGGCGATAGCAGGCCGCCAAATCCTTGCGCACCTGCCATTCGGCGTCGCTGATGGTGGGGAGGTTCGGGTTCATGATATTCCAGACGGTAAAACGCGCGCCGACCGCTTGAACGATCGGCGCGCATTGCAGTAACGCGACTACGGAGTCAGCTTAACTGAAGCTTAGAAACGATGGCGAATACCCAAGGCGACACTGTTGCCGGTGCTTTGGTCCGTGATCTTGTCATACATGTAGACCGCGTACAGATCGGTGCGCTTCGACAGATTGTAATCGTAACCCGCCGATACCGTGTCGCGCTTGAGCGGCTCGCCGATTGCCGTGCCGGAGCGCTTGGTGTCCGCCCATGAAGCCAGGATTGCGCCGTGGCCGAACGGGATGCTGGTGCCGAGCTGGAAGGTCTTGTCTTTCAGGTCGATATCATGCGACGTCTGGTCGTACGTGGCAAACAGCTTGGCGACAGTGAAATCGTAAGTCGCACCGACGAACCAGTTCGACTGGCGTGCCGCCACCATGCCGCTTGGCAGCGGAATGTTGGTGGCCGGCTGGACGTTATCCGGAGAAAATTCCAGGGGATTGTTGACCTGGACCCGTTGGTAGTAGGCGGTCAAGGCCAGCGGACCGTGGAAATACAAGACATTGGCGCCGATGTTGTTCTTGCCGGTGTTGCCTGCCACTTCGCCGAACTGGTAGTGGAAGTTGGCTTTCAGGCCGTTGAAGTCGGGCGTCGTGTAGATGACTTCATTGCTCCAGCCGGTATCGCCCGCAACCGAGTTGGTCCAGCCGGATGCGTTGAACCATGGGACATCCATGTGCAGGATCAGCGGCGACAGCTGGAACGAATCGCCGAATGGATTGAACAGGATCGACGGCAGGAAGTTAGGCGCCAGGTCGCGACCCAGCGACACCGCACCAAAGCTGCCGACCAGGCCAACGTTGGCGTCGCGCGAGAACAAGGTTTCATTGCCATCGAAACGGCCAGCCTGGCCGGTATCGGAGCGGAAGAACGAAGTCAGATTGAATTTGGCTGAGAGTCCGCCGCCGAGATCCTCGGTGCCTTTGAAGCCGAACCATGAAGTGGTCATGCCGCCGCTGTTGACGACGCTGCTGCGTCCGGTATCACCGCTGTATTTCATCGAGCCGACGTAATTGTCGACCAGTCCGGTTACCTGGACCGTAGTCTGCGCCATCGCCGGCAGCGCGGCCGCGGCGCCGAGAGCGGCAACAAAATGCAGTTTTTTTAATTTGTTTTTAACTGGGTACATCCCTGTCTCCTGATTTTTATAAGTGGGCAATAAAGTTTTGAATCTATTCATTAGTGAAACAACACGCGTCCGTGTTTTGGTTGCTATCCGTGGTACCGCCACGGCGGGTGATAAAACCGTTATTTAAAACTGCGGCGTGCCGGTGAAACAATCGGTGGTGTCATGCCGGAAACGGGTGAGTGTTGCGCCAGTGGTTGGCGATGTCGATGCGGCGCGTAATCCATACATGGCCGTGGCTCTGCACGTAATCCAGGAAACGCGCCAGTGCCGCAGCCCGTCCTGGACGGCCGACCAGGCGGCAATGCAGGCCGATCGACAACATCTTTGGCTGGTTCAGGCCGTGCGGATCGCCCTCGCGGTACAGCACATCAAAAGCGTCTTTCAAGTAATCGAAGAATTGGGTGCCGGAATTGAAGCCTTGCATGGCGGCGAAGCGCATGTCGTTGGTGTCCAGCGTGTAAGGCACGATCAGCTGCGGCTTGGTTTGCGCTGCGCCGTTGTCATCCTTGAAACTGACCTTTTCCCAGAACGGCAGGTCGTCGCCGTAGTGGTCGGCGTCGTAGCTGAAGCCGCCGTGTTCCATGACCAGGCGGCGCGTGTTCGGCGAATCGCGGCCGGTATACCAGCCGAGCGGGGCGCTGCCGGTGAGTTGCTTGATAATTTCGACGGCTTCGGCGATATGCGCGCGTTCGGTGGCTTCGTCGATGTTCTGGTAGCTGATCCAGCGCAGGCCGTGGCAGGCAATTTCATGGCCGAGTTCCTGGAAAGCGGCAGTTGCTTCCGGATTGCGCTGTAGCGCGCGCGCAACACCGAACACGGTCAGCGGCAGGCGGCGCTCTTCAAACATGCGCAGCAAACGCCAGACGCCAGCGCGTGAACCGTATTCATAGATGGATTCCATGCTCATGTGGCGCGCCGGGAAGCTCTGGGCGCCGATGATCTCGGAGAGGAAGGTTTCCGAACCGGCATCGCCGTCGAGTACGCAGTTCTCGCTGCCTTCTTCGTAGTTCAGGACGAATTGCAAGGCAATCCGGGCCCGGTTAGGCCATTGCGGGTGCGGTGGGGTGCGGCCGTAGCCGGTCAGGTCGCGCGGATAGTTTGGATCGTTATGAGTTGTCATTGCTTAACCTGAAGTCTTTATTATCTAGTCAGTCGGGCTGGCATCATCGGCTGCGCTGGCGCAGTGCCTGCAATTGCCGTGCTCTGGATTATGTGCGTTGCCGCCATGATTAATATATGCCGGATAGTATATTGACCTGAACCCTGCGGTATATCATTTGTTCGATACTCATTTTCAACTAATCGATATAGGGAATTGTCATGGGAAACGCCGTTGGAAAATTAAGCACGCATGTTCTGGATATCACCCAGGGCAAGCCGGGTGTCGGCGTCAAGATTGCGCTATATGCAGTGACGGCGTCGGGGCGCAGCCTGTTGAAGAATGCAGTGACCAACCAGGATGGCCGGGTCGATGTGCCGCTGCTGCAGGGCGAAGAGATGCAGGCCGGCCAGTACGAACTGGTGTTTTCGGCCGGCGACTATTTCGCCGCGCAGGGAATTCAGCTGCCCAGCCCGCGTTTTGTTGATAGGGTCACCCTGGCATTCGGCATTGCCCACGCCGACCAGAATTATCACGTGCCGCTGGTGGTGTCGCCTTGGTCGTATTCGACCTATCGCGGTAGCTGACCAGTTGCGGGCCGCATTTCCGGCCCGCCGGCGTCGACGATAGCGAATCCGCAAATTCTCCTTTCCCGCTATCGTCAAATAACCACATCTGCGACATCAAATAGCCCTCCCGGTAAGCTTTGTGCTAAACTGTGCCTCAACATTTTTCGATAAATGGCAGGTCGGTTCCTGTAACCGATAGCAGGATCGAAATGTAAGGAACGAGTGGCGCACCAGAAATGTTAGCCGTCTTATTCAAGTCTTATTGTCCCCGCCCTCATTAATCCTCCTCTAACGGGCGCTGGACAGCAGTATCAACAGGTTTCTTTTGACCTGGCATCCGGTGCATATTGCCGATGCCGCTCGTTGAACATGACCTCTGCGAATTTTTTGATAGAATTTAAATAACATACGTCGTACATGAATACTATTGAGGCCAAGAAAGTCCTCGAAACTGCTTTGCTCTGTGCTCACGAGCCGCTGTCGCTTAACGACTTGAAAAAGCTGTATACGCGAAATGGCGAAGATAGTGGTGAGGATGACGGCGAAATCAATGCAGATACGATCAGGTCAATGCTGGAGGAGCTACGCGAGGATTGGTCCGACAAAGGCATCGAAGTAGTCGCCTTGTCGACCGGCTGGCGTTTTCAGAGCCGCCCGGAGATGAAAATCTACCTGGAGCGCCTGAATCCGGAAAAGCCGCCGAAATATTCGCGGGCAACCCTTGAAACCCTGGCGATCATTGCCTACCGTCAACCGGTAACCCGGGGCGACATCGAGGAAATCCGTGGCGTCACGGTCAATTCGCAGACGGTGAAAATGCTCGAAGAGCGCGGCTGGATCGAAGCCATCGGGCATCGCGACGTGCCGGGACGCCCGGCATTGTTCGCTACCACCAAGCAGTTCCTGGACGATCTCGGCCTGACCTCGCTGGATCAATTGCCGCCGCTGCAGCAAGTAGCGAGGAATGAGATGCAGGAAGGCAATTTGCTGGAACTGCAGGCATTGGAAGCCGATCTGGAAGCAAGTATTGAAGCCAAGGCGGTGCTGGATGCCGCTGCAGCGATGGAAGCAAATGAAGTTGAAGCACCTGCTGAGCAAGAAGTCGATATCGCCGAAACGGTCGATGCGGCCGCTCAGGATGCACCAAGCCATACTTCGGATGACGCAGTTGCGGAGGCCGGGCAGGTTGCAGAACCAGTTACACCAGTAGAAGATGCAGGCGTCAACGCATCGGAAGTCATGACGGAAAATGCGACGGAGGCGGATCAGGATGAAGTTGTTCCGCCGCAGGAAGCACCAGTTGCATCGAATGAAACCCACACTAACGACCACGCGTCCGAATCGGATGATGAAGCCACGCCAGGTCGGCATAACCAACACCTGAATAATGAACCCACCTAGTTCCAATGATGCACCGGTCGTCGACCAGACCGCCGCCACTGAACCGAAGCCAGCCAAGAAGCCAAGAGCGCGCAAGGTTGCGACGGTTGCCGCCGATGCGGTAGCTGCGCCAGATGCGCCTGCTGCGGAAGCAGCAGAGCCGGTCAAGCCTGCCCGTCGTGCGCCGCGCAAGAAAGTAGTCGCAGCGGCCGATGAGTCGGCGGGTGCGGCGGAAGTCGTCAACGTGGCGCCGGAAGCGGTGGCCCCGGCCAAGCCGAAGGCAGCGCCGCGCAAGAAGGTTCAGGTTGCGGTTGAGTCGGCGCCTGTTGTCGAATTCGTGGTTGATCCGGCGCCGGTTGCCGATGCGCCATTCGTGAACACGGAAACAACACCGCGTGAGCGGCCAGTCAAGCGTGGCGTGCGCGGTCCGCGCGCATTGCGCAGTAACCGTGCCGCACAGCGTGCACAAGAATCGTCGGTGAACGCAGTTGCCGAAGCTGGCAATGTCGCCCTTGCCGAAGGGCAGGGAACGGCGCCGCAAGGTGGCGATGCTCCTGCTTTCGTGGCAGGTGAAGCGCGCCAGCCGCGCGCCGATCGTAACAACAACGGCAACGGCCGCAACGGCGAGCGCAATTCGCGCGATCGCCAGCAAAAGGGTAAGAAGCCGCAGGCTGGCAAGCCGGGGCAACGTGGCGGCAAGCCAGGTTCGCGTGGCGGTGATGCAGATGACGTATTCTCTTTCGTGACCTCCGAGTCGTTCGATACGCTGGCTACGACGGAAGACGCCGCCAGCCGCCAGGCGCAAAAGAGCGTCCGGCGTGATCTGACTGCAGAAGACGACGCGCCGAAATTGCACAAGGTGTTGGCTGACGTCGGCCTGGGTTCGCGCCGCGATATGGAAGAGCTGATCATCGCCGGCCGGGTTTCGGTCAACAGTGAACCGGCGCATATCGGCCAACGCATCTTGCCAACCGATCAAATCCGTATCAACGGCAAGCTGTTGCAGCGCAAAGTGAGCAAGAAACCGCCACGCGTGCTGGTTTATCACAAGCCGGCTGGCGAAATCGTCAGCCATAACGACCCGGATGGCCGTCCATCGGTATTCGATCGTTTGCCGAACATGAAGGCTGCCAAATGGCTGGCCGTTGGCCGTCTCGATTTCAATACCGAAGGCTTGCTGTTGTTCACAACCTCCGGCGATCTGGCTAACCGCCTGATGCATCCGCGCTACGGCATCGACCGCGAATACGCGGTGCGTACCCTGGGCGAGCTGGAGCAAGGCATGCGTCAGAAGTTGCTGGCCGGCGTCGAGCTGGAAGACGGCGTTGCGCAATTCACGAAAATTGCCGATGGCGGCGGCGAAGGCATCAATAAATGGTATCGCGTCATTATCGGCGAAGGCCGTAATCGCGAAGTGCGCCGCATGTTCGAGGCCATCGGCCTGACGGTGTCGCGTCTGATTCGTACTCGTTACGGGGCGATGACCTTGCCGCGCGGCTTGAAGCGTGGCCGCTGGGAAGAGCTGGATGAAAATGCAGTGCGCGACATGATGACAGCGCATGGCCTGGACAAGCCTGCCGGGCAAGCTGCCGGTGGCGCCAAGGGCCGTCCTGAATTCAACAAGGATCGCCAGCCTAACGGCAACCGTGCCAACAGCGCTCCGCAAGGGCCGGGCGGTTTCCGTGATCAGGGCCAGGGATTCGGTCCGTCGCGTGGCAATAATCAAGGACGTGGCGGCCAAGGTCGTCCGCAAGGCGGTGGTAATGCGCCGGCGCGTAGCCGTCAACCGGATCCATTGCAAACCGCGCTGGGTTTCCCTGACGCCGGACAGCAACGGCGCAACGGTGGCGGCAACGGTTTTGCCCGCCCGGCGCGGCCGAACAAGTCGGCTGCCGGCGGCCAGTATGGCGGCCAAGGTGGACAGCACGGCGGGCAGGGAATGCCGCGTCGCCGTCCACGCGGTTAAGTCGGGCAGATGATCAGCTATCCGGTTTGATTTATTGATCCGGATGGGTGGTTTCCTGCTGGCAATGATGTAAGTAGTAGTGGTGGCATTGCGGGTAAAAAGTGTTGCTTTAATGGCCAATTCGTCGCTTCGGAGGCGGGTATTGTCAATAAATGCAAATTTCCTGCATTGCGGTACATAGCCCAATCGTTTATAATTTACAAGTTAACAGAAGTCATTAATGGAATTAAACTTCGGAATTCTGGAGTTGATTCGCAGCCGATCTCGTGGAAACTGCTTAAATGACAAACGATAAGAAGATGGGCAGATGCCCATTTTTTTTTTGCTTTTCGTTTTCAGCAGGTTTCATATTGCGTCGAACCGGGTACATGCGGGACGTGCAGATCTTTTATTAGGGAGTTGCCTTGCAGTTGCTGGAGCTAATTGAAACAACCGTGGTTGGCATGGGCTACGAGCTGGTCGAATTCGAAAAGGCCGCGCGTGGCTTGTTGCGCGTGTACATCGATTTCACGCCTGAAAATGCCGAGCAAGGTCAAATCACGGTGGAAGATTGCGAAAAGGTGACGCATCAACTGCTGCACGTACTGACGGTGGAAAATGTCGTGTACGAGCGTTTGGAAGTGTCGTCGCCGGGCTTGGATCGGCCGCTGAAGAAACTGGCTGACTATGTGCGTTTTGCCGGCAAGGAAGCAATCATCAAGTTGCGCGTTCCGATGCCAGGTCCTGCACATCGCAAGACTTTTCAAGGCGTGCTGGGCGAACCGGACGGCGAGAAGCTGAAAATCGAATTTGAAACAAACGATGGGTTGGCGATGTTGGATTTTACGCTCGCTGATGTAGACAAGGCACACCTGGTGCCGCAAGTGGATTTTAGGAGTCGCAAAGCATGAGTCGCGAAATTTTATTGTTGGTCGATGCGCTCGCGCATGAAAAAAACGTCGATCGAGATGTTGTGTTCGGTGCGCTCGAACACGCGCTTGGACAGGCAACCAAAAAACGCTACGAGGGCGATGTCGATATCCGCGTCACGATCGATCGTGAAACCGGAGAATTCGAATCCTTCCGCCGCTGGCACGTTGTGCCGGACGAAGCGGGTCTGCAACTGCCGGACCAGGAAATCCTGCTGTTCGAAGCCAAGGAACAGATCGACGACGTCGAAGTCGACGACCACATCGAAGAACCGATTGAATCGGTTGAATTCGGCCGTCGCTTTGCGCAAGACACCAAACAGGTTGTGCTGCAACGCATCCGTGACGCTGAACGCGAACAGATCCTGGCTGACTTCCTGGAGCGCGGCGACTCTCTGGTAACCGGCACCATCAAACGCATGGAACGCGGCGACGCGATTGTCGAATCGGGCAAGATCGAAGCGCGTTTGCCGCGCGATCAGACGATTCCAAAGGAAAACCTGCGGATCGGCGACCGGGTACGCGCTTTCATCCTGCGTATTGACCGCAATGCACGCGGCCCGCAAGTGATCCTGTCGCGTACTGCGCCGGAATTCATCATGAAGCTGTTCGAACTGGAAGTACCGGAAATCGAACAAGGCTCGCTGGAAATCAAGTCGGCAGCACGTGACCCTGGCGTCCGCGCCAAGATCGCTGTGTTTACTGAAGACAAGCGTATCGATCCTATCGGCACCTGCGTCGGCATGCGTGGTTCACGCGTGCAGGCCGTGACTGGCGAGCTGGGTGGTGAACGGGTCGACATCGTGTTGTGGTCGGAAGATCCGGCGCAATTCGTCATCGGCGCACTGGCTCCGGCAAATGTTTCTTCGATCGTGGTTGACGAAGAAAAGCACGCCATGGACGTCGTCGTTGATGAAGAAAACCTGGCCATCGCGATTGGTCGCGGCGGTCAGAACGTGCGTCTGGCAGCGGAATTGACCGGCTGGCAGATCAACATCATGACAGCAGAAGAGTCGGCTGATAAGTCTGCGGTGGAAACCGCGGCGATTCGCGCGCTGTTCATGGAAAAACTGGATGTCGATCAGGAAGTCGCAGACATCCTGGTGGAAGAAGGTTTCGCCAGCCTGGAAGAAATCGCCTACGTGCCGATTACCGAAATGCTGGAGATTGAATCGTTTGACGAAGACACCGTCAACGAACTGCGCAACCGGGCGCGCGATGCCCTGGTGACCGAAGCGATTGCCTCGGAAGAAGGACTGGAAGGCATGGAAGATGCCCTGGTCAACTTCGAAGGCATGGACCGGGTTACCGCCGGCAAGCTGGGCTTGGCAGGAGTCAAGACATTGGCTGCTTTCGCCGCCCTGGCGTATGACGAGTTTGGCGCGATCCTGGCTTTGCCAGCCGAGCGTGCGCGTCATTTGATTGAAGAAGAGTTTAAAGATGTGACCGACGATGAGATGAAACTCATCGATGCCAAGTACGATGATCATGCCAAGGCCCTGCAAGCCAAGGCATGGAATACAGCGGAAGCCAAGTGATCGAGTGATCCGAGAGGTTCCGTATCGTCTGCCGCGCCACATAGAAAAAGAGGACTGAATGGCGAGTAACAATGTAGCCCAATTTGCCACCGAGCTGAAAATGCCAGCAGATTTACTGCTGACACAACTGCAATCGGCTGGCGTCCAGAAAAATTCGACTGACGACGCCTTGTCGAAAGAAGACAAGGATCGCCTGCTGGAACACCTGCGCCGTTCGCACGGCGCGGTTCCAGATAGCGAAAAGAAGAAAATCACGCTGACCCGCAAGGAAACCACCGAGATCAAGCAGGCTGACGCCACCGGCAAGTCGCGCACGATCCAGGTTGAAGTGCGCAAGAAGCGTACTTTCGTCAAGCGTGACGAGCCGGTTGCCGAAGTAGCGGCAGCACCGGCCGCGCCTGCTGCACCGGTCATCGACGAAGCCGAACAGGCACGTCGGATCGAAGAAGCACGTCGTCAAGCAGAATTGATTGCTCGCCAGGAAGCAGAATTGATCGAGAAACAAGAACGCCTGGCCAAGTTGGAAGCTGAGAAGGAAGCGCAAGCCAAGGCTGCGCAAAAAGCTGAAAACGACGCCAAGAAAGCTGAACTGGAAGCCAAGAAAGCCGCTGCACAAGCACCGGCTCCTGTGGTTGCCAGCGCCGATGCACCTGCCAAGCAGGAAGATCCGGCCGCAGAAGAAAAGAAACGCCTGGCTAACGAAGAAGCCAAGCAAAAGGTTGCGCAAGCCGCCAAGGAAGCTGCTGAGAAATCCGCTGCGACTGAGCGCGCTCGCAAGGCCGTGCAAGATGAAGTGGCGCAGATCAAGGCCATGATGAATGCACCGCGCCGCGTGATCAAGGCGCCTGAACCGGTAGCACCAGTTGCTGCACCGGCCAAGACCGCTGAAGGTACATTGCACAAGCCGGCAGATAAAAAGCCAGGTGAGAAGAAAGACGACAAGAAGGTCGTGGTCGACAAGAAATCGATCAAGTCCGCCAATGTCTCTTCGACCTGGCAAGACGACGCCGCCAAAAAGCGCGGTCTCGGCATCAAGACCCGCGGCAACACCGGTGGTGGTCGCGATGGCTGGCGCGGTGGTCCGAAGGGCCGTCGCGGTTCGCATAACGACGATCACGAAAGCAATTTCCAGGCGCCGACAGAAGCGGTCATCAAGGACATCTATGTTCCTGAAACCATTACTGTTGCTGAACTGGCGCACAAGATGTCGGTCAAGGCTTCGGAAGTCATCAAGCATTTGATGAAGCTGGGCCAGATGGTCACCATCAACCAGGTGCTGGACCAGGAAACTTCGATGATTCTGGTCGAAGAAATGGGCCACACCGCGCATGCTGCGAAACTGGATGATCCGGAAGCATTGCTGGTCGACGGCGAAGAACATGCCGACGCCGAATTGCTGCCGCGCGCACCGGTGGTTACCGTCATGGGTCACGTTGACCATGGTAAGACCTCGCTGCTGGATTACATCCGTCGCGCCAAGGTAGCTTCCGGCGAAGCCGGTGGCATTACCCAGCACATCGGTGCTTATCACGTAGAAACACCGCGTGGCATGATCACCTTCCTCGACACCCCGGGCCATGAAGCGTTTACCGCAATGCGTGCCCGTGGCGCCAAGGCGACCGACATCGTGATTCTGGTGGTGGCAGCCGACGACGGCGTGATGCCGCAAACCAAGGAAGCGATCGCCCACGCGAAAGCAGCCGGCGTACCGCTGGTGGTGGCGATCAACAAGATCGACAAGCCGGGCGGCAACCTGGATCGCGTCAAGCAGGAACTGATTGCGGAACAAGTGGTGCCGGAAGAATACGGTGGCGAATCGCCATTCGTGCCGGTATCGGCCAAGACCGGTGAAGGCATCGACAACTTGCTGGAGCAAGTCCTGCTGCAAGCTGAAGTGCTGGAATTGAAGGCAGCGGTTGCTGCCCCGGCGCGTGGCCTGGTGGTGGAAGCACGTCTGGACAAGGGTCGCGGTCCGGTTGCAACGATTCTGGTGCAATCCGGTACGCTGAAGCGCGGCGACGTCGTGTTGGCTGGTTCGGCTTATGGCCGTGTCCGTGCGATGCTCGACGAAAACGGCAAGGCGATCAGCGAAGCCGGTCCATCGATTCCGGTCGAAATCCAGGGTCTGACAGAAGTGCCGGTTGCCGGTGAAGAAGTCATGGTCATGGCTGACGAGCGCAAGGCGCGCGAAATCGGTCAGTTCCGTCAAGGTAAGTACCGTGACGTCAAGCTGGCCAAGCAGCAAGCCGCGAAGCTGGAAAACATGTTCGATCAGATGGCCGAAGGCGAAGTCAAGAACCTGCCGATGATCATCAAGACCGACGTCCAAGGTTCGCAAGAAGCGTTGGTTCAGTCGTTGCAAAAACTGTCGACCAGCGAAGTTCGGGTACAAGTGGTGCACGCCGGCGTCGGCGGCATCAGCGAGTCGGACGTCAACCTGGCAGTCGCTTCCAAGGCCGTGATTATCGGCTTCAACGCCCGCGCCGATGCATCGGCACGCAAGCTGGCGGAAGCCAACGGCGTCGATATTCGTTACTACAACATCATTTATGATGCTGTGGACGAGATCAAGGCAGCGATGTCCGGCATGTTGTCGCCAGAGAAGCGCGAACAGAATCTGGGCCTGGTCGAGATTCGCCAAGTCCTGCTGGTCAGCAAAGTCGGCGCGATTGCCGGTTGCTACGTGCTCGAAGGCCTGGTCAAGCGTGGCGCTTCGGTCCGTCTGCTGCGCGACAACGTGGTCTTGTGGACAGGCGAGCTGGATTCGCTGAAACGCTTCAAGGATGACGTCAAGGAAGTCCGTTCCGGCTTCGAATGCGGTCTGACCCTGAAGAACTTCAACGACATCAAGGAAGGCGATCACCTCGAAATCTTTGAAGTCGAAGAAATCGCGCGTACCCTGTAATAGTCAAAGCAGACGCATGCAGTCCAGGTGCGTAAGGCAGGAAAATCGGGCCTAAAAGCCCGATTTTCATTTGGTAATATCATGTGGTTTCGTAGGGTGGGCCTGTAATGCCCACGCGTGAACTCACTCCGCGCAGATGCTTACTTCGGTGTCGGGTGAGTTTGCACTCCGGATATCACGGTAACGCGTGGGCACTCTGTGCCCACCCTACAAGTTGTTGGTAGTTCATTTGTGAAAGATAGGGCGTGGCAACGCGCCGAATAAAAGTATGGCTAAACATAGTAAATCGATCCCTGGCCGTGGCCTGCGCGTTGCAGACCAGATCCAGAAGGACCTGTCCGAAATCATCGTTTTCGAACTGAAAGACCCGCGGGTCGGCATGATCACGATTACCGAGGTGCAGGTGACGCCGGATTACGCCCATGCCAAGGTGTTCTTCACGATGCTGAACGACGATCCGGAAGCGATTGCGAATACCGTCAAGGGCCTGACCCAGGCTGCCGGTTTCCTGCGCAACCAGCTGGGCCGCCGCCTGACTATTCATACCTTGCCTGCCTTGCATTTCATTCACGATAATTCGACCGCCCGTGGCGTCGAGATGTCGCGCCTGATTGACCTGGCGAATGCGACGCGCTCCAAGGACGACGGCCAGGAGTAAACCGGCCACGTGTCAGTTGTACATGATGCGGCTTGTCGGCAACGGCAGGCCGTTTCCCTTTCTTATCACCTGTTTCTGTATTCGCTGAAATTCCTCTCATGGCATCCACTGCGCCCAAAAGAATCCGTGTTCCGCTGAATGGCGTACTGCTGCTGGACAAGCCTGTCGGCTTTTCCAGCAATGACGCCTTGATCAAGGCCAAGCGTCTGCTGAATGCCCAGAAGGCCGGCCACACCGGCACCCTCGATCCTTTTGCGACCGGCGTGCTGCCGCTATGTTTTGGCGAAGCTACCAAGTTCGCCCAGGATCTGCTGGACGCCGACAAGACTTACGAAACCTTGATACATCTGGGAGTGAGTACTACCACCGGCGATACCGAGGGCGAGGTCCTGGAGCGCAAGGAAGTCAACGTCAGCCGTGAGCAGATCGATCAGGCGCTGGCGCAGTTCCGCGGCCCGATCAAGCAGGTGCCGCCGATGTATTCGGCGCTCAAGCGCGATGGCAAGCCGCTGTATGAGTACGCGCGTGCCGGCATCACCTTGGAGCGCGAGGCACGTGCCGTTACGATCCACGCGCTGGAATTCCTCGATTACCAGGCGCCGTTCCTGCGCCTGCGGGTCGCTTGCAGCAAAGGGACATATATCCGCGTGCTGGGCGAGGACATCGGCGCCGCGCTCGGCTGCGGCGCCCATCTGCAGGAGCTGCGACGGGTCCAGGTCGGCCATCTGACGCTGGACGGTTGCGTTACCCTGGATCAACTGATTGCGACCGATGAGGCCGAACGCGCGCCGTTGCTGGCGCCGGTGGACAGCTTGTTGTCATCGTTTCCCGAAGTGGTGCTGTCGGAGTCCTTGGCAAAGCGATTTTTGCAAGGCCAGCGGCTTACCCTGGCGAAAGAGGGCGTGGCCCTGCCTGCTACGGCAGGGCGGGTGCGCGTATACCTGCAGCCAGGCGATATTGTCGATACGTCATCCCGCCAGCTGCTGGGCACGGCGCAGTTGCATGAATACGGCGTTCTGGCGCCGGAACGCTTGATTGCGACAGCGCAGCAGGCGTAAATGTGATTTAAGTAATAATTTGTGTGTTGCTTGAGACAGCAAGCCTTTGAAAATACAGGCTTTTCATAAAGTAGTGCAGCGCGTCATGCTATAATGCGCGGCCTCCCAAATTCCGCTACAACTGCCTTGCCTGAGTGCAGAGCCTTAGCGAACATTTTTGGCCGCATTTGTAGTGATAAATATTCAGCAATAAATATCCTGCGCATTTATGTCTGCGCACTTACTAAGTTCTCCAATCTCCAAACTGACCATGTCAAACACACCTCGCGCCATCCGCAACATTGCCATCATTGCCCACGTTGACCACGGCAAGACCACTCTGGTTGACCAATTGCTGCGTCAATCGGGCACCTTCCGTGACAACCAGCACGTCGATGCACGCGTGATGGATTCGAACGATATTGAAAAAGAACGCGGCATCACGATTCTGTCGAAGAACTGCGCAGTCGAATACAAGGGCACGCACATCAACATCGTTGATACCCCGGGCCACGCCGACTTCGGTGGTGAAGTCGAGCGCGTACTGTCGATGGTTGACAGTGTTCTGCTGCTGGTCGATGCACAAGAAGGCCCAATGCCGCAAACGCGTTTCGTGACGCGTAAGGCACTGGCGCTGGGCTTGAAGCCGATCGTTGTGGTCAACAAGATCGACCGCGAAAATGCAGACCCGCAAAAGGCTGTGAACGCGACTTTCGAACTGTTCGACAAACTCGGCGCAACCGACGAACAACTGGATTTCCCGATCATTTACGCGTCGGGCTTCAAAGGCTATGCAGGTCTGGAAGATACAGTCCGCGAAGGCAACATGGAACCGTTGTTCGACGCCATCCTGAAATATGTTCCTGCGCGTGAAGATGATCCAAACGGCCCATTGCAAGTGCAGATCACTTCGCTGGAATACTCGTCCTACGTCGGCAAGATCGGCGTTGGTCGTATCCTGCGCGGTAAGATCAAAGCGCTGCAAGACGTGGTCTGGATGAATGGCCCGGACGACAAGCCGACCAAAGCCCGCGTCAACCAGGTGCTGACTTTCCGCGGCCTGGATCGCGTGCTGACAGACGAAGCGCTGGCTGGCGACATCGTGCTGATCAACGGTATTGAAGAAATCAGTATCGGTTCCACCATCTGCGCACCGGACCATCCGGAAGGCCTGCCGATGCTGAAGGTTGACGAGCCGACCCTGACCATGAACTTCATGGTCAACAACTCGCCACTGGCTGGCCGCGAAGGCAAGTTCGTGACCACCCGTCAGATCAAGGACCGTCTGGACCGCGAACTGAAGGCCAACATGGCGTTGCGCGTGGTTCAAGCTGAAAACGACGATTCGACCTACGAAGTGTCGGGCCGCGGCGAATTGCACCTGACCATCCTGATCGAAAACATGCGTCGCGAAGGCTACGAGCTGGCTGTGTCGCGTCCACGCGTGGTGTTCAAGATGGTGGATGGCGTGCGCCACGAGCCGTACGAAAACCTGACTGTCGACGTTGAAGAAGTCAACCAGGGCGGCGTCATGGAAGAACTCGGTCGTCGTCGTGGCGATCTGCAAAACATGGAACCGGACGGCAAGGGACGTGTGCGTCTCGAGTACCGCATTCCAGCACGCGGCCTGATCGGTTTCCAGGGCGAGTTCATGACTCTGACCCGCGGTACTGGTCTGATGAGCCACGTGTTCGATGAATACGCGCCGGTTGATACCTCCAAGGGTGAACTGGGCGGCCGTCGCAACGGCGTGCTGATCTCGCAGGATGACGGCGCCGCCGTTGCCTACGCTATCTGGAAACTGCAGGATCGCGGCCGTATGTTCGTCAGCCACAACGACCCAGTGTACGAAGGCATGATCATCGGTATCCACTCGCGTGACAACGATCTGGTGGTTAACCCGATCAAGGGCAAGCAATTGACCAACGTCCGTTCGTCGGGTACCGACGAAGCGGTGCGCCTGGTGCCGCCAATCGAGATGTCGCTGGAATACGCGGTTGAATTCATCGACGACGACGAACTGGTTGAAGTCACACCGAAGAGCATCCGTCTGCGTAAGCGCTACCTGAAGGAACATGAGCGTAAAAAGGCTTCGCGCGACGCGTAAGCTGTTTGCGATCCGGGCCATGGTGTATGTGGTCCGGAGACAAAAAACCCGTCGATTGGTGAGTTTGAATACTCACTGATCGACGGGTTTTTTTATTGTTGGCGCTGCTATCGCGCGCTTGGATTTTTCGTTTTAGAACACCGCCGAATTGCCGCCTTTGGCCGCATGCTGAGTCTTCAATACATGGCAATCGCGATCGGCTTCAGCATAAGCATGACGTACGCCTACGACAATTGACTGTCGTATGAATCCATCGTCATCGCGCTCCACAAACTGCCAAACCCACATGGCAAGAGCAAGCCAACCTTCAAAGCGCGGCAATTTGTCGATGCCGCTTTTCATGTAAAACGACGCTGCGTTGTGTCGAATTCCCCTCACTCTTGACGGCGCAAGTCTTCATGTCTTTCAAAATATACAACATTACGGTTATAATTTAATGTTTGTTAAAAAATCAACTAGTTTACAAAAGTGCACAATTTATCCAGATGGTTTGCCGCATAAATGTCCGAATAGTTGCTATTTTATACATGTTTCTACTGATTTAACATTTAGTCCATAGCTATTCGTCGGGGGTGTTTCAATGAGTGAAGGTGCAAAAGACAATTTCGCGTCGCGATTTTTTCATGGCGTAAAAGATGCCGTGTGGCAGGATGATCCGAGTGCGCCAAAGCCAGTGGTCGCATCTAAAGCACCTGCGCAAATTGTCACAAAGATTGATGTGGCACCGACGCCTGTTTCGCCGCAAGCCATCTCAGGGATGGCTGCGGAATTGATGACAGTTGTGATGGCAAGTCCAACGCCATATGCCGAGCTGTCCGGCGCCATCGCTTCTTTGGCAGCAATTCCAATGGATGACGGGACGCGCTATCGCGCCGCATTCGCTGTGCTGGCCAATGCTCAACCAAGAACCGTGGCGCAAATCTCTCAAGCTATCGATGTTCACCTTGAGGCTTTGGAGACTGAATGCAAGCGCTTTGCGGATCAGTCAAAGGGCGTCGAAGAGAACGAGTTATCGGTTCGCACACAAGAGTCAACTTCACTGGCCGATGCAGTGGGTCAGGCAAATACAAAAATCGCGAAAATTCGTGCCGATGCTGAGGCCGAAGTTGTACGGCTGCAGGAGAGCATTGTTGCCAATCAATCGCGCATCGCGAGCTTGGCTGTGGAAATCGATGCAAAACAGAAGTCCATTACCCAGAAAAAGCAAAGCTTCGATGCCGCTACGGAGATCGTAAAAAATACGCTCATCGCAGAGAAATCAAAAATTCAACAATATCTCGCGTAACTGTTCCCCATCATCTAATTGAGTAAAAGGTCAACTCGTGAATGACATGATTCCGTCCGTCCCAAAGGATTACAAACCGAAAACTTTCTGGGAGCGGCCTGAAGGCGTAACTGGCCAGATTGTAGGCGTCGCCGCAGTTGCTGGTCTTGGATTCGTCGTATACAAGGCACTGCCATTCATCATTACGCTTCTTCAAAATGCGATCTACGCCACGATTCTTGGGGTCGTTGCAGTGGCACTTGGGTTTGTCGTGACAGACCGTCGATTCTGGCGTCTAGGCTCGTATATGTATCAAAGTGCGATGCGAAAAATCACGCAGATTTTTGTTGAAATCGATCCAATTGGCATCATGCAAAATTACGTTGTCGATTTGGAGAAAAAGCTCGCAAACATGACGACGCGGATTGCTTCTTTGCGCGGGATGATTCGCTCTTGCCAGGACGAAATCGCAAAAAATGAGGACATCCAAAAGAAATCCCTGATGCTGCTGAAGGAAGCAAAAAAGCAGTCGAACTCGATTGTCATCGCGGAAGAGTCACGCCAGGCAGAACGCATGCGGGAAGCGAACGGCACCTATCAGGATCTGCTCAACAAGATGCAGTTGCTCTACAACGTACTGATCAAATACCAGGAAATTTCAAAGTTCTTGATTAAAGATATTTCCCGCGAAATCGACGTAAAAAAGCGCAAAAAACAAATGTCTGATAACGCCTACTCCGCGATCCAGTCGGCAAAAAGCATCATCAATGGGGACTCGGATGCCAAAGCCATGTTCGATTTGGCCGATGAATATCTGGCGAATGATTACGCGATGAAAATCGGTGAAATCGAAGACTTTGTGCGCATGTCGGACACGTTTGTTCAGACAGTCAATTTGCAAAATGGCGTGTACGAAGCCAATGCCATGAAGTTGATCGAAGAGTGGGAAACGCGGAGTGATTCGATTCTTCTTGGCGCCGATGCAAAACGCAGCATGGTGGCACGCAGCTATGCACAAAGCGACAGCGACGACGTTGATTTTGGCGGCGCAAGGGGAGCGAATCAATCATTCCAGCCAACATCGGCACCACAAAAAAAATGGTTCGACGAGAGTTAAAAGAACACTGCGAGCATCACTGATTATCTGATGCTCGAAAACGAAATTATTGAAAGGCAATCACTATGAGTTTAAAACCTATCCCGCGCCTGATTCTGATCATTGCTGCGGTTGGCGGCATCGGATTTGGCGTCAACAAATATTTTGAAAGTACTGGCGGCGGCTTGAAAAACCTCGTCAAGGAGTCGGTGGTGATTCAATCTGCGGACGTGCCCACGGGCGACTCCACGCCAGCTCAGCAGACTTCAACATCCTACAGTTCCGGCTCGCTGGCACCGGCCACGGGCAGCTATACGCCGAAGCTGTTGACTATTCCGTGGAACGCGACGACTGCGCTGCTCTATGCCAATGGCGACGCAGTGACAAAGAAAGGCAGTCTGATGGACAAGCATGGTGTTCATTTGAACATCGAGCGTCAAGACGACTATTCGGTAATGACGTCCGAAATGGCCATCTTTGCCGGAGAAATTGCAAAGGGCGTTGCCAATCCAACCAAGGGTGCTGCCTTTGTTGTGATCATGGGTGATGGTGGCCCAGGATTTGCCGCATCCGCCAATCAGGCAATGTCTAAACTCGGGCAGCACGTCGAAGTGGTCGGCGCTGTCGGCTATTCCCGCGGCGAAGACAAGTGCATGGTTGAAGCACAATTCGAACAGAACCTGCGAGGAACGCTCATTGGCGCGGTGCCGCGCGATGGAGATCAGAATATCTGCATCAAGAAGGCGATCGATACCGGCGTACCGATTAACCCGAATCCAAAAACATTTGACCCTGATGCGATGAACTTCATCGAAGTCGGCTCGTTTAATGAAGCCGATGAAAAAATGATCGCGGCGTCCAAAGGCAATGGCTGTGAAGTGCGTCCGGTGGTTAAAGGCAATGCCTTGACCGGTGAAAATCGAAAAGTGTGCCAGAACGGCACCGCAACCTGGACACCAGGAGACGTGAAGATCGCCAGGGAAGTTGGCGGACTGGTGTCGGTCGCATCGACGGCTGAATACAAATGGCAAATGCCTTCAACGATTATCGGCAATGCGCAATGGATGGCGCAAAACCCCGAGTTCGTGAAAAACATGCTGGCGGCGACGTTTGAGGCAAGTGACCGCATCAAATCAAGCGATGCAGAATTACTGAAAGGCTCCACAGTTGCCGCCAACGTATTCAAAGAGCAGCAACCTGAATGGTGGAAGAAATACTTTAAAGGCGTTGTGGAAAATGACCGCAAGGGGCGACCAATCAGCCTGGGCGGCTCGACCACCAACAATCTGGCAGACAACCTGTTTCTGTTTGGCCTGAATGGAAACGACAATCTGTATAAGCGCGTCTATACGGTTTTTGGCGACATTCAGAAGCGTCTCTATCCAAACGATATGCCGACAATTCTGCCCTACGAGAGCTATGTCAATACCAAGTACCTGCAAGACCTGGCCGCGACCACAACTGTGACGAAGGCTGACGTGACGACATATAGCGCAACCGCGCCAACTGTCTCCACATTCGCAACACGTGAATGGGCGATTGAGTTTGAAACTGGCAAGGCAAGCTTCAAGCCACAGAGCACAGCCGTTCTTGAAGACCTGTTGAATCAGATGTCGATATCCGGATTGCCGATCCAATTGTCTGGACATACCGATAATGTCGGTAATTCAGCCACCAATTTGGCACTCTCAAAGCGTCGTGCCGAAGCAGTGCGGGACTGGTTGCAAGCTAACGCATCGTCGACTTTCCCGGAGGGACGTATTCGGATTCGTTCATACGGAGACACACAACCTGTGGCGGACAACTCCACTGCAGAGGGCCGTGCCAAGAATCGTCGTGTCGAAGTTGCGCTGATAAAGACCAATTAACCGGTTTAATCAATATGGATGGGTGAGCGGCTATTTCGCGCGCCATCCTCATGATTAGATAAGAAAAGATATCCAGTGAGTACCACATTTAAAAATATATTTTTGCCCTACGCACCAGTGTCCCTTAAATGGACACACGTGCTGCTCATTTCACAAGCCATATTGGCGGTCGTATTTTGGTTCGCCAGTGATTCGAAGATGTTGCCATCTCCGATTGAGGTTGGGCAGGCATGGATGGACATGGTCCAAAAGCAAGGCTTGCTTTTCGAATTGTGGCAAAGCGTCAAGGTACTGCTGCTGTCGCTTACGTTAGCCACTTGTTTGTCCGTATTCATCGTTTTTCTTAGTACGGCTCCCGCCTTGATGCCGATCGCGCGTTTTGCGTCGACCTTACGTTTTCTGGGATTTGCAGGCCTGACATACATTTTTATGCTGATGACCAATGACAGCTATCAGCTGAAAGTGGCGCTGCTGGTTTTCGGTATCACCGTGATGATGGTTACCTCAATGTTGGCCGAGGTAAAAGCGATCCCGCAAGATGACATTGATCACTGCAAGACTCTTGGCATGAAAAACTGGCGCATTACCTATGAGTTGGTGTTGCTTGGCAAGGCGGACGTTTTTCTTGATTTGGTTCGACAAAATGCTGCGATTGGATGGACCCTGCTGACGATGGTGGAAGGTCTGACGCGTTCACAAGGTGGGATTGGCGCGTTGCTGCTAAATCAAAATCGCTACTTCATGATGAGCGGCGTTTTTGCAATCCAGATCACCATTCTGGTTTATGGCGTAGCCCAAGATTACTTGCTGGGCATGCTAAAAAATGTGCTCTGTCCGGCGTCGTTGGCCGGCAAGAGGGGAGTATAAAAATGAATCAGCCACTTCCATATCGTATCGGTGAGCGTTTGCTGACCATCGATAAGCTGTGTGTGTCATATGACAAACCGATTCTTGCGTCGCTCAGTGCATCGATTGATGACATCATTCGTGATGACGTGACACAAGGACAGGTCGTCGCATTGCTGGGACCATCTGGCGTTGGCAAAACTCAGTTGTTTCGCTGCATCGCCGGTTTGCAGGAGCCGCAGTCTGGAACGGTTTCGCTCAACGCATCTGGAAAACCTGTTACGCCTGGTGAAGTCGGGGTCGTTGCGCAGAAATATCCGTTGTTTAATCACCGAACGATTTTGGGTAATCTGCTGGTTGCCGCGCGTAAAAAAAACAAATCCCCAAAAAATGCCGAAGCCCGAGCAATGGAAATGCTAACTGAATTGGGGTTGGCGGATAAGGCGCTGGCATATCCTGCTGAACTATCGGGCGGGCAGCGTCAGCGCGTCGCGATTGCACAGCAGCTGCTGTGCAGTTCGCATTTTTTGCTGATGGATGAGCCATTTTCAGGTCTTGATCCAAAAGCAAAAGAGACCGTGTGCGAGATGATTTTGCGTGTGTCCAACCTCGATGAGCTCAATACGACCATAGTTATTACGCACGACATTGAATCTTCCATTTTGATTTCAGACACCATTTGGCTCATCGGACGAGACTACGATGAGCAAGGGCAGCCTATTCCAGGGGCGAAAGTCAAATACAAATATGATTTGATCGAGCGAGGCCTTGCTTGGCGCAAAGGTATAGAAAATACGCCAGAGTTCTTTGAGTTAAGCAAAGAATTGAAACAGAAATTTAACGAGCTGTAATTCCTCAAATTTCATGTTGAGAAATTGAAAAGACCGCATGGTCTTTTTCCGAGAGTGAGTTCAGAAGTAGCGTGGGCACCAGTGCCCACGCGTGAGCTTATTTCACAGGCGTGCCCAAGCTAGGTGCTGCTTACGGTTGTGGCTGCATGCTGCGCCTTCAATACCTCACCGATCGCAGCAAACAATTGATCGATTTGCCCCGGCTCGATAATCAGCGGTGGCGATAGCGCAATGATGTCGCCGGTGGTACGGATCAGCACGCCTTTTTCCCAGAAACACTTCAAGAATACGTCGAAGGCGCGCGCGCCCGGTTTGCCGGCAATTGGTTCCAGTTCAATCCCGCACACCAAGCCCAGGTTGCGCACGTCTTTCACGTAGGGCAAACCCTTCAAGCCGTGTGCCGCCTGCTCAAAGTAAGGCGCCATGCTTGCCGCCCGGTCGAACAGGTTTTCGCTCTTGTAGACGTCGATGGTCGCCACGGCGGCAGCGGCTGCGAGTGGGTGCGCGGTGTAGGTGTAGCCGTGGAAGAACTCGATGGCGTTTTCGCTGGCGGCGCTCATGAATGCGTCATGGATATCCTGCCGCACGATCACGGCGCCCATCGGCACCGTGGCGTTGGTGAGGCCCTTGGCGCAGCAGATCATGTCCGGCACCACGCCGAAATAGTCGGCCGCAAACGGCGCGCCAAGGCGGCCGAAGCCAGTGATCACTTCGTCGAAAATCAACAGGATGCCGTATTTGTCGCAGATGGCGCGCAGCTTTTGCAGATAACCTTTGGGTGGCAGGATCACGCCGGTTGAGCCCTGGATCGGCTCGACGATCAGCGCTGCGACCGTCGCTGGATCGTGCAGCGCAAGCAGTCGCTGTTCAAATTCGTCGGCGATCTCGGCGCCGTGTTCCGGCAAGCCGTGCGAAAACGCATTGCGCGCGATATCGAGCGGATGTCGCAGGTGATCGACGCCGGCTAGTGTCGGGCCGAAATGCTTGCGGTTGCCGGCGATGCCGCCTACCGCAATGCCGCCGAAGCCGACCCCGTGGTAACCGCGCTCACGGCCGATCAGGCGGGTGCGCAGGCCGTCGCCACGTACGCGATGGTATGCCAGTGCGATTTTCAATGCGGTATCAACCGACTCCGAACCGTCATTGCAGAAGAACACCCGATTCAAGCCTTCCGGCGCAATCGACACCAGCGCACTGGCTGCTTCGAAGGCGAGCGGATGGCCCATCTGGAACACCGGCGCAAAGTCCATCGTCGCTGCCTGCTTCTGGATCGCCTCGACGATCTTCGGATGGCAGTGGCCGGCATTGGTGCACCACAGGCCGGCTGTGCCGTCGAGTATCTGGCGGCCGTCATCCGTCGTGTAATGCATACCGGAAGCGGAAACCAGCATGCGCGGCTTGCTTTTGAACTGACGGTTGGCAGTGAAGGGCATCCAGAAATGATCGGTATTCAGCGGTGCGGACATGATGTCTCCTGGGTAGTCGTTGAGGCGGATTATGGATCTAGGGCTTGTTAACGATGTTAGTACGTTTATCCGGCTTCTGATAGAGCCACTTTGCAGCGCGTGGATCGACAAGTGGCATGCTCAGAGCGCAATTGGCTTTCCTTTGGCAAGCTTATCCGCTTCCGATTAGACTGGTTTTTTGTGGCCAACCGGGAGTTGAAGATATGGCAATAAACAAGCGCAAGCTCGGCAACTCGTCGTTGCAGGTGTCGCCGCTGATGTTTGGCGGGAACGTGTTCGGCTGGACTGCCGACGAAGCGACTTCGTTTTCCTTGCTGGACAAGTTTGTCGACGCCGGCCTGAATTTCATCGATACCGCTGACGTGTATTCGAGCTGGGTGCCTGGCCACCACGGCGGGGAATCCGAAACCATCATCGGCAAATGGCTCAAGCGTAGCGGCAAGCGCGACCAGGTAGTGATCGCCACCAAGGTCGGCATGTCGATGGGGGAGGGCAAGAAGGGCTTGCGCAAGGCCTATATCCGGCAAGCGGTGGAAGAGTCATTGCGGCGGCTGCAGACCGATCACATCGACCTGTATCAATCGCATGAAGACGATCCCGAGACGCCGCTGGAAGAAACCTTGTCGGCTTATGCGGAGCTGGTCAAGGATGGCAAGGTGCGCGTCATCGGCGCCTCCAACTATAGTGCCGAGCGTTTGGCTGAAGCACTCCGGATCAGCGAGCAGCACGGCTTGCCAAGCTACCAGTCGCTGCAGCCGCATTACAATCTCTACGATCGCGCCGAATATGAGCGCACGCTGGAGCCGTTCGTACTGAAACACGGCATCGGCGTGATTAGCTATTATTCGCTGGCGAGCGGCTTCCTGAGCGGCAAATACCGCAGCGAGCAAGACCTCGGAAAAAGCGCTCGCGGTCAGGGAGTCAAGCGCTATCTGGATGCACGCGGCCTGCGTATCCTGGATGCGTTGGACCAGGTGGCGGCAACGCATGACGCCAATCCTGCGCAGGTGGCGTTGGCCTGGCTGATTGCGCGGCCCAGCATCACCGGGCCGATCGCTAGTGCAACCACACTGGCGCAACTTGACGACCTGATCGCTGCCACGCGCCTGCAACTCTCGCCGGCGGCGATCGCGCAACTGAGCGAGGCCGGGGAGTAGGGCACATAGTTGTTGCGGTGTTGCTGAGGCGGCGTAAGTAAGTTGCTACTATCGATGTGGATAGTGTCTTTTTACAAATACCTCTCGCTAGGATGTGTGAACCGTATTTCGACGATACGGACTTCAACGACACATTCTATTCGAGAGGTAAATCATGTCTTTTTATGGAAAATATATAACCGGCACGGTATGTCTGGCGGCGGTTGTCGTCAGCGGATCCGTCTACGCAGCAAAGGCTGATATCGAAGTACGGCTTCAGGAGTCAGCCGCCAAAGGCGATGCCGGCGCCGGGAAAATACTCTATACCATCACCAATAACAGCGGTGTTCCGCTGCACGTCCTGGATTGGATGACTCCGCTCAAGGAAGTCACCGGCGACTTGTTCAGTGTTTCAATTGGCGGAAAGGAAGTGCCTTACCTTGGAAAACTGGTGAAGCGCAAAGCGCCGACTGCCAAGGAATATATCGCGCTCAAGCCGAATGAAAGCCTTACCGCAGAGGTGGATCTCAGCGCCTACTATGAGATGTATCGCGCCGGCCAATATGTCGTCAAATACAAGAGGGACATCGGCACCCTGGTGCGCGAAGCCGCCGACGCGGCGGCAGCCAAGGCAAACGGCGTGGCCGCCGCGCCGATTACGCTCGATACCAGCGCGATCCCGCTGTCTGTCAAGGGCGGCCCTGCACCGGCAGCTAATCCCGGGCTGATGAATGCGATCGCGGCAGTCAACGGGTCGAACACCTTTGTCAGTTGCAGCAACGCCCAGCAAACCGCGTTGATCAATGCGCGTAATAACGCAAACAACCTCGCCACAAACGCGAAGAACTATATCTTGGCAGGCACGCCGGGCGATCGTTATACCTGGTGGTTCGGCGCTCCAAACAATGCGCGCTATACGGCTGTCGCCAATGGCTACATCAAAACCGAATACGCGCTTACCGAAGAGTCGTATACCTTTAATTGCGGCTGTACCGACAGGCCAACGTTCTATGCCTACGTTTTCCCACACCTGCCTTATACCGTTTATCTGTGTGGCGCATTCTGGCCTGCACCCGACACCGGCACCGATTCCAAAGCTGGCACGCTGGTGCATGAATCGACGCACTTCAACGTTATCGCCGGCACTGGTGACTATGCATACGGGCAAAGCGCGGCCCACTCGCTGGCGTTAAGCGATCCTGATACAGCGGTCAAGAACGGAGATTCCATGGAGTATTTCGCTGAAAATACGCCCGCCCGCAATTGAACATTCTGATCTTTCGATCAGGGCATGAACCGGGTCGCCAAGTTGGCCGCGTTGGAAGGGCGAGACGTAGGGGAATATTTAATGCGAACGGCGAGTGTTGCGACGGCAGCGTCGTATTAAAAGGGCGCTGCGTATTGAGATGTCAGGCCGGGAGAAATTTCTGTCGTCTCAGCTGAAAAAAACTCAGAACGACGAAACATGGCGGCGATGCGTAGGGAAGCCGAGCTGCCTTGCAGCTCGTTGTCCTTCAGGGGAACCATGTGCAACCAGGTTGTTGCACATGGTTTTTTGCTTCTTATGCCAGTCGCAACTCGCCATTGACGGTACGCGCCAGATTCAACGGATTGTCTTCCTGCAAAGCGGGCGGCAGCAATCCGGCAGGGATGTCCTGATAGCAAACCGGCCGCACGAAACGATCAATTGCGCTGGCGCCGACCGAGGTGCTGCGGCTGTCCGAAGTTGCCGGGAACGGGCCGCCATGCACCATCGCATGAGAAACTTCCACTCCGGTCGGATAGCCGTTCACCAGGATGCGTCCGGCTTTGCGTTCCAGCGTCGGCAGCAATTTCCGGGCGAACGCATGATCGTCGTTTTCTATTTGCAGGGTCGCGGTCAATTGACCTGCAAGATGCTCTGCGACGGCCAGTACTTCTTCTTCGTTGCGGCAGGCAACGATCAGCGAGCTCGGGCCGAAGATTTCATCTTCCAATTGTTCGGTCGCCAGGAAAGTCGCTGCATCGGTGCTGAACAATACCGCTTGCGCTGCGCAGGGCGCGGTTGCCGCCAGGCCGTGGCCGAGTGTGTCGACACCGGCAATCTTGCCCATGCGTTCGACGCCATCGACGTATGCACTGTGGATGCCAGGTGTCAGCATGGTGCCGGCTGCCTTGGCTTGCAGTGCTTTTTGCGCGGCTTCCTGGAATTGCACCAGATGGTCGCCCGCCAGGCCGATCACCAGGCCTGGGTTGGTACAAAATTGTCCGACGCCCATGGTCAACGAATCGACGAATGCGCTGCCGATTTGGGTAGCACGTGCGGCCAGCGCATGTGGCAGCAGGAACATCGGATTGATGCTGCTCATTTCTGCATAGACCGGAATCGGCTCGCGTCTTTGCGCAGCAGCGCGCATCAGCGCCAGGCCGCCTTGGCGCGAACCGGTAAAGCCGACTGCCTTGATCGCTGGATGGCTGACCAAGGCCTGGCCGACCACATTGCCATTGCCGATGATCAGGGAGAACACGCCTTCCGGCAGTTTGCAGCTTGCCACCGCTTGCTGAATGACGCGGCCAACCAGTTCCGAAGTGCCGGGATGAGCGCTATGCGCCTTGACCACTACCGGGCAGCCGGCCGCGAGTGCGGCGGCAGTATCGCCACCGGCAACCGAGAACGCCAGCGGGAAATTGCTGGCGCCGAAGACAGCAACCGGGCCGATAGCGATCTTGCGCAAGCGCAGATCGGAACGCGGCGGGGTCCGTTCAGGCAATGCCGGATCGATGGTGGCAGTCAGATACTGGCCGCTGCGCACCACGCTGGCGAACAGGCGCAATTGGCCGACGGTGCGACCGCGCTCGCCTTCCAGGCGCGCTGTCGGCAAGCCGGATTCTTGCGATGCGCGTTCGATCAGCGCTGGTCCGAGCGCCAGGATGCCATTGGCGATTTCTTCCAAAAACTGTGCACGCTGTTCAGGCGTGGTTTCGCGGTAAGTGTCGAAAGCTTGTTGTGCGAGGACGCAAGCGCGCTCGACTTCAGATGTGCCGCCGGCGCCGAAATCGGGGCCGATCTTTTCATTGGTGGCAGGATTGATCGCGCGCAACGCGCCTTCCGTACCGCGTACAGCCGATTGGCCGATGAGCATTTCACCTGTGATATTCATGTTTTTCCTTGTAACTGTGGATGGACGCAATGCGGGCGGCAAGGCATGATGCCGGCCGCCTTGAGCGTTTAGCTGCGGCGGGACGGATAGCCTAGCGCCAGCCGTCCCGTCACGTTTATTGCGGCCCTTGGGCCAGGATCAGTGCTTTCAGTTGTTCGCATTCTTCAGCGTTGAGATCGATCAATGGCGTGCGCACCGGGCCGGCGTCGTGGCCGACGATGGTCGCACCTGCTTTGACGATGCTGACGGCATAGCCGGCCTTCTTGTTGCGGATTGCCAGGTAAGGCAGGAAGAAGTCGTCGATCAGGCGGCCAGTGGTGGCGTGGTCGTCGTTCTTGACTGCGTTATAGAAGTCCATTGCCAGCTTCGGCATGAAGTTGAATACCGCCGACGAGTAAACCGGTACGCCCAGCGCCTTGTAAGGAGCGGCAAACAGTTCTGCTGTCGGCAAGCCACCCAGATAGGTCACGCGGTCGCCGAGACGACGACGGATCGATACCATCAGTTCGATGTCGCCGATGCCGTCCTTGAAACCGATCAGGTTAGGGCAGCGCGCTGCCAGCACTTCCATCGAATCCGCATTCAGGCGGCAGATGCCGCGGTTGTACACCACGACGCCGAACTTGACCGATTTGCAGACGGCTTCGACGTGGGCGACCAGGCCATCCTGCGACGCTTCTGTCAGGTAATGCGGCATCAGCAGGATGCCGTGCGCGCCCAGGCGTTCCGCTTCCTGTGCAAAGGCGATGGCGGTACGGGTCGGGCCACCGGCGCCGGCCAGGATCGGCACTTTGCCGCGGCAGGTCTCGACCGCCAGACGCACTACGTCGGAATATTCAGACGGCGTCAGCGAAAAGAATTCACCAGTGCCGCCCGCCACAAACAGGGCACTCGCACCGTAAGGAGCCAGCCACTCAAGCCGGCTTGCGTAGGTGCTTGGGCGGAAATTGCCTTGTGCATCAAAGTCGGTAATTGGGAAAGACAGCAGGCCGGAGGAAAGAGTCTGTTTGAGGTCTTGATAGTTCATGGTCTCGGTATTGTGTAGTGCTGCGGTTGATAACTGAACACCATTGTTGCGCACGAGTGCGCTGATGTCCGGGCGATTAAGTTATCAGTCATCGTACAACAAAGATTTGCGGTGCGCAAGCCTGAAAATGTTGTTATCGAGCGGATGTGGGCGGAGGGTGGGAGTAAAAGCGGGGGGAGTTTTGGCGCAGGATATTGCGAAATGCCGGTCAGCGGCGAGGGTGGCCTGGCTGCTTTGATGACTCTTCTGGCTGGGCCGTGAGAGTCATCATTGTTGGGTTGCTATGAAGTGCTTCGGGTTGCCATGGCTTGCTTACGAGGCAAGCACCATGCTGTCCTGAACCTTGCGCAAGCGTTCGCGGCTGTTGCTCAGGTGAGTGCGCATCGCTGCCCGTGCAGTCTCTGGATCCTGGCGCAGGATCGCGTTGTAGATATCTTCATGTTCGCGATGCACGCGATCGAGATAGGCGGCCGGATCGTCGTGCGCGAGCCGGGCGGAGTTGATCCGGGTGCGCGGAATGATGGTGGTGCCGAGGTGGCTCAGGATGTCGACAAAATAGCGGTTGCCGGTGGCTTGTGCGATGTGCAGATGGAACTGCACATCGGCCGCAACCGAGTCGCCGCGCTCGTGTGCGCTCTTCTGGAAGGCATCCAGCGCCATCCGCATCTGCTCCAGTTGCGCATCGGTGCGCCGTGCTGCAGCCAGTCCGGCGGCTTCGGCTTCGAGGCTGATGCGCAACTCCAGGATGGCCAGGATGTCGCGCATGGTGATCACGGTTTCCGGATCGATGTCGAAATTATTGGGGCTGCTCGCGGCAAGTACGAAAGTGCCGATGCCGTGCCGGGTTTCCACCAGGCCCGAGGCTTGCAGGTGCGAAATCGCTTCGCGGATCACGGTGCGGCTGACACCTTGGGTGCGCATCAATTCGGATTCCGTCGGCAGCTTGTCGCCCGGCTTGATGCTGCCGCCGCGGATGCTCTCGGCAATATCGGCGACCACGCTCTGCGCCAGGTTGCGATGTTTTTTGCGCGGGGCGCTCGGGGTGAGCTGAGGAGTGAGCGGTGTGTTCATGGGCGGGGCCGCGGAAAAGTAAATCTAGTTGCTAAATTATTTTTCGCTGATTATACTACGATTCAAGTTGTAGGATGACTGATAACATAACAATGGTTTGGCTTACGCTAAGCATCTATAACAATAAGAACGGCACCTTGTAACAGCCTGGTTAAGGTCTGTACCGTATGCGGTACATGGCTCAGGTAGTGGGAACTTGTGGTGCTTTGGCGCCGTTCCTTCGCAAGCGCTGGCTCTGGCAAAGACAGGAGACGTAGTTGAATATCGACAAAACGGGTGCGCCGACACAGGCCCGCGGTGGCAGGGTGCGTTACATGATTCTGTTCATGCTGTTCATGGTGACCACATTCAATTACGCCGACCGCGCCATCTTATCCATTGCCGGCACTGCAATGAAGACCGAGCTGGGGTTTGATGCGGTCACCATGGGATTCATCTTCTCGGCTTTCAGTTGGGCATACGTGCTGGGCCAATTGCCCGGCGGCTGGTTGTTGGACCGCTTCGGGTCGAAACGGGTCTACGCCGCAAGCATCTTCATCTGGTCACTGTTCACCCTGCTGCAAGGCGGCGTGCATTTTCTCGGCGTATTGTGGGCCGTTCCCGCATTATTCATGTTGCGTTTCATGGTCGGCCTGGCCGAAGCGCCTTCTTTCCCCGCCAATGGCCGCATCGTCGCCGCCTGGTTCCCCACTGCCGAACGCGGCACCGCATCGGCAATTTTCAATTCCGCCCAGTATTTCGCCACCGTGCTGTTCGCGCCCTTGATGGCCTGGATCACCCATGCCTACGGCTGGTCGGAAACGTTTGTCGTGATGGGTGTCGCCGGCCTGGTGCTCAGCATGATCTGGATGCGGGTGATGCATAACCCGAAAGACCACCCGCGCATCAGCCCGGCCGAACTGGCGCATATCCGCGACGGTGGCGGCCTGGTCGAGATGGACCAGGGCATTGCCGCCGGCAAGGGCAGCCAGGTCAATCGCGGCGTCAAGCTCGGCTATCTCAAGCAACTGCTCTGCAATCGCATGCTGGCAGGTGTCTATCTCGGCCAATACTGCATCAATACCATCACGTATTTCTTCCTGACCTGGTTTCCGATTTACCTGGTGCAGGAGCGCGGCATGTCGATCCTGAAAGCCGGCATCGTGGCCTCGCTGCCGGCGATTTGCGGTTTCCTCGGCGGCGTGCTGGGCGGCATGATCTCGGATCGCCTGATCAAGAGCGGCGTCTCGCTGACCTGGTCCCGAAAGATTCCAATCGTCGCCGGCCTGCTGCTGTCGACCACCATGATCTTGTGCAATTACGTCGATACCCAATGGCTGGTGGTCGGCATCATGGCGCTGGCCTTCTTCGGCAAGGGCGTCGGCGCATTGGGCTGGGCGGTGGTGGCGGATACCTCGCCGAAAGAAATCATCGGCCTCACCGGTAGCCTGTTCAATATGTTCGGCAACATTGCCGGCATCACAGCGCCGATCGTGATCGGCTATATCATCAAGGAAACCGGGTCCTTCCAATGGGCGCTGGTGTATGTCGGCGCCAATGCTTTGTTAGCGGTGATCAGCTACCTGGTGATCGTGAAAGACATCAAACGCGTCGAACTCAAACCGTTGGACGATGCAGGACAGCCATACAAGAAATTATCAGGAGTGGGATCATGATCGAGGCAACACCAGCCGCAAGCAAGTTGGCGGCAGACAGCAATGCACCGCTGTACATTCGCATGCAGGAGCAAGATAACGTCGCCATCGTCGCTAACGACGGCGGCTTGCCGGCCGGTGCGGTTTTCCCGTGCGGCCTGGTGCTGCGCGACAGGGTGCCGCAAGGCCATAAACTCGCGCTGCGCGATCTGGCCGAAGGCGAAGCCATCGTGCGCTACGGCGTGGTGATCGGCTATGCGCAACGGTCGATCTTGCAGGGAAGCTGGATCGAGGAATCGCTGGTGCGGATGCCGCCGGCGCGCGAACTGACCAACCTGCCGATTTCGACGCACGTACCTGCGGCAGCAGCGCCGCTGGACGGTTACACCTTCGAGGGCTACCGCAATGCCGACGGCACTGTCGGCACCCGCAATATCCTGGCGATCAGCACCACGGTGCAATGCGTGTCCGGAGTGGTGGAGCATGCGGTAAAGCGCATCAAGGCGGAATTGCTGCCCAAGTATCCTCACGTCGACGATGTCATCGGCCTCGAACACACCTATGGCTGCGGCGTGGCGATTGATGCGCCGGGCGCCGAGATTCCGATCCGCACCTTGCGCAACATCAGCATGAATCCCAACTTCGGCGGCCAGGCCATGGTGGTCAGCCTCGGTTGCGAAAAACTGCAACCGGGCCGCATGTTCCCGCAAGGTTCGATCCCGATTCAAAGCACTGGCGGCAAGGAAGACGGCTTGCGTGTGGTATGCCTGCAGGATGCCGAACACGTCGGCTTCGAGTCGATGATTGTATCGATCATGTCTACCGCAGAAGAGCAACTGGCTGAACTGAACAAGCGTCGTCGCGAAACTTGTCCGGCATCGGAGCTGACTGTCGGGGTTCAATGCGGCGGCAGCGATGCCTTCTCCGGCGTCACAGCCAATCCGGCCGTCGGTTACGCCACCGACCTGCTGGTGCGCGCTGGCGCTACCGTGATGTTTTCTGAAACCACCGAAGTGCGCGACGGTATCGATCAGTTGACCTCACGCGCGGTCAATGCCGACGTGGCGCAAGCCATGATCCGCGAGATGGCCTGGTATGACGATTATCTGACCCGCGGCGGCGTCGATCGCAGCGCCAACACCACGCCCGGCAATAAAAAAGGCGGCTTGGCCAACATCGTCGAAAAGGCCATGGGTTCGATCGTCAAATCCGGCAGCAGCGCCATTTCCGGCGTGCTGTCGCCCGGCGACAAGGTCAAGCAAAAAGGCTTGATCTACGCCGCCACGCCGGCCAGCGATTTTGTCTGCGGCACCTTGCAACTGGCAGCCGGCATGAACCTGCACGTGTTCACGACCGGCCGCGGCACGCCATACGGACTGGCAGCAGTGCCGGTCATCAAGGTCGCCACGCGCAACGACCTGGCGCGGCGCTGGCACGATCTGATGGATGTCAACGCCGGCCGTATCGCCAGCGGTGAAGCCAGTATCGAAGATGTCGGCTGGGAGTTGTTCCGTTTGATGCTGGATGTCGCCAGCGGTCGCAAGAAAACCTGGGCCGAGCATCACAAATTGCATAACGCACTGACGCTATTCAACCCTGCGCCAATTACCTGATCACCTGACAGGACAAAGAATGCACTCCAACCTCAGCCGTCTGTTTACCACCCTGATGCTAGCCGCGATCGGCGCATCGGCCTTCGCCAAAACCATGGTTTACGTGTCGAATGCCGATAGCCAGGATATCTATGTGATGGAATTGAAGCAGGCAGACGGCAGCGTCGCCCTGGTCGACAAAGTAGCAACCGGCGGCACCGTGATGCCGCTCGCGATCAGTCCCAATCATCGCTTCCTGTATGCCTCGCTGCGTTCCCAGCCGTATTCGGTCAGCAGCTTTGCCATCGATGGCCGCAGCGGCAAGCTGAACCTGATGTCGACTGTGCCGCTGGCCGACAACATGGCAAACCTGGCGACCGACAAGACCGGCCGCTTCCTGCTGGCCGCGTCTTACACTGGCAACAAGATTTCGATCAATCCCATCGCCGCCAACGGCAGCGTTGAGGCGACGCCAGTGGCCGTGATTCCAACGCGCGAGAAAGCCCATGCGATAGCGACCGATCCGGCCAACACGCATTTATTCGCCAGCAACCTGGGCGGCGACATCATCCTGCAATATCGATTCGATGCAGCCAACGGCAAGGTCACGCCAAACACGCCGCCGTATGTCGAAACCAGCAAAGGCGCCGGCCCGCGCCATTTCGTCTTCGACCGCAGAGCACGTTTCGTCTACAGCACCAACGAACTGGACGGCACGCTGAATACCTATCGCTATGACGCAGCTACCGGCACCATGACGTTACAGTCCACCGTTTCGCTGCTGCCGAAAGGTTTCAAAGGCGACGCCCTGGCGCCGGCAGATTTGCACCTGACGCCGGATGGCCGTTTCCTGTACGCGTCAGAGCGCACATCGAGTACGCTCACCGGGTTTGCGGTTGATCCAGAAAGTGGCGCGCTGACCTTGATCGCTAGCTTCCCCACCGAGACCCAGCCGCGCGGCTTCAACATCGATCCCAGCGGTCGCTACCTGCTGGCCGTCGGCCAGAAATCCAATCGCATGAGCAGCTATGCCATCGATCAAAAGAGCGGCGCTCTGCAATTCCTGCATCAATATGACATGGGCAAGAATCCGAATTGGGTTGAGATCATCGATCTTCAATAATCGACGTCCGTTTGTGAGACGCAATCAGGGAGATGCAATGAACATGACTTCGCTCGAAAAGATCACGCGCCGCCAGCCACCCGCAAGGATGTCGCGGCGGTTTTTCATGGGTGGCAGCGTCGCTGTCGTATGCACCTGGATGCTTGGTGAACCGCTGCTGTCGCCAGCCGCTTTCGCTTCTGCTATCGCCAGCGACGCGGGAAGCTCACCCGCCAGGCAGGCGTTTCTGCAGGCATCTTTGTTCCTGACTGGACACGCGCAGTTGCCGCCGGCGCAGGTCGAGCGCATGTACCTGGCACTCGCTGCGAGCGATCCGGCCTTTGTCGATCAGATTCAGGCGTTGCAGGGATTTATCGCAGAACGAAAATTGACTGCCGCCGCTCTGCAAGCCGCACTCGATGCCGAGAAAGCCCCGTTTGCCGCAGTACCGCGTCGCATCATGCTCACCTGGTACACCGGCATCGTCGGCAGCGGCGCCAAGGCGAAATGCGTGGCTTACGAAGATGCGTTGATGAACGTCGCCGTCAGTGACCAGCTGCGACCACCTAGCTATGCCTACGGCGCATACGGCACTTGGTCGGCCCAGCCCATCCAGAAGATCGAAGGATAAATCATGAGCGACAACACCTCCGCTGACGTCGTCGTCATCGGCTCCGGCATCGTCGGCGCAACATTGGCGCATCGGCTGGCCAAGCAGGGCGCCTCGGTGCTGATGCTGGAAGCCGGTCCGCGCTTTGATCGCGGCGCCATCGTTGCCAATTTCCGCAACTCGCCGCGCAAGGATGACTTCATGTCGCCCTATCCGTTTTCGCCATGGGCGCCGCATCCGCAATACAAGCCGAGCGATAACGGTTATCTGGTGCAGGCTGGCCCGTATCCGTATCCGGCGGAATATATCCGCATGGTCGGCGGCACTACCTGGCACTGGGCGGCGCAAGCCTGGCGTGTGCTGCCCAACGATATGCGTATGAAAACCCTGTATGGCGTCGGCCGCGATTGGCCCCTTTCGTACGAAGAACTGGAGCCGTTCTATCTCGAAGCAGAAATCAGGATGGGCGTCACCGGCTCGACCAAAAACGGCTCGCCGCGCAGCCAGCCGTTTCCGATGCCGCCGGTCGCCGAATCCTGGGCGCAGCGGCGTTTCCGCGAGCGCCTGGCGCCAGCCGGTTACGAGGTCATCGAAAACACGGTGGCGCGCAACAGCCAGAACTACGACGGCCGGCCAGCCTGCTGCGGCAACAATAACTGCATGCCGATCTGTCCGATTGATGCCCAGTATCACGGCGGCCTGGCGGCGGATGCGGCCGAAGCCGCCGGCGTCAAGCTGCTCGTCAATGCCGTCGTGTATCGCATTGAGCACGACGCCAAAGGCCGTATCGCCGCCGTGCATTACTACGATCCGGATAAAAAATCGACGCGCGTTACCGGCAAGGTTTTCATCCTCGCCGCCAACGGCATCGAAAGCCCGAAACTGCTGTTGTTGTCCGCCAGCGATAAATATCCCAATGGTCTGGCCAACAGTTCCGACACCGTCGGCCGTCATTTGATGGATCACCCCAGCAACAAGTTGACCTTCGAAACAGAAGAGGCCAATTGGCCAGGTCGCGGCCCGATGAGCCCGGCGTCCATCAATCACCTGCGCGACGGCGCCTTCCGCAGCGAGAGCGCCGCCTACCGCATCGACATCAGCGACGCCTCACAAGTGTTGGCGGTGACACAGGAGCTGATCGCCAAAGGCGTCTATGGCGTCGACCTGGAACAGCAGTTGCGCCATCGCGCGGCGCGCCAGGTCAGCCTGAAGAACGTCATGGAACAATTGCCGCTGCCGCAGAACCGCGTGGTGCTGAGTCCGCGCAAGGATGCGCTCGGCATTCCGACGCCGCAGATTCATTATGAGATGGATGATTACATCCATAAAGGCATGGCGCTGGCGCGCATCGAATACGGCAAGATTGCCGCGCTGATGGGCGGCACCAACCTGCGGTATAGCGACGAGGGCAAGTACAGCAATAACCAGCACATCACCGGCACCCTCAGCATGGGCAGCAACCCGGCCGATTCGGTGGTCGACAGCCACGGCCGCAGCCACGATCACGAAAACCTGTTCATCGCCGGCACCGGCATCATGCCCACCTCGGCCACCGTCAATTCGACACTGACCGCGGTGGCGTTGGCTTTGCGCAGCAGCGAATCGATCAAGGCCTCCCTGTGATGGCCGCGAGGATCCAAACGATGAAAAAAATAACGAAGAAGATATCGATGCGGAATCTGGTTACGGTAAAAACCGTGGGCGCGCTGCTCGTTGCGACATTCCTGTCGGCCTCTGTTCATGCAGCGACCGGCGACGATACATTGCTGGTGCAACGTGGCAAATACCTCGCCACCGCCGCCGACTGCATCGCCTGCCATACCGCCGCCGGCGGCAAGCCCTTTGCCGGTGGCGCGTCGATTGCCACGCCGCTCGGCGCGATTATTTCGACCAACATCACGCCGTCCAAAGACAACGGTATCGGCAACTACACCCTGCAGCAATTTACGGATGCGCTGCGCAAAGGCAAGCGCGCGGACGGTGCGAATCTGTATCCGGCCATGCCATATACGGCATACGCCGGCATCACCGATGCCGATGTCGCCGCGCTCTATGCCTATTTCATGCAAGGCGTTGCGGCCGTCGAGAGTAAGCCACCGCAAACCGAGCTGCCGTTTCCTTTCAATGTGCGGCTATCGCTGGCGGCATGGAACGCGATGAACCTGGACGGCAAGCCGTTTGTTGCCGACCCCGGCAAGAGCGCTGAGATCAACCGCGGCGCCTATCTCGGCCAGGCGCTCGCCCACTGCAGCACCTGCCACACGCCGCGCAGCAGCACCATGGGCGAGCTGAGCGCACGCAGCCTGGCCGGCGCTAGCCTCGGTACCTGGTATGCGCCTAATATCACATCGGATCCCAACAGCGGCATCGGCAACTGGAGCGTCGAAGAACTCGCCGCCTACCTGAAAACCGGCCGCGCCGGCCTCAAAGCCCAGGCCGCCGGTCCGATGGCCGAAGCCATCGATCACAGCCTGCGCCACCTGAACGACCAGGACTTGCATGCACTGGCAAGCTGGCTCAAGCAGACAACCCCGATCCATGACGCCGCCGATACCCGGCCCACCGATGCATGGGGTGCCGCCGCAGATTACACCGGATCGATTCGCGGCGTGGCCTGGCCCGCCGATCATCGCCAGATGACCGGCCCACAAATTTACGATGCCTACTGCGCCAGCTGCCACCAGGCCAGCGGCAAAGGCACGCCAGACGGCGGCCTGCCACCGTTGTTCAACAACACCGCGCTAGGGCGGTCCAACGGCGACAATCTGGTGATGGCAATACTGCAAGGCGTGCAACGGCAGGCAGATGTCCCCGGCGTGGCCATGCCAGCCTTTGCGCGCAGTCTGTCCGACGAACAGATCGCCACGCTCGGCAACTTCCTGACGCAGCAGTTTGGTCATCCGGCAGCAAAGGTGACGCCCCAGCGCGTTGCGGAGTTGCGCGCTGGTGGGGTGTCGTCACCGTTGTTGAAGTGGGTTTGGCCGGGTATCGTTGGCGTCATAGTTTTGTTGTTATTGATGCTGCGCTTTTTGCGGCGCCGTCATTCTTGATTCTTGATCAGGTTGGACGATGAGGGCAAGAGAAGCGGCGCAAAGGGAAATGCTGGCAGCCGATGCGTAGCCTCATGTTCAACTTTTTTTGTCACTTTATTTGATAAGAAACAATCTGGGTCGCCTTGTTACCTGAGGCATCAATCGCTGCGTACTTTATTTCATAGATTCTGCCAGGTGCATTGCTGACAGTAATTTGGCGCGTGTCCTTGCCGATTGCTGCAATAACATCGCTGGGATTGAGCGCTTGGTTTGCAGTGACAGAGACCAGCACAATTTCTGGAGACGGATCGTAGCTGTCGCTTGTCGTGACATTGATATTCAGCACGGAACTGGCGGCATCAGTTTTAGAAATTTGCCCAATGGCGACTGCCAATTTAGGTGGAGTAGTGTCGCCTTTCTTGATTGGAATTGAAAGAGTGTCATCCCCATATAGCACGAGAGCGTGCCCGCTTACGTAGCTGAAATCCGCCTTTTCCAAATTGACCGAAAAACCGTCCCAGCTGGCACCAGGCGGAATGTCGTTTGCCGGATTGGCGACGACTGGCGCTCCCTGGACTTGTGATGCTCCTGGACGCAATTTGGCTTCATAGTTTCCTTCGGACCATTGCAGTAGAAATTTAGGACTCTCGTCGGGAAATTTAAAAGCCACGCCCCATCCGGTTGGACTGGTTGCGACATCGGGAGATAACCAGAACGATTTGTTTTTCGAATTCGGCATCGTAGCCAATTCAGCTCCGCCGTTGGCGCTGGTATCGGCAGGGTTGAATCCGATTGTGAATGTCTTGATCGGATTGGTACCGGCGTTTTTTATCTGATATTTGTATACCACTGCTCCGCCGCGATGCATCCCCCAGGCGGTAACGCTTACCGGAGGAATGTTTTCTGCCTGCGCACTTACGGGTGATAAAGCCGCACCAAAAAGAGTGGCAATCGAAATGAGGAGATTTGCTTTTTTCATCTTTCTTTCCTTGGCGAGGTTCATAATGTACGCGATCATTACGAACCGGTTCGAGAAGTTGCCTGCGGCAGCAATGGAACGCTCTCGACATTAGCCTATCGGATTATTGGATTGCTATTCGACGTAATGCGGGTTGCCGGCTAGGCATGACGTATGTCATTGCAAGACTTGACCCTATTTTCCCCAACAACAGAAGCGACGGATGAGCCGGCGCGTGCAGTCATCCCTCGCCACGCTTGTCCACTAAATTGGTCGGTTTTGACTCAATATGTATCGCAGCTCCACCCTGTAGCCCAATCTCCCTGCAGCGTTACCGGGGGGGCATAATGATGCAATTTGACGCATGCTTAGGGAAGTTTAAGGAAAATTAGCCGTTCACAGCTGTCTAACAAAAAATTTCAGTGGGAATTGACAATTGAGCGAAAATGAAACCAGCTCCGGAGGAGCGCCGAAAATCACTACCTTGAACGTAAATCTGTCAGCTGACAGCCCACAGTTTGATCCCAAGCTCGATGCATTTGGATACGCCCCTTTCGCCCATTCAATAGCGAATGCTATTCGCACAACCCCTAATCCACGTGGGTTGGTTATGGGAGTCGATGGCGTGTGGGGTTCGGGGAAGTCAACGCTGTTGAAATTTGTTAAATATTACATATCCTATGAGTCTGATCCGATCCCATCTGATCTAACGACTTTTGAGGAAGCAAAAGCTACGTCACTCCGTTTTCTACGAGGTATCGTCTCACATTGCTCAAAAATAGTTTCGCCTGGCCGACTGGCTAATTTGGTGCCAGTGCCTGTAGCACCCCCAATCATTATTGAATTTAATCCTTGGTGGTTTAATGATCGCAACCAACTTGCATCCCAATTTTTGGGCCAATTCCGAAGCAGGCTGCCGGATAAAAACAAAAAATTCAAAAAAATTGGAAGCAAGTTGGCAGACTATTCGGATGGAATCACTCAATTGGTGGCAATGGGAGCGAATAGCTATTTGCCCGGGAGCGGTGCGGTCGTAAAAGGCGCGAGCGGATTCGTTAATAAGAAAAATACAAAAGACATTCCTACCATTAAAGAGGAAATATCTAAGGCACTTGAAAAAACGAATCAGAGATTTGTCGTGTTGGTAGACGATATAGATCGTTTGACGCCCGACGAAATCCGAGAGGTCTTCAAGGTTATTAAGGCACTCGCAGATTTCCCTAATGTGATTTATCTTCTTGCCTTTGATCGAGCTCTTGTGGCGCAGGCCTTACAAGGATCAATGGGCCTCCAAAATGGGGAGGCATATCTTGAAAAAATCATTCAAGTACCGTTTAATTTACCCTCGGTCACGTCGGTACAATTAACAGAAAAATTTATTGATGATCTAAATGTTTTTTTTGGTGACGTGAAGGACCCCGAATTTGACGAAAGCTATTGGTGGAATGTGTTTCAGGATGGCCTCAAATCATTTATCAAGAAACCTAGAGATTTAGTTCGGATAGTCAATGCCTTATCCGTAACTTTCCCAGCAGTCCGTGGAGAAGTGAACACGGTAGATTTTATTGCGCTTGAATTCCTACGAATATTTCTTCCGTATGTATACAACACCATTCGAGACAATCCGGAAAGATTTACAGGGTTAATCTCATCTGGGTCTAGCCAGCACGCAGACGAAAAGATTTTTCATGAGGCGTGGATCTCAGCAATTCCAGAGTTTCGTCGAGCGTCGATGAAGCAACTGATTAAGCGAATCTTTCCTCGATTAAACAATATATGGGGAAATACATCATATGGATCAAGTTTTCTTCGGGAATGGAAGGCTGCCGGGAGAGTGTGTGACGATTCGATGTTTCCTACATATTTTCAGTTCGGCATTTCGCCCAGGGTTTTAACTCGATCAGAGCTTCAGGCGTTCACCGCTCACCGCGATGTTGAAGCACTGGTTGCGGCATGGCAATTTCTACTTGACCAGAAAACAAATGGCAATAGAAAGGCTGTCGAGATATTTCAAAGAATTCGCGATATCGATGATCTCGATCCGATATTTTGCCAAGCGTGCTCGGAAGCATTGTTTCGAATTGGTGATCGCTTCCTAGAGCGGCCAGGCGAACGGACAGCCGGATTTTTTTCAGCGCCAGCCTCATGGCAAATGTCATTTTGCCTAGAGCACCTCATGGCTAAAATACCATCGAATACTTTGGAGGCGTGGTTAATCTTCGTGATCAAGGAGGCATCTGCGCTTTCAACGGCGACGTCGTACGTAAATTTCATTGAAGAAATTCAGAAGCCAGAAAACGTGGAGAAAGCCGGCGGTCGAGACTCGATACTTCTTTCTCTGAGCGCAGAGACTGTTTCACAAATCAAAGCGTTAATAGTTCGAAAGCTTAGGTCGCAAATGAATGACGGATCACTACTAAATCTTCCTAACCTTCCGCTGATTTTGACATGTTGGCTTGAGTGGGATGGTCTTGATGGAGTACAAACTTGGATGTCTTATGTAATTGGTGATGATAAGTTATTAGTTCGTCTTTTGGAGCACTTTCTACAAATAGGCAGCTCACAGGCGAGTGGCGACAGAGTCTCAAAGCGAACTGCCTCAATGGATCCGAATTATTTGACCAGATATTTAGATCCATCGCTTAGTTTAGGGGCGTTAAGCGACAGGGTGAATGAAGTGTCCAGCCGGCAACAAATTACGCCTTTGCAACAAGAGGCAATTTTAGAATTTCAACGCGGGATGTGCATCATTAATTCCGGAGGTGACCCGGGGAGTCCCTTTCCCCGTTTGTCGCAAGGGTGAATCTATAGTGTTGGGCCGCTACTTCTTTCGCGCTAACGATGGAGATTTTTGACTCTAATTTGCATGTGTCGGGCTAGCGGGAGAACCGGGGTTGCGTCTTGCAAGGACACACTTCATGCCTCACCAGTAACTCGCATTGCCTTGGAGTGGCGATCAACTAATCTGATAGGTATCGCTCTTGCCCTCGAATTTTCGAGTTCATTCCAGCGCCTTTCCCTTGGTCAGAAATGACTTGATGATAAACTGACCTCCTTTTCGCCGAATTTGCGCGAATCAAGATGCGCCTCGTTTTGTGACACATGCCATGTTCCTTGATGCAAATCGGATTCAATGGTGTTGCAAAAACAATCATAAAACTGAGCAATACAGCGCATAATTTGCATCACCAAGATGCCGGAAAACAGTCGTTTATCTCAATGAAATCAAGTAATTACAAGAAGCGGCGCATATCTGTTGCGCCGATGATGGACTGGACCGATAGGCATTGCCGCGTGTTCCATCGTCAAATCACCCGCCACACCTGGCTGTACACCGAAATGGTGACGACCGGGGCGTTGTTGCATGGGGATGTGCCGCGCCATCTCAACTTCGACAAGGTCGAGCATCCGGTTGCCTTGCAGTTGGGCGGTAGCGAGCCGGCTGATCTGGCCAAGAGCGCCAAGTTGGGTGAAGAATGGGGTTACGACGAGATCAACCTGAATTGCGGCTGTCCGTCCGAGCGCGTGCAGAAGGGCGCTTTTGGTGCTTGCCTGATGGCGGAATCGGCGCTGGTGGCGGATTGCGTCAAGGCGATGCGGGATGCGGTGTCTATCGATGTCACCGTCAAGCACCGGATTGGCATCGACAAGACTGAATCCTATGAATTTGTCCGCGATTTTGTCGGCACTGTGGCGGAAGCGGGTTGCCAGACATTCATCGTACATGCGCGCAATGCGATCCTGAAGGGCTTGAGCCCGAAGGAAAACCGCGAAATCCCGCCGCTGAAGTATGAATATGCCTACCGGCTGGCGAGCGATTTCCCGGAGCTGGAAATCATCATCAACGGCGCGATCAAGACTACCGCTGAAATCGATGCGCATTTGCAACACGTCGACGGCGTGATGCTGGGGCGTGAGGCTTATCACAACCCTTACCTGATGGCCGATTTCGACGCGCGCTATTTCGGCGATGCCGATGCAGTGCCGAAGACCCGGGCCGAGGTGATCGAGGCCATGCTGCCTTACATTCGCGAGCAACTGGCCCTGTACGGCCGCGATGGCAACGGTTTGCGCCTCAACAGCATTACGCGCCACATGCTGGGCCTGATGGCCGGCATGCCGGGCGCTAAATCGTTCCGGCAGGCGCTGTCGGATTCGAAAAGGCTGGCGCTGGGCGACCCGATTTTGCTGGTGGATGCATTGTCTAAAATGCAACCAATGGCGGCTTGAGCGAGTCGGGAGCGTTGTAGATCGGTTGTTCAGGCGAAAGTACGGCAAAGTAGTGTCCGTAAAACATTTTCAGTCTGCTAAATCCTTTAAAATAGCCACCTCGGGTTTATTTTGGCTTGCCAGCGCCGCCATGCAGCGGCCCGCAGGCCATGAACTATTATCAATTCAGCGCGATTTATAGCGGATACCAGCTGGCCGCAGACCGCTCACAAGGCGGCTTGCGGGCCGGTTATCTTCAAGGCGAATTCAAGGCTAAGCATGTCAATTGCAACTACAGAGGAAATCATTGCCGAACTCCGTGCCGGACGCATGGTTATTTTGGTGGATGAAGAAGATCGTGAAAACGAAGGCGACCTGGTCCTGGCCGCCGATTTTGTGACGCCTGAGGCGATCAATTTCATGGTTCGCCATGCGCGCGGCCTGGTCTGCCTGACCTTGACCGAAGAGCGTTGCGACCAGCTCAACCTGGGCATGATGACCAGCCGTAACGGTACAGCCTACGGCACCAATTTCACCGTCTCGATCGAAGCCGCCGAAGGTGTGACGACCGGCATTTCAGCCGCCGACCGCGCGCGCACCATCCAGGTTGCGGTAGCGGCAGATGCCAAGGCTGGCGATATCGTCCAGCCTGGCCATATTTTCCCGATCAAGGCGCGCAAGGGCGGCGTGCTGATGCGCGCCGGCCATACCGAAGCTGGTTGCGACCTGACCGAAATGGCGGGCCTGACACCGGCCGCCGTGATTTGCGAAATCCTCAAGGAAGACGGCACCATGGCGCGCCTGCCGGACTTGCTGGAGTTCTCCAAGGAACACGGCTTGAAGGTTGGCACGATTGCCGACCTGATCCACTATCGCGGCCAGCACGAAAGTATCGTCGAGCGGCTCGCCGAGCGCACCACGCATACCGCGCAAGGCACATTCAAGACCATCGCCTATCGCGATACGCCAAGCGGCGGCGCGCATCTGGCGCTGTTGCACGGCACACCATCGCCGGATGTGGAAACGCTGGTGCGGGTGCATCAGCCGGTATCGATCCTGGATCTGCTGGAAACCGAAGCGACCAACCATTCCTGGAACATGGCCTCGGCCCTGGCGGCGATTGCCGCTTCGCCGTGCGGCGTGGTGGTGCTGCTGAATTGCGAAGAATCGGCAGACCAGATTTTCGCCAAGTTTGCGGCACTGGAAGCGGCTTGCAGCGGCGGCGTCAAGCCACCGGCGCCACGGGTTGACCTGCGGACCTACGGCATCGGCGCGCAGATCCTCAAGGATCTCGGCGTCGGCAAGATGAAACTGCTGGCCAGCCCGCGCAAGATGCCTTCGATGACAGGCTATGACCTGGAAATTACCGGATATCAAAACAAGCCGAACGCTGAGTAGTAGAGTGCAGTAGCTGGATTTGACACGTTTTTGTATAACAATTAGTAGATAAGCGCCTGGTGCGTATAAAGAGGAAAACCATGACAGTCGGAATTTACGAAACCAATCTGGATGGTGCAGATTTGCGCATCGGTATTGTGCAAGCCCGCTTCAACGAAGATGTATGCCACGGGTTGATGTCGGCCTGTCTGGCTGAGTTGAAGCACCTGGGTGTGGCCGATGAAGACATCCTGCACGTCACTGTTCCGGGCGCACTGGAAATCCCGCTGGCGCTGCAGAAGATGGCTGAGACCATGCAGTTCGATGCACTGATCGCCATTGGCGCGGTGATTCGCGGCGAGACCTATCACTTTGAACTGGTCTCGAACGAATCCGGCGCCGGCATCACGCGCGTCGGCCTGGATGCCGGCATCCCGATCGCTAATGCCGTGCTGACCACCGAGAACGACGAGCAGGCCGAAGCCCGCATGGAAGAGAAGGGCACCGATGCTGCGCGCGTAGCGGTCGAGATGGCCAATCTGTCGATCGCGCTGGAAGAACTGGCTGAAGCCACCAGCGAAGAATAAAATCGTCTGGACGATGGCGGTTTGCCGGTTGCCAGTCAATCGCGGCAAGCAGTCATCGGCAACCGGACCGATGTACAAGAAGAGTTGCAGGCCGGCCGCAAGACCGGCCTTGGAATGACCAATGAGCTTTATCGATAAGCTTTACTACAAGCTGGAAAAATTATGACCAATAAAACTTTGCACGCCAATCCGAGCAAGAGCCGCACGCCACGTCACCGCGCGCGCGAATTCGCGTTGCAGGGCCTGTATCAATGGCTGTTGAACAACGAAGACGTGACCGCCATCAGCGAAAACATCCGCCAGGCGCATGGCTTCGACAAGGCCGATGCCGAACATTTCAACTCGCTGCTGTACGGCGCGATCAAGGATGCGGCCACATTGCGCGCCGGCCTGGCGCCATTGATCGACCGCAAGATCAGCGAACTGTCGCCGGTGGAACACGCGGTGTTGCTGATCGGCGCTTTCGAGCTGCAAAACCATGTCGAAATTCCCTATCGCGTTGTCATCAATGAGGCGGTTGAACTGACCAAATCGTTCGGCGGCATCGACGGCCACAAGTATGTGAACGGCGTGCTGGATAAATTTGCGGCCAAGGCGCGCGCGACCGAAATCGACGCCGGCAAGAAATCCTGAATCGGTAAATAATGTGGGTGACGAAGCAGTTGCTTCGTTACGCCTGCGAATCGATACAGGCTTCGTGTTTCAGGTGCGGCGTTAGCCTTGTGTCAGTTTGGTGACCGAGAGCGCCGCGCCATTCGGAAAAGTATTCATGACATTCTCGCACCTGGCTTCACGTCTCGACAATATCGCTCCGTTCCACGTGATGGAGCTGGCAAAAATGGCTGCGGCGCTGGAGCGCGAAGGCCGCCATATCATCCACATGGGTATCGGCGAACCTGATTTCACCGCAGCGCCGCTGGTCATCGAAGCAGCCGCCAAGGCCATGGCCGACGGCAAGATGCAATACACCTCCGCCACTGGCTTGCCGGCGCTGCGCGCAGCGATCTCGGCGCATTATCGGCAAGTATTCGGCCTCGACATCGCACCCGAGCGTATCGTCGTCACCGCAGGCGCTTCGGCTGCCTTGCTGCTGGCTTGTGCGGCGCTGGTGGAGAAGGGCTGCGAAGTGCTGATGCCTGATCCTTCCTATCCCTGCAATCGTCACTTTGTCGCTGCCTTCGACGGCCAGGCGAAGATGATTGCCAGCGGTCCGGCCGAGCGTTTCCAATTGTCCGATGATATGGTGCGCGAGCATTGGGGCGAGCATACGCGAGGCGTGCTGCTGGCGTCGCCGTCGAACCCGACCGGCACCTCGATCCTGCACAGCGAACTGGCGAAGATCATTGCCACCGTGCGCGCCAAGGGTGGTTTTTCCATCGTCGATGAAATCTACCAAGGCCTCAGCTACGATGCCGAACCGTTTTCGGCGTTGTCGCTGGGCGACGACATCATCGTCATCAACAGTTTCTCCAAATACTTCAACATGACCGGCTGGCGTCTCGGCTGGCTGGTACTGCCGGAAGCGCTGGTGCCGCCTATCGAAAAACTGGCACAGAACCTCTTCATCTGTCCGTCGTCGATTGCGCAGCACGCCGCGCTGGCCTGCTTTGAAAAAGATTCGCTGGCCTTGTATGAGGCGCGCAAGGATGAATTCAAACGGCGTCGCGATTACCTGGTGCCGGCGTTGATTGCGCTCGGCTTCAAGGTGCCGGTGATTCCCGATGGTGCGTTCTACGTGTATGCCGATTGCAGCGATCTGCTCAAGGATGGCGGCGATGCCGACAGCCTGGTCAAGGACATCCTGAACCGAGTTGGCGTCAGCATGGTGTCCGGTCTGGATTTCGGTGCGCACACTGCACAGCATTACATCCGCCTGTCATACGCGACCTCGATGGAAAATCTGCAGGAAGCGGTGCGCCGTCTCGGCAGTTACCTAGGCAAGAATTAAGCAGGATATTGTCCCCCATGCCGGCACTCCGGCGGTATTGAAAAAGGAGCTTTCATGAACTTCGCTTTCCCCCCAAAAGCCGTAGCGGCAGTACCTGTCGATGGCAACGATCAATTGTTTCCAGTGCATCGTATCTATTGCGTTGGCCGCAACTATGCCGAGCACGCCAAGGAAATGGGCAGTAGCGGCCGCGAAGCGCCGTTCTTCTTCATGAAGCCGGCCGATGCAGTGCTGCCGGTCGCGCATGGCAGCATCGGCGAGATGCCGTATCCATCGATGACGCAGGATCTGCATCACGAAATCGAGCTGGTGGTAGCGCTTGGTAGCGGCGGCAAGAATATTCCTGCTGCCGAAGCCGTCAAGCATATCTGGGGCTATGCCGTCGGCCTGGATATGACGCGCCGCGATCTGCAGGGCGAAGCCAAGAAGCTGGGCCGCCCATGGTGTACCGGCAAGGGCTTTGACTTTTCCGCGCCAATCTCGCCGATCCATCCTGTGAGCGCCACCGGCGTCATCGAGCAGGGCGATATCCATCTGGACGTCAACGGTGCATTGCGCCAGCGCGGCGATATCAACCAGATGATCTGGAATATTGCAGAAACCATTGAGCAGCTGTCGGCCTATTTCGAACTGCAGGCTGGCGACCTGATCTTTACCGGCACCCCGGCTGGTGTCGGTGCGGTGGTAAAGGGCGATCTGCTGGAGGGTTCGGTAGCGGGTGTCGGCGATCTGCGGGTGCGCCTGGTCTAAGGCTGGGATTCGAGTATAAATCGATGAAACTGTATAGCTATTTCCGCAGCTCGGCTTCGTATCGCGTGCGGATTGCCTTGAACCTGAAGGGCATCCCGTACGACATCGTGCCGGTGCATTTGCTGAAGCACGGCGGTGAGCAATTGAGCCAGATGTATCGCACCTTGAACAGCGACGGCCTGGTGCCAACGCTGGTCGAGGATGATAACGATGGCGCTGACGGCCAGCATGTGCTGACGCAATCGCTGGCGATGATCGAGTATCTGGAAGAAATCCATCCGACGCCACCGCTGTTGCCATCAACGCCGCTGGACCGGGCTTTCGTGCGCAGTATTGCGCTCTCGATAGCCTGCGATACGCATCCGATCAATAACCTGCGCGTGCTGCGTTATCTGGTGCATGAGCTGAAGGTCGACGAGAACGCCAAGAACGCCTGGTATCGCCACTGGTGCGAGAGCGGCCTGGCGGCGCTGGAAGTAGCGCTGGCTCGCGACAAGCGTACGGGCAAATTCTGCTACGGCGATACGCCGACATTGGCCGATTGCTGCCTGATCCCGCAGATATTCAACGCGCAGCGCTTGAAATGCGATTTGTCGGCGATGCCGACCTTGATGCGGATCCACGAAAACTGCCAACAGCTGGAAGCCTTCGTCAAGGCAGCGCCGCAAAATCAGCCGGATGCCGAAGCCTGAATAAGGTATCGCAAATAAAAAAGCCAGGGTCTTGAACAACCCTGGCTTTTTTTTATTGAATGCTTACCGCGATTGGCTCTGCCGGATGGAAGCTCTCGGCACGTGATATCGGCCAGTATTTCTCAAAGACCGGATAGCGATAATTCTGGTTCAGCAAATCGCCCGGTTTCAGGTAGTGCAGCAAATCCGACATCAGTTTCACTTCGTGGTCGGACGTGCGGCGCACGATGTGATGTGCGCGCAGCGCCGAGGCATGCGGCAAGCCGGCCGCCTGTACCAGTTCCTGCAGCGCGTGCAAGGTGCTTTCATGGAAGCGATACACACGTTCGGCCTTGTCCGGCACCACCAGCGCTTTTTGGCGGCCGACATCCTGGGTTGCCACGCCGGTCGGGCAGCGGTCGGTATGACAGCTTTGCGATTGGATGCAACCCAGCGAAAACATGAAGCCGCGCGCCGAATTGCACCAGTCGGCGCCGATCGCCAGCGTGCGCGCCAGGTCGAAGGCGGTAATCACTTTGCCGCTGGCGCCGATCTTGATACGGTCACGCAGGCCGGCGCCGACCAGGGCGTTATGCACCAGCAGCAAGCCTTCCTGCAACGGCATGCCGACGTGATCGACGAACTCCAGCGGCGCCGCGCCAGTGCCGCCTTCCGAGCCGTCCACGACGATGAAGTCGGGCAGGATGCCGGTCTGCAGCATGGCTTTGACGATGCCGAAAAATTCCCACGGATGGCCGACGCAGAGTTTGAAGCCAACCGGTTTGTCGCCGGACAGCGTGCGCAGTTTCTGGATGAATTCCAGCAAGCCGATCGGATTCGTGAATGAGGAGTGGGTGGCAGGCGAGATACAGTCGACGCCCATCGGTACGCCGCGCGTAGCCGAAATTTCCGGCGTGATCTTGGCCGCCGGTAGCACGCCGCCATGACCAGGCTTGGCGCCTTGCGACAACTTGACGGTAATCATCTTCACTTGCGGCGAGGTTGCCTGCGCCACGAATTTTTCTTCATTGAAACTGCCGTCGCCGTTGCGGCAACCGAAGTAGCCGGAAGCGATTTGCCACAGCAGATCGCCGCCGAATTCGCGATGGTACGGCGAAATCGAACCTTCGCCGGTATCGTGCGCGAAGCCGCCTTTTTTTGCGCCGCGATTCAGTGCGCGGATGGCGTTGGCCGATAGCGCACCAAAGCTCATCGCCGACACGTTGAACACTGACATCGAATACGGCTGCGCGCGCTCGGCGCCGACGATCACGCGGAAATCGTGGCTGGCGATGATGGTCGGCGACAGCGAATGGCCGACCCATTCATAGCCGCGCAATTTGACATCAAGCTCGGTGCCGAACGGCCGGCTGTCGACTTCACCTTTGGCGCGCTGATAGACCAGGCTGCGTTCCTTGCGGGTGAACGGCGCGCCGTCATTATCGCTTTCGAAAAAATACTGGCGCATCTCAGGCCGGATCATTTCGAACAGGAAGCGGAAATGGCCCATCAGCGGATAGTTGCGCAGGATCGCATGGCTGCGCTGGTTCATGTCCCAAATGCCCAGTGCGGTCAATAAGCCGGGAACCACGGCCCACCACCACGCCAGCTTGCCAGCTGCGGCACTGGCGGCAAGAACCAAGGTCAGTAACAGCACTCCCCAGAAGCTCAGATAACGACTGACTCTCATGACTCATTCCTTTTAAGACGTGTAATAGCTGATGTAATGACAATTTGCCTGAGGAAACGGCTCATCGCAGTGACAAGCTGGCAATTTTACACATGGATAGCGACCCGTGTATTGGCTGCTGCTTCCTGTTGTCCTACAAATCAAACCGTAGCTGTCCTATAGCGGCTCCAGGAGCTGCTGGTTAGTATTGACTCACGATGCAAACGCGGCGGCAATGGCAGACCGATGAGGCCGGCATCACTCATCATCCAGGTCTTGCGCGTTGGCGCAGCCGCTATGTTGCTCTTGACGATAACCGTCGAGACATTCAAAACCGTGAAGGAGCAAGCAATGAACTGGGACATCATCCAAGGTAACTGGAAGCAGTTTAAGGGTAACGTGAAACAGCAATGGGGCAAGCTTACCGACGACAAGCTCGACCAGATCGCCGGTAAGCGCGACCAATTGATCGGTAGCGTGCAGGAGGCTTACGGCCTGAACAAGGAAGACGCCGAAAAGCAGATCCGTGAATTTGAAGAGCGCAACAAGGATCACCAATTCTAAGCGGCGGGCCGCGCCTGATAGCGCGGCCGTTTTTCATGCCTCAATACAGAAAAGGAAAATTCTGATGACGATCAAAAGACTTATCGCAGCCGCGCTGATTAGTACCGCAAGTTTTACCGGTGCCTCGCTGGCGCTGGCCGCAAACGATGCCAAGGCAGCTTACAAGGCCGCAGAAGATGCGGCGGACGCCACTTACAAGTCCGACCTGGCAAAATGCGATAGCCTGAGCGGCAACGGCAAGGACGTATGTGTCGAGCAAGCCAAGGCGACACGCGAGCACACGACGCAGGATGCCAAGGCAGCGTACAAGAAAACGCCAAAGGCATTGGCGAGTGCGCGCAAGGAAGGAGCCGAGGCCGACTATGCAGTCGCCCGTGAAAAATGCAATGGATTGGCTGGCAATGCCAAGGATGTATGCGTCAAGCAGGCCAAAGCCGACGAAGCCAATGCGCTAACGGATGCGAATGCCAAGCAGGAAATATCGCAGACCAAAGCTGCTGTGCGTGATGAGCGGGCGGAGGAGCGGTATAAGGTTGCGCTCGCCAAGTGTGACGGCCAGGCCGGTCCCACCAAAGAGGCATGCGTCACGGCCGCCGAGGGTGAGCGCGGCAAGTAAATGCGGTCAGCATTTTTCATCTGAATTTAATCGTTGTTTACATTGCTGTCAGTCAACGTCACACTAGTGGGCAGCTACGGTCGAATCGAGGGCGAAGGGCGCGTATTCGGCGCGCAGGGCAAGGCGCACAGCGGAGCAATAGCGGGACTATTGCGAGCATTTGCAACGCCGCCATGCGGGTCGGATACGCGACAGGCGCTCTTGATTTGGTTGTTACAGGCCACTAAATTGGAATTGGGCCTCGTTGTCGCTACTTGCTACGACGAAGTCGGTGACGACGGGCTGAAATACTTACGTGATTACGACGATAGAGCAGATGATAAAAATACTGGTAGTTGACGACCATGCAGTAGTCCGCGCCGGCGTTCAATTCTTCGTGGCAGAGATTCCAGGAATGGAGATCGCCGGCGAGGCTGCCAATGCGCAGGACGCGATCCGCATGGTGCGTGCCGAGGAATACGATATCGTGTTGCTGGATATTGCGATGCCGGATAAAAGCGGAGTCGAGGTGCTCAAGCAGATCAAGCGCGAGAAACCGAAATTGCCGGTGCTGATGCTCAGCATGCACCCCGAGAGCCGCTATGCGGTACAGGTGCTGCGCAGCGGTGCTGACGGCTATGTGCAGAAAGAGGCATTGGCGACGGAGCTGGTGAAGGCGATCAACACGGTGCTGCAGGGCCACAAGTACATCAGTTACGGCGTTGCGGAGCTGTTGACGGCTGATCCTGCCAGCAATGAGGACAAGCCCTTGCACGAGACGTTATCGGCGCGCGAGTACGAGATATTCTACAAGTTGAGCCAGGGCGAGAGCGTGACCAAGATTGCCGATGAGCTGTGTTTGAGCGTCAAGACGATCAGCACTTATCGCACACGCGTCTTGCAGAAGATGAGCATGGCCAGCAATGCCGACATTATTTATTATGCGATCAAGAATAACCTGATCGACTAGGCGCCAGACGCGTCAAGTAGGTACGGAAACAATAGATTGCTACCAGCCGGATATCGGGTTTGCCAGCCGCCGGCGTGGAAAACTGGTTCAATGCATGCTTCATCATGAGGGATGTTCCAAGCGTCAAACGATATGGACCATACAATAACATCTCAAGAGACAGGGCACAGCACAGCTCCGCTGCGGGTTTTTCTGGTGGAAGATTCACTGGATGTGAGAAATCTGATGATTGAAACCCTGAATGAAATTCCCGGCATCGTGCTGGCCGGATTTTCTGAAGGGGAAGATGAAGCCCTGCGGAAAATCGATACCGGCGCTTACGATGTGTTAATCCTGGATATCGAGCTCAAGCAGGGAAATGGCATGAGCCTGCTGCGCACCCTGGCAGAGTCCGGCAAGCCGCTCACTTCGCTCAAGATCATTTTCAGCAACAATGTCAGCAATGCATTCCGACGCGTCGGCGAACAGTACGGCGTGCAGTTTTTCTTTGATAAAAGTTCGGAACTCACGAAGTTGCGAGATTTGCTCGCGGCGCTGGGCGCCGGATTGCACGCGCACTAAGTGCGCATTTTTTGAACCGATTTGAGTCGGTTCGTTTCAAGCAATAAGCGCCTGCTTTTCATAAGCGGGTTTTTCTATTTTTACTCTCAGCCTGAAGCGACGGCCGGAAGATGGCGATGACTCGCATCCGGCATGCAGCACCGTTCAGGGAGGTTATTTGGATACAAAAGCAAGCGAGACCGCCGGCCCGCGCAACCCCCATTATCAGGAGTTGCTGAAAACGCGCGCACTGGAAAGCCTGGCCTCGACCAAGACCTACGTCTGGCGCACGACCGCGGCGGCGATTGGGCTAACCGTATTGGTGATGGTGCTGGCAGCCCTGGCGCTGGTTAGTTGCCTGAATCAGCTCACACCTTCTTTGCCGTTGTCGGCGTTGATTGCCATGCGTGCCGGTACTGCAGCAGGCTTCCTGCTCGCGACCTGCAGCTTGCTGTTGCATTGCGTCGGCAGCGGCGGCCGGCGACGGCCGTTCAGTATCGCGGCGCAAGGGTTGGCGTTGCTGTTGCTGTTGTTTGTCTCGACTGCGTTATTGCATGCTGCGCTTGGCGGCATTGGCTGGCTCGATCGCATCCTGGCCGCTTTGCCGCCTGAAATCGATTGGCACGCTTTCGGCGCGCTGCATCCGGTGGCGGGTCTCGGCTTCCTGTTGTGCGGCCTGACTTTGCTGCTGCTTGATCGGCGCGACAGGAAAGAACACTATGTTGCTGAATACTTGGCGATCGCCCTGATTTTCCTCAGTGCGATTCCGTTGCTCGGATATTTTTACCGGGTCACCGCGATGACCCAGATGGTGTATTCGACCAACATCCCGATCTTGTCGGCGCTGGCTTTCCTGCTGTTCGGCATGGCGCTGCTGATGGCGCGCCCGCGGCACCGGCTGATGTCAATCATCACCCGCCACGCACCGGGCGGGCAGATGCTGCGCCGTTCGTTGCCGCAAATGTTGTTCCTGCTGGTTGTCTTGCATTGGCTGGCCGATTGGGGTGCGCGCCAGGGCTTCTACGATCGCAGTATCCTGCCGCCGATGTTGACCCTGATCGACGGCGTGCTGGTCCTGTTCATATTTTGGCGCGCGGGCGGCAAGGTCGATCATGAATACGGCGCTCGTCTGCAGAGCGCGGCGGAATTGGCCGAGGCCACCGCCTTGCTGATCGCCGTCAGCGACAACACCAACGATCCGATTTTCGTGAAAGACCGCCAGGGCCGGCTGATTTTCGCCAATCCAGCCACGCTGCGGCGGTTGGCGTTAAGTTGGGAGCAGGCCAAGTATCGCGGCAGCCGAGAGATTTTTCCGCGCCGCGAGGACGCCGACCGGATTGACATCGACGACATCCGCATCATGAACGGCGGCGTGTCGGAAACGCTGGAACAAACCGTGCAGCTGCCAAACGAAACCGTCACGTTCCAGACCACCAAGGCGCCCTGGTTCGGGCAGCAGGGGCAAGTCATGGGCGTGATCGGGATTGCCACCGACATCAGCGAACGCAAACGCGCCGAAGATTCGCTCAGGAGACGCGAGCTGGAGCTGGAGCGCACCATCGCCCAGCGCACTGCATTGCTGCGTGAATTGACCAACCATCTGGAAACCATCCGCGAAGAAGAGAAGCGGGCGATTGCGCGCGAATTGCATGACAACATGGGCGCCTCCCTGACCGCTCTCAGCATGCATCTGGAGGGCGTCTACAAGGTCTTGCCGGCGACCGAGCAATGGCAGAATCGCCAGGAGCAGATGCGGACATTGTTGAACTCGCTGGTGGCGACCACGCGCCGCATCCAGACCGAATTGCGCCCCAACATGCTGGACCTGTTCGGCTTGAAGGCAGCCATGGCCGAGCAGCTGGAAGATTTCAGCCAGCGTACCGAGATCGTCTGCAAATCGAGTTTGCCGGACGAGGATGTGGCGGTTGATCACAAGATCGAGATTGCGGTGTACCGGATGCTGCAGGAAATCCTGAACAACGTCTCCAAGCACGCCCAGGCAACGCAGGTTGATGTGATCCTCGATATCGACGAGGATCGCCTGGCGCTGACGGTACGCGACAATGGCATCGGCATGTCGCAGGAGCGCTTTGAAAACACCACGACGCACGGCCTGCGCGGATTGAATGAAAGGGCGACCTACCTGGGCGGCAAGGTAAGTTTTAAGGCCGGGGAAGGCAAGGGGACTACGGTGAAGATCGAACTGCCGCTGACGATGCTGGCTGCGACGCCGGCCGATGCGCAAGCCAATACATCAAGCAATACGCCAGGCAGCGCGCCCAGTCCGTCATGATGCGCAACTGCCGGACGCGATGTCCGGCAGAGGGCGCCAATCTTCTATGGAATGCAGGGATCGGTCGCCACCAGCACGCTGCAAGGCACTTTTTCAACCAGTAGCGTATCCACCGAGCCACGCCACCAGCGCGTCGCCAGCGGCTTCTTGCGCGAGTGACCGACGATGACCAGATCGATTCCCAACTTGCCGACCAGGTCACTGATGACATTGACCGGTTCGCCGCTTTCAAAATGATCGATCGGCTTCAAGCCGGCATCGGTCAGCAGCTTGTGTCCCTTGATTAATTCTTGTTCCAGCAGGGTTTTCTCGGCCCTGATCGCGGATTCGGCGACGAATTCGCCGGCCATCAGGTAGGTCGCCAGATTGATCACGCCCAGCAGATGGATCTCAACTTCGGGGCTGGGAGCCAGGTGGATGCAGGAATAAAGTGCGGAACGGCTTTCGGGTGTGCCGTTGTAGGCGACGAGAATTTTCCGGTACATATACCCTCCTGAAAACAACGTTAGCGATGGTTGCTGATTTCATCATAGCGCAGACTGATGCTGCTAACCAGCGGCCAATGGATAGTTTCGGATAGTTTTGATTTTGCATCGGGAAGAGCCGTTTTACCTGGCGCAAACCGGGCTTGCCTGGCGTATCGGATTTTTCCGAATAACGTTAATTGGCGCCGGATGATCCAAAATATGCGAAAGTAAGTCACTATTGCGCTCTGCGGCACTATAAAAGTAGACTTGCCGGGTAAGGCCGTTTGGCGCCATTTGGGAGCGCCGAATGGCGAAGCGTTATTGATCAATACAAGACTTGAAGGAATGATGGATGTCGGACGAAATCGTGATTGTGGGCGGTGGTGCAGGTGGGCTGGAGTTGGCGTGCAAGCTGGGCCGCAAATTGGGACATGGTCACGTCACGTTGGTCGACCGGGCGCTGTATCACATCTGGAAGCCGTCGCTGCATGAAGTGGCGGCAGGGACGCGGGATATCCACCAGGAAGGCCTGTCCTATCAGATGTTGGCACATGACAATAAGTTTCGCTTCGTCTACGGCGCCATGAGTGCGCTGGATGCGGAAAACAATACAATTACCGTCGACGCCGTTACCGACGAAATTGCGGAAGAAGTGATCCCGCCGCGCCAGATCGCGTTCGGCAAGCTGGTGATTGCGGTTGGCAGCGTTTCCAATTATTTCGGCATCAGCGGCGCCGAGGAAAACACCATCTCGCTCAACAGCACTGCGGATGCCGAACATTTCAGGGTGCGTTTGCTGAAGATGCTGGCGCTGGCGGATATGAAGAAGGAAAAGAATCCGGATGCCGGCGTCGATATCGTGATCGTCGGCGGTGGCGCTACCGGGGTTGAACTGGCGGCGGAATTGCGCGATGCCAGCAGCGTCTATACCGATTACGACTTCCCGAATTTGAATCCGAATCGCGATGTCCGCATCACTATCCTGGAAGGCGCGCCGCGTTTGCTGGCGCCGCTGACCGAGCGGGTCTCCAAGGCCGCCAGCAAGATTCTGCAGGATCGCGCAGTGCGCGTGGTGACCGATTGCCGTGTCGCCAGCATTGCGGTGGATTTCGTTACCGATTCGAATGGCAATAATTATGCGTCCGACCTGTGCGTCTGGTCGGCCGGCATCAAGGCGCCCGACTTCCTCAAGACGCTCGGGCTGCCGGTGATCAAATCGGGACAACTGGAGGTTGATGGCGGCCTCAAGGTGAATGGCTTCAACAACATCTACGCACTCGGCGACTGTGCCGCGTGTATCGGCTCGGACGGAAAAATGGTGCCGCCACGCGCGCAGGCGGCGCATCAGCAGGCGGATTACCTGGTCGATACTTTCATCCGTTCGATCAGGGGCAAAGCGGCCCCGGATGGCCCGTATGTCTACAAGGACCATGGCTCGCTGGTGTCGTTCGGCAGAAACACATCGGTCGGCACCTTGATGGGATCGCTGACCAAGCTCGGCTGGTTTGTCGACGGTTTCTTTGCGCGCATGATGTACACCAGCTTGCATCTGATGCATTTGAATGCGCTGCTGGGCCCGGTGCGTACCGGCGTCACGGCTGCCGCCAGCAGCCTGATGAAGCACGCCAAGCCGTCGGTGAAGTTGCACTGATTTGCGCTCAGTTGCGCAGGGGCACGGCAGTTGCAGAGGTTGTAACCATGTTGTGCAAATGTAAAAGTATGTATCGATTGATTGGATTAATCGGTCGCTGGTCTATAGTTCAACTCAACAGCCGTGCTTGCGTTTCAACGACGGTTTGCTGATGTGTGTGATCGGTAGCTTTAGGACCCGCATTAAGACCGCTTTAAGACCCTTCAAGGAGTCAATCATGCTGTACAAGAAATGGATTTGCGTTGCACTGCTGGCTAGCACTACCGCTGCAGTTTCAAGCTCGGCCCTGGCTTATGACGATGGCGCCAATACCGCGATTGGCGCGGTCGCCGGTGCAGTCATCGGCGGCGCCGTAGGTGGCCGTAATGGTGCGATTGTCGGCGGTGTGTTGGGCGCAGCGGTCGGTGCAACTTCGGGTGGCTATCGCGACGATCGTGGCGGTTACTACGAAGGTGGACGCGGCTACTACGCGCAGCCGGCGCCTGTCTATTACCAGCCTGCTCCGGTCTACTATCGCCCGGCCCCGGTGTATTACCAGCCACAGCCGGTGTACTACCGGCCTGCTCCGGTGTATGTCGAGCGCGTGAGCCGTGATTACTACCAGCGCCCTTACCAAGGCGGCTACTACGAGCGTTGATCGTGCCTTGAAATCAACATCATGAAACGCCGGTTCGGAGTCATATCCGAACCGGCGTTTTTGCATTTTAGCGATGCTTGCGGATTCTTTCCTATGCGCCAGACGGCGGGGAGCCTATAGTGAGAGGAAGCACTTGAGAGGGGACTGCCGTGAGTAAAAGAAAAACCGTCGCACCCGAAATCAATCCCGACAAGAAAAAGAAAATGCAGCCGGTGAATCCGGCGGACCGCTGGACCGGCCACGCGCTGGATGGCAGCCAGCAGCTCGATATCCTGGAAGAGCAGATGTATGTCAACGAACCGGGAACCACCATCGACCAGCCGCTGGTGCCGCCGAAACCACCGAAGTGACATGCTTGCGGCGCGATGGCGCTGTCGGCTTGCTGAGACAATTTGTCCAGCCAAACAGGCGCAGCCGGGAGGTTGCCGCCGTGACATGCTGGTCTATAATCGGCCATGAATGCCTTCCCTATAAAATGCAGCACTATAAAAAAGCAGGAGAATCATGTCGACTCTTTGGGTATGGCCTGCCGCCGGCCGCGCGCGGCATTGGCGATCAAGTTTCCTGTTTTTTCTTGCTGCGACCCTGCTAGGGATTGCCGCCCACGCGGCTGAGGTCGATAGCGGTCCGGTGCCAGACACCATCAAGCAGCGCCTCACCGCCTGCACTGCCTGCCACGGCGAACGGGGCCGCGCCACCAACGACGGCTACTATCCGCGCATCGCCGGCAAGCCGGCCGGTTACCTTTACAACCAGCTGCATAATTTCCGCGAAGGGCGCCGTCGTTATCCGATGATGACTTACCTGGTCGATCATCTGTCTGACGCCTACCTGCAAGAAATCGCCCAGTATTTCGCCGACCAGCATCCGCCTTATCCGGCGCCGCAACCTTTCGATCTGTCGAGCGCGACGCGGGCGCGCGGCGAGATGCTGGTCAACAAGGGCGATGCCGACAAGAAGATCCCAGCCTGCATCGCCTGTCACGGCAGCGCCATGACCGGCGTGCAGCCGGCCACGCCGGGTTTGCTCGGCTTGCCGCGAGATTATCTGGTTGGTCAGATCGGCGCCTGGAAAAGCGGCGCACGCCATGCTCTGGCGCCAGATTGCATGGCGCAGGTGGTGCAGCGCCTGAGTGTTGAAGATATCGGTGCCGTGGCGGCATGGCTGGCTGCGCAACCGGTCCCTGCCGATGCCACCGCGGTAGCTCCCACCTCGGTCAAACTGCCGCTGGTTTGCGGCAGTGTCCCCAACTGATTCGGCGGAGCGAACATGAAACGCATAGTGATCTGGGTGATCGGCGCTGTGGTGCTGCTGGCTGTGGGTGCTGTGGCAGTGCTGGCAATGCTCAATGCCGACGACAACAGCGCGCCGCAACAGTCGGCGGCCGTGGTGAATCCCGCCGAGCAATTGCAGCGCGGCGCCTATCTTGTGCGCACCGGCGATTGCATGGCATGCCACACCGCGCGCGGCGGCAAATCGCTGGCGGGCGGGCGCGCGATACAGACACCGTTCGGCGCCATCTATTCGCCCAACGTTACGCCGGATGGCGAGACCGGCATCGGCAAATGGTCGGCTGACGATTTCTGGCGCGCGCTGCACAACGGCAAATCGAAAGACGGCAGCTTGCTGTATCCGGCGTTCCCGTACACGAACTACACCAAGGTCACGCGCAGCGATGCCGACGCCATGTTCGCCTATCTGCGCAGCGTGCCGCCGGTCTCGCAAAAAAACCTGCAACCCGATCTGCGCTTCCCGTACAACAACCGCATCTTGCTGTACGGCTGGCGCGCGCTGTACTTTCGGCCAGGTGTTTATCAGCCCGAGAAAGAACAATCGGTGGAGTGGAATCGTGGCGCATATCTGGTGCAGGGATTGGGGCATTGCAGCGCCTGCCACACCACTCGCAATGCGCTGGGCGGCAGCGACCTGAAGGCCGAGCTGGGCGGCGGCTTCATCCCGGTCATCAACTGGTACGCGCCGTCGTTGACTTCCGATGAGGAAATCGGCCTCGGCGATTGGGAGATCGAACACATCACCGCGTTGCTGAAGAATGGTGTCTCGCCGCGCGGAACAGTGCTGGGGCCGATGGCGGAAGTGGTGGGCGCCAGCCTGCAGCATTTGAGCGATCCGGATGTCAAGGCAATGGCGGTGTACCTGAAGTCATTGCCACGGCAGAAGGAAGTGTCGGAATCGAAGGAGCGCGCCAGCCCGGATGAAGTCGATCGCGTATTGGCGCTGGGCGGCAAGATCTATAAAGCGAATTGCGTCGATTGCCACCAGGCTTCCGGCAAGGGAACATGGCCGGCTTATCCGCCATTGGCCGGCAATCACGCGATCACCATGGCGTCGCCGGTGAATGCAATCAGGGTAGTGCTGAATGGCGGTTTCGCGCCGAGTACGGCAGGCAATCCGCGTCCGTACGGCATGCCGCCGTACGGCCCGGCGTTGAGCGATAGCGAGGTGGCGGCAGTGGTGTCCTACATTCGCAACAGCTGGGGCAACAGGGCGCCGATTGTCAGCGCCGCCGAAGTCAATCGCTATCGGGCGATACCGCTGGACTAGTGGCATGCGTGGGCACGGGGTGCCCACGCTACACGCCGTCCGCCTGCGGTTGCTTATACCGTCAACATGATCTTGCCGATATGCGAGCTGCTTTCCATCAGCGCATGCGCTTGTGCGGCCTGTTCCAACGGGAAGGTCTGGAAGATCACCGGCTTGATCTTGCGCGCTTCCAGCAACGGCCAGACACGCTGCTGCAATTGCGCAGCGATGGCAGCCTTGAAGGCGATCGGACGCGGCCGCAAGGTTGAACCGGTAATCGTCAGGCGCCGCATCAGGATCTGGCGGAAATCGATATTGGCGCTGCTGCCGCCGAGGGTGGCGATGAACACCAGGCGACCGTCGTCGGCCAGGCAACTGATCTCGCGCGGCACGTAATCGCCGGCTACCATATCCAGGATCACGTTGACGCCTTTGCCATCGGTGGCGGCCTTGATCACGGCTGCGAAATCTTCGGTGCGATAGTTGATGCCGCGTTCGGCGCCGAGCGCTTCGCAGGCGCGGCATTTGTCATCCGAGCCGGCGGTGGCGAAAACGCGGTGACCAAGTGCGGTAGCGATCTGGATCGCGGCGGCGCCGATGCCGGAACTGCCGCCTTGCACCAGCAAGGTCTCGCCAGCGGACAGCTTGGCGCGGTCGAAAACATTGCTCCAGACGGTGAAGAAGGTTTCCGGCAGCGATGCCGCTTCTACCGCGCTCCAGCCGGCCGGCAAGGGCAGGCACTGGGCCGCCGGCGCGGTGCAATACTCGGCATAACCGCCACCAGCCACCAGCGCGCATACCAGGTCGCCTTTCTTCAGGTGCGTCTGACTGAAGTCGCCGTCGACGATTTCACCGGCAATCTCCAGTCCCGGCAGGTCGGAGGCGCCGGGCGGCGGCGAATAGTTGCCGGTGCGCTGGAACACGTCTGGCCGATTGATGCCGGCTGCCTGCACCTTGATTAATACTTCGCTTGCAGCAAAAGTGGGAATCGGCCGTTCGCAGATCTGCAAAACGTCGGGGCCGCCGGGTTGGGTGATTTCAATCGCGCGCATGAGTTTGTCCGTTGGGTAAATCGGTCATTGTATGACAACCAGAATTTGCCATTTTGTTTGCTCTATCGATAGTTTTTCTGTATTGGCTCACGGCAAGTATTCAAGTTAATATTTTGATGCTTTGTGGGAAATATCTCTGGTGGGGTAAACCAGCACTTCGATGGGCTTTACACAGTACAGCCGATGAGCGACAGCGCAACAAATCCAGGCAATGGCGAGCTCCCGAAGCCACCCGGCTTATCGCCCGCAACTCGGCAGGCGACGCCGCGCCAGCGCGGCCAGGCGCTCTGGGCCTGCGCCGGCATTTTCCTGGTGACCTTGCTGCTGGTGCCGGCAGCAACGGTGATCTGGCCGAATATTCCGGCCTTTTTGCCGACTTATCAAACGGCGACGATTGTTGCTTATCTCATCATTTCCTATCTGGTTCTCGGGCACTATCGCGCCACCAAAGGCATCGATCTGCTCTGCCTTGGCTGCGGCTGCCTGTATGCATCCATGATGCTGCTGCTGCAGTTCCTGGCCATACCTGGCATGTTCCAGCAGCAAAGTGCAGTGCTGGGCGGTACGCAAACGATGAGCTGGCTGTGGTTTTTGTGGCATGCCGGCCTGGCGCTGGGCATCCTGATGTATGCCATTTGCCAGTTGCGTCCGCCGGGGCCGACTTTGATCAATCCCCGTCACCTGGAGATGTTGCTGGCCGCGGTATTGACCGTGGCGGTGATTGCCAGCCTGGCGATGGTGACCGTCTATCACGACCGCTTGCCGATCATCGACCAGAACGGCAATTATCGCCGCGCCATTACGCTTGGCCTCAGTCCGCTGTTGCAACTGATGTATTTCGTGAGTTTGCTGATCCTGTGGCGCGCCGTGCGGTTTCGGAGTGTGCTGCAGGTATGGCTCGGCGTCGCTTTGGTTGCGCTGCTGTGCGAGAACGCGATCACCCTGGTCGGCGGCAGCCGTTTTTCGGTTGGCTGGTATGTCGGGCGGTGCAACGCGCTGATTTCGGCCACCGTGCTGCTGACGATTTATCTGCGCGAAATCAATCAGGTCTATCTGAAGACCGTGCAGGACGCGCGCATCCTGGCATTGAGCAACGCCATGCTGGAAGTGCGGATGGATCAGGTACGGATGGACGACCTGACCGGGCTTCCCGGGCGTTCCTTGTTCCTGGAGCTGGCCGAGACGCTGCGTAGCCGCAGCCTGATCAATTGCCAGGCGGTGGCGGTCTTGTTCATCGATCTCGATGGCTTCAAATGGATCAACGACAATCTCGGCCACAAGCGTGGCGACGCGGTGTTGGTCGAGGTGGCCGCTGCATTGCGTTCATTGCTGCGGGATATCGATATCGCCGCCCGCGTCGGCGGCGACGAATTCGTGGTTTGCCTGGTGGCGCCGGCCTTGTCGATCAAAGCTACCGCGACGGCTGTCGCCGAGCGGATTGTCAGCCGTGTGGCCGCCATTGGCGATGGGATTGGCTGCAGCATCGGCATCGCCTTGTGCCAGGCGGAGGACCTGGAATGGGATCTGGCCTTGCGGCATGCCGACGAGGCCATGTACCAGGCCAAGCGGCAGGGCAAGAGCCGTTTTGCGGTCTATGGTCATGCCTTGCTCGATGCTGTGGTGTGAGTTGGCTGCAGGGCTTGTTCCTCGTTGTATTTCTCTTTGTTTCTGCTGATTAATTAATCATCGATAAATTCGACCATTGATCGATAAATTTTCCGTTTTTCTTTTGGATTTCACTCGACCATACTGCAATCCGTTGGTGGTGACGCAGTCAGGTGAGCGCCAATTCGCTGAGAAAGCACAGAAAAATTTCCATTTATCAATTTCGAATTTATTGCATATTAATCGGGAGAACATCATGCCAATCGCAACCGCACAACCAGGCCGTACTCTGCTCAATCCAACCAACCACACCTTGATCATGATCGATCATCAATCGCAAATGGCATTTGCCACCAAGTCGATCGACCTGGCTTTGCTGCGCAATAACGCGGCTTTGGTCGCCAAGGCCGCCAAGGAATTCAAGGTCTCGACGATCCTCACCACAGTGGCCGAGAAGTCGTTTTCCGGGCCGATCTTCGATGAAATCAAATCGGTGTTTCCAGGGCAGGAAGTGATCGACCGCACTACCATGAATACCTGGGAAGATGCGCGCATCGCCGAGCGCGTCAATGCTGCCGGCAAGGACAAGATCGTGCTGGTCGGCCTGTGGACTTCCGTGTGTATCGTTGGTCCGGCGCTGTCGGCGCTCGACCAGGGTTTTGAAGTGTATGTGATTACCGACGCCAGCGGCGATGTCTCCGATGAAGCCCATCAGCGCGCAGTCGAGCGCATGATCCAGCAAGGCGCGCGGCCGATGACATCGTTGCAATACCTGCTGGAACTGCAACGCGACTGGGCACGCGGCGAAACCTATAACGAAACCGTGGCCACTTCGATTGCACACGGCGGCGGTTACGGCCTTGGCCTGATCTACGCCAAGACCATGTTCAATGCTTCCGAAGGACATTAAGGCAAAACGGCTCCGCTGAATTTCGGGCGGAGCGCAGCGCATCCGCACTACATCAAATCTTTTAGGAATTGGGGAAGACCATGAATGCAGACATGATTTTGTTGAACGGCCGTTTCCATACGGTCGACAAGACGCAGCCGCTGGCGAGTGCAGTGGCAATCCAGGACGGCAAGTTCATTGCAGTCGGCGATGCTGAAGAAGTCATGCGGCATCGTAGCGCGACTACGCAAGTGGTCGACCTGAACGGCCGCACGGTCGTCCCCGGCCTCAACGATTCGCACCTGCACCTGATCCGCGGCGGCCTCAATTACAACCTGGAGTTGCGCTGGGAAGGTGTGCCGTCGCTGGCCGACGCCTTGCGCATGCTCAAGGAGCAGGCGCTGCGCACGCCGCATCCACAGTGGGTGCGTGTGGTTGGCGGCTGGACCGAATTTCAGTTCGCCGAGAAGCGCATGCCGACGCTGGAAGAAATCAATGCCGCCGCTCCGGATACCCCGGTCTTCATCCTGCACCTGTACGACCGCGCCTTGCTCAACCGCGCGGCGTTGCGCGCTGTCGGCTACACCAAGGACACGCCGAATCCGCCCGGCGGCGAAATCCAGCGCGACGCCAGCGGCAATCCGACCGGCATGCTGATCGCCAAGCCGAACGCGATGATCCTGTACGCGACGCTGGCCAAAGGGCCGGCGCTGCCGCACGAGCAGCAAGTCAACTCGACCCGCCAGTTCATGCGTGAACTGAACCGGCTCGGCGTGACCAGCGCCATCGATGCCGGCGGCGGTTTCCAGAATTATCCGGAAGACTACGCCATCATCGATCAGCTGGCGCGCGACCAGCAACTGACGATTCGCATCGCCTACAACCTGTTCACCCAACGCAAAGGGCAGGAGCTGGAGGATTTCCAGAAGTGGACCGACATGATCGCGCCTGGCACCGGCGACGATTTTTACCGCCACAACGGTGCTGGAGAAATGCTGGTGTTTTCCGCGGCAGACTTTGAAGACTTCCTGGAACCGCGCCCGGACCTGGCTGCCGGCATGGAGGACGAGCTGGAAAAGGTGGTGCGTCACCTGGTGTCCAACCGCTGGCCGTTCCGTCTGCATGCCACCTACAACGAATCGATCAGCCGCATGCTGGACGTGTTTGAAAAAGTAAACCGCGACATTCCGTTCGATGGCCTGCATTGGCTGTTCGACCACGCCGAAACCATCACGCCGCACAATATCGAAAGAGTCCGCGCGCTCGGCGGCGGTATCGCGATCCAGCACCGCATGGCGTTCCAGGGCGAATATTTTGCCGACCGCTACGGCGCAGAAGCCGCCAAGAACACGCCGCCGGTGGCGCGCATGCTGGAGATGGGCGTACCAGTCGGCGGCGGCACCGATGCCACTCGGGTGGCCAGCTATAACCCGTGGACGGCGTTGTACTGGCTGGTATCGGGGCGCACCGTCGGCGGCATGAAGTTGTACGATACCGCAGCCAGGTTGCCGCGCGAAACCGCAATCGAATTGTGGACCAATGGCAGCGCCTGGTTTTCCAGCGAACAAGGCAAGAAGGGCAAGATCAAGGAAGGGCAGTTGGCGGACATGGCTGTGCTGTCGGCGGACTTCTTTAGCGTCGATGAAGACAGCATCAAGGGATTGGAATCTGTGCTGACGGTGGTCGGCGGCAAGATCGTCTACGGCGCTGCCGAATTCGGTCCGCTGGCGCCGCCGCCGATTCCGGTGCTGCCGGATTGGTCGCCGGTGAAGACCGTGCCCGGACATTACCGGCAACTGCCGCAACAGCACAAGGCATCGGCCTTGCCGCACCAATGCGCAGGTGCTTGCGGCGTGCATGCCCATGCACATGACGTGGCGCGCAAGTCGAGTGTGCCGGTATCCGATTTTTCGGGCTTCTGGGGTACGCTGGGCTGTAGCTGCTTCGCTTTTTAATGCAACGATTTGCCGGGCTTGCTGCCGCAGCCCGGCCATGTTTGAGGGAACAGCATGACGCAGTCAATCTATCGCAGGACGCAGCAGACGATCGCACTGAGTTTCCTCGCCGGATATGTCGATACACTGGGTTTCATCGCACTGTTCGGCCTGTTCACGGCACACGTCACCGGCAACTTCGTGCTGATTGGTCGTGAGCTGGCCAATCCGTCGCACGGCGTGCTGATCAAGTTCATGGCGTTCCCGGCTTTCATCTTCGCCGTGGCGCTGACGCGCATGGCCGTGGTCTGGCTGGAGCGTGCCGGCAAGGCGCCATTGCCCTATCTCCTGCTGCTGCAACTGGTGCTTTTGCTGGGTTTCATGGGCTTCGGCTACATGATCGAACCGGTCAACGATACGGACGCGCCGCTGGCTTTGCTGGCCGGCATGTTCGGCGCCGCCAGCATGGGTGTGCAGAACGCGAACAGCCGGCTGACCATGCAGCACCTGACGCCGACCACGGTCATGACCGGCAACGTCACCCAACTGGTGATCGATTTCGTCGATGTGCTGCGCGGGGTCGCCGACGATGACATTCGCAAGCGCTGCATCAAGTTCTTCTGGCCGGTGGTGGCGTTCGGCGTCGGCGCTATCGGCGGCGCGTTTGGCTACCGGCAGCTGATGTTCCTGGGATTGTTGCTGCCGGCGGCGATCCTGGCCTGGCTCTGCGTCGGCGAATATCTTGCAGAAAAGAGCGGAGTGAGTGCGCCATCAACTTTATAATGTCGGGAAGATGATTTGCAGTATTTTGATATTGCCGATCTGGCAATTTCCGACATTGATATGAGGCGGCGCAAGAGATGACCTATCTGTTTCATTTGATTGAGCAATATGGATTGGTCATCGTATTTTTCAATGTGCTTGCGGAACAGCTCGGTGCGCCGGTGCCGGCATATCCGACGCTGGTGATTACCGGCGCGCTGATGCATCGCGGCGAATACTCGGCGCCGGTGCTGTTGCTGACGGCAGTGGTCGCGGCGCTGATTGCCGACTTCGCCTGGTATATGGCGGGCCGGCGTTACGGTCGCAAGGTGCTGTCGACACTGTGCCGCATTTCGCTGTCGCCCGATTCCTGTGTGCGCCAGACTGAATCGATCTACTCCCGCTGGGGTGCGCGCTCGCTGCTGCTGGCCAAATTCATTCCCGGCTTTGCCTCCATCGCCAGCGCGCTGGCCGGCACGGTGCGCACCAAACGCATGACGTTCATCCTGTACGACGGTATCGGCGCTGCCTTGTGGGCCGGCCTCGGGATATATCTCGGTTCACTGTTCAGCACCACTATCGACGATCTGTTGAGTGTACTGACGCAGCTCGGCCAGTACGGCATGATCCTGATCGGCGTGGCCTTTGCGATATTTGTTGCCAGCAAATGGTGGCAGCGGCGTCGCTTTCGGCTGTCGTTGCGCATGGCGCGCATTTCGGTCGGCGAACTGAATGACTTGCTGCAGCAAGGCATACGGCCGGCCATCGTCGATGTGCGCTCGCCAGCTTCGCAGCAGGCCGGACGTATCCCCGGCGCGCTGACCATCTCGCATCAGGAGATCCACAGCTTCGTGCTGGATGCGCCGGTGGACCAGGAAGTCATCGTCTATTGCGCCTGCCCGAACGAAGCATCGGCGGCACTGGTAGCCAAACAGCTGATGCTCAAGGGCTACAAGAAAGTGCGACCGCTATCCGGCGGCATTGATGCCTGGATCGCTGCCGGTTACTCGATTGATTCCTAGTTCGGTATTGCCCTTTTTTCTTTAACGGGATTCTCATGTTCAGGATCAGTCTCGATGCCTTGCTCATTCTTGACGCCATCGACCGGCGCGGATCTTTTTCCGCTGCCGGCACCGAATTGCATCGTGTGCCGTCAACGATTTCCTATACGGTTTCCAAGCTGGAGCAGGATCTGGGCGTGCAGGTATTCGAACGACAGGGGCCGAAAGTGGTTCTCACCCGCGCCGGCGCCGAGTTGCTGAAGGAAGGGCGCTACCTGCTGAAGGCAGCGGAAGATCTGGAGCATCGCGTGCGTCGTGTCGCTTCGGGTTGGGAGACTGAACTTACCATCTGTATCGACTCGTTATTTTCGGTGGTCGCGCTGGAATCGGATATCACGGCTTTCTGTGGCGTTGCCGACAAAACCCGCTTGCGCATAGCGCGCGAATCCTTGGCAGGTACCTGGGAGGCGTTGCTGGATCGCCGGGTCGATTTGCTGATCGCGGCGCCAGGGCAGGGGCCTGCGGGCGGCGGCTACAACGCTGAACAGATGGGAAAGATTTCTTTCGTGTTTGTGGTGGCGCCGACGCATCCACTGGCGAAGGTGAACAAGGTGCTGGGTAAGGCCGAATTGCTGCCTCATCGCGCCATCAGTGTGGGCGATTCGGCGCGCAAGATGGCGTCGCGTACGGTCGGTCTGTTGTTCGGACAGGATACGTTGACCGTGCCCGACATGCGCAGCAAATATGCGTTGCAATTGGCCGGCATCGGCTTTGGCTTTCTGCCGGAGCCATGCGCGCGCGCAGCGATCGCGTCCGGTGATCTGATCGTCAAGGAAGTGGAAGAGCCCAAACCGGATGAAACATTTTCACTGGCGTGGCGTAGCGGCGAAGAGGGCGCGGCGCTGGCGTGGTGGATGGAGCGGATGCGCCAGCCCGATGTGATGGCGCGCCTGATCCAGCATGTGCCTGGCGTAGCTGGCGTAGATTAAATACGCCGGAAAGCGCGATGCTTTCCGGCCTTGCCGTTCATCTCAATATGGCAGATCGAACAGCAATACTTCTGCAGCGTCGGATTGTTCCAGGGTGACCAGGTTTTCAGCCGTCACCTTCAACGCATCGCCACCTTTCAAGTCGACGCCGTTGACGCGCAGACGACCGCGGATCAGGTGCACATAGGCAGTGCGCCCGGCGGCCAGCGTATGCTGCAAGGGCTGGTCGCCGTTCAGGATGGCGGCATAGATCGATGCATCCTGATGGATCAGGACCGAGTTGTCGCGACCATCTGCCGAAGCGATCAGGCGCAGCTGCCCCTGCTTCTGTTCCGGCGTGAAGTGCTTTTCTTCATAGCTCGGCGGAATGCCCTTGACGTTCGGCTGGATCCAGATCTGCAGGAAATGCACCGGCATTGTCGACGAGTGATTGAACTCGCTGTGGCGCACACCGGTGCCGGCGCTCATCCTTTGCACATCGCCGTAATGCAGCACTGAACCGGTGCCCATGCTGTCCTTGTGTTCCAGCGCGCCGTCCAGCACATAGGAAATGATTTCCATGTCGCTATGGCCATGTGTGCCGAAGCCTTGTGCCGGCTGCACGCGATCCTCGTTGATCACCAGCAGCGGTCCGAAGCCGGTATGTTGCGCATCGAAATAATGGCCGAATGAAAAGGTGTGATGCGAATTGAGCCAGCCATGATCGGCCACGCCACGTTCATTGCCTTTGCGAATTTGAAGCATGATTTTCTCCGTCAGTTACTGCAGGCACCGCCATTTTTCCGCTTGAGGAAAGGCTGCGATGGATGCCGTGTTGAATCAACTGGATGCAGTATGCGCGCTGCCAAAGTAAAAGAAAAACGGAAAAAATACCCTTGTATGTTCGAATTTATCGATGATCTGCTAAGTGGCGTAAATATTGGGTTTTCGAGATTATTGGTGATTTTTTAAAGGATTTTCCAAGCATTTATTATGGCGGTGTGCGATAAAATTCGAAAAACTACAGGTGATCTGGAATGCAGCACATGCGAAGCGTTCGCTCGCAGCGTTGAATGGCGTCGACATCGCTCTGCATGGAGAGGGTTTGGCGGATCGGTGCGGCTTGTCTATTCCCGGGTAAAATCAAGGCGCTTGAATGGCATTGAGGATAACCGCCGACAGGGCCATGACGATGATGGCGCAGTTGACGGCCCACTTTCATCTATTGAAGGCATGAATCGATTGAGCTACGCCGCTTCCAATTTTTCAATGCCCAGGTACGCAACATGGTTGGTGGTTGCCTCGATACATTTCCTTTTGATCGCGGGCATTCTGAGCCGCATTGATCGGCCCGCTTCATATAAAATGAAGGATGTTTTTTGTATAAGTCCTGTTTCAGGCATTTCCCACCAATCCATTAGGCGCAATATTCATCATGTCTGACATAAGCCCAATTTCGTTGCGCGGCATCGATATCATCGTGTCGTATCGGGAGGCGACCGAAGAACGGCGCGAGAATCTGTATGCGGTGCTGGCTCATCTTGCGCGTACGTATACTGACTATCGATTGTGGCTGATGGAAGCGGCGGATGCGCCGAGCTTCGATTGGCATCGCTTGCGCGATCCGAAGATTCGGCACGTGTTCATCCATCATAACGGGCCTTTCCCCAAGTCGATGCTTTACAACACAGGCGTTCGCTTGGCTCGCAGTCCCGTGATCTGTTTTCATGATGCAGATTCGATCGCCCAGCCCGACACCTTGCGCAGATGCGTCGATGCGCTGTTTGACGGCGATGCCAGCGATGCGCTGTGCCCCTACTGGAACGTCATCAACGTAGCCGGAGCGTTGAAGCAGGGCTTCATGGAAACCCCGGATCGTGCCATTTTTGCGTCGATCACCGCGCCGGAATTGCCGGCCGATGCCAATGAGATTTACCCTAACGCCAATGGGGGCGTGGTGTTATTCAAGCGGCAGGAATACATTCGGGTAGGCGGCTACAACGCGCGGCTGGAAGGGTGGGGCGGCGAGGATGACGAATTGCTGCTGCGTGCGACACGCCTGGGTGTACGCTGGCATTCATTTCGGGTGCCACTGATTCATTTGCACCATGATTCAAGTTCGCGCGGCAAAATGGTTGACGAATTCAACGCTACCGAAAGCGGCCAGACGGTACGGAGCATTAAGGATATGCCTCAGGAAGAAGTCGAGGCGCTGGCGCGTGAATTGTCTGCCTTTTTCTCACCTGAGCAGCAGGCTTAGAATGTGTTCTCTCAGGTAGCGCGAACCACGCGCGCCTGATTCCAGCTGGGCGTTGCCCACTTGATCTGCGTCGGCGAATAACTGATGACGGCGTCGTTGACGCCGGCGCGCGACATACCCGTGACTTCGAAGCGATCTGCCGGCACGCACAGCATGTCGAAGGAAAAATCGTTGAAGATATCGTCTGCGTTGCCGAGCCAGTTGTCGGGCGAGAACATCGGCGTTACGTAATACCAGCAGGTATAGCCGAGCGGTTCGAAGAACGCGACAGCCTGATCGCGAATTTCTGCAGTGTTGATTTCTATGTAGACGACCGGGCGTTGTCGTTCAATGGTCTGGCGGGCGCCCGAGATCAGTTCCAGTTCAAATCCTTCAACATCGGCCTTGATGAAGTCGAGCCGTTCCAGCGATTGCGCGTCCAGCGTGGTGGCAACAACCCGTTCTTTCTGTTGAGTCCAGTCTTTCTTCATGGATGCGCCGCCGAAATTCCAGCTTTGCCGAGGTTCCAGCAAAGGAAAGTCGAGTATGCCGGCTTGGGCTGCGATCGCCTGCTGCAACGCGGCCACATTCAGGCATTCGTTAGCCACCAGATTGGCGCAAAGTAATTGAAAGGTATGGCGAGCCGGTTCGTAGGCTTGAACCATGCCCTGTTCACCGACGCGCTTGGAAAGCCACACCGTATGCGAGCCGATATTAGCGCCAGCCTCCACCACAAAATCCCCTGGACGCACAATCTGTTCGAACAGTGAGATTTCCGGCTCTGACCATTCGCCATAGTGTCGCAGGCTGCGGCCAATGTAAGTGTCGTTACGATTGATGAAAAACCGACCGTGACGGGCGGCTACCAGCGTGTAGAGATCAGAGGACATGAAAATCCTTTGGGTGGTATGAATTTGGAGTCCAGTCGCGGCAGCCGTTTGACGTCAGGTCCTAGTCTGGGTGTGTATTTTAAATCAACAACAGTGGATAAGTATAGCCGCAGAACATGGGCGCGCCTCAGCATCTTGAACGCTTTCTGCGAGACGGCTGCTGGCTGCTCCGGGAGGCGGAAATGTCTGCTGTACTACAAGTTAATTTGCAGGATACTGCGACGATCCGAATGTATGGAAAGCAGGTGAGTTTTCGGCATCTGAAATAAACAGGCACCGAACTGAGCGGGGATCTTCACATGCGGAATCATGAGCCCCATTGAGTAGGGTGACTTCTCGCACTGAGAGGTATATTAGTCGTGGTGGGCGGAAATTGCGCGTTACTCCCACTAACATCCGCATGAATACCGATAGGAAAGGGCGTTCATGCAGATGACTCTCCCAAAGCAAAAAGCCCAACTCGATTGAGTTGGGCTAGGCGCTTGTTTCTACTGCTTTTATTCGTGGTAGGCCGTGCGGGATTCGAACCTGCGACCAACGGATTAAAAGTCCGCTGCTCTACCAGCTGAGCTAACGACCCGAAAGACCGCTATTATAGACAAAGTGCATATGAGGTGTCAAACCCATATGCACTTTTATTTTCTAAAACAGCCAAATTTAATTTGGTGACTATTTCAGCGAGGCCAGGCGTTCCTTGGCTGTTTGTGCTGCCGGCGTATTTGGATATTGCGCAAGCAGTTGTTCCAATGCACGCTTCGCCTGTGGCTTGTTCTTCAGCTCGGTGTAGCTGCTGGAGATATTCAGGAGTGCATCGGGAGCCTTCGGGTTGTCTGCATACTTGCTGACAACCACCTGGAGCGCTGTAATCGCATTCTTGTAGTCACGTTGAGCGTAATACGCAGTGCCGAGCAAGTATTGCGCTGACGGTACAAGACCCGAATCCGGGCTCGAGCGTATGAAAGCAGAAAATGATGACGCTGCAGTTTTGTAGTCACCTGACTTCAATGTCGCAAACGCCGCATCATAGGCTTTCTGATCATTGGCGCCAACGCTCACTTCCTGGCCGTCGACGCTGATCTTTTGCGGCTCCAGCTTGCGCAGGCGCGTATCCAGGTCAACGTAGAAATCTTTTTGCCGTTGCTGCGTGTTGGCCAGCTCGTTGGTCAACACTTCGATCTGTCCGCGCAGCTTGGCGATTTCCTGGTTCAGATGGTCGTTCTGGTCGGACAAGGTCAGCGCGCTGGTCTTGTCCGCCTTGCCATCCACCCGTGCATTGACTGCATCGATCTTGCTGCGGATATCCAATATCGCACGACGTGCTTCATCGTCGTCAAACAACCCGGCGTGTGCTGCCGGGGCGAAGGAAACTGCGGCCAGGAAGGCCGCAGTCATTGTGGCTTTGAAGAACGTCTGCATCATTGTTATTGATAAACGATATCGGAACGGCGGTTTTCAGCGTAGGAAGCTTCGTCATTGCCGAGCGCCTTAGGCTTTTCTTTGCCCAGCGAAACTGCTTCTACCTGGGTATCGGAAACGCCCAGCAATACCAGTGCTTTGCGTACGGCTTCTGCACGTTTTTGTCCCAGTGCCAGGTTGTATTCACGGCCACCGCGGTCATCGGTATTACCTTGGATGATGATCTTGCGATTCTTGTGGCTGTTCAGGTACTGAGCGTGTGCTTCGACGACGGATTTGAATTCATCCTTGACGATGTAGCTGTCGAAGTCAAAGTAGATGCTGCGCTTGGAGAGGATGCCGCCTGGCTGGTTCAGCGGATCGCTGGAGCCGGCGTCAACTGTGTTGACTGAGCGTGCATCAGCACCGGTGTTGGCGCCGCTTTCTACGACTGGTGCCTTGTCATCCAGTTTGACTGGGGATGAGCAGGCGGCCAGCAAAATGGCGCTAGCAAGGATAAGGGCGAAGTTTTTGATATTTAGCATTTTTATTCTCCAAAGTGGGAAACGTACGTCGATTCAAAGTTACTGCGTGATTATTTCATGAAAGGACCCCAAGTAGGCTCACGTATATCGCCTGCTTGCATAGTTAAGCGCTGTTTTACGCGGCCGTCAACTGAGACAACCGCCAGCGAGCCCCTGCGACCCGATTCTGTCGCGTACATAATGTATTTGCCGTTCGGCGAAAAACTCGGCGATTCGTCCTTGACGGTGTCCGACAAACGCTGTTCCTGGCCATTGGTCAGGTCCAGTGCATACAGCTGGAAACGGCCGCCGCGCTGCGAAATATACGCCAATGTCTTGCCGTCCGGGGAAATCCGCGGGCTGATGTTGTAGCTGCCACCGAATGTTACCCGCTGGGCGTCGCCGCCGTTGGCGTTCATCTTGTAGATTTGCGGCCCGCCGCTGCGGTCGCTGGTGAAGTAGATCGACTGGCCGTCAGCCGAGAATTGCGGTTCGGTGTCGATACCATTGGTATTGGTCAGGCGACGCAAGCCGCCACCGTCGGCATTGACCATGTAGACCTGGGTCAGGCCGTCGCGGGCCAGCGCGATCGCCAGCTTGGTGCCGTCCGGCGACCACGAAGGCGCCGAATTGCTGCCCTTGTAATTGGCCACCACGATGCGCTGCTTGGTGATCAGGTTCTGCACATACACCACTGGTTTCTTGGCTTCAAACGAGACGTATGCAACCTTGGTGCCGTCCGGCGACCAGGCTGGCGAGATGATCGGCTCGTTGGAGCGCAAGGCCACTTGCGTACCTTCGCCGTCGGAGTCTGCTACTTCCAGGCGGTATTCCTTGCCGGACTTGATGATGTAGGCAATCCGGGTGGCGAAGGCGCCGCGTCCGCCAACCAGTTTTTCATAGATGTCGTCAGCGATCTTGTGGGCGGTAACCCGGGTGTACTGCGGCGCGGCTGCCATGGCCAGGGCCGACAGTTGCGCCGATTTGACCGTATCCAGCAGGCGATAGCGCACGTCGAAGCGGCCATCGGCCAGGCGTTGCACGCTGCCGATCACCAGGGCGTCGGCGCCGCGCGCTTTCCAGTCGGCCAGATTGACCTGGGCGGCTTCGGAGATGACATCACCGGTATCAATAATCTTGAACATGCCGCTGCGTGAGAGATCAGTCTTGATGATGTCTGTGATCTGCTGCGGCGCCAGGTTTTCGTTGCTGAATCCGGCAATGGCGATCGGGATCTGGGTGGCGCCGACGCCCGAAGTTTCGATCCGCAACTGCGCATTGGCAGGGGAGGATGCGACGAATGTAGTAACCGTCAGTCCTATGACCGCGAGTAGGTGAAGCAATTTGTTTTTCATGGCTTACTGATCTTTCGGTTTATGGATTCCGATAAAACTAGGTGGTACAACGCCCAGTTTGCTATCTTTTGGATAAGGAGCAGATTTCTCGATTGCTCGCTTCACCGCCTCATCAAAGCCGGGAACGCCGGAGGATTTTCTGAGCCGCACACTTGCTACCGAACCGTCCGGAAGCAGTTGGACATCAAATTCCGCCGCCGGGTTTCCTGGCAGGCCATCGGGAACATTAAAGTTAATGTTCGATTTGATCTTGGCGCCCACTTTTTGCCCATAGCTAGGATCGCCGCGCGGCCCTTGCGATTGGGCGGCCGTACCGGTGCTGTTGGCCGCACCGCTGCCAACCGCTTGACCCATCATGCGTTTCAATTCGTCGCTATGGCGCTTGTTGTCGGCCGCCTCTGCCGCAGCCTGTTTCTTCTTGGCTGCATCGGCCTCCGCCTTCTTGAGCGCTTCCTGCTTCTGCTTTTCCTGGGCCGCAGCCTTGTCCTTGGCGGCTTTCAGCTCGGCGTCAGCTTTCAGTTTGTCTTTTTGCTCTTGCTCGGCTTGCTGTTTTTGCAACTTCTGTTGTTTTTCAAGCTCATCCTGGCGTGCCTGGTCCTTGCGTTCCTGCTCTTTGCGCTTTTTTTCCTTTTCAAGCGCAATCTCAGGATCGGGCAGAGGCGGCGTCACCACCTTCGGCGGCGCGGTTTCCTGCACGACCGGCTCCGGCTTGGGCTGGGGCGTAGGTTGCGGCACCGGCACTGGTTCTGGCGCCTGCGGTGCGGCTTCCTTGATGTCCGGACTCCAGACTTCAGCTTCGACGGCGATCGGCTGCTGGCTTTGCCAGTGAATGCCAAACCACAGGAATGCAAACAGGGCGGCATGCACCACCACTGCCAGGATGATGGCGCGGATGCTGCCGGGTTCGTTTGGTACGGAATACGGGGAGTTGCCTGTCATAACCTGATCGTCACTTTGTCGCCAGTCCGACGCGGTTGATGCCAAGCATCTTGGCTTCCGAAATGACCTGGATTACTTCGTCGTATTTGATGTCCTTGTCGGCAGAAATCATCACCGGCATGTCGGGCTTGTCCTCGTGCAGGGCTTGCAGCTTGCGCTTGAGGCCGTTGCGCGGCACGGTTTCGGCCACGCTGGTGCCGCTCTTCTGGCCGTTGATGCGAACGCTGGTCTGCTGATCCGGCTTCAAGGTGATCTCGATGTATTCAGTCGGCGGGGTCGCCGATTTCGCCGCATTCGGCAAATTGATGACGCTCGGGTTGGTCAACGGCGCCGACACCATGAAAATCACCAGCAGCACCATCATCACGTCGATATACGGCACGACATTGATTTCCGCCTTGAATTTGCGGGGACGGCCCCCGCGCATGGAGGAGCCCGACATTAGCGCGCCTGACGTTGCAAGATGTTGGAGAATTCTTCGATGAAGCTTTCGAAGCGGATGGCGAGGCGATCGACATCATGCGAGAAGCGGTTGTAGGCAACCACCGCTGGAATCGCGGCAAACAGGCCGATCGCAGTGGCGATCAGGGCTTCGGCGATGCCGGGCGCTACCGCCGCCAGCGTTGCTTGCTGAACATTGGCCAGGCCGCGGAACGCATTCATGATGCCCCATACGGTGCCGAACAGGCCGACGTAAGGAGAAACCGAGCCGACCGAGGCGAGGAACGCCAGATGCGATTCCAGGCGGTCCATTTCACGCTGGTAAGCGGCGCGCATGGCGCGCCGGGCGCCGTCGAGCAGCGCTGCGGAGTCGCTGCCGACCTTGTTGCCGAGCGATGCCTTGACCTTGTTGAACTCGTCCATGCCGGCTTCGAAGATGCGCTCCAGCGCGCCGGTCTGGCCCGCTTTGCGGCGATTCGAGGTGGCGTCCTGATACAGGGTGGTCAGGTTGCCGCCGGACCAGAATGCACGTTCGAATTCTTCGGTCTGGATGCGGGCGCTGCGGATCGCAAACATCTTGCGAAAGATGTAAGTCCAGCTCATCACGGATACTGCCAGCAGCAGCGCCATGACCAACTGTACTAATACGGAGGCATTGGTAATTAGGGTGATAAACGAAAGATCTTGGGTGACAGTCATGGATAGCGGTCTTGAGGAATGGTCTTAGGTTTAAGTGAAGGACTTAAACGATGAATTGTAATCTAAAGTGAGTACTGCAAATTTTGCGATTGCGGCAGGAAATTTCGTCCAGCGTAGTTGCTTTGTCCCAAGTCTACATAACGATGCTTAAGACTGTCTTAAGACTCCGAAGGTTCAGTATCTTGCAATTTGGCATGCTTGCCTTGTTGGAATTCGCCCGCAACGGCACGATTTATATGGCGGCGGGCACTCCGGCGTCGGTTGTCGGCTTGATTTTTTCCAGTACATGGCGCGGAATTGCCGTTGGCCTAAATTTCTTTGCATCAACGCAAACGACTGTTATCCGCCCCGTAGTCAGCAATGTCGGCTGATTGTTGTCATCCAGGCGCCAGGCCTGTTGCACAAAGTCGACTGAAACCCGGCTCAGGCGTTCGACGACGACTGTGATGTCGAGCAGGTCGTCAAGCTTGGCGGGCGCACTGTAATCGACGCTGGTGCTCTTCACAATGAACATCACGCCGTCGCTTTGCTCCAGTGCGCGCTGGCCGACTCCCGCGGCACGCAGCCATTCGGTGCGGGCGCGCTCAAAAAATTTCAGATAGTTGGCGTAGAACACGACGCCGCCGGTATCGGTATCTTCATAGTACACACGGATGCGCCAGTTGAAGCCGGCGGGCGGGGCGGTGGTGGTCAGGCTCATTAATTCGTTGTTTCTTGGTAATTCGGTGGTGGCGGGACATCTTGCGGAAAGGCCGGCTGCAGCATTGCCATGCAGCCGGCAAACATCCCTGTCAGTTACGCTTAATGCTCATGCCGGCAAAACCTTGGCAGTTCGGCATCATTTCGATGCGGTTGATGCTGACGTGGGCCGGCAGCGTGGCGACCCAGTAAGCGGTGTCGGCGATATCGGTAGGCGTCAGCGGCTGTGTGCCTTCATAAACCTTGGCGGCTGCTTCGTCGTTGCCGCGGTAGCGCACGTTCGAAAATTCGGTGCCGCCGCACAGGCCTGGGGCGAGATCGGTCGCGCGCACGCCGGTTCCTACCAGGTCGGCGCGCAGGTTCAGCGTGAACTGCTTGACGAACGCCTTGGTGGCGCCATAGACGTTGCCGCCTGGATATGGATACTCGCCCGCGATCGAGCCGAGATTGATGATGGTGCCGCGGCCGCGCTTGACCATGTCCGGCAACACCAGCCGCGTCATCGTCACCAAGCCTTTGCAGTTGGTTTCGATCATGGTTTCCCATTCTTCCAGCGAAGCTTGCTGCGCCGATTCCGTACCCAATGCCAGGCCGGCGTTATTGATCAGCACATCGATTTCCTGCCATGCCCGCGGCAATGAGGCCAGCGCGCTGCTGATCGAATGCTTGTCGGTGACGTCCATGACGATCGGCAATAGCGCCGCGCCCAATTCGGCAGCCAATTGATCCAGCCGGTCCTTGCGGCGGCCGGTAGCGATGACCTGATGGCCGTTTTTGGTGAAAGTACGTGCCATTTCGGCGCCGAAGCCTGCTGTTGCGCCAGTAATCAAGACAATCATGATCCATGCTCCTTTTATTGCAAACCGGTTTGTTGCGATGCATTTGTTGCGTTGCGCTAAGCGGGAAATTGTAGCCCAATCTCATCAATAAGCCGCTGGCAATCGATGAATATCTGATGTCCGGCCGGTTTGTCGTCGGCGGATTGGCGTTTGTGCACCAATCTTGCCCAAATTCGGGGCTTCACTTACAATAGACAGACCATTTCGTCTCACGTGACTGGCGAAAAAAACCATACCGCCGCAGGTCCAAAAGATCGCGGCAGGCTTTGGTAAAAGGTGGGCATCCACCGGGAAGCGTGAGATTTCATCCGCCGTGCGCCTGGGCAGCCCGAATGGAAAGTACGACTGAGGCTGCCGCATTCCCCTTATTTTCTGGCCCTCATTCGATTTAGGCTCACCCTTATCGATTGGAGTATTACATGTTCGAAAAAAATCACACCCTTGCCAATGTCGATCCAGAATTGTGGAGCGCCATCCAGAAGGAAAACCACCGCCAGCAGGAACACATCGAGCTGATCGCGTCGGAAAACTACACTTCGCCTGCGGTGATGGAAGCGCAAGGTACGCAGTTGACCAACAAGTACGCTGAAGGCTATCCAGGCAAGCGTTACTACGGCGGTTGCGAATTCGTCGATATCGCCGAGCAGTTGGCGATCGACCGCGTTAAAGAACTGTTCGGCGCCGAAGCCGCCAACGTGCAGCCGAACTCCGGTTCGCAAGCCAACCAGGGCGTGTTCTTCGCGATGCTGAAACCAGGCGACACCATCATGGGCATGTCGCTGGCAGAAGGCGGCCACCTGACGCACGGCATGGCATTGAACATGTCCGGCAAGTGGTTCAACGTGGTGTCCTACGGCTTGAACGAAAAAGAAGAAATCGACTACGAAGCCTTCGAGCGCCTGGCGCACGAAAAGAAGCCAAAGCTGATCATCGCTGGCGCTTCAGCTTACGCATTGCGCATTGATTTCGAACGCATGTCGAAAGTCGCCAAGGCAGTCGGCGCTTACTTCATGGTCGACATGGCGCACTACGCCGGCCTGATCGCTGCGGGCGAATATCCGAACCCAGTGCCGCACGCCGATTTCGTCACATCGACCACGCACAAATCGCTGCGCGGTCCACGCGGCGGCATCATCCTGATGAAGGCCGAGTTCGAGAAAGCAATCAATTCGGCAATCTTCCCAGGCATCCAGGGCGGCCCGCTGATGCACGTCATCGCCGGTAAGGCAGTGGCGTTCAAGGAAGCGCTGACACCGGAATTCAAGGCTTACCAGCAGCAAGTGGTGAAGAATGCCGACGCACTGGCAAAGGCATTGATCGCGCGCGGCTTGCGCATCGTTTCGGGCCGTACCGAATCGCACGTGATGCTGGTCGATCTGCGCGCCAAGAAGATCACCGGCAAGGAAGCTGAAGCGATCCTGGGTTCGGCGCACATGACTTGCAACAAGAACGCCATTCCTAACGATCCGGAAAAGCCATTCGTCACTTCCGGCATCCGTGTCGGCAGCCCGGCGTTCACCACGCGCGGCTTCAAGGAAGCGGAAGCAACCAAGGTGGGTAACCTGATCGCCGACGTGCTGGACAATCCGCATGACGCCGCGACCATCGAGCGCGTCAAGGCGGAAGTCAAGAAGCTGACTGATGCGTTTCCAGTGTACGCAGCTTAATAGCGTAGTCTGATGTACTGAGCGGCATGCCTTAGGCGATGCCGGTCGGGGAAATTTTGGGCCCGTTGCAGCTTTAACAGTGCACGGGCCCTAGTACCAAGTAAGAGCAAGCAAGTCTCAATGAAATACCGGTTGTCAGCGACCGGCGCGTGGCCCCGAATAGGAATAATGTAGAGATGTCCGCACAGCCAGCCGCAACCACCTTCGGATTACTGTCATCATGAAATGTCCATTCTGCCAGCATGAAGAAACCCAGGTCCTCGATACGCGTGTGTCGGAAGAGGGCGATTCGATTCGTCGCCGGCGTCGTTGCATGCATTGCGATAAACGTTTTACGACTTACGAACGGATCGAACTGGCGATGCCGGTGATCGTCAAGAAAAACGGCAGCCGCACCGATTTCGATCCGCTCAAATTGCGCGCCAGCCTGATGCTGGCGCTGCGCAAGCGTCCGGTCTCGGTGGAAGCATTGGATGAAGCGCTGCAGCGGATCAAGGACAAGTTGTTGTCCAGCGGCGAACGCGAAGTGCTGTCCGGCCATGTCGGCGAGCTGGTGATGCGCGAATTGAAACGGCTCGACAAGATTGCGTATATTCGTTTTGCCTCGGTCTACAAAAGCTTTGAAGATGTCGCCGAGTTCCAGAACATGATTGAAGAGTTTTCAGGGCCGCCTTCCCGAAAAAAATAATGTAAGAAGCAATTGCTTAAATGACTGAGCGCCGATTTGATCGGCGCTTTTTTTTTGTGAAAATGCGCGTTGAAAACGGATGTTCAACTGAAACAGGCAAGGGAGCCAGATCGCGATGCATGTCAAAGCGCGTTGTGTGCGGTGCGCAGGTGTTACCCTGCTGGAATCCATGATTGTGGTCGCCATCATGGGCGTTTTGCTGGTCGTTGCGTTGCCTTCAATGCGCACTTTTGTGATCCGCAATCACTTGGCGGCGGCAACCAATCAATTCATTGCCGCCGCTATCCTGACGCGCAGCGAAGCCATCAAGCGCGGCCGACCGGTCGTCATCTGTCGCAGCGTCGACGCCGATGGCAGTAGCGATCAATGCAGCGCGACGGCTGCCGGCCAGCGCGATGCCGGAGATTGGGGAGCAGGGTGGCTGGTCAAGGCCGGTGATGGCGGGCAGGTCTTGTGGCGGCAAGGGAGCCTGGACGACGGCATCAGCATCAAGGCCGCGAAGAACTCGATTACCTACGACGCCACCGGCAACGCCAGCGGCGCTTTTGTCAAACTGGTTTTCAGCAGCAACAGCGAATATGCGCGTACGGTATGCATCGCCAGTTCAGGCCGGATCAGTACGAAGTTGGATAGCAGCGAGTGCTGAAGATCAGGCTCAGCGACAAAGTAGCGTTGCCGGGGTCATCTGGCCAAGCGGGGTTTTCAATCGTTGAATTGCTGGTCTCCACCACGATCGGTCTGGGTTTGTTGTTGCTGACTACGACGCTATACATTGGCAGCAGCGCCAGCTTCCGCCTGAATAACGAACACATGCGATTGCATCAGGACGCCAGTTACGCGATCAACCTGATGGCGCGCCATGTGCGGCAGGCTGGTTTCGGCAACCCGGTGCTGGCCGATACCCAAGCGGGCGCCGGCCAGGTCACGGATTTTATCCCGATTGATGGCGTAACAGCGTCCGGCCTGCACGGTTGCGATAATGGTTATGTCCGGCCGTTGGGGAGCGGAAGAAATTTTTCGTGCAGCGCGAATCCCGGCATGGCCAGTGTTGAAGTCAGCTATCGGGTCGATGACCAGCATGATGCGGCGGCCGGTCGTGGCGTCGACTGCAACGGTGCGCAGCCGACCGCCACCACTGTGCCGTTCGATCATCCTGCCTATCGCTTGGCGCCGCGAGTAATGATTGTACGGAACCGGTTTTTCGTTGCGACGGGTGCAGGCAAAACAGCTAACTCCCTGTATTGCCATGGCAACGGCAATAACAGCGCCCAACCGATCATCAACAACATCGAAGAGATGCGCCTGACTTATGCTGTGGCGGCGCTGGGCGACGCGACGCCCGTGCAGTTCTTGTCGGCGTCCGGGGTCGATGCCCTACCTGGTGACCAGGAGGAAAACTGGCGGCGGGTGGTCAGCGTCAAATTGTGCCTGCAGATACGCAGCGAATATGAGGTGACGCCGGCGCCGCAGCAGTATATGGATTGCAGCGGTGCTGCCAAACTGGCAACGGACCGCAAATTGCGGGCGGTTCTCGCGCGGGTGATCACCTTGCGCAATCGCGCGACCGGCACCTTGCTACAACCGCCTGAGGAGCTGATGGAATAGGCGATATGTTCTACATCAGCGTTTAGTTAGCGACGGCGGCGGCATATTTTGTACAATCACTGCATATTTCCTTTCTGATTGCTCTTACATGAATTTCACGCTTACCCCATGACCCAGGCTGAAATGCTGATGTCGCAAGCGTTGCGGCTTGCCGAAAAAGGTCTGTTCTCCTGTGCTCCGAATCCTGCCGTCGGCTGTGTCATCGTCAAGGATGGACAAGTCATCGGCGAAGGATTCACCCAGCCGCCCGGTGGTAACCATGCCGAGATCCAGGCCATGGCAGATGCCGCAGCCAAAGGCCATGATGTGCGTGGCGCCACGGTCTATGTCACGCTGGAACCTTGCAGCCATTTCGGCCGCACGCCGCCCTGTGCCGACGCCCTGGTGCGTGCCGGCGTGGCCAAGGTGGTGGCGGCGATGATCGATCCCAATCCGCTGGTCGCCGGGCAGGGCATGGCGCGCCTGCAGGCAGCGGGGATTGCCGTCGAGTCCGGCGTGCTGGAAGGGCCGGCGCGCGAGTTGAATATCGGTTTCTTTACCCGCATGCAGTCTGGCAAGCCTTGGGTCCGCCTGAAAGTGGCCGCCAGCCTGGATGGCAAGACCGCGCTGCATAACGGCCTGAGCCAATGGATTACCTCGCAGGCGGCGCGCGACGACGGCCATATGTGGCGCGCCCGTGCCGGCGCCATCCTGACCGGCATCGGCACGATCAAGGAAGATAATCCGCAGCTGACGGTGCGCGCGGTGCAATTGGCGCGTCAGCCGCTGCGGGTGATCGTTGACAGCAAATTAAGCATCAGCCCGGACGCAAAGATCCTGGTCGGCGGCGGCAATCTGATTTTTTCTGCCGTGGTCGATGCAGAAAAGCAGGCGCAACTGGAGCAAAAGGGGGCCGAAGTGGTGGTATTGCCGAATCCGAATGGCAAGGTCGATCTGCCACAGGTGATATTGGAGCTCGGCAAACGCCAGATCAACGAACTGCATGTCGAAGCCGGTTCCAAGCTGAATGCCTCGCTGATCCGCGAGGGCTGCGTCGACGAATTGCTGGTCTACCTGGCGCCGGCCATCTTGGGCGACGGGCGCGGCATGTTCGACCTGCCGGCGCTGACCACTCTGCAAGACAAATTCTCGCTGAAATTCCACGAGATCAAGCAGGTCGGTGAGGATTTGCGTATCCTTGCACGATTCCATTAATTTTTATATTTCAATCATGTTTACAGGTATTGTCGCCGCGATTGGCAAAATTACTTCCGTTAAACCGCTTGGCGCCGGCGCCGATGCAGGAGTCCGGCTGGTCGTCGATGCTGGCGGCCTGCCGCTCGCTGATGTCGCGCTGGGCGATTCGATTTCATTGAACGGCGCTTGCATGACCGTAGTTGAAAAGACTGCCGGCAGCTTTGAAGTCGACGTTTCGCGTGAAAGCCTGAACCGCACTGTCGGCCTCGATGCAGTCGGCGAGATCAATCTGGAAAAGGCCCTGACGCTGGCCGATCGCCTTGGCGGCCACCTGGTTTCGGGACACGTCGACGGCTTGGGCCTGGTGCAGAAGTTTGAACCGGTCGGCGAATCCTGGGAATTGGTGATCAAGGCCTCGCGCGATCTGGCCAAGTACTTTGCCTACAAAGGTTCGATCGTGGTCAACGGCGTTTCGCTGACGGTCAATCGTGTCGAAGACGTTGCCGATGGCTGCCTGTTTTCGATCAACCTGATTCCGCACACGATCGAAGTGACCTCGTTGAAGCATCTGCAAGCCGGCAAGCAAGTCAATCTGGAAGTGGATCTGATTGCACGCTATGTCGAGCGGATGTTGAGCGCCGGCCAGGGTATTGCGTAAGCTGGGCTCTGCCGACCCTTACTTGTCCTTAGTTGCCCTTACTGGCCCTTACTTGCACTACGGAATCTGATCATGAACAAGACTTCTTCTATCGCTCCACAGCTTTTACTGGCTTTGATTGGGGCTGTTTCCTGGTTTGCGCTGGTTGCGCAGTTCTCGATCTCGATTCCGCTGCTGCAGTCGCAGGGAATGACAGCGGTGGAGGCGGTCTGGCGCATGTTCGGTTATTTGACGATCCTGACCAATATCCTGATCGCGGTTTGCAGTACGGTGTTGCTGCTTGTGCCAGGCTCGGCACTCGGCCAGTTTTTCTCGCGGCCAGGTGTGCTGACAGCGCTGGCGCTTTACATCATCATCGTCGGACTGGGTTACAACATCCTGCTGCGCAATCATGCCCCTTTCACCGGATTGCATCGGATGGCCGACGAAGGCTTGCATTCGGTAGTGCCGCTGTTATTCACGCTGTACTGGCTGCTGTATGTGGCAAAGGACGGCCTGCAGGTGAAGGATAGCGCGCTGTGGCTGATTTATCCGCTGGCGTATTTCGTTGTGGCGATGGTGAGGGGCGGCGCATCCGGGTTTTATCCTTATCCGTTTCTCAACGTGACGAACCTGGGTTATGCCCGCGTCATGACCAATGCTTTCATGCTGCTGATCGGGTTTTTCGTGATTGCGTTGTCGATGGTTGCCATCGCCAAGTTCAAGCGCAAGGAATTGAGCGTCGAGTAGTGGCCCGTTGCCATCGGCTGTGCCAAAAAAGCGACAATTGCCCGAAAAATCCATACAACGACACATGTTGTTACATGCCTTACGACTTGTACGTGGCGAGGCGATCGAAAGTTGCGTTAAATGGAGTCATGACCAATTCATTTAACCAACCGAGAACTGCCATGAAAAATTCCATGCGCGTTGCCCTGCTTGGCCTGCTTACCGCAGCCGGCCTGATGATGTCGGCCAGCCCGGCGATGGCCGCCCGCGTCGGCGTAGCGGTGAATATCGGCGTGCCAGGCTACTACCCGCCACCGCCGGTTTATTATCCTCCGCCACCAGTCTATTACGCACCTGCACCTGTGTATGTGCGTCCTGCACCAGTCGTCGTATATGGCGCGCCAGGCTACTATCCACCCGCTTACTATGGCCGGCCGGTGTATTGGCATGGACGTGGATGGTATGGGCATGGCTGGCACGGTCGCGGTTACCGTCGCTAATAGCCAATGATTGGTCGAAAGCCGCGTAGCAAGGCGGCTTTCGATCTGGCGTGACGAAAAACATACACAGTAATTTTCACTGTATGAATATACAGTAGTTGTGATACAGTGCAATTCCCTTCAACGAGATTGGAATTGCTGCCATGACGAACTTGGATATTACCTCCGGCTCCCGCTTTGGTATGGAGTCTACCCCTTCCTCAATCCTGATGCGTTTCGGCAAGCGTGAGTTGTTCATTTGCCGCGATTTCTACAAGCGTCTCTACAGAAGTAATCCTCTGATCGAATGCAATGCCGGCATCCAGGCAGGCCATCTGGAAATCTTGTTGTTCCGCAAATGGCTGGTGGTGATGTCGAAAGCGCATTGAAAGTGTGCTGTAGGCGCTTTGCCCTCCGTGGATGAATTGCGGAATTGAAACAATTGCTCTAGTTCCCTGCATGGCGCGATTATCCCGCACCTGTTAAATTTGTTGCCGAAGCTGACTCGCAGATTGTCAGCGCGACAAATATAACAAAGATCGGGAGACGCATTGTGAGCGATGAGTTTGACTTTGTGGTCGTAGGCGGCGGTTCGGGTGGCAGCGTGATGGCTGGTCGTCTGACAGAGGATCCGGAGATTTCCGTATGCCTGTTGGAGGCCGGCGGCAGCGGCGATAGCTGGGCGGTGAAAATGCCGGTTGGCGCGCTCTCCATGGTGCCGACCAAGCTCAACAACTGGGCTTTCGAAACCGTGCCGCAAGCGGGACTCAACGGCCGTCGCGGTTATCAGCCGCGCGGCAAGACGCTGGGTGGATCGTCGGCAATCAATGCGATGGTTTATATCCGCGGGCACCGCTCGGATTATGACCACTGGGCCGAGCTAGGCAACAGCGGCTGGTCTTTTGACGAGGTGCTGCCTTACTTCAAGAAGTCCGAACATAACGAGCAATTCTCCGATGCCTGGCATGGCCAGGATGGCCCGCTATGGGTCAGCGACCTGCGCACCGATAATCCGATTCATCAGCAATATCTGGAGGCCGCACGCCAGGCCGGTTATCCCCTCAATTCCGATTTCAACGCCGAGCAACAGGAAGGGCTTGGCGTCTACCAGGTCACGCAAAAGGATGGCGAGCGCTGGAGCGCCGCGCGCGGTTACTTGCTGCCGCACTTGGGACAACGCAGCAACCTGCATGTGGAAACCGGTGCTTATGCTGAACGCATCGTCATTGAGCAGGGGCGGGCAGTCGGTGTCGAGGTCCGGCAAGGCGGCCAGTTGCGCGTGCTGCGGGCGCGGCGCGAAGTGATTCTTGCGGCCGGCGCATTCCAGTCGCCGCAATTGCTGATGCTGTCCGGAATCGGCGACGGTGTGGAGCTGCGCAAGCTGGGAATCCAGGTGCGCCATCATTTGCCTGGCGTCGGCAAGAATTTGCAGGACCATCCGGATTTTGTGTTTTGCCACAAGTCGGACAGCCTCGATACGTTCGGCATTTCAGGCAGCGGTTCGCTGCGCATGGTCAAAGAGCTACAGCGTTTCCGCAATGAACGGCGCGGCATGCTCACCAGCAATTTCGCCGAATGCGGCGGCTTCCTGAAAACCCGGCCGGATTTGCCGGCGCCGAATCTGCAATTGCATTTCGTCATGGCCTGCGTTGAGAATCACGCCCGCAAGCTGCATCTCGGGCACGGCTTTTCCTGCCACGTCTGCCTGTTGCGGCCGAAGAGCGTTGGCGACGTCCGCTTGCGCAATACCAATCCGCAGGACGCGCCATTGATCGATCCGAAATTTCTCGACGATCCGCAGGATCTGGAAGACATGGTGGACGCGTTCAAGATGACCCGCAAATTACTGGATGCGCCGGCGCTGGCTGCCTACAGCAAGCGCGACATTCGCACAGCGGCTGTGCAATCGGACGAGGAGATCAGGGCCGTGCTACGCAGCTACGTCGATACGGTTTACCATCCTGTCGGCACCTGCAAAATGGGCGTCGATCAGGCCGCCGTAGTGGATCCGACCTTGCGGGTGATCGGCATGCAAGGCTTGCGGATTGTCGATGCGTCGATCATGCCGACGCTAATCGGCGGCAATACCAACGCACCCGTCATCATGATTGCCGAGAAGGCGGTCGATTTCATTCGCGAGGGACGTTGATGTGCCAATCGTCGCTTGTCGATTACTCTTATTGGATCTTGCTTGAAACCAGATGACGTCACCTTGTGCACCCAGCGCCTGAGCATCGAGCCGCTGGTCGCGGCGCACGCAGAAATATTGTTCCCGCATTTATGCGATCCGGGATTGTATGCGTTCATTCCCCACCAGCCGCCCGAATCGTTGGCTGCTCTGACGCAGCGTTACCGTCGCCTGGAAAGTCGTTCGTCGCCGGACGGTTCCGAAATCTGGTTGAACTGGGCGGTGCGGCTGACCGGTAGTGATGACTATGTGGGTTATGTCCAGGCCGGCGTTGAGGCCGACGGGCAGGCGATGCTCGCCTATTTCGTCTTCACTCCTTACCAGCGGCAAGGCTACGCGGCTGAAATGTGCCAGCGAGTCAGGGATCATTTGATCTCGGTTTTTGCGGCGAGCTCGGTTTATGCATTGATCGACACGCGCAATCAGGCATCTATTGCCCTGGTGGAAAAATTGGGGTTCAAGCGTGAGGCTTTTTTGCCGAATGCCGATTATTTCAAAGATGCCAATAGCGACGAATATCGTTATCGCTACGCGAAAACCGCTTAGTCGCACAAGTTGTATCGATGGCTGTTGGCGTAAAACAACGTAATGTTGCGGCGCATGATGACTGTTAAAGTGTTTTGGCTCAGTATCGGTCCACGCAAAAAAGAGTCCATCTCTCTAGAGGTGAGGAGACAAGGAAAGCCCGCATCGTTAAAGATAGCGGGCTTTTTATATTGTGTGATCAGACTCTGTAGGTGGAGGTCGCCTGCTGTGATATTCATGGAACGTATATAAGGAATCAGAAATAAGAATTGGCATTGGGTGATATATTTTTATATGCTGCAATGCATCAACAATGCTTATTTATCCGGAGTCCTGCCCATGAACATCGTCCAAATCCTGCCGCTCATCGCCGTTGCCGCTGCTTTCGCACTGCGTTTCTACCTGTCGAAGAAAATCGGCGCGCCGAAGTAAATCGTACCCAGCGCGTCGGAGCGCTTTTGCTTCGGGCGCAGCAGTAATCAAAAAAGGCGGGATTCCCTGGGGAATCCTGCCTTTTGTTATTTCTGAATCCTATATTGCCAATTCAAATGCGGCGGCATTTTCACGCAAACTAGTTCAGTATCGCTATTAACGCGTAGATAAACATCTGATGTAACGCAAGCCGGATAGGGCTGGTCGTGGGTCCAAATTCATATCAATATGTAATATTATATAATGTAGAATTATATAGTATTTGGATCGTATGTCGAATCAAGCCATGAAACCCAAAGCCATGCTGGATATAGGACGCATGCGTGCCGCAGCCCAAGATGCGACAGCAGCGTTGCGTGTACTCGCCAATGAAGATCGTCTGCTCCTGCTATGTCAGATCAGCCAGGGAGAGAAATCGGTCAGCGAACTGGAAGAATTGCTGGAAATACGTCAGCCCACGCTGTCACAACAACTCGGGGTGCTGCGTACGGATGGCTTGGTCAATACCCGGCGTGACGGCAAACGAATCTATTACACGGTCGCCGATCCTAAAATCCTGTCTCTATTGAATAGCTTGTACGCGCTTTATTGCCCGGATGAGCAAGGAGCAAGTCATGTTGATTGATTGGGCGCATTTCACGCCGCTGGCTTCGTTGGGTGGAGGGTTGCTCATCGGCGCGGCGGTGGCGCTGTTCATCTTGTTCAATGGTCGCATCGCCGGCATCAGCGGCATCGTCGGTGGACTGCTGCGGCCTTCGCGTGGTGATGTGGTTTGGCGTCTCGCCTTTGTCGTCGGCCTGGTGTCGGCGCCGCTGCTGTATCGGGTTTTTGCCGCGTTGCCGGAGAGCCGTATCGATGCCGGATGGGCCGTGCTGGTTGCTGCCGGTTTGCTGGTTGGCGTCGGGACCCGTTACGGTTCCGGTTGCACCAGCGGCCATGGGATATGTGGCATGTCGCGATTGTCGCCTCGCTCGTTAGCGGCGACGCTCCTCTTCATGGCGGGTGGTTTCCTGACTGTTTTCTTCGTACGTCATTTGCTGGGAGCATGAGTCATGATTAATGCCTTGTTTGCGCTGGCGGCTGGCTTGATTTTTGGTCTCGGCCTGATTGTCGCCGGCATGGCCAATCCGGCCAAGGTCCTTGGATTCCTCGATCTGGCGGGTAACTGGGATCCGTCCTTGGCATTTGTGATGGCTGGCGCGATTGCTGTCGCCGCGCCGGCGTTTGCATTCGCCAAACGCCGCTCCCGCTCGCTGACAGGCCAGCCAATGCTTCTGCCTACTGCACGTCAGATTGATCGCCGTCTGATTGCCGGCAGCTTATTGTTTGGCGTCGGCTGGGGATTGGCCGGCATCTGTCCCGGCCCGGCACTTGTGCTGTTAGGTTCGGGAGCGACGAAAGGATTGGTGTTCGTCGTAGCGATGCTTGGTGGCATGGCGATCTTTGAGCTGATGGTGCGTCAGCGCAACGGCAGTTCACGGCAATAATGCGAGAACCAGATCTGTCCGACCGTACCGCTACGCAGTGGTGCCAGATTAAGGATGCTTGACTGAAAAAGCGTCCAGCACTCGCGCCGAATACACCATCGCAGCGCCGGCATTGACTGCGATCGCCACACCCAAGGCCTCGGCGATTTCTTCAACGCTGGCACCATGCTTGGCTGCGGCATCGGTATGCACGGTGATGCAGCCATCGCACTGACGCGTAACCGCTACCGCCAAGGCGATCAGTTCACGCGTTTTGGCGTCAAGTTTTCCTGTTTTTTGTCCGGCAGAGGAGAGCGCCTGGTACCCACGAAGCGTATCCGGGCTGAGTTTGCCAATCTCGCCGATGCGAGCCATCAACTCTTTCTGGTAGTCATTCCATTCGAGCATCATGTTGATTTTCCTTTCTTGGTAATCAAGATGGGAGCGTCCAAGGTGCGTCAGAACCGCGGGTTGCGGTGTCACGTTGAAAGTGTACCCCTCGCATCGTGGCGTTGGCGGTTCTTTATTTATGGCGACTGAAGACCGTGGGATTTGTAAGGGAATATGATTCTTGTAGGAAATTTTTATATTTGTATCTAATATGGCCCATGTCGTTTAAATCATATCGTGAACAATGCCATGTCAATAACTTCGGTCCTCATTGCTACGGTAATTGCCGTATTTTCTCTATGGACCATGTACCGATGCTTGAAATTAATTGCCCCAGAAAATCGAGCAGTTCAGCCCCGGAGTGTTTGGATATGTTTGATTCCGGTAGTTAGTTTTATCTGGATCATTGTTCTTATATACAAAATAGCGAGATCTTTGCACGCTGAGAATTTCCACAGAGTCGTTAAAGTCAGAAGAATTGAAATTGGGGAAGTGGCCGGGATTGCTTCGGTATGCTTTTCTCTGCTGGTTTTTTTAATCCCACAGCAAAAGAATTTTCTTGCTCTGGGAAGTTGTTTTTTGTGGATTGGTTACTTGATATGCCTGGGGTTTCAAATCAAAGAACTGAAATCCGCCAAGGTGTAGCTCATATGTGCTGCATTGTGTTGCACCGACCGTTTTGAGCTCATAGGTCATATTTGATAGGGTTCAAAAAGCAAAATGACTTTTAATTGTTGAATTTCACTGAATCCCGACCTATGGGAGGCAGTTTTCGACGCAAATCAACACGCAGGGTTGAACATGCGGCGTGTGTTATCTGCGATGGCTCCGGCCATAAACTCAAACAGCGAGGGCGGAAGATCGTGACCCATTCCCTCGACTATCAGTAGTTTGGCTCCTTTGATATTGGCCGCCGTGTCCTCCCCAGCAGCAGGGGGAACTAGTGGGTCGTCTGACCCATGTAACACCAGCGCCGGAGCAGTTATGTTAGCTAGTCGCGATCTTAAGTCACCGGCTGCCGCGATGGCGGCGATTTGCCGCCAAAACCCAGATGGGTTGTATGCTCGTTTGACTTCGGCCAAGGCTTGATCTCGTTGAGCGGATTCGTCAAACGGATAGCCTCGCCCGGCAATCAGTTGAGAAAAGGCAACGCAATGCGTGAGATAGCCCGGTTCGTCTTTCAACGGATGTGGCGCTGGCGAAGTCATCGCCGCCATTACTGCAGGGCTGGCCTGCGGCAGATCACGATTGCCAGTGCTTGACATAATGGACGCCAGAGATAGAACGCGTTCAGCATGCTCGCTAGCCACCAGTTGTGCGATCATGCCGCCCATTGATCTCCCAACTAAGTGCGCTCGTTTGATCATCAACGAATCGAGAAGTCCTACGGCGTCGTTCGCCATATCGAACAGCGTATAAGGCACATGGGGCGTTTCGCCGCGAGAGACTGCCTCGACAATTGCAGCGAAATCTGGCATCGACGCGCTATCGAAGTGAGTTGAAAGGCCGGCGTCGCGATTGTCAAAGCGAATTACGTGGAAGCCTTGATTTGCCAATATTTTGCAAAACGTTTCGCTCCAGCGAATCATCTGCGTACCCATACCCGAAATCAGCAGAACAGCTTCCGCGTCGGTATTGCCAAAACAATCGTATTCAATTTCAATTCCGTTCGCTGTAGTCTTAGGCATGGCGTGTGGTCCTTAAATGTTCTTGTGTCGCGCGCAATGTTGGAGCGCTCCGATATTTCGTTTGGTTGGCTTCACTACAGCACACCGGGTGTAATGCCAGGCTGTTCAAGTGGCCACGCCGCGGCTCATGAGAGTGCCGAAGTTGGCATGCGTGCAAGCGTTATCAATGCTGCGGAAACCATCGCAACCGCTGCGGGGGCTATTGATTCGACGGCTTCGGTGCAAATGCCATCGGCAGTCTCGCGCGCAGCGTTCACCAGTGCACGCCCGGCTGGGCGGAGCACGGCCTGACGAAATCCATTCGCACCTTCGCGCACCACGAGACCAATCTTTTCGAGCACGATCAACTGACGCAGCACCGACGATTGGGGCTGACCAAGTGGACGCACGAGTTCAGGAATGCTTACCCGACCACCGTCCGCTTCCGCGAGCAAATTCAGTAGCACAAAGTCATTGAAACTGATGCCATGGTGTATGCCCAACTCGTCGTCAAGTTTGAATCGCAGGCTGGCGTGGGCATGATGTAGCGCCAAACAGAAACTGAGATTCGTGTTCATCGAGGTTCACTCCGGGGTTCGTCGTAGCCGAATTCGCCGACACATGGGATTTCCTGGCGCCACAGGCTAACGAGTACTTCCAATTCTCGTGCGACATTGCACGCTGGATCTTCGCTAGCTTTGACCATGTCGAGCACCTCGAAGAGAAAGTTGGTCTCGCCGTGCTCGACCCAGTCCTGTGCAAGCTTCGCGTTACGATGCAGCCCATGCTGCAGTTCAAAGCGATGCCGGTTGAGTGTGCCCTGAACGTTCGTACTTTCTGCAACCAAAGCCCGGCCCGTGATCTGGTTACGGATCGCATATACGCCTGCTCGGGTTTTCGTCTCCAGATACTGTCGTTTCAACGTTTTTTTGTTTGTCATCATCAATCCTTTTTGTTCCAAATGAGTCACGCTACAAGCGATGACACTTCTGTCAGCGGCGGTGGATAAGCCAGGTATAGGACGGAGTGGCGATATCAATCACGATGAGAGCTGACGTACATTGGATGCGCTAATAATACCCTGGTAAAATTACCGCGTCAATAATACCCGGGTAAAAATTGGGCGTCGTGATTCTGTGACTGGTGCGTCGGTACAGCCAAGTCAATGTGTCGTGGATAGAAAAACTCGTTGAGATTGGAGAGCAGCGCTTTGCCGCCGCACCTAATGTCAGAACGACTTCCGTTCTGAAAGAAAATTGGCAACCCGAAAGCTGTCGCCGACGAAAGGCCGCAATCGCTGCATTTCTGCCGCTGGATCTATCGTTGCGGGCGTAATTTCGGGTACCGCGGGTATGTTCAGTGCATCTGAGGATAAGTCAGGGTAAAGCTCATAGCCCATCTATCAGGGAGAGTGCGTTGCCGACCGAGCGGACAACAAAAAAGCCCATCGCAATGATGGGCTTCGTTGTGAAATCGTGATTTTCGTTGCGAATTTCACGACATAAAATCAAGCAATCGTATAACTGTTTGATTTTATTGAATTAGTTGGGGTGGCTGACGGGACTCGAACCCGCGACAACAGGAATCACAATCCTGGACTCTACCAACTGAGCTACAGCCACCATTGCCTGACTACTGCAAATACTGTCATGCTTGTTCAGCACTAGGACAGCTCGCTATTATACAAAGTAACCTGCTAGCTGGCAAATTAAATAATGCTAAATCATGAGATTGCTGCGGATGGGGTCATTGTTGCAACTTGCTGGATCGCCGGATTCAATTGCAGCAGGCTGCTGAACGCGGTTTTCAGTGCTGTTTGGCTGCCTGTTGTGAAGGCGCTTACGTTGCCTTGCTGTAGTGGGCTTTGCAACAGGGCGTTGTCGCTCAACACTCTTGTCAATTGCCGGCTTACCGCATCCCCGGTGTCGATGATGGCGACCGGACTTGTGGTCAGGCTGCTGACGACTTCTTCAATTAATGGCCGGACGAATGGATAGTGGGTGCAGCCTAGCACCAGGGTATCTGCACCTTGTGCGATCAAGGGGGCGATATAGCGTTGCAGTAGCTGTGCGGTTTGAGGAGAGCGCAACTCGCCTTTTTCGATTTGATCGACCAGGCCGACGCACGCTTGCAGTTCAAAATGCACGCCGCTGGCGGCGCTGATCTGCTGTTGCAGGCTGAGCAGGCGGGCGCTGAGCAGGGTGGCTTTGGTTGCCAGAACGCCGACGATCTTGCTATGGCTTTGCGCGGCTGCCGGTTTGAGTCCTGGTTCGATGCCGATCACCGGCAAATCCGGATAGGCACTGCGTATCGCTTTGATGGCGGCGGTGGTGGCTGTATTGCATGCGACGACCAAAGCCTTGACGCCACGCTGCAGTAGAAATTCCGTCACCGCCAGCGAGCGCGCGGAAATTTCTGCTTCGGACCTGTCGCCGTATGGCGCGTAAGCGGAATCGGCAAAATATAAAAGATCTTCGTGCGGCAGATTCTGGTGAATATGCCGCAGCACCGACAAGCCGCCGATGCCGGAATCAAAAATGCCGATGGGCGCAATGTGCGCCATCGGCATATTCCCAGTGTTGCTGGTCATGGATGAGCTAGGTCAGATGGTCGTCACGGGAATTTTCGACAGCGCTGCGTGCGCAATCTTTTCCTGCCATTCCTTCGGCCCGGTGTTGTGCACCGAGATGCCGTTGGAATCGACTGCTACCGTTACCGGCATGTCCTTGACGTCGAACTCGTAGATCGCTTCCATGCCGAGATCGGCAAAGCCGAGCACCTGCGCCGACTTGATCGCCTTCGACACCAGGTAAGCTGCGCCGCCGACGGCCATCAGGTAAGCCGACTTGTGCTTCTTGATCGATTCGATTGCCACAGGGCCGCGTTCCGATTTGCCGATCATCGAAATCAGGCCGGTTTGCTCCAGCATCATGTCGGTGAATTTGTCCATGCGGGTTGCGGTCGTCGGGCCGGCTGGGCCAACCACTTCGTCGCGCACCGGATCGACCGGGCCAACGTAATAGATCACGCGGTTGGTGAAATCGACCGGCAGCTTTTCGCCCTTGGCCAGCATTTCCTGAATCCGCTTGTGGGCAGCGTCGCGGCCGGTCAGCATCTTGCCGTTCAACAGCAGGGTTTGACCTGGCTTCCACGATGCCACTTCTTCCTTGGTCAGCGTGTTCAAATCGACGCGCTTGGATTTCTCGGTATCCGGCACCCAATGCACTTCCGGCCATTCCGACAGCGATGGCGGTTCCATGAAGGCTGGGCCGGAACCATCGAGCACAAAGTGGCCGTGACGGGTTGCTGCGCAGTTCGGGATCATCGCCACCGGCTTCGATGCCGCGTGCGTTGGATGCATCATGATCTTGACGTCGAGCACGGTGGTCAGGCCGCCCAAGCCTTGCGCGCCGATGCCCAGTGCATTGACCTTTTCGAACAATTCAATACGCAGTTCTTCAGTCTTGTTTTGCGGGCCGCGCTTGAGCAGGTCGTACATGTCGATATCTTCCATCAACACTTGCTTGGCCATCAGCATCGCGCGTTCGGCGGTACCGCCGATACCGATGCCGAGCATGCCCGGCGGGCACCAGCCGGCGCCCATCGTTGGTACTGTCTTCATGACCCAGTCAACCAGCGAATCGGAAGGATTCAGCATGACGAACTTGGTCTTGTTTTCCGAACCGCCGCCCTTGGCTGCGATCTGCACGTCCACTGTATTGCCTGGCACAAGTTCCATGTGCACCACGGCCGGTGTGTTGTCCTTGGTGTTCTTGCGTTCGAATTGCGGATCGGCCACGATCGAGGCGCGCAGCATGTTGTCCGGATTCAGGTAACCGCGACGCACACCTTCATTGACGGCGTCGGTGATCGAACCCTTGAAGCCTTCGAAGCGCACGCTCATGCCGATCTTCAGGAACACGTTGACGATGCCGGTGTCCTGGCAGATTGGCCGCTTGCCTTCGGCGCACATGCGCGAGTTGGTCAGGATCTGCGCGATCGCGTCTTTGGCGGCAGGATTCTGTTCCTGTTCGTAGGCGCGTGCCAGATGCTGAATGTAGTCGACCGGATGGTAATAGCTGATGTACTGGAGCGCAGCGGCTACCGACTCGATGAGATCTTCTTGCTTGACGGTGGTGATGGTGGTCATGGCGTTTCTCGGTAAGAAAACTTGATAAAAAATCTTGGTAAGAAATTACAACACTAAAACTGCGGGAAAATAATTGGAGCGGTTGCTGTCACTAAGCCGCTAATATTAATGCGCCTCGTTGGCCTCTTTCTGGGTCGCCGTCATGATGCGATCGCACCAGGCAATCGCCAGCGCCGACAACAGGAAGGTGATGTGGATTCCGGTCTGCGCCAGCAAGGTCTTGGCGTCGTAGGAGCCAGCGTTGATGAAGGTCTTCAGCAGGTGGATCGACGAAATGCCGATGATCGCCATCGCCAGTTTCACTTTCAACACGGAAGCATTCACGTGTGACAGCCATTCCGGCTGGTCCGGGTGGGTTTCCAGGTTCATGCGCGAGACAAACGTTTCGTAGCCGCCGACGATCACCATGATCAACAGGTTGGAGATCATTACCACGTCGATCAGCCCCAGCACCACTAGCATGATGGTGGCTTCGGTCAGCTTGGTCGGGCGCGTGGCGCCTTCAATGGTCACTACGTCCAGGATATGCGCGAGCGATGACGGATTGCCGAACGCGGCGCCGATCAGATCGGTCAGCTCAACCCAGAAATGAAATACGTAGACGCACTGCGCCAGGATCAGGCCGAGGTAGAGTGGCAATTGCAACCAGCGGCTCATGAAGATCAGATTCGGCACGACGCCTATCGTTTTTTTCGGCGCAGGGGAGGAAATATTGCTCATTGGTATTATTGGAGAGGATAAGGCGTCGCTATTTTACACTTCTTGCGCCGTTTTCATGGATTGCGGCCAACTGGCCACGGCAATTCCACTCAGCACCAGCACCAGCGCCGCAAAGTGGCCCCAGCTGACGCTTTCATGCAAAAACACCACGCCGATGAACGCCGCCGCCAATGGCATCAAAGCGGTGAAGATGCCGGCGACGTTGGCTTGCACATGCTTGGTGCCGGTCAACCAAAGCCAGAACGCGATCACGCTGGCGGCCAAGGCGTACCAGACGATCAGGGCCCACATGCCGGCCGTGACCTGGCTGAAATCGTAGGACAGGGCGGCTGTCAAACCAAACGGCAACATCAGCAGCAAGCCGAACAGGTGGCTGTAGGCAGTGATGCGCATCGGCGACAGGGTTTGCGTCAAGCGCTTGGACAACACCACATAGGTGGCCTCGCATACCACCGCGGCCATCACGAACAGGTTGCCAACCAGCGAGGTGTCGCCGCCGTCGGTCTTGCTCAGGTTGAGCACGGCGATGCCGGCAATGGCCAGCAGGATCGAAGCCAGCGTGCGCGGCTCCAGTCTTTCCTTGAGAATCAGGCGCGACAGGATCGCCACCGCCGCCGGCAGGGTGCTGGTGATCACGCCGGCCGCCGTTGCCGTGGTGTGCTGCACGCCGTACAACATGCACAGCGTAAATAAAAAAGTCCCGAAGAAAGCCTGGCCGAACAATGTCAGCCATTCATGGCGCTCCAGGCGCGGCGCCGCCTTGAAGAATTGCGGCGCCATCACGATCACTGCGATCACGAAGCGCAGCAAACCGAACACCACCACCGGCATCACGGCGATGATGGCCTTGCCGAAGCCGATATTGGCGCCGACCAGCATCATGGCCAGGGCGAGGTAGATGTAGGATCTTGTGGGACGCATGCGATGTCGTATTGGGCTGAATGTGCGATGATAGCCGATTGAACTGCACTTGGCCGGACAAGCAGGCGATCTCGGCCAAATCAGGGCATGTAAGACTGAAGTAAGTGTGAAAGATTATCTTTAGCCGCAACTATTAAAAGCAGGAGACAGGTATGGCCAACATCGAAACGTTTTCGCAGGAAACCCGCGTTTTTCCCCCACCCGCAGAATTTTCCAAGACCGCCGCCATTTCCGGCATGGACGCTTATCGCGCCCTGGTGGCCGAGGCAGAGCAGGATTATGAAGGCTTCTGGGGACGCCTGGCACGCGAAAACCTGCAATGGCACAAGCCATTCACCAAGGTGCTGGATGAGTCCAATGCGCCATTCTACAAATGGTTCGATGATGGCAAGCTGAACGTTTCCTACAACTGTCTTGACGTCAATTTGCAGAACGGCAATGCCGACAAGGTCGCGATCATCTTTGAAACTGACAGCGGCGATGTCAGCAAGATCACCTATCAGGAACTGCACAAGCGGGTCTGCCAGTTCGCCAATGGTTTGAAATCGCGCGGCATCAAGAAGGGCGACCGGGTGGTCATCTATATGCCGATGTCGGTTGAAGGCGTGGTCGCGATGCAGGCTTGCGCCCGCATCGGCGCCACCCACTCGGTGGTGTTCGGCGGCTTCTCCGCCAAGTCTTTGCAGGAACGCATCATCGATGCAGGCGCCGTCGCAGTATTGACCGCCGACGAGCAGGCGCGGGGCGGCAAACGCCTGCCGCTGAAATCGATCGTCGATGAAGCGCTGGCCTTGGGCGGCTGTGACAGCATCAAGGACGTGGTGGTCTACAAGCGTACCGGCGGCGACGTGAATTTTATTGCTGGCCGCGACATCTGGCTGCACGATCTGGTTGCCAATCAGGCCGAGACTTGCGAGCCGGAATGGGTCGATGCCGAACATCCGCTGTTCATTCTCTACACCTCCGGCTCGACCGGCACCCCAAAAGGCGTGCAGCACTCGTCCGGCGGCTATCTGCTGTGGGCGGCGCTGACCATGAAGTGGGTCTTCGACATCAAGCCTGACGACGTCTACTGGTGCACCGCCGATATCGGCTGGATTACCGGCCACACCTATATTGCGTACGGCCCGACTGCGGTTGGCGCTACGCAGGTCATTTTCGAAGGCATCCCGACCTTCCCGAACGCCGGCCGTTTCTGGGACATGATCCAGCGGCACAAAGCGACAATTTTCTATACCGCGCCGACGGCGATCCGTTCATTGATCAAGGCCGCCGACGCCGACAAGAATATCCATCCTTCTCAATACGACCTGTCGTCGTTGCGCCTGTTGGGTACAGTCGGCGAGCCGATCAATCCGGAAGCCTGGATGTGGTATCACAAGCATATCGGCCAAGAGCGCTGCCCGATCGTCGACACCTTCTGGCAAACCGAAACCGGCGGCCACATGATCTCGCCGCTGCCGGGCGCCACGCCGCTGGTGCCGGGTTCATGCACGCTGCCATTGCCGGGCATCCAGGCGGTGATTGTCGATGAAGCAGGGCACGAACTGCCGGATGGCCAGGGCGGCATCCTGGTCGTCAAGCGTCCATGGCCATCGATGATCCGCGCCATCTGGAATAATCCGGAGCGTTTCAAGAGTGCTTACTTTCCGCCAGAATTCGGCGGCAAGCTGTATCTCGCCGGCGACGGCGCGATCCGCAACAAGGATACCGGCTACTTCACCATCACCGGCCGCATCGACGACGTGCTGAACGTGTCCGGCCATCGCATGGGCACCATGGAAATCGAGTCCGCGCTGGTCGCCAACCCGATCGTCGCTGAAGCCGCAGTGGTCGGCAAGCCTGACGAAACCACAGGCGAAGCCATCTGCGCCTTCGTGGTCCTCAAGCGCAGCCGCCCGACCGGCGACGAAGCGAAACAGATCGCCAAGGAATTGCGTGATTGGGTTGCCAAGGAAATCGGCCCGATTGCCAAGCCAAAGGAAATCCGTTTCGGCGACAACCTGCCGAAAACCCGTTCCGGCAAGATCATGCGCCGCCTGCTGCGCGTGCTGGCCAAAGGCGAGGAAATTACCCAGGATGTCTCGACACTGGAAAATCCAGCGATCCTGGAGCAACTCAAAGAGGCACAATAAGCCTCTTCCGATGTTGCATGTTGACGGAAGTTGTGGGGTAAACCCGCAACTTTCCAGTCAAATACGTAGAAATGGACGGCATGGAACAGAAATTTCTATTTCTTCCCGATTTGTTGCTATAATACGCGGCTTCGCGAAAATCAAATTGAGCGAAACGCAGTTGTAGTTGCAGGAGAGATGGATGAGTGGTTGAAGTCGCACGCCTGGAAAGCGTGTATAGGTTCATAGCCTATCGGGGGTTCGAATCCCCCTCTCTCCGCCAGATATTAGTTTTAAGCAGTTCCAAGAAGTCCTAAAACCCGCATCGCTCGCTATGAGGATGCGGGTTTTTCGTTTCATGACGTCTCAGTTGGTTCATTGACATCCCAAAAAATCGGGGGTACTTTCGGGGGTATCAAAAGCACCCCGTGGGGG